>NZ_QUJN01000009.1:0-70188 GCF_003480665.1 Clostridium sp. AM28-20LB | reverse complement strand
TAAGCACGCCGCCAGCGTTCATCCTGAGCCAGGATCAAACTCTCATGTTAAAGTTTTGATTCCAGTCAAAATTCGCTTGGCTAATTTTAACCGTTATTACTGTTGTTTTGGTTTTGTTCTGAATGTTCTCTTGAACTTCAAGGCTTAACCAAAAGCCTTTGTTCTTAGAATTTTCAGGGTTTTACATACTGTTCAGTTTTCAAGGTTCTTTGTTGTCTCAGCGACAGCTCATATATTTTATCATAAGCATTCTTGCTTGTCAACAACTTTTTTAATTTATTTTTTGTTTTTCTTTTTCAAAAGCGCCGTTTCTTCAACAGCTCAGCTAGTTTATCACGAAAACTCATCAGTGTCAAGCACTTTTTTGTTTTTATTTTTTCCAGCTTTTTTAAAAAAGAAACGGAGAAAGAGGGATTTGAACCCTCGCGCCGGTTGCCCGACCTACACCCTTAGCAGGGGCGCCTCTTCGGCCTCTTGAGTATTTCTCCGCAGTAATAAAAAAAATATTCAATTGCATCTTAACGCATTTCTTTGTCAGACGCGTATCTCATTGTATCAAAGAAAATTTAAAATGTCAAGCAAATTTATCCAAGTTTTTTCTTTTTTTTATTTCCTTTAAACCACCATTTTTCAATATATTTTATGATATGATACTATAGATGTTTTGGCGGATTGCAGGAGTGCATCGCATCGCACGCAGCAATCCAGATTAGGATTCAGAAAGGAGTTTTTTTATGAATTTAAAATATATGATCCTGGGAGCCGGCGGTACTGGTGGAATTCTTGGCTCTGCTCTTACAAAAGCTGGAAAGGATGTTACATTCATTGCCCGTGGTTCCAACCTTGATGCTATGCGTAATAACGGTCTCATCATTCGTCATCTCTGGGATCAGACGGAAGAACATCTTGAGGTTCGTGCATTATCCATGGAAGAATCCTGTGCTCTTTCCCTGGCTCCGGAGGTTATCTTTATATGCGTAAAAGAATATTCCCTTGATTCCGTCCTTCCTTTTATCCGCCAGACCGCTGGTCCCCGCACAATTATTATTCCCATCTTAAATATATATGGAACCGGTGCCAGGATGCAGAAAGAATTACCGGATTGTACCGTTCTGGATGGATGCATCTATGTTTCTGCATCCTTAGAACATCCCGGTGTTCTGGTTCAGCACGGTCCTATCTTAAGGGTTGTCTTCGGTCCCAGGGATCCTTCCTATATTTCTCCGATTTTATCAGCCATTCAATCGGATCTTTGCGAAAGCGGTATCGATGGAGTTTTATCCACCCATATCCAAAGGGATGCTTTGGAGAAATTTTCCTATGTCTCCCCTATCGGAGCTTCCGGAGTCTACCTTCATGCCGTGGCCGGAGATTTTCAAAAGGAAGGACCTACCCGTGAATTATTTAAATCCATGATTCGTGAAATCAGCGCTCTGGCTGCTGCCATGGGATATCCCTTTGAAAAAGACTATGTAAAAATAAATCTGGAGATTCTTTCCAACTTATCTGCCGATGCCACCACTTCCATGCAGCGTGACATAATGGAAGGAAAACCATCGGAACTGGACGGACTTGTCATGGAGCCACTCCGACTTGCAAAAAAATATTCTGTCTCTATGCCCTGTTATGAGGAGGTAGCAAACGTATTATGTCCATTGGAATTTTAGTTGGTAAAATTGCGGCATTATTTATCATCATGTTTTTAGGCTTTGTTTTGGTAAAGACTGGCATTTGCCGCTCAGATGACAGCCGCATTCTTTCACGCCTGTCTGTCTATATCGTAGTCCCCTGTTCGATTTTATCTGCTTTTCAGGTCAGCTGCAGCCCTTCCATCCTAAATGGGCTTCTTTTGGCGGTGGCTGCTGCTGTATTGATCCATCTCATCCTGATTGTCCTTTTTTACTTTATAGGACCTCTTCTTCATCTTAACGGAGTTGAAAAAGCCTCTATCATCTACTCTAATGCAGGAAATCTTGTTATACCGCTTGTTTCCTCTATTCTAGGACCAGACTGGGTTATTTATTCCAGCGCCTACGTCTCTGTACAGCTTTTTCTTCTCTGGAGTCATGGCAAAATGATGATCTGTGAAGAAAAGAAGCCTGATTTTAAAAAAATCATAACAAATACAAATATGATTGCCATTTTATTCGGTATTTTTCTATTCTTGGCACAGATTTCACTTCCCGATCCAGTGGACAGCGCTGTCCACTCCCTGGGAAGCATGATTGGTCCTTTGGCCATGCTGATCTCAGGAATGCCGATTGCCGGAACCACGCCCCAGGAAATTCTGGCTTTTCCCCATATTGGACTTGTCACGATTCTGCGACTCATCGGTGTACCGCTTTTGACAATTTTACTTCTTAAATTCAGCAGCCTTGCTTCTTTTGCTGAGAATGGTTCACAAATTCTGCTTGTCACCCTGTTAGCCACAATCACCCCATCCGCCTCCACAATCACGCAGATGGCCCAGGTATATGGAAAAGATGCCCGCTATGCTGGTGCCATTAACGTAATTACCACTCTGCTTTGTATGATAACCATGCCAATCATGGTTTATCTCTATCAATTATAACTTTATTCTTCACGACAAAAGAGAGGTTATTTGCAAAACAGCCAATAACCTCTCTTCATAAAACTCAAAAATGCATCTGCATTCTTGCTGCGGGATGGGAGTCATCCCACATCTGATATCTTATTATCCTATCTCTGATATTCCTTTACTGCGGTCTCGTAAAGATTGTTTCCTTCGGAATCAATTACCACAATCATAGGCATATTTTCTACCGTCAATTTTCGGATCGCCTCTGTTCCCAGATCATCGTATGCAATCACTTCCGATTCCTTAATGCACTTTGAAAGAATTGCTCCGGCTCCGCCCACTGCCGCAAAATAAACGGCACCATTGCGAACGATGGCATCGATGACTGCCTGGCTTCTCTTTCCTTTTCCGATCATGGCTCCCATGCCGAGATCCAGAAGTCTTGGAGTATATTTATCCATACGGCTGGCTGTGGTCGGACCTGCAGAACCAATCGGACGGCCCTCTCTGGCCGGTGACGGTCCCATATAATAAATTACATTATCTTTCAGATCAAGGGGAAGTTCTCTTCCTTCATCCAGCGTCTCTATCATGCGCTTATGAGCTGCATCACGTGCCGTATAGATGGTTCCGCTTATATATACATAATCACCTGCATGCAGGCTTTTTAATGTCTCCCTGTCAATTGGAGCTGTGATTGTTTTATCCATATTTTCCTCCAAATCTATCTTATGTACTCTCGGTATCTTTTTGTGCAGGAAAAACTCCGAGAGTACATTCTTTATACTATCAAATGATGTTTGGGTCACAAGAGATTTTTCCCCTTTTGATACCGGATTGCTATGTGCTTCGCACTTCCGCAATCCTAAAAATATTCATCAAATCACTCTGTGCGCATGACGATTTACATGACAGCAGATATTGATGCCTACCGGCAGCCCTGCAATATGGGTCGGGTAGGTTTCAATATTGACAGCCAGGGCGGTTGTCCGTCCGCCTAATCCGCCAGGACCGATCCCAAGGTTATTGATCGTTTCAAGCATTTCTTTTTCCAGATCACGCACATACTCAACCGGTGATTCCTCTTCCAGATTTCTGGTCAGCGCGTGCTTCGCCATCTCTGCACACTTTTCAAAGGTTCCACCGATTCCAACGCCTACTACCATCGGAGGACAGGCATTCGGTCCCGCATCCCGCACCGCTGTCAGAATAGCATCCTTGACTCCTTCAATTCCATCTGCCGGTTTCAGCATGAACACACGGCTCATATTTTCACTTCCAAATCCCTTCGGAGCCACCGTGATCTCTACCTGCTCACCCTCTACGATCTCATAATGAATGATAGCCGGTGTATTATCCTTCGTATTCTCACGGTAAATCGGATCCTTAACCACGGATTTACGGAGATATCCGTCTACATATCCCTGGCGCACGCCCTCATTGATAGCATCAGTCAGAGAACCGCCGATCAGATGTACATCCTGTCCTACCTTGATAAACACAACTGCCATTCCGGTATCCTGGCAGATCGGAATCATCTCCTCACCAGCGATACATAAGTTTTCTTCCAGCTGGCCTAAAATCTGACGTCCCAATGGAGATTCTTCACTCGCTGCCGCCTCATCAAACACCTTTTTCATATCCGGTGACAGAAAATGGTTGGCCTCAATGCACATTTCTTTGATATTCTGTGTAATGGTTTCAACATTGATTCTTCTCATTTGAAAACTACCCTTCTTCCATGAAATTTTTATCTGCCCCTGCTGACAGAACCGCATCTCTTAATCATTAATGACTCTTATATCATCATAATAGAAATTAAATAATCTTGCAATCATTTCTGAATAGATGTAATAAAAATACCCCCTGAATAGATTTTGATCTCATGCGCAGTGATTCTGATAGGAATATGCCAGCTTTGCTGACCAGAATCACGCGCCAAGTCTCACGGACGTTCGACTTGAATTTATCTCTATCTATTCAGGAGGTATTATATTGTTACAGTTCAGCCATGACATCTTCTTGTTTCCATATTCATTCAAACCAGCGCATGGCTGAACTGTAACATCATATTATCTTGAAATTTCTCTTGTCACGTGTTTTAACCACTCTTTTTCTTCGTCATTCATATACGGAGAAATGGTTTCGTATACGTCTTTATGGTATGTATTTAAGCGCTCGATATCCGCGTCGTCCATGAAACGTGTATCCAGTGCCTCTAAGTCAATCGGCGCCTTGGTCAGGAATTCGAACTTCAGGAACTGTCCGTACTCATTCTTCTCATCCTCGACACATAAGATCAGATTCTCTGTTCTGGTTCCGAAATCGCCTGCAAAGTACAGACCCGGCTCATCAGAGCAGATCATGCCCGGCTCGATCACAGCGCTGTCCTGACGCTCCGGAACAACCTTCCAGCGCAGTCCGTTCGGTCTCTCATGTACGTTAGAAAGATATCCAACACCATGTCCGGTACCATGTGCAAAATCAAGACCACGTTTCCAGAATGCTTCACGGATGGTGTAGTCTAAGTTAATTCCCCGGCAGCCGTGAAGGAACTTCATGGTTGATACCTTCAGCATAGCGGCTGCTACGATTGTGTAGTACTCTTTTTCCTTCTCGGTCAGAGGTCCTAATGCATAGGTTCTTGTGATATCAGTAGTTCCCTCTAAATACTGTCCGCCGGAATCTACCAGCAGAAGACCTTCTGGTTTTAATTTCTTGCATACCTCATCGCTTGGATGATAATGGCACATCGCTGCATTTTCCTTGTAAGCTGCAATGGTTACGAAACTTGGCTCGATATAGTTGCCCTGCTCGGCTCGCAGTTCTTCAATTTTATGAGCCGCTGTCATCTCTGTCATATCGCAGGTTCCGATGGTATGCTTCAGCCAGTACATAAACTTGGTAACAGCTATACCATCTTTTAAATGGGCCTTACGCATATTTTCGATCTCGGTCGCATTCTTAACAGCCTTCATGGTAGCACAAGGATTCATCTCATCTATGATACGGCAGGAAGCATCAATGCTCTCGCATACAGCAAAGCTTGCTTTCTTGCGTTCCAGAAGAATCTTCTCATTCTTCAGGGCTGCCACATCCTGTAAGAATTCCGCATACTCTTTTACCTGAACCTTTGCCTCAGCTAAAGCCGCACAAACCTCTTTTTCCATCTTAGTATCTTCTTTGATAGCTTCTTTCTGTACGTATAAATAGGCTTCATCCTGTGTAATAAGTGCATAGGACAGAAATACCGGGTTATTTACAATATCGTTTCCACGGAGATTGAATAACCATGCGATTTCATCCAGGGCCGTCATCAGATGAATCTGTGCTTTATTTTTCTTCATGGCATCACGAAGATCTGAAAGTTTCTCTACGGTGCTCTTTCCGGCATATTTTACATCCAAGCTCCAGATAGGCTCGCAGGACATAGCCGGACGGGAAGTCCAGATCTCACCTACCAGATCCTTGCTGCAGTTGATTGTTACATTTTTTTCCTGCAGTAAGTTCTGAAGACCATAACCCAGCTCAGAGTTTACAACACGGCCGTCAAATCCAAGGCATCCATCAACCGGAAGCTCCTCCTCTAAAAACTCGTCCAGAGTCGGGAATTCAGGTTCACCCATGCGGTATAATTTGATCTCACTGCCTGAAAGCTGCTCTTCTGCCTGTACAAAGTATCTTCCGTCTGTCCAGAGTCCGGCTTTGTCCATAGTGATAACAGCCGTTCCAGCGGTTCCGTTGAAACCGGTCAGGAAGTGACGGCATTTAAAGAATTCGCCTACATACTCAGATTCATGAAAATCCGCAGTCGGAACCAGGTATGCATCGATTCCCAGTTCTTTCATGCGATCTCTTAATTGTCCAATTTTTATATTTGTCTGGTTCATTATTTCCTCCTTCATGCGATTTTTTTGAAAAAATATGTACTCCTGGAATGTCTATGCATTCCGCATAAAACATTCCCAGAGTACATCTTATTCTAGTTATTTAAATTATCGTAACAATTCAGCCCCATTAGCCAAGAAACATTCCAACGCCCGGTCCTAACGGAAGGTTAAGTACGATCCATAATACTAACAGGATACTCCATCCAATCAGGAAGCAGATACTGTACGGAAGCATGGTGGAAACCAGGGTTCCGATACCAGCCTCTTTATCGTATTTCTTCATGAATACGATAATCATTGCGAAATAGGACATCATCGGAGTGATAACGTTTGTACAGGAGTCACCGATACGGTAAGCAACCTGAGCGAACTCCGGTGTGTAACCTAACAGCATGAACATCGGTACGAATACCGGAGCGATCAGAGCCCATTTTGCAGATGCAGAACCCATGAACAGGTTGATGAATGCTGCAAAAAGAACGAATAAGATCATGGTCGGGATAGTTCCAATACCAGAGTTTCTAAAAAACTCAGCTCCCTTTAATGCAAGGATCGTTCCTAATTTGGTATAACCAAAGAAGTTAATAAACTGTGCTGCCACAAAGGTCAGAGCGATGTAGGAGCTCATGGTTCCCATGGCACGTCCCATAGCGTTGCAGACATCCTTCTCTCCGTGGTATACACCAGTCATATGACCATATACAACAGACGGTACGAAGAAAAGTACAGTGATAATCGGGATGATGCCCTCCATAAACGGGGAGTTTCCTAACAGTGTTCCGTCCTCAGCTCTCATAACAGAGTTAGCCGGGAGACAGAAAGCTACCAGAACCAGAATCATAACCAGTAAGGTTAAACCAGCTACTTTCAGAGCCGTTCTTTCCTGGTCATTTAATTTATACTCAGAGCTTGTTTCATTCTCTTCCCCATTGCCG
Organism: Clostridium sp. AM28-20LB; assembly: GCF_003480665.1. Taxonomy (NCBI): domain Bacteria; kingdom Bacillati; phylum Bacillota; class Clostridia; order Eubacteriales; family Clostridiaceae; genus Clostridium; species Clostridium sp. AM28-20LB. Next base: position 62,824 of record NZ_QUJN01000009.1, on the reverse strand, counting down.
TGATACTCACCAAAACGCGGTGCAACGACTTTCTCAGTGATGATAGTACCTAAGATTGTGATCAGGAAGGTAGACACCATCATGAAGTACCAGTTTCCGGTCGGCTCAACTACATAAGTCGGGTCTACCATCTTTACAGCCTCGTTGGTAATACCGCAAAGAAGCGGATCCAGAGTACCGATTAATAAGTTTGCAGAGAAACCACCGGATACACCTGCAAATGCTGCTGCCATACCAACTACCGGATGACGATTGTATGCCATAAACATCAGTGCAGCAATCGGAATCAGAACGATGTATCCAACTGCGTCAGCCAGGTTGGACATAACGCCCAAGAATACGATCATCGGAGTGATTAACTTAGCCGGAGTAACCTCTACAGCAGACTTTAATGCGCCTCCGATTAAACCACTGTCCTCCAGAAGTCCGATACCAAACATAGCTACCAGGACAACTCCCAAAGGAGCGAATCCTGTAAAGTTAGTGATTGCATGTGTCAGCATGTACACAAGCCCCTCACCATTCAAAAGGCTGACAGCCTGAACCGTCTGAGTCTCTACGACTCCCTTAGAACGGTTAACCAGTTCACCTGTTGCCGAAACTCCAGCCATCTCACAGACAGCAGAAAGAACGATAACAAAGAGAACTAAAATTGCAAAAATAGAAATCGGATGCGGAAGTTTATTTCCGACTTTCTCAATTCCGTTCAGCCAGCGGTTTAATAACGAAGGCTTATCTTTTGCTTGTTCGTTTGCTTTTCCCATTTTTTCCTCCATTCCCAACTTATACGTATAAGTGAATTTTGTATTGTTAGAATATCACAAAAGGATCGGCATTTCAATTATTTTTTTAGCAATATTAAATTATTGTGTATTTTAGTGAATTTCTATAGACATTTTTAGAGAAATTTAATAAACTGTAAAAGTGTTATAAGGAGTCTACAAAATTATGAAAAAAAATGTTACTGCAAAAGACATCGCAAAACTCTGCGGAGTCTCTCAGGCGACTGTATCTTATGTGATCAATAATCGCCAGAATCAGAAGATCAGTGAGGAAACCAGACGCAAGGTTTTAGATGCCGTTGAAACACTTCACTACTATCCCAATGCTTCCGCCAAAAGCATGCGGACCAAAAACTGCACGTCCATCGGAATTGTATGTGCAAAGGATTACAGCCGCCAGGCTTTCTTAAATGCTTTTACCGGAATCAGCCAGTACCTGTCCCAGATCGACTATACCATCACGATTTTCAATGAAATGGATGATATAGATTCTTCTCCGGATTATGTCAAAAGCTATTATTCCAACGTGATCGATGGACTCATTTTTATTTCCAACGATGATCACGCTGCTTTTACAAAACCGGCCGATGAAAATCATATTCCCTATGTGGTTATCTGTATGGACGGGGTTTTCTCAAAAAAAACGCCGTTCCCCCATGCATTTGAATATGCCCTGCAGGAATGTGCCTCCTTCTGTCTGGAAAAGGAAATCCGCGAAGTGCGGTATTTTTCCATCAGCAATGACGGTCTTTTAGTTAATAATAAATATCCGCTTTTTGAATCCCTGCTTCGCCGGACGGCACCGAACTGCCATCTGGAGCACGTGATCTGCCCTATCAAGGATCGTGATCTGATTCATCTGCAGCAATTTTTAGCTAAATACATGGAAAACCGCAGTTTTGATCTTGCCATTTCTCAAAACTACGACATTGGACTGCTGCTGCAGCGTGAAATATTAAAAACAGGCTTTTCCATCCCTCAGAGAATTCGCCATATCTTCCTGAACGAGGTGAATTTCTATGAAATGGACTATCCTTCTATCAGCGGCATTGATATTCCCTACGATCAAATGGGCGAGTATGCTGCCAAACTTCTTCTTGCTATGATCGAAAACCGTGAATCTGAATTTACCTACCAGGAATTCAGGTGCCGACTCATTCAGAGAGAAACGACGCTGTGACGCTGTTAAAATACTGCGCCTTATAAAGATCAAAAAGAGAACACCCGCTAATTCCAGTTTATGAATTGCCGGATGTTCTCTTTTTTATGATTTTCTTTTCAAGGATCAAGGATATCTGATCTTTTTTACTTTTTATTCGTTACAGTTCAGCCATGACATCTTCTTGTTTCCATATTCATGAAAACAAGAAGCATGGTGGGTCCACCATATGCTGATTTGGATGAAAAAGTGCTTATGCAAGCAAGCTTGCAACACACTTTCTCATTCAAACCAGCGCATGGCTGAACTGTAACTTTTATTCTTCCGTATTCTCAGATTCGGTTTCTTCTCCGTCCTGTTCCTCCAGAAATTCGTCTTCTTCATCCTCATCCTTGTCGCTCTCCCGCACCTTGGCGATGCTTGCAACTGCTATGCCGGATTCAGCATCAATACTCATCAGCTTCACACCGGAGGTGTTGCGTCCGATAATCGAGATGTCGCTGACTGCCATCTTGATGATGATGCCTTCATTGGTAATCAGCATGATCTTGCGCTCATTATCTACCAGCTTTGCACCCACCAAATCACCGGTTTTGTCGATGATCTTATAGCAGCGCACGCCCTTGCCGCCTCGGTTCTGGGCTGTAAATTCATCAATCGGAGTGCGTTTTCCATAACCATTTTCCGATACTACCAGCAGGCATTCTCCCTGGCTGGCCATCTGCATACCGATGACTTCATCGCCTTCATCAAACTTCATGCCGATAACCCCCATGGAAACACGGCCTGTCACGCGGACATCGGTCTCATGGAATCGGATACACATACCTTTCTTTGTGATCAGGAAAATATCTTCGGTATTATCGGTAGCCTTAACTTCGATCAATTCATCGTCATCACGAAGTACAATCGCCTGAAGACCGTTCTTGCGGACATTGCTGTATTCCTTCATCGGAGTCTTCTTAACCATACCATTGCGGGTTGCCATGAAGAGATATTTCTCATCATCGATCTCCTTCATAGGAACGATGGATGTGATCTTCTCGCCTGGCATCAGCGGAAGCAGATTCACGATGGCAGTACCTCTGGCAGTGCGTCCTGCCTCCGGAATCTCGTATCCCTTCAGACGGTATACGCGTCCCTTGTTGGTAAAGAACATCACATAATGATGGGTTGTGGTCATCAGCAGATCTTCGATATAATCTTCCTCAATAGTCTGCATGCCCTTGATTCCCTTGCCTCCGCGGTTCTGGCTCTTGAAATTATCGCTGGACATTCTCTTAATATAGCCAAAATTGGTCATGGTCACAACGATATCGTCATCCGGGATCAAATCCTCCGCAGACATATCGTATTCATCATATCCGATGGCGGTACGGCGGTCATCTCCGTATTTATCAGCGATGAGGGAGATCTCCTCCTTGATAACACACAGAAGTTTCTTCTCATCTGCCAGAATCGCTTTCAACTCTGCAATCTTTGCCTCCAGCTCTTTATATTCATTTTCCAGTTTCTCGCGTTCCAGACCGGTCAGAGCACGCAGACGCATATCTACGATGGCCTGTGCCTGTGCATCCGAAAGATCAAAACGCTCCATTAACTGAGCTTTCGCCGCCTGAACATTGGCAGAACCGCGGATGATCTTAATAACCTCATCGATATGATCCAGTGCCTTTAAAAGACCTTCCAAAATATGGGCTCTCTCTTCTGCCTTGTTCAGATCATATTTGGTTCTTCTGGTTACCACATCCTCCTGGTGCTTTAAGTAATATTCCAGGATCTGCTGCAGATTTAAGATACGCGGCTCATTATTAACCAGCGCCAGCATAATCACACCAAAGGTGTCCTGCAGCTGTGTATGCTTCAGCAGACGGTTCATGATGACATTGGCATTCACATCACGGCGCAGTTCAATGCAGATCCGAAGTCCCTCACGGTTGGATTCATCACGCAGATCCGTGATTCCATCAAGCTTTTTATCCTTTACAAGCTCTGCGATCTTTTCGATCAAACGAGCCTTATTCACTGCATAAGGAAGCTCTGTCACGATGATACGGCTCTTGCCATTTGCCATGGCCTCGATATTGTATACAGCCCGTACACGGATCTTGCCGCGTCCGGTTCTGTACGCTTCTTCGATGCCTGCTTTTCCAAGGATGGTTGCTCCTGTCGGGAAATCAGGTCCCTTTACGATCTCCATCAGTTCTTCGATGGTAGTCGGGCGGTCTTCCTCCACCCGGTTGTCTATGATCTTGACAACGGCAGCAATTACCTCACGCAGGTTGTGAGGCGGAATATTCGTTGCCATACCAACGGCGATACCGGTGCCGCCATTTACCAGAATATTGGGAAAACGAGCCGGAAGAACCGTCGGTTCTTTCTCAGTCTCATCAAAGTTCGGCATAAAATCAACGGTATTCTTGCCGATATCTGCCAGCATCTCCATGGAAATACGGCTCAGTCTCGCCTCGGTATATCGCATCGCTGCGGCACCATCACCGTCCATGGAACCGAAGTTTCCATGTCCATCTACAAGCGGGTAACGGGTAGCCCATTTCTGAGCCATATTAACCAATGCGCCGTAAATGGAGCTGTCGCCGTGCGGGTGGTATTTACCCATTGTATCACCGACGATACGGGCTGACTTACGGTGGGGCTTATCCGGCCCGTTATTCAGCTCGACCATGGAATACAGAACACGTCTCTGTACCGGCTTTAAGCCATCCCGCACATCCGGAAGTGCACGGGCAGCAATAACGCTCATCGCATAATCGATGTAAGACGTTTCCATTGTCTTTTTCAGATCAATGTCATGAATTTTGTCAAATATATTTGGTTCCATCTATACTCCTTTCGTCCTCAAAAGGATTTAAGTGACTTAAATTTAATTAAATATCCAGGTTCTTTACGTACTTCGCATTTGCCTCGATAAACTCACGGCGCGGCTCAACCTGATCCCCCATCAGGGTAGCAAATGTCAGATCAACCTCCGAAGCAGTCTCACTGTCGATCTGGACACGGAGAAGAATTCGGCGCTCCGGATCCATAGTCGTCTCCCAAAGCTGTTCCGCGTCCATCTCACCCAGACCTTTATAACGCTGGATCTTATTGTTGTTGTCACGCCCAATCTCAGTCAGAATCGAATTCAGCTCATCATCGCTGTATGCATACCAGACACGCTTATTCTTCTCGATCTTATAAAGCGGCGGCTGTGCCAGATATACATGTCCTTCCCGGATCAAATCCGGCATAAAACGATACAGGAACGTCAGAAGCAGGGTACTGATATGTGCACCATCCACATCGGCATCGGTCATGATAATGATCTTGTTGTAACGAAGTTTTGAAATATCAAAATCTTCATGAATACCGGTACCAAATGCCGTGATCATCGCACGGATCTCCGCATTGCCGTAAATTCGATCAAGTCTTGCTTTTTCTACGTTTAAGATCTTGCCTCGAAGAGGCAGGATAGCCTGATTGGATTTATTTCTCGCCTCTTTGGCGGAACCGCCCGCGGAATCTCCCTCTACGATGTAGATCTCGCAGTTTTCCGGATTCTTATCGGAACAGTCGGCTAACTTTCCTGGAAGCGCCATGCCATCGAGCGCTGATTTACGTCTCGTCATCTCGCGGGCCTTGCGGGCTGCGTCGCGGGCTCTCTTGGCAAGAATCGATTTCTCACAGATGATCTTGGCAACCGCCGGATTCTGCTCTAAGAAATACGTCAGCTGCTCGCTCACGATCGCATCAACCGCCGCGCGGGCCTCGCTGTTGCCGAGTTTCTGCTTCGTCTGTCCCTCAAACTGAGGCTCCTCGATCTTGACGCTGATGATGGCTGTAATGCCCTCGCGGATATCCTCGCCGCTGAGCGCCGGTTCATTTTCCTTGAGAAGCTTATTTTTCTTTGCATAATCGTTAAAAGTCTTCGTCAGCGCGCTCTTGAAACCAGCCAGATGCGTACCGCCCTCCGGGGTATTGATATTGTTGACGAATGTGTAGATATTTTCCGTGTAGGAATCGTTATGCTGCATCGCCACCTCGACAAATACCTTGTCCTTGATGCCCTCGCAGTAAATAACCGGCTCATAGAGCTTCTCATTGCTCCGGTTCAAGTAGGTGACAAATTCCTTGATACCGCCCTCGTAATGGAAAGTCTTCTCATGCTTTACCTCGCGGTCATCACGCAGCGTGATCCGGAGGTTTTTCGTCAGGAATGCCGTCTCACGCAGGCGTACTTTTAACGTATCATAGTCGTAGACCGTTTCCTCGAAAATCTCCTTATCCGGCAGGAATACAACCCGTGTGCCGTGCTTATCCGGAGCACACTCACCGACTACTTTCAGCGGATACATGGTTTTGCCCCGCTCATAGCGCTGCTTATATACCTTTCCATCCCGGCAGATCTCAACCTCCAGCCACTCGGAAAGAGCGTTTACAACCGATGCACCTACACCGTGAAGTCCGCCTGATACCTTATATCCGCCACCGCCGAATTTACCGCCTGCATGCAGGATCGTAAATACAACCTCAACGGCCGGAAGTCCGGCTTTTTTCTGAATATCAACCGGAATGCCACGACCGTCATCCTGTACCGTGATGGAATTGTCCGCATTGATCTGCACCTCGATGTGACTGCAGAATCCGGCTAATGCCTCATCTACGGAGTTGTCAACTATCTCATACACCAGGTGATGGAGGCCTCTTACAGATGTGCTGCCTATATACATACCAGGACGCTTTCTGACCGCCTCCAATCCCTCCAATATCTGTATTTGATCTGCACTGTATTCTGAACCCATAGTTCCTCCTTCACTTGCTGTTTTATGTCTGACTAGTTGTCTTGTTTGGACGTTCACAGGTGACCGTCCCGCTCACGACCCGAAAGGTCTTATCTATCTGGAAGCTGTGGCTGATAAAATCATCCAAGCCTGTACAGGTAATGATCGTCTGTATATGACGGATGCTGGCGAGCAGATGATCCTGCCGTTTCCCATCTAACTCCGACAAAACATCGTCGAGAAGCAGAATCGGATACTCCTTTTTGATCTTTTTAACCAGCTCAATCTCCGCCAGTTTGAGCGATAATGCCGCCGTCCTCTGCTGTCCCTGTGAACCGAAGCGCCGGATGTCAATTCCGTTGACATAGAAACTTAAGTCATCCCGGTGTGGTCCGACCAGCGTCGTCTTCTGCTTCCGGTCCGCCTCGCGGCTCTTTTTGACTGCCGCTTCCAACTGATCTGCCTCCGTGTTCGGCTCATACTGGATGACGAGTTCTTCCTTTCCACCCGACAATTTCTGATGGATCGGACGGATCAATTCGTTTAATTCACCGATAAATTCCCGCCGGTACTGGCTCACCTCCCGCCCATAGGAAGCAAGCTGCATATCCCATATATCCAGCATCTCCTCGTACTCGGGATGGAAAAACAGCTCCTTTAAGAGCTTATTTCTCTGTATCACCACCCGGTTGTACTGCACCAGCGAATGTACGTAGAGCCGGTTTAACTGGCATAATTCCAGATCAATAAAACGGCGCCGATCCGCCGGTCCGTTCTTAATGAGATTCAGATCTTCCGGCGAAAAAAACACCACGTTAACAATGCCGAAAAGCTCGCTCGCCCGCCGGATCGGGATCCCGTTGACCGCCACGCCCTTCGTCTTATTTTTCTTTAGATGCATGTCAATCCGGTACGGCACATCGTCCTTGCGAAGCTGCATCTTGATGTGGGACTCGTCCTCTCCGAATTCGATGATCTCCCTGTCCTTGCTGCCGCGGTGGGACTTGGTCGTCGCACACACGTAGACCGCTTCAAGAATATTGGTTTTACCCTGCGCGTTGTCCCCGTAGAGAACATTCGTCCCCGGATCAAAATCCATATGTAATTCCCCGTAATTGCGGTAATTTTTGAGTTCGATCGATTCGATAAACATGAAACCATCCTTTATTTGGTGATTGTTACGGTCTCTCCGTCATACTCGACTTTGTCCCCGTCGTAAAGCTTCTTGCCGCGCTGCATCTCCACCGCGCCATTGACCTTCACAAGCCCGTCCTGAATCGCAAATTTAGCATCCACGCCGGACTCTACCAGACCGGCTGCCTTAAGCGCCTGACCCAGTTTTATAAATTCATCTCTCAGTTTTATCTCCATCTTATTTCAGATCCTTTCTGTCACTGTCTGCCTGCACCTGCCATGTCAAAAAATGGCAGGTTAGATCGCTGCCGCATTGAAATTGACCGGCAGGATCAGATAGATGTAAGTCTCCTCCTCGTCCCGGATAAAGCACGGGGATTTCGGATTCATCATGTACAGAGTCACTTCCTCATCATCGATGATTCGCAGCGCATCACCCAAAAACTTCGGGTTGAAGCCGATCATCAGGTCTTTTCCAAACTTGGTAATCGCCAGACGTGCATCCATCGTACCGAAGGCGGAATGCATCTTTAATTCCATTTCTTCATCGGTAAAGTTTAAGATCAAAGGTTTCTTATCATTTTCACGGACGAGAATGCTCGCACGGTCGATCGCATCCATGAAATCACGGCGGTTCAAGGTAACTTTCGTCTCATAATCGGAGGAAAGCATCTGATTGATCCGGAAATACTCGCCCTCAATCAGGCGGGATAACACGATCGTGTCGTCAAATTCAAACATGATGTGGTTGGTGCTGAAGAAAATCTGTACCTCAGAGTCGTTGTCACCGTTTAAGATCTTGCTGATCTCACCTAAAGTCTTGCCAGGAACGATGACTTTTATATCATCGTACTGTTCTTTTAATGCAACTTTGCGGATCGACATGCGATGTCCGTCGAGGGAAACGAGCTTAAGTTCATTGCCGGTGACCTCCATCAGCTCACCGGTCATCATCTTGTTGCTGTCGTTCGGCGAGATCGAGAAGATCGTCTGGCGGATGATCTCTTTTAAGGTAAACTGGGAAAGTGTGATGAATTTATCTCGCTCAATGTGGGGAATATAAGAAAATTCATCGCCGTCCTTGCCCTGAATCTGGAAAATAGCCTTGTCACAGGTGATCGTCGTGTTGTATTTTTCATCCGATTCGATCGTGATCGTAGAATTTTCACCGGAGAGCTTGCGGATAATATCGGAAAAAAGCTTGGCATCAAGAGCGATTTTTCCACGTTCCAGGATCGTTCCTTCGACCTTCGTCTCAATTCCCAGCTCCATATCGTTGCCGGTCAGTTTGATCTCATCCGAAACAGCATCGATTAGGATGCATTCGAGAATCGGCATGGTGGTTTTGGAAGGAACGGCCTTCAGAACAATGTTGATGCCGTTCATTAAATGATCTTTTTCAAATGAAAGCTTCATGTTTGTTGATAACTCCTTTGCTAAAAATAACGTGGAACGGAAAGAAAAGATATATATAAATTCCGTCGCAATCGTAGTAGGGACTGTGAATATGTGGAATTCTCCGGACAGCCCTGAAAATACAGGGGTTCAGACTCCTTTTAAATGGTTAAAAAGGCTGTGTAAAACTGTCCGGAACCGGCTGGATAACTTTTGAATTATCCACAGCCCTGAAATGGAGCAAAATGTGGGAAAAGTTATCCACAGGTTTTCAACCACTTTTCCACGCGAAATTGTGGAAGAAACCTACTGTGGGCTGATCTTTTTCATTAAGATTTCCACTGTATTGCGAAGCGATTCGTTTTTCTCCATATCGGCAGCGATCTTGTCGTGACCGTGGATGATCGTCGTGTGATCCCGACCGCCTAAATATTTGCCGATATTCTGCAGGGAAGTTCCGAGCATCGAACGGCAGATATACATCACGATCTGGCGCGGGAATACGATCTCCTTGTTGCGCTTCTGGGAGGAGATGTCAAGCGGAGTGATACCGAAATGATCAGCAACGACCTGGATGATCAGCTCCGGGGTCACTTCTTTCTCCGCGTTCGGGGAAATGAGATCCTTGAGCGCTTCCTCCGCCAGCTCCGTCGTGATCTCCTTGTTATTTAACTTGGAAAGGGCGACGATCTTGGTGAGGGCGCCCTCGAGCTCACGGATGTTGGACTTGACGTTGGTGGCGATGTACTTGATCACTTCATTATCTATATTGTAGCCCTCGAGTTCCTCTTTTTTGCGGAGGATCGCCATACGGGTTTCATAATCCGGCGACTGGATATCGACGGTCAAGCCCCATTCGAAACGGGAACGAAGCCGTTCTTCCAGCGTCTCGATCTCTTTCGGCGGCTTATCTGAGGAGATAATGATCTGTTTTTTCGCTTCATAGAGTGCGTTGAAGGTATGGAAAAATTCTTCCTGTGTCGATTCCTTACCGATAATAAACTGGATATCATCGATGAGGAGGACGTCGTTGTTTCTGTATTTTTCACGGAACTCCGTGGTGGAAATATTGTTTTTGTTCCGGATCGCATCGATCAGTTCGTTCGTAAACTTCTCACTTGTAACGTAGAGAACCTTCGCTTTTGGATTGTTTTTTAAGATAAAATGTCCGATCGAGTGCATAAGATGCGTTTTTCCCAGACCTACACCCCCGTAAATGAAGAGAGGGTTGTAGATCTCACCCGGAGATTCTGCCACGGCGAGGGAAGCGGCGTGCGCTAAGTTATTGTTCGCGCCGACGACGAAGGTGTCGAATGTGTAGCGCGGATTTAAGTTCGCATCCTGGATGAGCTGGCGGCTGACCTCGGACGGGCGGTTGATCAGATGGCTTTTGTCCGTCTCTTTTTGCGGCTCATCGACCTGTTCGATGGTGACAAAATCGACCTCACACTCGATTCCGGTTAGTTCTTCGATGGTAATCTGGATCAAAAGTCCGTATTTTTTTTTGATATAGCCGAGAAACTGCACATCCGGAACCAGGATCTGAAGGGTGCCGTCTTTCATGGAATAAGGCTGCGTCGGAAGCAGCCATGTTTTGAAAGAAACGTCCGTCAGTTCGTGTTCTTCTTTAATATGGAGGAGAATTTCATCCCATTTTTCCTTAATTTTCTCTATCATACTGTGTCTCCTAAACGTAAAAAGCAGCCAAAACTGCAAAATAACCCAATCTAAGTTCTATTCTACATGATTTGTCCACATTTTTCAATAAAAACCCGCAATGTGAATAAGTGAAATTCAGTTATCCACGTGGAAAAAACGCCGAAAAATAAGGCTTTTTGGTGAATGGGTGTGAACAATCAGAAGCTTATCCAGATCGTAGTCCACGGCTTTTCCACAAGTTATCCCCAAAATGTGGATAAGTGGAGGATAAGCTGTGAATAGGTGGCGGGAATGCTGATAAAATAAGGATTTTTTTATCCACAAAATGGAAACGTCCCGGTGTGTATACTGTATACAATAAGGTGCCTCGACAGCAATCGACGATCGATCTGTGGGGACGCAGGATCGAAATGGTGGAAAAACCACAGAAATTCCTTGTTCTATGGGGATTAAAAAGATCAAAATAGTGGTTGACGAATGCGGAATTCTTCTATATAATGGAGAAGATGTTTAATTACAATAGTCTAACTATGTTGAGAAGAATGCGGATTTCGGCGTGAGCCGGAGGAAGCGTGGATTTCTCTTACTATATTATGGATGAGGAGGTGTATGCAGACATGAAGATGACATTTCAGCCGAAGAAAAGACAGAGAGCAAAAGTTCATGGATTCCGTGCGAGAATGAGCAGCGCAGGTGGAAGAAAAGTTCTGGCTGCCAGAAGAGCAAAAGGTAGAGCAAAATTATCTGCTTAATGAACGAGGCCGCAATCGAGTTATAGATTGTGGCCTTTCTTAATATTCATAGAAAAAGTTCTATGAATATTAAGAAAAGCTCTGCGATGCACACTCGCTGCAGGGGAAAATGATTGCTAATGCAATCGCACCTCGGTGCGTGAATCCGGCGAGCCGGATTCTATTTTATATTATTTATCATTGGTGATTTTAATGAAGCGTTTTAATTCAATTAAGAAGAACAGCGAATTTCAAAAGGTTTACAAGACAGGGAAATCCTATGCCAATAAGCTTCTGGTTATGTACGTGAAGCGGGTGGATGACGGGAAGGAGCCTCGGATCGGTATCTCCGTCAGCAAAAAGGTTGGAAACAGCGTGGTCCGCCATCACGTGACAAGGTTGGTACGGGAGAGCTATCGGTTAAATAAGGACAGAGTCAGACTCGGATTAGACATCGTAGTCGTTGCCAGACCGGCAGCGAAAGAAGCAGACTTCAAAAAAATTGAGAGTGCATACCTGCACTTATGCGGACTGCATAACATTCTGGAGAATCGAAGTGAGAATATTGATTAAGAAGATCTTGATAAAGATGATTCGGGGATATCAGCTCTATATTTCCCCTATGACAGGACCTCACTGCAAGTACACGCCGACGTGCTCGGAGTACGCCATCCAGGCACTTAAAAAGTACGGCGCTGTAAAAGGTATGATTTTGGCATGTAAGCGGATTCTTCGCTGTAATCCATTTGCAGAAGGCGGTTATGATCCAGTTCCGTAAAGGATGAGGAGGTAGTTCATTGGACGTTAGCGTTTTAGTTGCGACAAAGGCAGGTTCGATCATGGGACCGATCGCCAGCGTGTTTGGTTATATCATGGACTTTTTATTCCGGATTACCAGCAGCATGGGGATCATGAATATCGGTCTGTGTATCATCCTGTTTACCATTATCACAAAGTTACTGTTATTTCCTCTGACGATCAAACAGCAGGAATCGTCAAAACTTATGTCGCTTATGAACCCTGAAATCAAGGCGGTTCAGAATAGGTATAAGGGAAAAACCGATCAGGCATCGATGGCTAAACAACAGGTCGAGATGCAGGCAGTCTATGAGAAATATGGCTCGAATCCGATGGCAGGATGTCTGCCGATGGCGATTCAGCTTCCGATTATCTTCGCTTTGTACCGGGTTATCTACAACATTCCGGCATACGTACCGTCAGTACGTGTCTTTTTTGACAACGTAGCGAACCCGCTGATGGGGCAGCCGGATTACATCAACAAGATTTCCGAGCTGGCAAGCGGTGTCGGCATGGCGGTGGACAAGGTAGACTACACCGTGGCAAACAAAGTCGTAGATATGTTATATAAGTTGACACCGGCTGGATGGGATACGCTGGAAAGTTTATTCCCGCAGATCTCTTCGACGATCGCAGAAAATGCGAGCAAGATTGAGCAGATGAACTATTTCTTCGGCATCAATCTGGCAACTCCGCCGTTTACCGGTTTTAACCACATCACGATCGCATGGATCATCCCGATCCTTGCGGGTCTGACCCAGTGGCTCTCCACCAAGCTGATTTCCAATTTACAGCAGGTGGATCAGGACGCGCCGGGCGCGAGCATGATGAACAGCATGATGATCACGATGCCGCTGATGTCCGTATTCTTCTGTTTCTCCCTGCCGTCCGCGATCGGTATCTACTGGGTCGTTCAGGGTGCATTCCAGCTCGTTCAGCAGCTGATCGTAAATGCACATATGAACAAGATCGATGTCGATGATCTGATCCGCCGCAACGTGGAGAAGATGAACAAGAAGAGAGCGAGAAAAGGTCTGCCGCCGGCCAATGTCAGCGAGAAGGCAAGCGTGAATTTAAAGGCGCTTCAGGCACGCGAGGATGCGGAAAGCAAGGCGAAAGAGGACAAGATCTCCCGCAATAAAAAGCAGATGGAGGCGTCTGAAGCATTTTACAATTCCGATCCGAAGCCGGGCAGTCTGGCTTCCAAGGCCAAGATGGTGCAGAAGTACAACGATAAGCACGCGAAAAAATAGAAGGAGGGCGCAGGATGGATATGATTACGGTTACCGCTAAGACAGTCGATGAGGCAGTAACAAAGGCACTGATTGAACTGGAAACCACCAGTGATAAATTAGAGTACGAAGTGGTCGAAAAAGGAAGCGCCGGATTTCTGGGGATCGGCGCGAAACCGGCGATCATCCGTGCTAAGAAAAAAGAGACGCTCGAGGATCGTGCGATCGACTTTTTAAGCCAGGTATTTGATGCGATGAACTTAGATGTGAAGATCGCAGCGGCTTTCAATGAGGAAGAGTGCGAGATGAACATTGACCTCTCCGGCGAGGATATGGGTATTTTGATCGGTAAGAGAGGTCAGACCCTGGATTCTCTCCAGTATCTGGTCAGCCTGGTTGTCAACAAGAAGAGCGAGAATTACGTCCGCGTGAAGCTCGATACCGAGAATTACCGCGAGAGACGGAAAGAGACGCTTGAGACACTGGCAAAGAACATTGCTTACAAGGTAAAGAGAACGAAACGCTCCGTATCTTTGGAGCCGATGAACCCGTATGAGAGACGGATCATTCATGCAGCGCTGCAGAATGACAAGTATGTCACCACCCGCAGCGAGGGCGAGGATCCGTTCCGGCATGTGATTATTTCGCTGAAGCGCGAGGGCAGACGCGAGAGAAGTGACGGGTATGGGAGATATGAGAAGTAAATAAGTGTGACGAAGAAGGTCTGGAGGTATCTAGACCTTCTTTTTTGTGGGGGATCGAGCGCGAGAGGTTTATCGTGAAAACATGAAAAAAGAAATAAATATTAGACTAGATTTGTAAATAAAGATGGGAAAATGCTTCCATATGGTATAGAATAAGAAGATAAAAAGCAAGGAAGGATTTATATATATATGGTATATACAGATACAATCGCCGCGATCGCGACGGCGCTTTCGAGTTCGGGGATTGGGATTATCCGGATTAGCGGTTCGGACGCTGTTGCGGTGGCGGAGCGGATGTTTGAACCGGCGGTGGCGGGGAAGAGGCTTTCAGAGCAGAAAACGTATACGATTCATTATGGATATATTCGGGATGGAGAGGAACGGATCGATGAAGTGCTGCTTCTTTTGATGCGCGGTCCGCACAGTTATACGGCGGAGGACACGGTAGAGATTGACTGTCACGGAGGCGTGCTGGTGATGAAGCGGATTCTGGAGCTGGCGGTAAAATGTGGGGCGCGGCTGGCGGAACCAGGCGAATTTACGAAGCGGGCGTTTTTAAATGGCAGAATTGATCTTTCGCAGGCGGAAGCCGTGATCGATGTGATCCAGTCGAAAAATGAGTATGCGCTGCAGTCTTCGGTCAGCCAGTTGAGCGGTTCAATGTCGCGGAAAGTGCGGGAACTCCGCGAAAAACTAATCTATGAGATCGCCTTTATTGAGTCCGCACTTGATGATCCGGAGCATATTTCCCTGGACGGATACCCGGAGCGCCTTCGGGAGACGCTGCAGCCGATTGAGATGGAACTGGAGGCGTCGATCGGGACGTTTGACAACGGGCGTATCATGACGGAGGGGATCAAAACCGTGATCTTAGGTAAGCCGAATGCAGGAAAATCGTCCCTGATGAATGTACTGCTGGGAGAGGAGCGCGCGATTGTGACAGAGATCGCCGGTACGACACGCGATACGCTGGAGGAAAATATCCGTCTGCGCGGGCTTAGCTTAAATTTGATCGATACGGCGGGCATCCGGGAAACGGAGGATATCGTTGAAAAGATTGGCGTGGAACGGGCGAGAAAGATTGCGGATGAGGCAGATTTGATCTTGTATGTGGTCGATGGATCAAGGGAGCTGGATGAAAATGACCGTCAGATCCTCGATTTGATCCGGGGACGGAAGGTGATCGTCCTCTTAAATAAGACAGATCTGGAACCGGTTCTCACAGAAGAAGCGCTTCGCGAAGCGTGCGGGCAGGAAGTGATCCCGGTATCGGCGAAAGAACAGCAGGGAATTGATCGATTGGAGGAAAAAATTCAGACGATGTTCTTGCAGGGAAACCTGAATTTCAACGATCAGGTCATGCTGACAAACGTCCGTCACAAGACGGCGATGGAGCAGGCGCTGAAAAGCCTGCGTCTGGTCGAGACAAGCATCGACAATGCGATGCCGGAGGATTTTTTCTCGATTGATCTGATGGATGCCTATGAACATCTTGGAACGATCCTTGGGGAATCACTGGAAGAGGATCTGGTGAATGAGATTTTCAGCCATTTTTGTATGGGGAAATAGATCAATTTTTTTGCAAGGTTTCTTTCCTTGTGGTATGATAGGGTGGATCTGAAAACAAGAAAGAATATAAGGCGTTTGATCGAATTGAAATGTGCAGCTGCAGTAAAATCGGCTGCGGTTCATGCGCAGTGATTCTGTAAAGAATATGTCAGCTTACGCTGACCAGAATCACGCGCCAAGTCTCACGGACGTTCGACTTGAATAGAACGCAGAGATAGAGAGGAAAGAGGAAATATGCCCTGTTTAACAGAAAATTATGATGTAGCGGTCGTCGGGGCGGGACACGCCGGCTGTGAGGCGGCGCTGGCAAGCGCGAGACTGGGACTTGAGACGATCGTGTTTACCGTCAGCGTGGACAGCATCGCCCTGATGCCGTGCAACCCGAATGTCGGCGGAAGCTCGAAGGGCCACTTGGTGCGCGAGCTGGATGCGCTCGGCGGCGAGATGGGAAAAAATATAGATAAAACCTTTATACAGTCCAAGATGCTCAACCAGTCTAAGGGACCGGCGGTGCATTCGCTCCGCGCGCAGGCGGACAAGCAGGAATACACCCGCCAGATGCGCCGTACCATGGAAAATACCGATCACCTGACGATCCGTCAGGGAGAGGTGGCAGAGCTGATCGTGGAAGAAGGTCAGATCAAAGGACTGAAAACGTACTCCGGCGCGACGTATTACTGCAAGGCGGTGGTGCTGGCAACGGGAACGTACCTGAAAGCGAGATGTATCTATGGCGATGTGAGCAATCCGACCGGACCGAATGGTCTGCAGGCGGCAAACCATCTGACAGATTCCCTGAAAAAGCTGGGAATCGAGATGTTCCGTTTCAAGACGGGCACACCGGCGCGTGTCGATAAGCGCAGCATCGATTTTTCTAAGATGGAAGAGCAGTTCGGCGATGAGAGGGTTGTGCCATTTTCTTTTTCCACCGATCCGGAGTCGGTGCAGAAGGAGCAGGTGTCCTGCTGGCTGACCTATACCAATGAGAAAACACATGAGATCATCCGCAACAACCTGGATCGATCGCCCCTCTTTTCGGGCGCGATCGAGGGAACAGGTCCGCGTTACTGTCCATCGATCGAGGATAAGGTGGTAAAATTTCCAGATAAGAACCGTCATCAGGTTTTTGTCGAGCCGGAGGGAATTTATACGAATGAAATGTATCTGGGCGGTATGTCCAGTTCCCTGCCGGAGGATGTGCAGTACGCGATGTACCGTACCGTGCCGGGACTCGAAAATGTAAAAATTGTTCGAAATGCATATGCAATTGAGTACGATTGTATCAATGCACGCCAGTTAAAGGCATCGCTGGAATTTAAGGCGATCCGGGGATTGTTCAGCGGCGGTCAGTTTAACGGAAGCTCCGGTTATGAGGAAGCGGCGGTACAGGGCTTTATGGCGGGTGTCAATGCGGCGCGCGAAGTGCTGGGAAAAGAACCGATCATCCTCGACCGTTCCCAGGCATATATCGGTGTCTTGATCGACGATCTGGTTACCAAAGAAAACCATGAACCGTACCGGATGATGACGTCGCGTGCGGAATACCGCCTGCTTTTGCGTCAGGACAACGCGGATCTGCGTCTTTCCCCGATCGGGCATGAGATTGGACTGGTCAGTGATGCGATGTATGAGCGTGTCCTCTGGAAAGAAAAAATGATCGAGGAAGAGGCAAAGCGTCTGGAGAAGATCAACATTGGCGCTGGAAAAGAAGTGCAGGAATTTTTAGAGCGCCACGGAAGCACCCCGCTCAAGACCGCGGCAACGCTGGCAGAGCTGGTACGCCGTCCGGAGTTAAGCTATGAAGCACTGGCAGAGCTGGATCCGAACCGTCCGGAACTTCCGGAAGATGTGATCGAGCAGATCAACATCAACATCAAGTATGACGGCTATATCCGCCGCCAGCTGCAGCAGGTTGCACAGTTCAAGAAGATGGAGAGCCGGAAGCTGGATGAAAACTTCGACTATTCCACGGTCGGAAGCCTGCGCCGTGAGGCAGTACAGAAATTAAATCTCTATAAACCGGCAAATATCGGTCAGGCATCCCGAATCGCGGGCGTGTCACCGGCGGATATTTCGGTGCTGCTGGTACACTTAGAGCAGAGCCGCCATGCGGGACATGGGGAAGAGAAGAAAGAACTGTAAATATAGAAACGAGCGGATTCAGAGTTACTGTACACGGGCAGGCACTTTTGGAACCGAAAGTGCCGTAAGAAAACCTGGTGGCAGGAGGAATTTGCCGTATTTAAATGCGAAGCCACGGCAAATTCCGTTACTGGGCACGTATGCGTGAACAGTAACGAGTCAGAGACTGCATGGAAACAGGTAAACGCATTGCAGCAACTCAAAATGTAAGATTGATAAGAACCTGAGAAAAAATAGAACATATCATAAAGGATATATTTATGGCAGAAGAAAATAAAGTAGAAAGCGGTGTGGTTCTGCCTCCGGCAGACTTTACCGAGCAGCTTCAGAAAGAAGCGCAGGAGATGGGCGTCACGTTAAATGAACACCAGATCAAGCAGTTCTACGATTACTATGAACTGTTGATTCATTGGAATACGATGGTGAATCTGACAGCGATCACGGAACAGAAGGAAGTTGTGACCAAACATTTTTCGGATAGTCTGGCACTTGTGAAAGCGGTGCCGGATCTGGCAGAGAAAGAGTATACGTTGATCGATGTTGGAACGGGAGCTGGATTTCCGGGTATCCCGTTAAAGATTGCATTTCCAAATTTAAAGGTCACGCTTCTCGATTCTTTAAATAAGCGGATCAACTTTCTGAACGAGGTAATTCAGGCATTGGAACTGGAAAAAATTCAGGCGGTTCACGGACGGGCGGAGGATGCGGCACATGATAATGTTTCACGTGAAACATTTGATTTCTGCGTTTCACGCGCGGTGGCAAATCTGTCCACGCTGTCGGAATACTGCCTGCCGTTTGTCAAGGTGGGTGGCTGGTTTGTGCCGTACAAATCGGGCAAACTGGAGGAAGAGATGAAGACGGGAAAAGGTGCGATCCGCAAGCTGGGCGGCGAGCTGGAGGATGTGATTTCCTTCCACCTTGCCAATGAGGATGAGCGTAACCTGGTCCGGATTCATAAGACAGAGAGGACGGGAAAGAAGTATCCGAGAAAAGCGGGAACGCCGTCGCGGGAGCCGCTGAAATAAAGCAATCAAAAGGTAGATAGAGAAAGACTGTATATGGAACACGTAGGATATGCAGTCTTTCTTTTTCATATAGGCGGGGTTTAAACAAAAATGTATGACTGAATATTTGTTCTGGAAGATTGTGTTCCAGAAGCCGTATCAGGCATATGACAGAGGAAATCTGGAGAAGCGGGTAGAGGCGATGGCAGAGCTGGAAATAATAGGGAAAATTTATAAAATTTGAGTTTTCGTTACAGAATATAGTTTTTTTGTGCGAAAGTCGAAGAGATCGAGTGGGAATAATGTAGAATAAAGAGGAGCATTCCGGGGGTTTTGTTTGTATATAGATAGTGCGGCGGGACCTGGATGAAACATTAGGACCGTTCCTATCAAGAAGAAACAAACAAGGCGTACGGAAGGATGACGCTGTGAATATGAAAGATACTGGAAAAATGGTATCTGCATCATGGCATGAGTATGAAAAAGCAATTTTTATGGAGATGTGGGAAAGAGAGAGTAGCTGTTCACGGGTAGGCACTTTTGGAACCGAAAGTGCCGTAAGAAAACGTGGTGGCAGCAGGAATTTGCCGTATTTAAATGCGAAGCCACGGCAAATTCCGTTACTGGGCACGTATGCGTGAACAGTAATAAGCTTCGTCCTATGACGAAAAAACGCTCCGCGGTATGCATACGCATTATCCTTTTTTAAGAAAAAAACATATGGATCGCATCCATCACGGCATCCGGCTGTTCTAACTGCGGCAGATGTTTGGTCTTTGGGATGATAGAGGACTCGATTGCGGAATTATAAATCTTGTAATCCTGAATCGTCGCCTCGATCATCGGTTCCTCGGAACCGCCGATGATGAAGATGCTGTTGTCGATCTTCCTGAGAGCATTGGAAATATTGCACTTGGTATAGCGGCATTCAATACTGGAGAAGATCGCTTTCGGACATTCACCGAGATGTGCGGCTTCGTGGCTGCGGTCGATCTGAACCGGTTTTACGGTATACGGATTGTAAAAATATTTGGTGCGGAATGCCTCTTCGATCATAGAGCGGCTGCACGCAATGTGGTAAATGAGCGTTCCAGCCAGCGGGAGATCCAGAAGAAGCTTATAAAGCTTGGCATTTTTACCCGGAAGCTGACAACAGTCGGTAAGGCTGCTCGGGTTGATGAGCATGATCTGATCAAACAGTTCTGGAGAGTTGCTGCACGCCATGATGGACAGTGCCGCTGAATCACCGGTGGAGAGAATGTTGGTCCGATGTCCGATCTCAGATTTGATAAAATCACAGATCAGCTGGACAAACAGGTAATTTGTGTAGGTCAGGTTCGGCTTCTCGGAGCGTCCGCAGCCGAGAAGGTCGAGCGTGTAGACGGTGTAGGAGCGGCTGAGCTGTTCGCGGATGGATTCCCACTCATAGCCGCTCGATGCAAAGTGCAGATCGTGAATTAACAGAAGCGGTTTGCCGGAACCGCATTTTGTATAGTAGATATTTCCCAGCCGCCATTTGTAACAGAGAGAATTCTCTTCCCGGGTCAGACCGCGGGAGGTGGCAGAAAATTGAATATATTTATTTAAAAGTGCCAGTGAAACTGCGCCGCCGGCGGACAGCATCAGGCAGGTCATGATCTTGTTTTTTGTGTTCATATAGAAAGCTCCTTTTGAATCGAAAAATTAAACTCGAAAATATCTCATCAAGTAATTCTATTATACCATAAATACTAAATTCAGCTATCGCCTTTGGCTTGGCTTCATTAAGTATTTAGGTATGACTCGCACTAGGATCGAAAATGCATCGCTAAGTGTTCATATATATCATATGAACGTATTCTCACCCGTCCACTCACGAACCCGCGCTATCGCGCTCTACCGCCCTGCTTCGCATGGCTGTTCGTTCGTTAATGGCGCAAGAAAAGAATATGTCTGCTTCGCAGCCGCATTCTTTTCTTCTGCGCTCATTATACCATGACCACTAAATTCGTGAAACACCTCATTAAGTGGTCAGGTATATGTTCTCACTAGACTCGAAAATACCTCGTCAAGTGTTCACATTATATCACGATTCGCATCTTCGATGCTTACCGCTGCTGACGCAGCTATCGTGATCACCATTCGCCGTTCGCCATAAATCTGCAAGCAGCTTTCTGGCCCACTTGCGCTCATTATATCATATTTTCCTGTATTCCAGTTCAGCTATTTCCAGCGTATTTTTCACAGAATATCTGTTCACAGATGTGTGCCCAAGTAACGGGATTTTGCCGATGCTTCGCATTTCAAATTGGAAAAATCTGCAACCAGAACTGTAGCGTTCGAAATTTTCAGTTCAGAAAATTTCTACCTGTGAATAGTTATGAATATGACATTTTATGTAAACAAAATTTCATTGAAAATCGATATTAAATTCATTATAATGTTCACGTATCAAAAAATCAATCGATGGGGAAAGAAATGCGCGATATGATAAAGAAGGAAAATAAGTTATGCTTTCAGCATCGTATGGAACGGAAGACAGAGAAATCTTTTCAGTTGTCGGCGGGCAGGCAGCGGCTGCTGGCGGAAACGATACGCGAACTGAAGCTGGAAGGGCGCTTAGACGAGGAGAAGCTGGCGATGCAGCATGGTACGACATCCATTTACCGCCACAGCCTCAATGTTGCCTACACAAGCCTTTGGATGATGGAACGGTGGCAGATTCGCTTGGAACCAAAATCACTTGTGAGAGGGGCACTGCTGCACGATTATTTTTTGTATGACTGGCATCAGAAGGATTCCTCGCACCGCCTGCACGGCTTCCGTCACCCGAAAACAGCGCTTGGAAATGCACAGAGAGATTACCATTTAAATTGGAAGGAAAAAAATATCATCGCACGTCATATGTTTCCGCTGATACCGGTGCCGCCTCAGTGCCGCGAGGCATGGATTGTGTGTCTGGCAGATAAATGGTGTGCTCTGGGGGAGACGGTGGAGCCGATGTTTCACG
Organism: Clostridium sp. AM28-20LB; assembly: GCF_003480665.1. Classification (NCBI taxonomy): domain Bacteria; kingdom Bacillati; phylum Bacillota; class Clostridia; order Eubacteriales; family Clostridiaceae; genus Clostridium; species Clostridium sp. AM28-20LB. The sequence continues at coordinate 40,742 of NZ_QUJN01000009.1, read as the reverse complement.
TGAAACATTTTAAATGAAATTTTTCTAAAAAAGTAGGAAATGAGTTTTAAGTGTGTTATACTATTAGGCAAGACAAGAACGGGAAAAAGCTGGAAATCGCTGTGCGGATGCCTGCGGGAAGGCTTTTTCCTGTCTTTCATGTGAGATAAAACCGAGGAAATGGAAGGAATACGGTATGGGACGAACGATTGCGATTGCAAATCAGAAGGGCGGCGTAGGTAAAACGACAACGGCGATCAACCTGTCGGCATGCCTGGCAGAGGCGGGACAGAGGGTTCTGACGATCGATTTTGATCCGCAGGGAAATGCAACCACTGGTTTGGGATTGGAAAAAGAACAGATTGAAGATACAGTCTATGAGCTGCTTTTGGGCGATTGCACACTGGAGGACTGTCTGATGCGCGATGTTCAGGAAAATCTGGATGTTCTTCCTTCGGATTCGAATCTGGCAGGAGCTGAGATTGAACTTCTGGATGTGGAAAATAAAGAGTCGGTGTTAAACGGTTATCTGGAGACAATCCGCGATCAGTATGATTTTATTATCATCGACTGCCCGCCGTCGCTGAGTCTTTTGACGATCAATGCGCTGGTAGCGGCAGATACGGTGCTGGTGCCAATCCAGTGCGAATATTATGCGCTGGAAGGACTGAGCCAGGTACTCCGGACGATCGGACTGGTCCGGAAAAAGATGAATCCGTCGCTGGAGCTGGAGGGCGTGGTATTTACCATGTATGATGCGAGAACGAATCTCTCCCTGCAGGTCGTAGAGAATGTAAAACAGAACTTAAATGAGCGGATTTACAAGACGATCATACCGAGAAATGTGCGACTGGCGGAGGCGCCGAGCCACGGAATGCCGATCAACCTGTACGACAGCCGTTCGACCGGTGCAGAGAGCTACCGTCTGCTGGCAGCAGAGGTGATCAGCCGGGGAGAAGAGCTGTAGGCAGGAAAATAACGGTGAAGTGAAATTCAGAAAGGATGCCTGCCGGGGGGCGTCGGGAGGTTCGTGAGGAGGAAGGAAATGTCAAAGAGAACGGGGCTTGGCAGAGGACTGGGAGCTTTTTTTGGAAATGATTACGAGGATGCAGAAGCGGGAAAAAGCAGCGCAAAGCCATCGGATGAAGCCGGAAAAAAGACTTCCGTTCGTGAGACGGAACAGGAGATAGAGAAAAAGAGCCTGGAAGAGCTGGATATGGTGCTTCCGGGATCTAAAAAACAGAAAAAATCGGCGTCTGCCGGAAAGACAGCTGCGAAAACAGTGGGAAAAGGCAGCCGTGTGGGAGTTGCAAAGGCATCCGGAAAGACGACGACAGAAGGAAAAACCCGCACAGCCGGGGAGACGGCGGCAAAATCGAAGACACAGACGGCAAAAGCGGAGCCGGTCGTAAAGATCGTCGAGGTGGAAAAAGAGAAATTTCTAAATATTTCGGAGATTGAGCCAAATGTTAGCCAGCCGCGTAAGATGTTTGATGAAGAACAGCTCGGAGAGCTGGCAGAATCCATCCGCCGTTACGGCGTGCTGCAGCCGCTTCTGGTTCAGAAAAAGGGCGATCGTTATGAGCTGATTGCCGGAGAGCGCCGGTGGAGAGCTGCCAAACTGGCAGGATTTCGGGAAGTTCCGGTGATCGTGCGCGAGTATACGAGACAGCAGACGATGGAGATCGCCCTGATCGAGAATGTACAGCGTGCAGATTTAAATCCGATTGAGGAGGCGAAAGCCTACCAGATGCTGATTCAGGAGTTTGGGCTGCGTCAGGAGGACGTGGCAGAGCGCGTAGCGAAGAACCGTGCGACGATCACGAACAGCATGCGTCTTTTGAAACTGGATGAGAGAGTGCAGGAGATGCTGATTCAGGATCGGCTTACCGGAGGTCATGCGAGAGCGCTTCTTTCGCTGGAAGATGGTGAAAAACAGTACCAGTTGGCGCTTAAAACAGTAGAAAATCATTTGAGCGTCCGCGAGGTCGAGCGTTTGGTGAAAGAGCTTTTGAAGCCGAAAAAGGTGAAAAAGAAAGCAGATCCGGAACGCGATATGGAGGTCTTTTTCAAGGATCTGGAAGAGAAGCTGAAAGGGGTCATGGGAACGAAGGTTTCGATCAACCGCAAGGATAAGAATAAAGGCAGAATCGAGATCGAATACTATTCATCAGCGGAACTGGAACGTCTGATTGAGCTTTTGGAGTCATTAAGACAGTAATCACACAAAATTCGTCCCAGGGGACGGATGATGGGAAATGAGGAATGAAAGATGGAGAGCAGTATTTTTAGCGGGATTGGCATCGATCCGGGGATTATCGTGATCGTTCTGGCGATCCTGACACTCATATCATTTATTGCGTCCGTCATCTGTTTTTCGCAGTATAGGAAGTTGTATCGCAGATATGATATGTTTATGCGGGGAAAAGATGCGGAGACGCTCGAAGACACGATCATGGAACTGGTGGATGAGACCGAGTATCTGCGGGCAAAGGACGGAGATACAAAACGCCTGGTGGATTCGGTTGTCTCCAAGGCGCAGGCTGGATACCAGAAAACCGGTATTGTCAAGTACAATGCGTTTAAGGGCATGGGCGGCAATCTGAGTTTTGTCATTGCCATGCTGGATGATAACAACACGGGATTTGTGCTGAATTCTGTTCACAGCCGTGAAGGCTGTTACCTGTATCTGAAGGATGTCGTAGAGGGCAAGACCGAGGTGCTTTTAGGAAGTGAAGAGAAGGAAGCACTGGAGCGTGCGCTTGGGTATAAGTAAGGAAAATAAAGGATAGAAATGAGGCGGCTGTATGTGTTGGCAGCAGCTGCGGATTGTAGTTAGAAGGAGTCAATATGCATCGTTTTTTGCGAGCTGCCGGATTTAGTATGTATCAGAAGAAGAAGGACATCCGTGCCTTGCTTCGCTGTCTGGCGAGAGAGGCGGGAACCTCCAGCTGTCTTCAGCTTGACAGGGAGACCGAATTATATGAGATCAAGACAGAAGTTGCGCCGGGGATCGGCGTGGCGATGTATGGGGAGCTGAATGAGCAGGATGAGATGGAGATAGAGTATTATTATCCCTATATCCTGAACGAGGAGGTAACCTCGCGGGCAGAATGTTCCATTCAGCGTCATACGGAGAAGGAAACCTATGCGGGGCTTCTGGATGAGTATAAGGTAGGGCTTTCGCTGATCTTTTATCTCTTGAATCCGATCGAATACAGGGAGTGTTACCGGAAAGAGCGCGAGCGCTTACAGGTGACTTCGGTCAGCCTGGCAGGATTTGCCAATCGGGGCAAGGTGCTTCTTCCGATCAAAAAGACGGCGCTGCAGATTGAAAAAGCCAAAGTGGCGGCGAAAAACCGGGATGAACTTTTGGAAGCGGCAAAAAATGGCGACGAGGATGCGATGGAGTCCTTAACAATCGAGGATCTGGATCTCTATTCGATGGCATCGCGCCGGGCGACGAGAGAGGATATTTATTCGATCGTCGATACAACTTTTATGCCAAGCGGGATCGAGTGCGATCAGTATTCGATTTTAGGCGAGATCAAAGAGGTTGTATGTAAGAAAAACCGGTTTACCGGCGAGGAAATCTATGATCTCAAGGTGGAATGCAACGAGCTGTATTTCCGCGTAGGTATCAATAAGATAGACCTGCTTGGAGAACCGCTTCCGGGACGTCGGTTTAAAGGAAAAATATGGATGATGGGAACGGCTCATTTTGCGTAAAGGTCTATAAAAAATCGTCGGTTCCAAAAGTGCCTACCCGTGAACAGTTACACAGAAATTACATACGGAGCAGGCAGGAAGAGAAAATAGTTGCGGAACACATGAAAATGAATTATAATAAAATGCAGTATGAAAATACGATATATGTTTCACGTGAAACATATAAATCTCTGTAGCTCAGTAGGATAGAGTATTCGCCTCCTAAGGTAGAACCATGGCGGAACCTTTTTGAAGAAAAAGGGTAGCGTTTGAGGGTCACTTAAGGAAGCGAAATCTGAAAAATTAGAAGAGATAAGAAAGAGATAATTCATCACGAAAGTGATTGAGTTCATAAAGTTGGTCGCCGTGACCGAAAAGGCTGAAAAAGCCCGAAAATACGGCATTTGTTCCCATAGTTAAATGGATATAACAAGCGCCTCCTAAGAATATGTTATAACGACCGCCTTTCGGGCAAAGGCGATTGACATTGAGTAAGTTTAAGACTAAAATTGAATAGATTTTAAAGATGTTTCCGTAGCTCAGCTGGATAGAGCGACCGCCTCCTAAGGTTGCGTTACAACGGCCACCTCAAAAAAAACTAAATAAGGGATTGCAGTTCGACTTTGATCGGGCTATAATCATATATCAGACACGTCCATATAGCTCAGCTGGATAGAGCACACGCCTCCTAAGCGTGGGGTCGGAGGTTCAAATCCTCTTATGGACGCCAGTGAACAACGCCGAAAGCCTTTGTTTTCAAGGGTTTTCGGCTTTTCTTATATAAAAAGCTACGAAAAAGCTCTTTCACTGTATGAGATAAAATTCTACTCCAAAATTTGATTTTTGACAACCCCTCCAGAATCGAACGGTTGTTATAAGACAAAATCGCCAGCTAATTTTTAGCAGAAAACGGGCTGTTCTTGCTAATGAAAATGCCCTTCCTGCTAATCAGCCCCAAAATCGTGCCAAAAATCCAGCTAATCAAAAAAGGCGGATGTTTTGAATACCATGCAGTTATAGCAGATAAAATTAAATATCGTTATGTACATAGAGCGTCTATTTGCCCCGCATTGGGGATGGATAGGCGCTCTTTTTTTATGCCCAAACCCATGGGCAAATACAAGAGATTGGAGGTGTTTTATTTGAGCAAGCCTGTTTATACCGCAGACAAGCCGAGCGACTGTCATTACTGCTACTTCTGGACGAATGGCAGAAAGGGCTGCCGTCTGGGTAGAAATAATTGCTACTACTTAATCTCTTTGCCGCCGAAACCCAAGTCGGAATGTGATGGCTGTCCCTATGGGCGAGATCACCCGTGCATTGGTTGGTGTACGAAGAAGGTTATGCGTGAAGTGGGGCTTCGTTGATATGGATGTGTATGAACAGGAATACCGCTTCTACTATTTTGCCCGATGTCCTTACGAAAAGACGGATACGACTTTCCGCAGCATTCCGCTGACAACAGAAAGTTTTCCGCAGAAAGAAGGTGGTGAAGCCGTGTGAGTTTTGATTATTTTTACGGTCAGCAATCCGATCTATTCACATTCTATCGAGTTCCGAAGGTGTTGTTCACGAACGAGAGGTTCTGGAATATTTCTGCCGATGCCAAGATGCTGTATGGCATTTTGCTTGACCGCATGAGCCTGTCTGCCAAGAATGGTTGGATAGATAAAAACGGTAGAGTGTATATCATTTTTACAATCGACGAAGCGAAGATGGCTCTGAACTGTGCTGAACAAAAGGCTATCAAGCTGCTCAGTGAACTTGAGAAGAAAGCAGGATTGATTGAACGTAAGCGCCAGGGTTTGGGAAAGCCCAACCTGATCTATGTGAAGAACTTTATCTCTGCTGTGGATTCACAACTCTTGAATTGTGAAAATCACAATTCTGGAACAATGGAAATCACAACTCAAGAACTTCCGAAATCACAATGTAATAATACTGATATTAAAAATACTGAATTTAGTGATACTGATTCTATCTTTCCTTCCGGAAATGGTGGAATGATGGACGAGAATGACCGGTATCAAGAATACTTTGATTATTTCTCGGATCAGCTCAGTATGGATTTGTTGAAGAAGGATTACCCTTACGATTCCGAAATGCTGGATAACATTCTGGAGTTGATCGTTGAAACAGTTTGCACGAAGCGACCGTTGATTCGCATTGGTGCAGAGGAGCGTCCGGCAGAAATTGTCCGCAGTCGGTTTATGAAACTGAATGCCGAACACATTCGATATGTTATGGACTGCTTCAAGGAGAACACCACAAAGATTAGAAATATCCGTCAGTATATGCTGACTACGATATACAATGCGCCGACGACAATAGACACCTACTACGATGCTCTTGTTCGGCACGATATGTCACACGGATATTTGGAAGGAGGATTTAAGAAATTGAAAATGAAGCGAGAGGAAGGAGAGTGACGATAAATGTCGAAAAAAGCAACCATCATTGCGGTGGTCAATCAGAAAGGAGGCACTGGAAAGACCACCACCACCGAGAATCTGGGCGTTGGCTTGGCTCTTGAAGGAAAAAAGGTGCTTCTGGTAGACACCGATCCCCAGGCTTCCCTGACGGTCAGTTTGGGCAATCCCTGCCCGGATGATCTGTCTCCGACACTTTCCGATCTGATGGGAAAGATTATGATGGAAAACCCTATTACTCCCGATGAAGGGATTCTTCATCATCCGGAGGGCGTTGATTTGGTGCCGTCCAACATCGAACTCTCAGGTATGGAGGTAGCACTGGTCAATGCCATGAGCCGGGAAACCATTCTCCGGCAATACCTGGATACAGTCAAACAGAATTATGATTACATTCTTCTTGACTGTATGCCGTCTTTGGGTATGCTGACCGTCAATGCGTTGGCAGCTGCCGACAATGTGCTGATACCGGTTCAGGCAGCATACCTTCCTGCAAAGGGTCTGGAACAGCTGCTTGGAACCATCAACAAGGTCAAGAGGCAAATCAACCCGAAACTGAGGATTGAAGGGATTCTTCTGACGATGGTGGACAGCCGCACCAACTACTCCAAAGACATCAGCAATCTGATTCGGGAGAGCTACGGCGGAAAGCTGAAGGTTTACAAGACCGACATTCCCCGCTCTGTCCGTGCAGAGGAAATCAGCGCAGAGGGAACCAGTATCTTCAAGCATGATCCCAAAGGCAAAGTTGCCGAAGCCTATAAAATTCTGACGAAGGAGGTGTTAAACAATGCAGAAAAAAGGCGCAAACATCAGCTTGAAGGGGTACGATGATATTTTCTCCACCGATCAATCCAGAGCTGAAGCCCAGCAGGAGCGTGTGCAGGAAATTCCGCTTTCTGAGCTACACCCCTTTGAGGGACACCCCTTCCGTGTGGTTGATGATGAAGAAATGATGAAAACGGCAGAGAGCGTCCGAGATTTCGGAGTTCTCACTCCTGCGATTGTCCGTCCTGACCCCGACGGTGGTTATGAAATCGTTTCTGGTCACAGGCGGCACCGGGCATCGGAGCTTGCGGGTAAGGAAACCATGCCTGCGATTGTTCGTGACCTGGACGATGATGCAGCCATTATTTTGATGGTTGATGCGAATTTGCAGAGGGAGAGTATCCTGCCGAGTGAAAGAGCATTTGCTTATAAGATGAAGCTGGATGCGATTAAACATCAAGGTCAACGCACCGATTTAACTTCATCCCAAGTTGGGATGAAGTTGCAGGCAATGGATATAGTCGGTCAGGAGGCAGGAGAAAGCAGAAATCAGGTACACCGTTATATCCGTCTGACCGAACTGATTCCGGAACTGCTGGATATGGTAGATACGGGTCAGATCAAATTCAATCCTGCGGTGGAGCTTTCCTATCTGGCAAGTGAAGAACAGAAGGATTTTCTTTCTGCAATGGATTATGCTCAAGCAGCTCCTTCCCTTTCGCAAGCACAGCGAATTAAAAAGCTCGCACAGGAGGGCGAGTGTACGCTGGATGCGATGTGCGAGATTATGAATGAAATCAAGAAGGGAGAGCTGGACAGAGTAACCTTCAAAACGGATTCGTTGCGAAAATACTTCCCGAAGTCCTATACCAACAAGCAGATGGAGGATAAAATCATTCAGCTTTTGGAGCAATGGCAGAAAAAAAGAGAAAAATCAATGGAAAGGTAAGGTAAAAAATGTTTACACCCAAAAACATTCAGGGCGCTTTGGAAGAACTCTACGACCTTTGCGATCCTGATTATATGGTAGATATGCTCGTAAACTACAGTGAGGAGTTCGATGATATTTCTCCTGCGCTTCTGGCAAAGTCGTTTCAGAAAAATGCCGAGATGATTAGCGAGTATCGAGTATTGTCCTCTGCTGGTGAGGGTATCGACTATCAGGGAAAGGTACTTCTGAACAGCAGAGCCGTGCGGCTTCTGTCCTATGTAGAAGATATGAGCGGCGATGAAAAAGTTCGCACGATTCAGAGCAAGGAGCTGTGGTTAGCAGAAGATATGACATTCTATGTGGTGTCCTGTATGTCTACGATCACGATGGACAAGGAAGAAGCCATTTGTCTTAACGAACACCGCAGCGTGGTTACTACGGTGGAATGCGAGGACGATATTTTCTTCGACATGGGTTCCCTGATTTGCGAACTGGACGATATTTGCTTGTTCGAGCTTTTAGCCGATGTGGATGCGACTATTTATGAACTGTAACAGGTTCATGGATGGTCGCTTTTCTTATTTCCAAAGAAACGGAGGTATCGAAACTTGAAAGAATACGATGTGAAGATCACCGAAACCTTGGAGAAAACGGTTACGGTGCAAGCAGAATCTCACGATGCGGCAGAGGAACAGGTTAGAGCCGCTTATTACAATTCGGAGTACATTCTGGACTCCGAAAACTTTACCGGTGTTGCGTTCGGCACGACCGAGGAACGGGAGGTTCAGAAAGAACAGGCAGATACCATGAATGTGTTGCTGGTAAAGCCGTTCATGTATCCGCAGGCTGTGCAGATCGGCTGTGAGCTGGAGGATTTGCAGAAAGCCGTAGGTGGCGATATTGAGGCAACTTATCCGTTCAATGAGCCGGTTGCACTGGTGATGCACGACGAAGGTAAACTCGTAGGCAAAGAACTGAACCGTGCGCTGCGTGATGATGACGGCGATATTTATGACATTATCGCCGGTGATTTTCTGGTTGTGGGATTGGGCGAGGATGATTTTTGTTCTCTGTCCCCGGAACTGATGAAGCAGTTTGAGGAACACTTTCATCAGCCTGAGACTTTTGTACGCATGGGGCGCAGCATTATGGCGCTTCCCCTGCCGGATGACATGGTGAAGAAAGAAGATGCACCTGTCAAAGCTGATTCGGTTCCCCACAAAAGTAACCCTGACCGAGATGTTCTGTAAGGAGGTTCTTATGCAAAGAAATTCGACGATTGGAGAGCTGATGGAGCGAAAGCGGATTCAGGATGGTGCCAAGGAGTACCAGGGACATACCTATATGGACTTGGCACGATTTGATGACGCCACCAAGCACATGATTATTTTCGATGTGCTGACCGATGAATCGCCTGTCGGTTGGAAAGGCGAAAGAAATCGCCTGTATTTGAGCGATGTGGGTTATCAGAAGGCTCTGGATAACCAGAAAGCTGGCAATATCAAGATTATCAGCCATGCCGCAGTTGCCAAGGGCAATCTGTATTACGACCACAGAGATATGGCACGATAATCTGTTCACTCTACTGCTTGCAGGAGGTGATGAATCATGCAGGAAGAAGTTGAAAACAGAACAGTAAACCTGGCGATCAGCACAACCAAGCTGACGGGGCGCACTATCATTGCCGGTATCCGCAAGTATTTGCAGCACCGGGAAAAAGTGAAGATGAAAAAGGCACGAGACCCTGCCGTTCATGGAAAGCAATCCGTGAAACAGCTTTTGGGACAGAATCAGGGTGCTACGAATGTTGAGATCGACAAAGAGAGTATCCGTGATTTTGAAAAGCTCGCCAAGAAGTATGGCGTGGACTTTGCCGTAAGAAAAGATAAGTCCGTTGATCCTCCCCGGTTTCTTGTTTTTGTCCGTTCTAAAGATGCAGATGCTTTGGATGCAATCTGCAAGGAACATCAGGCAAGGGCATTAACCAAGAATGAAAAGCCGAGCGTTCTGGCGCAGCTGAAGAAGTTCAAGGAAATTGTCGCAGCGATTCCGAAGAAGGTTCGAGAGAAGAAACAGGAGCGTGATCTGTGATGGATAAGAGAAAAATGAAAAAGCTCCTGATTCTGAATTTACCGTATTTTCTGGTAGGGTTGTTCGCTACGAATTTAGGAGAAGCATGGAGATTGGCTGAGGGGGCAGATTCATCTGCGAAAATCCTCAGCTTTTTTCATGCCCTTCCGATAGCCCTGAACAATCCGTTTCCCAGCTTTCACCCGTTGGATTTGCTGATTGGTATTCTCTGCGGCGCAGGACTTCGGCTGGCTGTCTATCTAAAAGGCAAAAACGCAAAGAAGTACCGACACAATGTTGAGTACGGTTCTGCTCGTTGGGGAACGGCAAAAGATATTGAGCCGTTTATTGCACCAAAGTTCGAGGACAATGTGATCCTGACGAAAACGGAGCGGCTGATGATGAGCAATCGCCCGAAGAATCCTGCCAATGCCCGAAATAAGAATGTTCTGATTATCGGCGGTTCGGGTTCCGGTAAAACTCGCTTTTGGTTGAAGCCAAACCTTCTCCAGATGCACAGTTCCTATGTGGTCACTGACCCGAAAGGCAGCATCGTGATTGAGTGCGGCAACGCCCTTTTGAAGCATGGCTACACCATCAAGATTTTCAACACCATCAACTTTCAGAAGTCGATGCACTATAACCCATTTGCCTATATCCATTCAGAAAAAGACATTCTGAAACTGGTGACAACGCTGATTGCCAACACAAAGGGTGATGGAAAAGCCGGTGATGAGTTCTGGACGAAGGCGGAAACGCTGCTCTACTGTGCCTTGATCGGATATATCCACTATGAAGCTCCGGTTGAGGAACAGAATTTCTCCACCCTGATTGAGTTCCTGAACGCAATGGAGGTGCGGGAAGATGATGAGGAGTTCCAGAACCCGGTGGATCTGATGTTTGAAGCCCTGGAAAAGAAAAAGCCGAATCACTTTGCAGTCCGTCAGTATAAAAAATACAAGCTGGCTGCCGGTGTTGTATGCTCTAAAAGACTTCTTAATCAAGCGGTTGGGAAGTCTCTTAGAACACACAACCTAAAACCGAAGAAAGGAGCGCAAGTTATGAGAAAAAACGAGAAAATCACAGCTCTTTACGAGCGATTGAGCCGTGATGACTTTGGCAAAGATGATGACCAGCAGCGTGAGAGCAATTCCATTTCCAATCAAAAGGCTATGTTGGAGGAGTTCGCCGCACGGCAGGGGTTTACGAACATTGTCCATTTCACGGACGATGGCATTAGTGGTACTTGCTTTGACCGTCCCGGATTTCTGGCAATGATGAAAGAAGTGGAAGCCGGGAATGTGGAGTACCTGTGTATCAAGGACATGAGCCGCATGGGTCGTGACTATCTGAAAGTCGGTCAGATTATGGAAATCCTGCGTCAGCGTGGCGTTCGCCTTATCGCCATCAATGACGGCGTGGACAGTGCCAGAGGGGACGATGATTTTACCCCTTTCCGCAACATTATGAACGAATACTACGCCAGAGACACCAGCCGTAAAATCCGTTCCACTTTCCAGTCCAAAGGCAAGTCCGGCAAGCACCTCACAGGCACGGTCATTTACGGCTATCTTTGGAACGAAGCCAGAGACCAATGGTTGGTTGACCCCGAAGCCGCCGAGGTGGTCAAGCGCATCTTTGCCATGACGATTGAGGGCTACGGTCCGTATCAGATCGCCAGCAAGCTGAAAGAAGAAAAAGTCCTCATTCCGTCCGCTTACCTTGCCCGGCACGGCGAGGGCGTGAACAAAAATAAGGCCTTCAAAGATGTGTACGGCTGGGGTTCTTCCACCATCTGCAACATTCTTGAAAAGCGTGAATATCTGGGACACACCATCAACTTCAAGACCCGAAAGCACTTCAAGGACAAGAAAAGCCATTATGTCCCGGAGGACGAATGGACAATTTTCGAGAATACCCATGAGCCTATCATTGACCAGCAGACCTTTGACCTTGTGCAGAAAATCCGTGGGAATGTCAGACGCTACCCAGACGGCTGGGGCGAAGCAGCTCCCCTCACGGGCTTGCTCTATTGCGCCGATTGCGGTGGCAAGATGTATGTCCACCGCACCAACAACGGCAAGCGTATTTCTCAATATACCTGTTCCCAATACAGCAAAGTCCCAGTTGGAAAGCTCTGCACGACACAGCACCGTATCAATGAAGATGTGGTACTGTCCCTTGTCTCTGAAATGCTGAAAGCCATTGCCGAGTATGCGAAGCATGACCGAGCCGAGTTTGTCCGTGTGGTGCAGGAAGCGCAGTCCAGCCAGCAGACGGCAGAGGTCAAGAAACAGCGGACACGCCTTGCCACCGCAAAGCAGAGAGTTTCCGAGCTGGAAGTCCTGCTCTGCAAAATCTATGAGGACAACATTTTAGGAAAGCTGTCCGACAGCAGATACGCCACTCTGGACGCTCAATACGAAAAGGAACAGTCCGAGCTTACCGTTGAAATCTCCGATCTGGAAAAGGCTATCAAGAGCTACGAGAAGCACGAAAAGGACGCTGACCGTTTTATCGCTCTGATTGACAAGTATGAGAACTTCGACAAGCTGACGATTGCCATGCTCAATGAGTTTATTGAGAAAATCCTTGTGCATGAGCGTGACCGCAAGGGCAGTATTCAGACCACACAGGAGGTCGAGATTTACTTCAATTTCGTGGGTCGTTTCGTTCCCCCTGCGTTTGGCGAAGTGGAGCTTACCCCGGAGGAATTAGAGGAAATCCGCAAGCGTGAGGAACGCAAGGACAGGCTCCACCAGAACTACTTGAAGCGGAAAGCCAATGGTAAACAGAAAGAGTATGAGGAGCGCACGAAAGCCAAGAAAAAAGCGGAGATTGAAGCCAGAAAACAGGCAATCCGCACCGAGGATATTGCCAGAGGGGTATTTATCCCGGTGAGCAGTTTGCCGCAGCTGGGACCGAGAAAGGGAGCGTGATTTTATGAAAGAGTTGAAACCGAGAATCCATGAGAACGGTATGGACTATGTGTTGGTGGGCGACTACTATGTGCCGGACTTGAAGCTGCCGGAGGAACGCCGACCTATTGGGCATTGGGGACGCTTGCACCAGTCCTATCTGAAATTGCACCGTCCCATGCTTTACAACGAGCTAATTTTGTCCGGCAGCCTCCACACCGTCGTTGCCGATCTGAACGAGCAGGCGGCAGACAGGCTGGACTTGATTATCCGGCAGATGATGAAAGCCGAGGGCGTGACCGAAGCCATGAAAGCGGAAAATCAGATGTTATGGGTGCAGTCAATGAACTCCATCCGCTGCCGGGCAGAGGAAATCATCAAGACGGAACTAATCTACTGTTGAGAGAGGTAAAGCTATGATTTTGGAAGCCATGTATAATGGGGAGTTTTATCCCTGCGAGACAGTTGTACCTACATCACCGGAATACCGAAAGGCAGTCATAGCCTGTGAAAAGCTCATGGAGCAGTTGTCCCAGCGGCTCAGCAAAGAGGACTATGAGCTGGTGCAGGAACTCCGGGCGCAGACAGCAATCGCCCAATGTGAAGAAAGTGAAAGTCACTTCAAGTATGGCTTTTCCGCTGGGCTGATGTTCAGCAGGAAGCCCATGAACAAGTGCAGCAGAAGAAAGAAAAATGGATGAAGAAAGCCGCCTGAGCAGAAAGAAACTGTTCGGGCGGTTTCAGCATTCGCCAGTAGATTTATTCACACTCTTGTGATAAAATTTACTACAATCAAGAGCGTGATAGCACTAATTTTATGGGGGGATGCTTAATGAATAGAATTTTGAAAAAATTTTTACAGCGGGGTGTCGATTTAAGTCCTGTGGGAGTTGAACTCCGTGAGGATAATACAAATTATTTTTGTACCCCAAAAGGGGCATCGGTTTTTGGATGGGCAGGGATAGATGGTATCCACTTCTGTTTCATTCGTGGATTTGGAGAGATGGTTTTCTCTGTCAGCCCCATGAATACTTCTCCTGATTATGTTCATCCAGTAGCTGAAAATTTTACCGACTTTCTGCGGCTTATACTGGCTTGTGGTGATGTGGCGGCAGTGGAACAAGCGTGGATGTGGAACGAAGCACAGTTTGAAGCCTTTCTCAATGAAAACCCTACAACCCAGGAACAACAGCAAACTTTATCGGAAATTTCAGAGAAGATGAATTTGTTGCCTATGGAACAACCGTGGACATATATCAAAAACCTGCAATCTTCCTTTGATTACAGTCAGATTAAATACACAGAAGATTATTACGATAATGATATGACTTCAGAAGCAGAATTGGTTGCCCCTGAATGGAAGGTCTACTTTGATGGAGATTTCTGGGGACATCGAGGTAAAGACCGTGCCGGAAAAGAGATCAAGCTGGATAAACAATTCGATTGGGCTGGATATCATTGGGTAATTCCGGCAGCTTATTCATGTAGCAAAGGACTTGTCGTTGATTTTTGTATGCGAGTTGATTCAGAAAGCATCCGTGACTTCATGAAAAAATGGAATCTGGACTGGGAAAATGACTCATGTGAAAATTTTACCCGTGAGCAACAGATGCAGATGGAATGGGAAAACCCACTTTGTTTTAACTTCAAACCTTGCTTGAAGTTAAACGAGAAAATATTACAGACAACCCATGGCTGCGCTGTGAGCTTTAATCCTTGTCTGCCAGATGGCGTTATCAATGAGTTGGAAGCAAAATGGGCAATCGACCATTATGGGCTGGATAGTACTTATGGCTGGGTCATATGCAGAGACGTATTTCCTTGGGGAACCAAGCATCACCCTGAAATCAATAAACTTTTTCTTACAATGGAGCAGCAACCAGGACAAGTTCCAGGCTCACATTTCAAAGTTCACGCACCCGGAGATTCATTTATGTTTTCCCATCCTGTTAGCGGAATAACCCATACACTGACCGTGCAGGAAATAGAACAGCAGACAGTTCCTCAAAATAGTTTTGGTTCTGATCGCTGGATTTATCCGACACATTATATTGCCATGAGTTATACACTTACCCCTGAACCGATGGAGAACATTTCGGTTTTTGACTGTGATGAAGGCGATAGACCGATAGAAGTTACACCAGACGATCATTCGTTCCGTCCAGTTGGCAGTAGTTCCTGTTTTGTTGTTGGTGTTATTGGTGGTGCAGATGGTCCGACAGCAGTTATATATGGAACAAATTCACAAGAAAAACTTCATGCTGCTTGTTCTGCTCTGCACTTTGAACCGGTTGGTGATGATGTCGAGTGGCGTATCGTGTTCAATGTTACGCAGTTTGACAAAGAAACATTCCCAATTATCTAAAAATACCCTTAGAACTCTAAGGGCGCACTTCTATACTCTCTGTCGAGAGTAGTGCGTCCTGCGGAGCTTCATTCTCCGTCAGCAGAAGAAAACTGCATGACCGAGAATGTTGCGTCACTTCGTTCCGTCAAGGTGGCTACACCCCCTTGCGCCGCTAAAGCGGCTATCCCCTGTGGACTTGCCGTCCGCAAACGGTTTTGACAAACCGTTCGCCGCCAGCAAGTTTGAAAATCAAGAATCTTAATTTGATAAAGGAGTGTGATTCTATGAAAAAGAAATTACCCATAATCCTCTTGGGTGTTATTTTGGCTTGTGTGTTGGTTTTCGGTTTCCTTTATGCAAACAATGACATTGGTAAAACCGCAAACAGTTTAGAAGCAGACATTCGCCAATCTCAAAAAATTTTGGATGATTGGATTGTTGATGGAAGCATTTCCGACACAATGGCTGCATTTATTTCTTACCCACAGGACAAGACAGACCACACTTTTTCTGTCTATGTAAATCGCCCTGGCTTGTCTTTTGGATATTTCTTCCGTGGTGGTGGAGATATAGTTGAGGTTGATGATTACATTGCAGAGTTTGTTGTTGAGGGAAATAACGAAAGGGCATTTATCTCAATGAATACCCAAAATATTGTTCGACTTGAAGTAGATGATGGCAACGGCATTCAGGTGATTGATATTGATAGTGGCAAGCCTTTCGCCATTGTCCTGCCCCTCAATGTAGGAAACATCTGTTTCTATGATACGAATGGAAATGTTGTGGAATATCTTCGCCAACAACTTTGACCAACTTCAATTTACCGAACTGAACACAACAACTGAATACCGAAAAACTGACCGTTGACTGGTCGCAATCTGCGAAAAGTTGACGGTCTTTTTTTATCCCCATTTTCAAAAAAGGAGGTCACGAAAAATGGCAAAACCGAAAAACCTTGAACAGCTCCGAGCCGAAAAGGAACAGGTCGAGACACAGCTTGCACAGGAACAGCACAAGCTGGAGCGTCTGGAGAACAGAAAGAAGTATCTGGAGAAAGGCGAGAGACAAAAGCGCACCCACCGTCTTTGCAATCTGGGCGGCACGATTGAGAGCCTTGCCCCGGAGGTCAAAGATCTCACACGCACCGAAATGACAGAGCTGATGGAACAAATCTTTTCTTTGTCCGAAGTCCAGCGAGCCGTCCGTCACATGACGATTACCCACATCAGCCAAGCAAACAGAGAAAAGGAGTTGAGAGCCGATGGCACTATTTCATCTGAGCGTCACGCAGACTAAGCGAAGCGCAGGACAGTCCGCTATCGCTTCTGCTGCCTACCGAGCCGGGGAGCGATTGTATAGCGAGTATTACGGCGAATACAGCGACTACACCCGCAAGGGCGGCGTGATCTGCTCTGACATTCTCTTGCCGTCCCATGCACCGCCAGAATACGCAGACCGCCAAACCCTATGGAACGCCGTGGAAAAAGCCGAGCGTGGAAAGAACGCCCAGCTTGCATACAGCTTTGACATTGCCTTGCAGAATGAATTTTCCCTTGAGGAAAACATCGCTCTTGCAAGGCAATTTTTATTGGAGAACTTTGTGAGCCGGGGCATGGTGGTTGACTTCGCCGTACACCAGCCAGACCGGGAGGACGGCGGCATACCCAATCCGCATTTTCATGTGCTTTGCCCCATCCGCCCCATCGAGCAGAACGGCAAATGGGGACTAAAGCAACGCCGGGTGTACGAGCTGGACGAGGACGGCAACCGTATTCGAGACGCAAACGGAAAGTTTGTGTTCAACGCCGTTCCCACTACCGACTGGGGCAGTCCCGAAACGCTGGAACATTGGCGTCAGACATGGGCGGAACTATGCAACGCCAAGTTTGCGGAAAAAGGTCTTGATGTTCGTATCGACCACCGAAGCTATGAGCGTCAGGGCGTAGAGCTTCTTCCCACCGTCCATGAGGGCGCAACCGTCCGGGCGATGGAGAAGAAAGGCATACGCACCGAAAAGGGCGAGTTCAACCGCTGGATCAAGGCAACCAATGCCGTTATCCGAGACATCAAGAAGAAAATCGCTCTCCTGTTCGATTGGATTGCCGAAGCAAAAGCGGAGCTTGCCAAGCCGCAGGCACCCGACCTTGTTTCTCTGCTGAACGCCTATTACACCCAGCGCAAAGCCGGGGCTTATTCCCAGAAAGGCAAAATCAGCAACCTAAAGGAGATGAACGAGACTTTCAATTATCTCCGGGCAAACGGCATTTACACCCTTGAAGATTTGGAAAGCCATGTCAATGAACACAGCTCCACCACAGAGAGCTTGAAGAAAACGCTGGACGGGCAGACCGCACGAATGAAAGAAATCAAGCGGCTTTATGACTACTCCGCTACCTTCCAGAGCTTGAAGCCTGTCTGTGACGGCTTGCAGAAAATCAAGTTTGAGAAGTCCAGAGCCAAGTACAAGGCAGAACACGCCGACGAGCTGAAAATGTTCTACACCGCCAGACGCAAGCTGACCGAGGAGTTCCCGGACGGCAAGGTGGATATGAAAAAGCTGTCCGACGAGTATGACGAGCTGGAACAGGCGCACAACACCACCTATGGCGAGTTTAAGACCGTCAGAGACGATTTACACCGCCTTTGGAAGGTCAAGTCATGTGTAGATACTGCCGCCCGATTTAACGAGCGCACAGAGGAACAAAAACTCCAAAATCGACCCCAAACACGACAGAAAAAGGAGGAACTATCCCGATGAATTACACCCAAGCACAGATTGACCGGGCAAACGCCGTCAGTCTGGAAGATTTTCTCCGCACACAGGGAGAGACACTTATCAAAAGCGGACGAGAATACCGCTGGAAAGAACATGACAGCCTGACCGTCCGGGGAAACAAGTGGTTTCGACACAGCCAGAGCAAGGGCGGCTATCCCATTGATTTTGTCATGGAGTTTTACGGAAAGTCCTTTCCCGAAGCCGTCCAGCTCCTGACCGGCGAAAGCGGCGAGGGGCAGACCGAAGCCACCACAGCACCGCCCACAGCGTTCCACTTGCCCTTGCACAACAGAACAGCCGACAGAGCAATTCAATATCTTTGCGAAAGCCGAGGTCTCAACAAAACGCTTGTTGAGACTTTTCTTCTTTCCGGGGATATTTACGAGGACGCAAAGCGGCACAATGTTGTGTTTGTCGGCAGAGACCGAAGCGGTACGCCGAGATACGCCCATGTGCGAGGAACGGCAGACCCATTCAGACAGGACATTGCCGGGGCTGACAAGTCCTATCCGTTCCGCTATGAGGGAAACGGCAATCAGCTCTTTGTCTTTGAAGCACCGATTGACCTGTTATCATTCATCTGCCTTTATCCGCAGGACTGGCAGAAAAGAAATTATCTTGCCCTGGGCGGCGTTTCGGGCAAGGCTCTTGACCGTTTTCTTTCTGAACGCAAGGACACCCAAAAAGTGTTCCTCTGCCTTGACAGCGACACCGCAGGAAGCGAAGCCTGTACCCGACTGGCACAGTCCATTCCCAGCGAGATCGCCGTCATTCGCCTTGTCCCGGCAAGGAAAGACTGGAACGATGTTCTCCGTCGGCAAAAGGACATTCCGAGCCACAAATTCATAGCCGAAACAATCACGCTGCGAGAGCTGCCCACCGCCCAGCCTGTTCCCATGCTCCGCATGGCAGATGTGGAGCTGACGAGCGTGGAATGGCTATGGTTTCCCTATATCCCCTTTGGAAAGCTGACCATCATACAGGGCAACCCCGGCGAGGGCAAGACCTACTTTGCCATGCGTCTTGCGGCGGCTTGCACCAACCGAAAGCCCTTACCCGGTATGGAGACACTTGAGCCTTTCAATATCATCTATCAGACCGCCGAGGACGGTCTGGGCGATACCGTTAAGCCCCGGCTGATGGAAGCTGACGCAGACCTTGAACGAGTGCTTGTTATTGACGATAGAGACACGCCGCTGACCCTTGCTGATGAGCGCATCGCAAGAGCAATCCGAGAGAACAACGCAAGGCTGGTTATCATTGACCCGATGCAGGCGTTTCTGGGCGCAGATGTGGACATGAACCGGGCAAATGAAGTCCGTCCCATCTTCCGTAGTCTGGGAGACATTGCACAGGCTACCGGATGCGCTATCGTGCTGATCGGACACCTGAACAAAGCCGCAGGAACGCAAAGCACCTATCGGGGATTAGGGTCTATCGACATTACGGCGGCAGTCCGCAGTCTGCTTTTTATCGGCAAGCTGAAGGACAGCCCCACAACGAGGGTGCTTATCCATGAGAAAAGCTCCCTTGCGCCGCCCGGACAGTCCCTTGCCTTTTCTCTGGGAGACGAGAAAGGCTTTGAATGGATAGGAGCTTATGACATTACCGCTGACGAGCTTCTTGCTGGGACAGACACCGCCAAGACCGAGAGCAAGACCGCACAAGCGCAAATGCTCATTCTGGAACTGCTGGCAGATGGAAAGCGTATGCCAAGTGCAGAGCTGGAAAAGACGGTCAATGAGCGTGGGATTTCCTCACGCACCATGAGAACGGCAAAGAGCCGTATCGGGGACAGGCTTGTGACCGAGAAAGACGGCACAGTATGGGTCTGCTATCTCCGAGACTGACAACAGGAACACGGCAAGCGTGGCAAAGACGGCAAGGTTTTTATAGATACCTTAATGTTGCCGCCTTGCCTTGTTCCCTCATACCGACATCGCCCGATGATGAACAGTCACCGGGCATTTTTCATTTACAGGAGGATTTTGAATGAACAATACCGCAACCAACACCGCCCCTTGCCCGACTGTCAGAAAGCAGATCGGAAAGACAACCTATATCGTCCGTGTGCATTTCAGCCAGACCGCAAAAGAGACGATGGAGGACAAAATCAAGCGTCTGCTCCGTGAGGAAGTCCGCAAAATGTAACTTCTTTTTGAATTTGATGAAAAAGTCCTTGACTTTTCGTCTCTGGCAAGACCGCTAAGTCGATTTTGATTTCCTGCGGCGCTCGTCTGGCTCCTTTTGATATTCAGGAGGTCAGAGATGTGACTGCCTATGACGAGTTGCAGTTGGATACTCTCGGAGATAAGAAAACGGCGCTCTTTCTGATTATGTCAGATACGGATGCGACGTTTAATTTTTTGATCTCCATGATTTACACACAGCTGTTCAACTTGTTGTGCGAGAAAGCAGATGATGTGTACGGCGGCAGACTGCCGGTTCATGTGCGCTGCTTGATTGATGAGATGGCAAACATCGGTCAGATTCCCAATCTGGAAAAACTGGTAGCGACAATCCGAAGCCGTGAAATATCGGCTTGCCTTGTTCTCCAGGCACAATCACAGCTGAAAGCCATTTATAAAGACAATGCCGATACCATCATCGGCAACATGGATTCCCGAATTTTCCTGGGTGGTTCTGAGCCAACCACGCTCAAAGAACTGAATCAGGCATTGGGAAAAGAAACTATCGACACCTACAACACCTCCAACACCAGAGGTAACAGCCCGTCTTACGGCTTGAATTATCAGAAGTTAGGCAAAGACCTTGCGAGCGTAGATGAGCTTGCGGTTCTGGATGGCAGCAAGTGTATTTTGCAGTTGCGTGGTGTCAGACCGTTTCTTTCTGACAAGTACGATCTGACGCAGCACCCCAATTATAAGTACACATCAGACTTTGATAAGAGAAATGAGTTCAACATTGAGCAGTTTCTGAGTCGAAGGTTGAAGCTCAAGGCAGGTGATGAGTTTGTGGTAGTCGATGCGGATTAAGGAGGTTTCTGTTTGGAAAATCTGAAAACGGTATCTGCCCTGGTTAAGAACATCTTGGAACACGACCACAAGGCAAGAAATACCGACAATCATTTGTACCTGATGGTACTGGAACACTATTCCGGTCTGCGTGGCATCGACATTCATGCCATGACGGTTCCTGTGTTTTTGAAGGAACTGGATAGACGCAGCTTTCCGGGGTTTGAAACTGTCCGCAGAAGCAGACAGAAAGTGCAGGCAACCTACCCTGACCTTGCTCCCAGTGAAGCCGTAGGCAAGCGCAGAGCAAAAAATGAGGTTGTATATCGAGAATTTGCAGAAAGCGAGGTGTAAAAAAAATGACTTGGTGGATCACGGATACCTCTATTGGGCAGCGATTGAAGTTCGTTAGACGATTTCGCCGCCTTACCCAGAAAGAGCTTGGACTCCTGATGGGGTATTCCGAGAAAACAGCGGATGTCCGTATTGCTCAGTATGAGAAAAACGCTCGAACCCCTAATGCAGAAACCACAGCGAAACTCGCAGAGGTTCTGAAGGTTTCACCTGTCGTTTTTTCACCGACAATCTGTGCTTCTCGTGAAGATTTGTTGCAGTCAATGTATTGGCTGTTTCTTATGAAAGGTGGTGGTGATATATATGATTGTGAAACTGAATATGCAAGAAGCAGAATGGAACAGAAACTTGGCGTGATAACCGTCGAGGAGTTCCTTGAAAAGATTCTCGTAAACTAAGCCTTCCGTCCGGTTTTGATGCCGGTAGTACGGAGGGCTTTTTCTATTCTCAAAACAATTTCAAATTTTAGGAGGAAAATATTATGGCATTTTTCAATAGCGCAGTAACCGTTCTTCAGACTCTCGTTATCGCTCTGGGCGCAGGTCTTGGCATCTGGGGTGCAATCAATCTGCTTGAGGGCTACGGCAACGATAACCCCGGCGCAAATGCTCATGTGCCATAAAGTAACACACAAGAATTTGATAGACAGCAGCCCATTATTCCGATATTGCCTTACGCACGCATCTTGTAACTTTTTCGTTAAGACTATTGACTCTGATACCTCGAAAGAGATATAATATAGTTGCTACTTAGCAAGCCTAAGTAGCGAAACTAAAGAGAGGCGACGATATGAATAACAAATATGTCCAGCAATTCAAAAAAGGCTCTCTGGAAATGATACTCTTATGCCTAATCGGACGCAAGGAAACTTATGGATATGAAATTATAACCGAATTGAACAATAGTGCGTCTGTTTTGGGATATGCGAAAGAGGGAACCATTTACCCTATTCTGTATCGTTTACAGGAAGCAGAACTAATCAAATGCCGATTGGCTCCGGCTGCGGCAAATGGCGGCTCAAAAAAGTATTATTCTTTAACTGATAAAGGCAGGAATGTACTTGATGAACTAATCTTATTTTGGTCAAGCTATGAAAACTGCGTAAACGGCTTTATAGAAAGTTATCAACAAGCGAGGGTGTCCAAATGAAAGAACAATATATCAAACAGGTTGAAAAGGAACTATCTTTACCACGCAAAATGAAAAAAGAGGTTGTGCGTGACTTGAATGAAGTTTTTGCGTCTGCTATGGAGCATGGAGAAACAGAGCAACAGGTTATCCAACGTTTGGGCACACCAAAAGAATTTGCAGACAGCACCGCAGAACAGTTTGGCATTGATAACACCACATTGAAAAAAAGGAACGGTATCATTTCTACTCTTGTTGCGCTTGTTATCGCGGTTGCTGCCTTTTCGGTATATGCTGTTGCACAATCAGGAAAAGTACCAGAAGGAGCAATCGGACAGGCAGACGCGACAACAAATATACAGATTGAGGGCGCATTTGCCTTTGATGTTTCACAAATCCTTTTGACTATTGGGTTTGTAGCAACGGCTATTGCTGTTTTGTTAATTATTAGAACCATACACAAAAACAGGAGGTAACCAATGAAGAAGTATATTTCTGTATTCGCAATCATGCTTATGATTTTTTTGGCTGCGTGTTCTAATCAAAATATCTCATCTGCACCAACCAGCAATGAGAGCAATACACAATCTAACAGTGTTACAAAATTGGAAGAGGGCGTTTGGCCTGCGAATGAGTACACGGAGGGGCTTCCTGTTCCGCCTGGTACGGTTGCATGGGCTACACTTGATACAGAACATGGGAATTGCAGTATCAACCTTACCGGCGTTAGCGAAAACGACTATAACGAGTACATGGAGATTTTGAACCAAGAAGGCTTTTCCGTAATTGAAAATGTGTCAGAGGAAATCGAGGGAGAAAACTATGTTTCTATCGGAACACTTTTGTCAAATGAAGAAAAGTGGATAAGCATCAGCTATGTTCCAGACAGTTTCGGTATCTACATTTCTTTTGTCAACAACTGAATGAACATAACGAAATAGCAAAGCCAGTCGAGCCAGTCAACGGTTAAGATGAACGGCGCATACGCGCCGCCGTTGACAGCCCCGCCCGCCTTTGCTGGCAGGCAATCAAGGGGTGGACAGCAAGGAGTGCTGCCCGCCCCGTACTATTATTCAGAGAGGGGGAATTTCCATGACCGAGATTGAAGCCTATCAAGAGTATATCCGGTGCAAGCACAACGCCTTTTGTAAAGCCGTTATTCGGTATGCCGCCATCGGGAAAATCATACGGCTGCGGCAGAAATGGGAACGGGAAATTTCCCTTGACTATCTGACAAATGAGAAGTTTGTCCAGTTTGCCGAGCCGGAGCCGGACGAAGAACACCCCTTTATCGTCTGCGGCCAGACCGTCCTGCTCTGCAACGTCACCCTTGCCGCTGCACTCTCGACTTTGCCGGAACAAGCGCAGGAAGAAATCTTCCGCTACTATTTCCTGCACCAGCCGCAGCGCGTGATCGGTGCGTACTTTGGTCAAACACGCAGCACAGCGGGGCGGCATATCCAACTTGCCTTGCAGCGGTTACGGGAGGAAATGGAGGTGAGCCGCCATGAGTAGGCTACTTCCCTATGAAACCATTGTCAAAGCCCATGAAGGCGACCCGGAAGCCGTGGACGCAGTTCTTTCCCACTATGCCGGATATATCCGATACTTTTCCAAAATGAACGGGCAAGTCAATGCCGAAGTTGAGGACTATGTGAAAGAACGGTTGATTGCCTGTCTGCTCAAATTCCAATTTGACTACCCGCCGGACGAGCCATAAAAACTGAATACTTGCCGCCCACCGGCGGCCATCGAAAGCAGTAAGTCTTGAAAAAGATTTACTGCTTTTTTCTATTCTATTTCCGGCCATTTTGCCCCTTGCCGGTTGCAGTAGTGAGTGAAAAGAAAAATTCTCTACCCCGCCAGTTGCCAAAAAGCTGTTGCCCGGATTACAGGAGCAAAAGGAAATTTGAGAAAATCCCCGTCCAGCGGGTAGATGACGGTCTTTGAAATGTATCTTTAGCGGAAAGGAAAAAAGACCGCCTACAGCGGGCAGCAAAGCCCTTTTCGAGCGTTATATTAGCGGAAAATGAGAAGCCCCCATATGCGCCGGGGTTTGCAGTTACGGAGAGCAAGTTTCTACCACGGTGCCAAAATCCGCAATTCTGCGGTTTTTGCCCCTCGCGGGAAACTTGTTGGGGAGTGCCTTCCCCAAACCCTGCTTTGCGGCTTACGCCGCTTATCCCCGCCGCGCTCATGCGGCAAGAAAGGAGGTCACGACCATGCGAAAGAAATACAACACGCCCCACCGCAGCCGCGTTGTGAAAACCCGGCTGTCCGAAGATGAATACGCCGACTTCACAGCGCGGCTTGCGCCCTATGGTATCAGCCAGTCCGAATTTCTCCGGCAGGCGATACGGCGGGCGACCATACGCCCCGTAATCCATGTGTCGGCGGTCAATGATGAACTGCTTTCCGCTGTCGGGAAGTTGGCCGCCGAGTACGGCAGGATCGGCGGCAACCTCAACCAGATAGCCCGGTATCTGAACGAGTACGGCGCACCTTACAATGCGCTGTCCGGCGAGGTACACGCCGCCATAGCCGACCTTGCCGCCCTCAAGTATGAAGTCCTCAAGAAAGTAGGTGACGCGGTTGGCAACACTCAAGCATATCAACTCTAAAAACGCCGACTACGGAGCCGCCGAACAATACCTGCTTTTTGAGCATGACGAGTTTACCATGAAGCCCGTCCTTGATGAATCCGGCAGGCTTATCCCCCGTGAGGACTACCGGCTTGCCACGCTGAACTGCGGCGGCGAAGATTTTGCCGTTGCCTGTATGCGGGCAAATCTCCGCTATGAGAAAAACCAGCGGCGGGAAGATGTGAAAAGCCACCACTACATCATCAGCTTTGACCCACGGGACGCAGCGGACAACGGCCTGACCGTAGACCAGGCGCAGGCGTTGGGTGAGAAGTTTTGCGCCGAGCATTTCCCCGGCCACCAAGCCCTTGTATGCACCCACCCGGACGGCCATAACCACAGCGGCAATATCCATGTGCATATCGTCATTAACAGCCTGCGGATTGAGGAAGTGCCGTTCCTGCCCTACATGGACAGGCCAGCCGATACAAAAGCCGGCTGCAAGCACCGCTGTACCGACGCTGCCTTGCGCTACTTCAAGTCCGAAGTCATGGAGATGTGCCACCGGGAGGGGCTTTACCAAATCGACCTCTTGAACGGCAGCAAGAACCGCGTGACCGACCGGGAGTATTGGGCGCAGAAAAAGGGACAGGCCGCGCTGGACAAGCAGAACGCCCCCATGATTGCAGGCGGTATCACGCCCCGGCAGACCAAGTTTGAAACGAACAAAGAGAAGCTGCGGCAGACCATACGGAAAGCCCTTGCCACCGCCGCCAGCTTTGACGAATTTTCCTCTCTGCTGCTGCGGGAGGGCGTGACCGTCAAGGAGAGCCGGGGGCGGCTTAGTTACCTCACGCCGGACAGGACGAAGCCCATTACCGCCCGGAAGTTGGGCGACGACTTTGACCGCACCGCTGTCCTTGCCGTTTTGGAGCAGAACGCCGCCCGAACCGCCCCGAAACAGGACGGCGTGCAGCGGCTTGTGGATATTGAGCAGAAGAAAGCCGAGGGCAAAGGCCGGGGCTATGAACGCTGGGCGACCATGCACAACCTCAAACAAATGGCCGCGACGCTGAATGCGTATCAGGAATACGGCTTCACTTCCCCGGAGCAGTTAGAAGCCGCGGTTGATACCGCCTATCAGGAAATGCGCCAGACCAGCGGCAAGCTGAAAACGCTGGAAACGAAGCTGCAAGGGAAAAAGGAGTTGCAGCAACAGGTACTTGCCTACGCTAAGACCAAGCCCGCCCGCGACGGGCTGAAAGCGCAGAAATCCCCCAAAGCCCGCGAAGCATACCGGCAAGCCCATGAGAGCGATTTTATCATAGCCGACGCAGCCGCCCGGTATTTCCGGGAGCATGGCATTACCAAGCTGCCCACCCGGAAAGCGTTGCAGGACGAGATCGAGCAGCTTGTTTCCGAGAAAGACGGGCTTTACAACGGCTACCGGGAACAGAAGCGGCGCTTTGCCGAGTTGCAGACGGTCAAGCGGAATATCGACCAGATCCTGCGCCGGGAAGAACCCCACCGCAGAAAGGAGCAGAGCCATGAACGATAAGCTGCCCCGCATGGACTACCGCCAGCACCGGCGGGCGCGGCGGCTGGTGCATGAGTGCTGTAACTACGATGAGGGGAACTGCCTGCTGCTGGACGATGGGGAGCCTTGCGTGTGCGTCCAGAGCATTTCCTATTCCCTTATGTGCCGCTGGTTTCGTGTGGCTGTCCTACCCCTTGACGGGGAACTGGCCGCAGCCCTCTTGTACCGGGGGAGCCGGAAACAGTGCGCGGTCTGCGGTGCAGCTTTCGTCCCCAAGTCCAACCGGGGGAAATACTGCCCCGACTGCGCCGGACGCATGAAGAAAATCAAAGCCACCGAGCGAAAGCGGAAACAACGGCAGAGATGTCACGCTTTAGGGGCGTTCAAACCCTTGTAAATCAAGGCTTTTTTGCCCGCCCTCAACGGGGACTTGATACATTTATCCTTTTCCCTCGAAAACGCCGTTCTAAATGCGTACAAATGCCCCAAACCCACCCAAGGAGGAACTATGTCAGACAACCGAAAATATTACTACCTCAAACTGAAAGAGAATTACTTTGACGAGGACGCCATTGTGCTGCTGGAAAGTATGCAGGACGGTATCCTCTACTCCAACATACTGCTGAAGCTGTACCTGAAATCCCTGAAAAACGGCGGGAAGTTGCAGCTTGACGAAAATATCCCATTGACCGCACAAATGATTGCCACCATTACCCGCCAGCAAGTCGGCACCGTAGAACGGGCTTTGCAGATTTTTATGAAGCTGGGGCTGGTGGAGCCGCTGCAAAACGGCGCGCTGTACATGAGCAACATTGAACTGCTCATCGGCCAATCCTCTACCGAGGGGGAGCGAAAACGGCGGGCAAGGCTGGCTTTGCAGGGACAGAAAGCCTTGCCAAAAGCTGGGGCGGACAAATGTCCACCATATCAAGCGGACATTTGTCCGCCAGAGATAGAGATAGAGAAAGAGATAGAGATAGAAAAAGAGAGAGAGCGAGAGTTAGACACGGGACAGCCCACCCCCGCCGCCTATGGCCGGTATGAAAATGTCTTACTGACCCAATCAGAACTGGACGGGCTGAAAGCAGACCTGCCCGACAAATGGAACTACTACATTGACCGGCTATCCTGCCATATCGCGTCCAGCGGCAAGCGATACCACAGCCATGCCGCCACGATCTACAAATGGGCGCAGGAGGACGCAGCCAAGAAAGCCCCGAAAATGGGCATACCCGACTACTCATGCAAGGAGGGCGAAAGTTTATGAAGAACGAAATCAACGCTGTTTTGGAGAATATGACGGCCACCACGCCGGAGCAGGAGGACTACACCGGCGAGGACGGTTTGCTGTACTGCGGCAAGTGCCGCAAGCCCAAAGAAGCCTACTTCCCGGAGGGCAAGGCATTGTTTGGGCTTGACCGCCACCCGACAGAGTGCGACTGCCAGAGGGCGCAGCGGATTGAGCGTGAAGCCGCCGAGGAGCAGCGCAGGCACCTGGACACCGTGGAGGAACTGAAACGCCGGGGCTTTACCGACCCCACCATGCGGGACTGGACTTTTGAGAACGACAACGGCAGAAACCCACAGACCGAACTTGCCCGCCGGTATGTGGAGCATTGGGAGGATATGCGAGCCGACAATATCGGCTGCCTGTTCTGGGGCGGCGTGGGAATCGGGAAAAGCTACCTTGCGGGCTGTATCGCAAATGCCCTCATGGAGAAAGAAATCCCCGTCCACATGACGAACTTTGCCCTTATCCTCAATGACCTGGCCGCCAGCTTTGAGGGGCGCAACGAGTACATTTCCCGCCTTTGCCGCTATCCGCTGCTGATCCTTGATGACTTCGGCATGGAGCGCGGCACCGAATATGGGCTGGAACAGGTTTTCAATGTGATAGACAGCCGTTACCGCAGCGGCAAGCCGCTGATTGTCACGACCAACCTCACGCTGGACGGACTGCGAAACCCGGAGGACACTGCCCATTCCCGTATCTATGACCGTCTGCTTTCCATGTGTGTCCCGGTGCGTTTTACCGGCGACAACTTCCGGCAGGAAGCCGCCCAGCGGAAAATGGAGAGCATGAAGAAACTGATCGTTGGCTGAAGGGAGTATTGCCTATGGCAGATAAGAAACCACAAGAGCGCCGCCCCGACTGCGTGACGGAAATCCGCATGGGCAATTCCGTCCTTGTCGTGTCCGGCTATTTCAAGAAAGATACCACGACCACCGCCGCCGACAAAATGGCGCGGGTGCTGGAAGCGGAAGCCGCTGCTACACAAAAACCAGCAATATAACAAATCATAAAGAAGCAGATTTTACAGTTTTACCGCTATACAGCCAGCCCCCACCCGTGGTACAATGAAGTTACGGAATAGTGGGGCTGGCTGTCGGAAACGGAGGATTTTATGTTAAGACAAGCCACCCAAAACCTCATTACTGCCCTTTATCCGAGATTGTCCCACGAGGACGAACTGCAAGGCGAGAGCAATTCCATTTCCAACCAAAAGCGGATTTTGGAAGCCTACGCCAAGCAGAACGGCTTTACCAATCTGCGCTGGTACACCGACGATGGTTATTCCGGCGCGAACTTCCAAAGACCCGGTTTTCAAGCCATGCTTGCGGACATTGAAGCCGGGAAAGTGGGAACGGTCATCGTCAAGGACATGAGCCGGTTAGGGCGCAACTACTTGCAGGTGGGATTTTACACGGAAATGCTGTTCCCTCAAAAGGGAGTGCGGTTTATCGCAGTCAACGACAATGTGGACAGCGAGAACGGCGGCATGGACAACGATTTTACCCCTCTGCGAAATCTGTTCAACGAATGGCTGGTGAGAGATACGAGCAAGAAAATCAAAGCAGTAAAACGGTCAAAAGGCATGAGCGGCAAGCCCGTCACCAGCAAGCCGGTTTACGGCTATCTCATGGACGAGGACGAAAACTACATCATTGACGAGGAAGCTGCCCCGGTGGTGCGGCAGATTTACCAGCTTTGCCTTGCTGGGAACGGCCCGACCAAGATTGCCCGTATGCTGACGGAGCAGCAAATCCCCACGCCGGGGACGCTGGAGTACCGCAGGACGGGCAGCACCCGCCGCTATCACCCCGGCTATGAGTGCAAATGGGCGACCAACACCGTTGTCCACCTGCTGGAAAACCGGGAGTACACCGGCTGTCTGGTGAACTTCAAGACGGAGAAACCCTCTTACAAGGTCAAGCATAGCGTGGAGAACCCCATAGAGAAACAGGCGATTTTCCACGACCACCATGAGCCGATTATCGACACGGAAACATGGGAGCGTGTGCAGGAGTTACGCAAG
Organism: Clostridium sp. AM28-20LB; assembly: GCF_003480665.1. NCBI lineage: Bacteria > Bacillati > Bacillota > Clostridia > Eubacteriales > Clostridiaceae > Clostridium > Clostridium sp. AM28-20LB. Next base: position 10,923 of record NZ_QUJN01000009.1, on the reverse strand, counting down.
CAGCGCAAACGCCCCAACCGCTACGATGAAGTGGGGCTGTTCTCCGGTATGCTGTTCTGCGCTGACTGCGGCCATGTGCTGTACCAGCAGCGGTATCAGAACAAAGACCGCAAGCAGGACTGCTACATCTGCGGCAGCTATAAGAAGCGCACCCGCGACTGTACGGCGCACTTTATCCGCACCGACCTGTTGACCGCCGGTGTCCTGGCAAATCTCCGGCAAGTAACCGAATACGCCGCCAAGCATGAGAGCCGCTTTGTGAAGCTGCTTGTCCAGCAGAACGAGATCGGCGGCAAGAGAAAGACCGCTGCGGCCACCAAGCAGCTTGAACAGGCGCAGGAGCGCATTGCCGAAGTGAGCCGCATTATCAAGCGGCTGTATGAGGACAATGTAAACGGCAAAATCAGCGACGAGCGTTTCATGGAACTGTCACAGGACTATGAAGCCGAGCAAGCGGAACTGAAAAAGAGAGCCGCCGCCCTGCAAGCCGAACTGGACAAGTCACAGGCAGCTACCGTCAACGCCGAGAAATTCATGGGCATTGTCCGCAAGCACCTTGCCTTTGAAGAACTGACCCCCACCCTCTTGCGGGAAATGGTGGAGAAAATCGTGGTGCATGAGTGCAGCTACGACGAGAACGGCACCCGCAGGCAGGACATTGAGATTTATTACAGCTTTGTCGGCAAGATTGACTTGCCCGAATAACCGCCCGACCTATCCGACACAATGGCCAAGTGCCGGATAGGAACGGCAAAATTTTTTACACTTCTAATGCTTCTTTATCACACACAAGCAAAGTCCCAGGGCATGAAGCAGCTCATGGCTGGCGGCGGTGTTGCCCTCATCGGCACCACCCTTGTACCTCTGCTCTCCGGACTGTTCGGTTAATCACAAAACAAGGAGGTAATCGCCTTTGGACAGCATACTCCAACAGATCACAGACTGGCTGAAAGAAATGCTCGTTTCAGCTATTATGGGAAATCTGTCGGGGATGTTTGAGTCCGTCAACAACCAGGTTGGCGAGATAGCAACCTCCGTTGGCATGACCCCGGCGAATTTTTCGCCGGGTGTCTTTGCCATGGTACGAAACATCTCCGAGTCAGTGATTATCCCAATCGCAGGCTTGATTCTGACCTTCATTGCCTGTTATGAGCTAATTCAGATGATTATTGACCACAACAATCTGGCAAATTTTGAAACCTGGATCTTCTTCAAATGGGTGTTCAAGACTTTTGTTGCGGTCATGTTAATCACAAACACATTCAATATCACGATGGCTGTGTTTGATGTGACACAGCACGTTATAAACGCAAGCGCCGGTATCATATCCGGAAATACTGCCATAGATGCTTCGGCATTGGAAACAATGGAAGAAACGCTGATGGCAATGGATTTGGGTCCTTTGCTCGGCTTGTTCCTGCAATCCTTTATCGTGCAGGTCACGATGTCCGCTTTGGCAATCATCATCTTTGTGATCGTCTACGGTCGAATGATTGAAATTTATCTGATGGTCAGCCTTGCCCCGATTCCGCTTTCCACTTTTGGAAACAGAGAACAGAGCAATATCGGACAGAATTATCTGCGTTCGCTGTTTGCAATCGGATTCCAGGGATTCCTGATTATGATCTGCGTGGGCATTTATGCGGTGCTGATTCAGTCTATCGCATTCAGTGATGACATCATCGGTTCTATCTGGGGTGTTATGGGCTACACCGTCCTTTTGTGCTTCACCCTGTTTAAGACTGGTTCGCTTGCGAAGGGGGTATTCAGCGCTCACTAAGGGAAGGAGGAAATTGTTTGGCAGCGTATATTCCCGTACCTCGTGACCTGACGAGGGTAAAAACAAAAGTGTTCTTCAATCTGACGAAACGGCAGTTACTTTGCTTTGGTGCGGCGGCGCTCATCGGAGTGCCGATTTTCTTTCTGGTCAAAGCAACCGGAAATGTGAGCCTTGCAGCACTGTCCATGATGATCGTCATGTTACCGTTGTTCTTTCTGGCAATGTATGAAAAGGATAGTCAGCCGTTGGAAGTGGTTGTAGAACACTTCATTCAGACCAAATTCGTTCGTCCCAAGGTTCGCCCTTATCAGACGGACAACTATTATGACGCTTTGATGCGTCAGTACAAACTGGAAAAGGAGGTTGAACGAATTGTTTTTCAAAAAGAAGCCACAGGCAAGAAACATCAAAATGCCTGCAAATCTGAATCGGAAGCAGCAGCGAGAAATTAAAGCTGTTGTGGAACGGGCAAAGAAGGACAACGGTATTCCGCAGACTGCACAGCAGTCCATTCCCTTTCAGAGAATGTTCCCGGATGGCATCTGCCGTGTCACTGACAGTTATTACACCAAGACCATTCAGTTTCAGGACATCAACTATCAGCTGGCACAGCAGGAAGATAAGACTGCCATCTTCGATGAGTGGTGCAGTTTCCTGAATTTCTTTGACAGCTCCATTCACTTTGAGCTTTCCTTTATGAACCTGAGTACCGATGCTGAAAGCTTTGAAAAGAGTATCCGTATCCCGTTCAAGAAGGACAGCTTCAATCCCGTCCGTGCCGAGTATAGCCAGATGCTGAAAAAGCAGTTGGCGCAGGGCAACAACGGCTTGACCAAAACCAAGTACCTGACATTCGGCATTGAAGCCGAATCCATGCGGCAGGCAAAGCCGAGACTCAACCATATCGAAAACGATCTGCTCAATAACTTTCGGCGTTTGGGTGTCATTGCCACTACCATGAACGGCAAAGAGCGGCTGCATCTGATGCACTCTATGTTCCACATGGGTGATAATGATAAGTTCTTCTTCGATTGGAAGTATCTTGTGGAATCCGGGCTGTCCGTAAAGGACTTCATTGCTCCGACGGCGTTTGCCTTTAAGACCAACCGCACCTTCCAGATGGGCAGTATCTTCGGTTCGATGTCTTATCTGGCAATTACGGCATCAGACCTGTCTGATCGTATGCTGGCGGATTTTCTGGATATGGAATCCACGCAGATCGTGACCATGCACATCCAGTCGGTTGACCAGACTGCGGCGATTAAGACCATCAAGAGAATCATCACCGAGCTTGACCGTTCCAAAATCGAGGAACAGAAAAAGGCTGTGCGTTCTGGCTATGACATGGACATTATCCCATCTGACCTTGCTACCTATGGTAAAGATGCGAAGTCACTTCTGAAAGAATTGCAGAGCCAGAATGAGCGAATGTTCATGGTGACATTTCTGGTGCTGAACACCGGGCGCACCGAGCAGGAACTGGAGAACAATGTGTTCCAGGCACAGAGCATCGCCCAGAAGCATAACTGCAATCTGCGTCGTTTGGATTTTCAGCAGGAATCCGGACTGATGAGCAGCCTGCCTTTGGCACAAAACCTGATTGAGATTCGTCGTGGCCTGACTACCAGTTCCACGGCTATTTTTGTGCCTTTCACCACGCAGGAGCTGTTCCAGAATGGTGGAGAAACGCTCTATTACGGGCTGAATGCTCTGTCGAACAACCTTATCATGGTGGACAGAAAGAAGCTCAAGAACCCCAACGGACTGATTCTGGGTACTCCCGGTTCCGGTAAATCCTTTTCCGCAAAGCGTGAAATCACCAATGCGTTCCTGGTTACGGATGACGATATTATCATCTGCGACCCCGAAGCGGAATATGCGGCTCTGGTTCACAAGTTCAATGGTCAGGTGGTAAAAATCAGCTCCTCCAGTACCAACTATATCAACCCTATGGACATCAACCTGAACTACTCTGAGGATGACAACCCGGTAGCACTGAAAGCTGATTTTATCCTGTCCCTCTGTGAGTTGATTATGGGCAGTAAGGATGGCTTGCAGCCTATCGAAAAGACGGTTATCGACCGTTGTGTGCATCAGATTTACCAGAGATATTTCGACAATCCTGCCCCTGAGAATATGCCGATCCTTGAGGATTTGTATGATGCCCTTCTGAAACAGGACGAAAAGGAAGCCCACCATGTAGCGACCGCCTTGGAAATCTATGTTAAGGGTTCTCTGAAACTGTTTAACAACAGAACCAATGTGGATATTCAGAATCGTCTGGTGTGCTTCGACATTAAGGAGCTGGGCAATCAGCTGAAAAAAATCGGTATGCTGATCGTTCAGGATCAGGTCTGGGGGCGTGTAACTGCCAACCGTTCTGCCGGTAAATCGACCAGATATTATATTGACGAGTTCCATCTGCTTCTGAAGGAAGAACAGACGGCAACCTATTCCGTAGAAATCTGGAAGCGATTCCGTAAATGGGGCGGCTTGCCGACCGGTATTACTCAGAATGTCAAAGACCTGCTTCGTTCCCCGGAGATTGCCAACATCCTCGAAAACTCTGATTTCATCTATATGCTGAATCAGGCAAGCGATGACCGAAGTATTCTGGCACAGCGGTTGAACATTTCGCCGCATCAGCTGTCCTATGTAACCAACTCCGGTGAGGGCGAAGGACTTCTGTTCTATGGCAATGTGATTCTGCCGTTCATTGACCGATTCCCGACAGATCTGGAACTGTATCGCATTATGACCACGAAGTTAAACGAGGTGGCACAGGAAAAGGAGGCGTAATGTATGGCGAAAAGACCTACACGACTCCGTTTTACCGAAGATGACCTTGCAGATTCTCATGTGAAGAAAGCTGCCGACCGTGCAGATAAGGCGGTTGATAGGGCTGAAAAAGCGGCAGACAAATTGGCTTCTAAAAAGGCAAAGCCGAAGCTAAAGCTGGAAACAGATGCAGCCGGTTCCCGTAAAGCAAAGCTCCGTTTTGAAAAAGCGGAGTTTACGGAAATCGAGCGCCCATCTGTGGCAAAGCACATGGCAAGCCGTGGTGCCGCAGTCACGCTCACATCCAAAGCACATCGGGCGGTGTCAGAATATGAGGATGATAATATCGGCGTTCAGGCTGTGCAGGAAACGACCAAGGCTGTTGAATCCACTGTCTATACCGTCGATCATGCCGTTTACAGTCACAAGCTGAAAGCCTACGACAAGGCGGAAAAGCTGGTTGAGAAGTCAGATAAAGCAAATGTAAATGCCCTGTATGAGAAGTTCAAAAAGGACAACCCCGATGCCGGTTCCAATCCCTTTTCCCGTTGGCAACAGAAAAGGGCAATCAAGAAAGAATATGCTGCCGCCAAAGCCGGTAAGAATACCGCTTCGACAACGGCTTCTGCATCTAAGGGTGCAGGCAAGGCAACGGGCAAAGCAGCTCAGGGAGCCAAGAACATCACAGAAAGAGTAACGGAGTTCTGCACCACACACTCTAAAACGATTCTGTTTGTTTTGATTGCCGGACTGCTTTTTATGATACTCTCAGGGATGTTCTCGTCTTGTTCGGCTATGTTCCAAGGCGGCACACAGATCATTCTGGGAACTTCTTTTACTGCAAAAGAGGAAGATATTATTGGTGCGGACAATGATTACAAGGCTTTGGAAGCTGCGCTCCGCAATAAAATCAATAATATCGAGCGTACTCATAGCGGATATGACGAGTACCGGTATGACCTTGATGAAATCAACCACAATCCTTATGAGCTGGCGGCGTATTTGACGGTGAAGTTTGAGGATTACACCAGAGATGAGGTGCAGGCTACCCTGCAATGGCTATTTGAGCAACAATATGAGCTGACCCTGACGGAAGTAGTAGAGATTCGTACACGAACAACATCTTCTACTGATCCCGAAACGGGAGAGACAACAACAGAGGAAGAAGATTACGAATATTATATTCTGAATGTGAAGCTCAGAAATAAGGGCTTGAACAGTGTGATTTCAAATTCCGGCTTGTCGGAAGATGATATGGAGCGATATAGAATTTTGCTTCAGACAAGGGGCAACAGACCGGATATTTTCGGAAATGACATTTACGCCACCCCTGGCGGCGAGTACACCGATTATGATATTCCGGGCGAAGCGCTGACAGACACAAGATTTGCCAATATGATTCGGGAAGCTGAAAAATATCTGGGATACCCGTATGTGTGGGGCGGCAGCAGCCCGTCTACCTCCTTTGACTGCTCCGGATTTGTTTCCTATGTAATCAATCACTGCGGAAACGGTTGGAGTGTTGGTCGTTTGACCGCAAACGGTTTGATGGGCGTATGCGACATTATCCCGAAAAGCTCTGCCAAACCGGGAGATTTGATTTTCTTCCAAGGCACTTATGATACCTCCGGTGCATCACACGTTGGTATCTATGTTGGCAATGGTATGATGATCCACTGCGGAAACCCCATTTCCTACGCTTCTATCGAATCGAATTACTGGCAACAGCATTTTTACTGCTTCGGCAGAATCAGAAACTAAAGGAGGGATGGCGATTGAGTGCCAAGTTAGACAGAATAGGTGCAGACCTTGAAAAAGCCCGTAAGAAACGGGCAGAATGGGATGCTAAGGTGAAAGACCTGGAACGCAGATACCGTGAGGAGGAAAATTCCGAAATCCATGAGATGGTTCATGCTGCGAACCTGAATCCCGAACAGCTTTCCGAGCTGCTCCGTATGTTTGCTGCGGATATGGCTCCGAAGCCTGATACGATCAATACTATGAATGAGGAGGAAACGCAGAATGAGATTTAAGAAAATTGGAGCCGCATTGCTGGCGTGTGCAATGTGTTTTGGCGTGTTTTCTACAACGGCATTTGCCTATGTAGATGAAAGCGTAGCGACTGAAGAACCTGCGGTCGAAGAAAAAGTTCCCGAAACAGAGCCGGAGGAGCCGATGCTACCGCTTACTCCCGACGGCAATCTGACTTTGGTTGATGACGCTGGCTCGCCTACGAAAAGCGGAAAGCAGTTCATTACCGCTGTAACCAAAAACGGAAACTACTTCTATATCATCATTGACCGTGATGATAAGGGCGAGGAAACCGTGCATTTTCTGAATCAGGTGGATGAAGCCGACCTGCTCAAGCTGATGGACGAGGAAGAAGTTGCAGAGTTCACCAAGCCGGTTGAGGAAACAAAGCCGGAAGTAGTTGAAACAGTTCCTGAAATTACAGAACCGACACCGGAGGAAAAGCCGAAATCCACAAATATGCTCCCGGCGATTCTTACTCTGATTGTGCTTGCCTGTGGTGGTGGATTCTTCGTATTTAAGAAAGTCCAGGAAAAGAAGAAGGCACAGGAAGCGGCAAAGCCTGACCCAGATGCTGATTATGTGGACGATGACGAGGACTATGGGTACGATCCGGAGTTTGAGAACGATGATGCAGATAGCTCCGTCGATGAAGATGATAATGAACCTGTGTAAACAGGATAGGCTTGATGCCTGGGGCAGCCTTCGGGTTGCCTTTACATAGTTTCCGCTTTCAAAAAATAAAAAAATTTGCGTTTTTGAAAGTGACATCTTGCATATACTATTAGCAGACAGTATAATAAGTACAGCGAAGCGGTTTCGAGAAATGAAAAAACTTCAATTTTTGAAAGCGGGTGACTATATGAAAACAATCACGAGAGCAAAATATCTCGATAGAATCATTGAACTGAATGGTACTCCTGACATCAAGATCATCACGGGCATTCGTCGATCTGGTAAGTCCAAATTGATGCAGGCGTATATTGCGTATCTGAAAAGCAATTTTGAAAACATCAATATTATCTTCATCGACTTCATGGATTTGGCGTATGAAGAAATCAAGGAATACCATGCCTTACACGCCTATGTGGAAGAACATTATCAGGAAGGTAAAACGAACTACCTGTTTGTAGACGAGGTGCAGATGTGCCCCAAGTTTGAGTTGGCAATCAATAGCCTGTACTCTAAGGGAAAATACGACATCTATGTAACAGGCTCTAATGCTTTCCTGTTGAGTGCAGATCTGGCAACTCTGTTTACCGGACGCTATATTGAAATTCATGTGTTTCCTTTCAGCTTCCAGGAATATTGCCAGTATTATGATGATATTAGTGACAAAGATAAGCTCTTTGATGAGTACGCTATCAAGGGCGGTTTAGCAGGTTCCTATGCTTATAGAACCGAAAAAGACAGAACAAACTATATCAAAGAGGTCTACGAAACGATTGTTACAAGGGATTTGGTACAGAAATATACTCTCCCGGACACTTTGGTTTTACAACGTCTGAGCGAGTTCCTTATGGATAATATCAGCAACCTGACTTCTCCGAATAAGGTCAGTCAGCTACTGACAGCAAATGAGACTCCAACCAATCATGTAACCGTCGGCAAGTACATTAAGTATTTGTGCAATGCTTTTGTATTTTATGATATTAAGAGATACGACATCCGAGGCAAGAAATACCTTGAAAGCTCTGAAAAGTTCTATTTGTGTGACAGCGGTATTCGATATGCAATACTGGGAAGCAGAAATATAGACTATGGCAGAGTATATGAAAACGTTGTTTGTATCGAGCTTCTTCGCCGTGGATATGATGTCTATGTCGGCAAGCTCTATCAAAAGGAAATCGACTTTGTTGCTCAGAGAGGTAGCGAAAAGATTTATATTCAGGTCAGCGACAACATTTCCGGGCAGGAAACATTTGAGAGAGAATGCTCTCCTCTGCTTCAGATTCGAGACGCTTATCCGAAAATGATTATTGCCAGAACCAAACATCCCCAATATAGCTATGAAGGAATCGAAATTCACGATATAGCCGATTGGTTGCTACAAGAATAAGCAAGGTGAAATATCTCCGTCATTCTCTTTTGAAATGATGGAGATATTTTTATTATGACGGAGATTGTAGAACAGAAAATTGTATCAGGTTGCAAAAATCCTTTCCGAACTTTTTACATAGCAGTCATGCACTACGGTGTGTGGCTGCTTATTTTTTTGTGAAAGGAGCAGATGCAAATGAAATTAGTTTTGGCTGAAAAGCCTTCGGTTGCACAGAGTATTGCCAAAGTGTTAGGTGCTGCCAAGCGTGAGGATGGCTACTTAGAGGGAAACGGATATGTGGTCAGCTGGTGTGTAGGGCATTTGGTGGAGCTGGCACAGCCGGAAGTCTATGATGCGAAGTACAGCAAATGGGCTTATGCAGACCTTCCTATCTTCCCGATGGACTGGCAGTATGAGGTTTCTGCCGGTACGAAAAAACAGTTTGGGATTCTGAAAAAGCTCATGGCCAGAGAAGATGTTGCGAGTCTTGTGTGTGCAACAGATGCCGGTCGTGAGGGCGAGCTGATCTTTCGGTTGGTGTACCACAAAGCCGGGTGCAGAAAGCCGTTTGAGCGGCTTTGGATTTCCTCGATGGAAGATGTAGCAATCAAGGAGGGCTTTGAAAATCTCAGGTCTGGAACGGAATATGATGCTTTGTATGAAGCAGCACTGTGTCGAGAACGAGCCGACTGGATTGTTGGTATTAACGCTACTCGACTTTTTTCGACCCTTTACGGGCAGACCCTGAATGTTGGTCGTGTTATGACCCCTACCCTTGCTATGGCTGTTATGCGAGAAGCTGCCATTTCCGCATTCAAGCCTGAACTGTTCTACACAGTTCAGATTGGATTGGATGGTTTTACGGCTGCAAGCGAACGCTTCAAAACCAAGGCAGCAGCCGAAGCTGTCAAACAAAGCTGTTCGGTGGCAATCGTTCAGAAAGCTGAATGTAAGGAGAAAACAGAAAAGCCGCCTGCGCTCTATGACCTGACCAGTTTACAGAGAGAAGCCAACCGTGTGCTTGGCTACACGGCACAGCAGACCTTGGACTACACGCAGAACCTCTATGAAAAGAAACTGGTCACTTATCCCCGTACCGACAGCAGGTTTCTGACGGAAGATATGGCACATAGCCTGACCGACCTCGTAAAGCTGGCTTTCCACACATTCCCCGTGGAGGATGTGGATAACATACCAGTTCATGCAGAGCAGGTTGTGAATAACAAAAAGGTCACAGATCACCATGCCATCATTCCGACCAGAGAATTGCAGAAATGCAATCTGAGCGAACTTCCCAAGGGTGAACTTGCAATTTTGCAACTGATCTCGAATCGGTTGTGCGTAGCTGTTGGCGATCCGCACCGATACGCAGAGACAGTTATTGAGCTGGACTGTGGCGGTACCGTGTTTTCCACCAAAGGCAAAACTGTTGTGCAGGATGGATGGAAAGCTCTGGTTCAGAAAAATGATTCGACAAAATCCGACGAAAACGTGCAGACACTCCCTTCTGTTTCCGTTGGTGACGAAATGACCGTCAGCGGCACGGAAATCAAGGAAGGGAAAACATCTCCCCCTAAACACTTTACCGATGTGATATTTTGTGAGCGTAAGGAGTGGATAGGAATTGAAGAAAGGAGTTCAGCATGAGAAGAAAAAAAGATAAAAGCAATGGCATTACTGCTTTGTATGAAAGACTGTCTCGTGATGATGATAATGCTGGAGAGAGTAACAGTATCGTTCATCAAAAGCAAATGCTTGAAGATTATGCTATAAAACATGGCTTTACGAATCTTGTTCATTTTACCGATGATGGTTGGAGTGGAGCGACCTTTGACAGACCTTCATGGAACAGACTTGTTGAAGGTGTTAAAAACGGAGAAATCACTGCCTGTATCTGCAAGGATATGTCCAGAATCGGCAGAGATCATCTGCAAGTAGGTTTTTTCACTGACATTCTGTTTAGAGAAAAGGAAGTTCGATTTATAGCAATCAATAATGGTATTGACAGTGACCGTCAAGAAACCAGTGAGTTTGCCCCTTTTCTGAATATCATGAATGAGTGGTTTGTCAGGGACACAAGTAAGAAAATTAAAGCTGTACTGAAATCCAGAGGTTCTTCCGGCAACGCTCATACAAGTAATATCCCACCATACGGCTATTTGAAAGACCCCGAAAACCCCGACCATTGGATTATTGATGAAGAAGCTGCTGAAGTAGTCCGCAGAATTTATCGCATGACTATTGAGGGAAAAGGACCTTATCAGATAGCAAGAGAACTTTCAGAAGAAAAAAT
>NZ_QUJN01000008.1:0-125306 GCF_003480665.1 Clostridium sp. AM28-20LB | reverse complement strand
TTTATCGGAAAAAACAGAACGCAGTAAAGGATTACCTTCATAAGGTGACCAGATGGCTTGCAGAATACTGTAAAAAAGAAAGGATAAGCTGTGTAATCATAGGAGATATCCGAAATATCCGTAAAGGAAAAGATATAGGGCACAAGACAAACCAGAAGTTTCACGGACTGCCGTATAATAAACTTTATATCATGTTGGAATATAAACTAAAACTGTATGGAATATCACTGACAAAACAGGAAGAAAGCTATACCAGCCAGTGCAGCCCGTTTTCACCAGAAATATCAAAAAGATATGCAGAAGCATCAAACCGAAAAGAGCGGGGCATGTATATAACGGATGGAGTAAGATATAATACGGATGCAGTAGGAGCATTTAATATCCTGCGTAAAAATCTTTCCGTATCCGGAAAACAGAAAGAACTGTCCGTAACCGGACTAAAGAATCCAGAAATAATAAAAGTAGCTGTATAGCCGAAAGGTAAGCAGTAGTGGTGTCATGGACGCACCCTGAAAAAAGGCGGTATCCCGCCAGATTTCAGATGCTCTGGTAACTTAGTTACCGAGTAGTTCACCTAAATCAGGAGGATCAAAATGGGAATGAATGAGACACCGTCCGGCGAGCGGGTACATATTGCATTTTTCGGACGGAGAAATGCGGGGAAATCAAGTCTGGTCAATGCGGTGACCGGGCAGGAACTGGCGATCGTGTCGGACATCCGGGGAACGACGACCGACCCGGTCTATAAATCGATGGAGCTTCTGCCGCTCGGTCCGGTGGTTATCATCGACACGCCGGGAATCGATGATGAGGGCGAGCTGGGATTAAAGAGAGTTGGCAAGACTCGTCAAGTCTTAAATAAGGCGGATCTGGCAGTCCTGGTGGTGGATGCGGTGGAAGGAATCAGCAGCTGGGAAGAAGAGATGATCCGGATGTTTGAGAAGAAGGAAATCCCGTATCTGGTGGTTTACAATAAGATGGATTTGCTGACGGGAAAATCGGAACAGGAACCGGTTGTGAAACATACCGCCTATGTGAGTGCCCGGACGAGAGAAGGAATCCAGCAGTTAAAAGAGCAAATGGCACGCCTTACGTCGCAGGAGACGGATGAAAAACGGCTGGCTGCTGATTTAGTAAAGCCGCTTGATACGGTAATTCTGGTTGTTCCGATTGACAAGGCGGCGCCGAAGGGGCGGCTGATTCTGCCGCAGCAGCAGGTCATCCGGGATCTGCTGGACATCGGTGCGATGCCGTTTGTCTGCCGGGAAAGTGAACTTTCGGAGACGTTTGCAAAATTGAAAGAAGATCCGGCATTAGTAATCACGGACAGCCAGGTATTTCCGCTGGTAGACCGGCTGACACCGCCACAGGTGCGTCTGACTTCCTTTTCCATTTTGTTTGCGCGGTATAAGGGGGATCTGAAACAGGCGGCAGAGGGCGCAAAAGCGCTGGAAATGATACAGGACGGAGATCCGATCCTTATTTCCGAGGGCTGTACGCATCATCGCCAGTGCGGTGACATCGGCACGGAGAAGCTGCCGGACTGGATCCGCCAGTACACGGGAAAAGCGCCGGAGTTTCATTTTACATCGGGGACGGAATTTCCGGAGGATGTGTCCGGCTATAAGCTGATCGTTCATTGCGGCGGCTGTATGCTGAATGCGCGGGAGATGAAGAGCCGTCTTCGCAGCGCTGCCGATCAGGAGATCCCGATGACCAATTATGGGATTTTGATTGCCTATATGAAGGGAATTTTGAAACGGAGCATGGGGGCACTGGAGCCGGTCAGGTAGGAAATTTGGGCGGAGAAATGAACGGAAAGAGCGTAAATAATTAGAAACTTAGAAATAAAGGCGGATAAAGCTGCTGGACGATGGAAATGCCTGTCGGACAGCAGCTTTTTTCATAGGAAATTGCGACCTATGAAAAAACGCTCCGCGAGGATGCGCACTCGCGTGAAGCAGTTTTTTGATTTCGCAGATGTCAGAATGTAAACTATATCAATCTAACATGTTGACATTTAAAAATCAACGGTTTATAATAGCGAAAGTTAGCTAAATGAGAAAAATAGGATATTTTTTAAGTTGGACCGAAGGATAACCAAAAAAAGTGTTTTGATTTTGATAAGGAGTAGAAGATATGAGTTTACAACTGGCAGAAGATATTATAAAAGGACGCCGTCTGAAACGGGGCGAGGATTTAAGCTTTTTATTGAGTGAGGATCTGGATGAGCTTTGTGCGGGAGCTGATAAAATCCGGAAGGAGCTCTGCGGAAACCATGTGGATCTGTGTTCTATCATTAATGGACGAAGCGGACGCTGCGGCGAGGACTGCAAGTTTTGCGCGCAGTCAGCCTGTCATCATACGAAGGTGGAAGAATATCCATTTCTGGAGCCAGAGGAGATTCTGGAGGACTGCAAGCGTCATGAGGCGAAGAAGGTACATCGTTACTCCATCGTGACGGCGGGACGTGCGCTGACGGGAGCGGAGATGGAGAAGGCGCTTCAGGCATACCGTGCTATGAAGAAGGAATGTAAGGTAGAGCTCTGCGCCTCCCACGGACTTCTGTCACAGGAAGATTTCAACCGTTTGAAAGAGGCGGGCGTGGGACGGTATCATGCTAATATTGAGACTTCCCGGAGAAATTTCCCGAATATCTGTACCACACATACATTTGAGGACAAGCTGGAGGTCATCCGGCGTGCGCAGGCGGCAGGACTTTCCGTTTGTTCCGGCGGTATCATCGGCATGGGAGAAACCTGGGAAGACCGGATCGACATGGCAATCACGCTGAGCGAGCTTGGAATCAAGTCAATTCCGCTCAATATCCTGCGTCCGATTCCGGGCACGCCGCTGGAACATCAGGCAGCGCTTTCGGAGGATGAGATCCTGCGGACGATTGCTATTTTCCGCTATATCAATCCGACTGCGATGGTCCGTTTGGCAGCAGGACGAAATTCAATGGAACATTCCGGCGAACGGGCATTCCGCTCCGGCGCGAATGCAGCCATCACCGGAGATATGCTGACAACCTCCGGAAACCGCATCAGCGAGGACCAGGAGATGCTGGCGGCGATGGGTTTCACATTATAAAAAAGGAGCATTCATATCATGAGTAAAATACTTTCTGCAGAAGCGGAGCACAGACCTTACTTTACAACTAAACGGATGGCGCTGATTGGCGTGATGACGGCGGTAACCTGTATTCTGGGACCGCTCTCGATTCCGCTTCCATTCAGCCCGGTTCCGATTTCCTTTACAAATCTTGCTATTTATCTGGCGGCATATGTGCTGGGAATGAAAGCTTGCACGATCAGTTACCTGATTTATATGCTGCTTGGCATGGTGGGCATTCCGGTATTTTCCGGATTTACGGCAGGAGTCGGTAAACTGGCAGGACCGACCGGCGGCTATCTCGTCGGATTTATCCTGATGGCGCTGATTGTTGGATTTTTCGTAGATCATTTTCCGGGCAAAGTAGCCCTGCATATCGTAGGCATGGTATTGGGACTGGCAATTTGCTATATTTTCGGAACGGTATGGCTGGCAGGTCAGCTTAACATGACCTTTGTAGCCGGACTGGGTGTGGGCGTTATCCCGTATCTGCCGGGCGATGCAGTCAAAATCATTTTCACAGCTTTGATCGGACCGAAGCTGCGCCGGGAAATTTACCGGTTAGGAGACTAAAAAGCGTTTGGCTGTAAAAACGACAGTTTAGATAAAATGATAATTTAAAATGAAGGCCAGATGGGTGAAAGTGGAATACATAAAACGCTTTCACCCATCTTTTTTGTGAATGAAACGAAGAAGTTAGTTGAAATTTTATAGAAAGTAAGAAGAAAAGAGAAAAATAAAAGCAAAAGAAAACAGAAATAATTACATATATGGAATAAGATGCAGAAAAATAAGAAGGATATGCGACTAAACTTGAACAATTTTGAGGCATATGTTATACTAAAGACAGAAAAAGAGGGAGTCCCCGGAGGAACAGGGAGGAGGCAGTTGTATGGAGAAAAAGATTATCACTATCAGTCGTGAATATGGAAGCGGAGGTCGTCAGATTGGTCTGACAGCCGCTAAAAAACTGGGAATGGAATTTTATGATAAGGAATTGATCGATGCTGCTGCGAAGGAGATCGGTTTTCCAGCGGAAATTATTGCGGATCGTGAGCAGCGCTTGACAAATAGCCTGCTTTACAATTTCGCGATGGGAACTTTGTATGGACTTTCCTATCCGAAGGAGCCGAAGCTCAGTGAACTGCCATTGACAGAGCAGATCTATGTGGCGCAGAAGAAGGCGATCGAGGAGGCGGCAAAGCGCGGAAGCTGCGTATTCATCGGCAGATGTGCTGATTATATTCTGAAAAGCCGTCCGGATGTACTGCGTGTCTTTGTTTATGCGGATCGTGATATCCGGCTTCGCCGCGCGATTGATGAGTACGGGGATCTGGAAGAGCATATTGATGAATTTATGCACCAGACCGACAAACGCCGCCGGATCTACTATGAAAACTATACGAATCAGCGCTGGGGAGACAGAGAAAACTATGATCTGATGCTGAACAGCGGAGATTTGGGAATTGAGAAGTGCGTGGAGTTGATTTGCCAGGCGGTGAAGTAAAAGAAGAGTGGCATTTATAGTTTCATGCAGTCGATATGAGGATATCTAAGATAACAGATGCAAAGAAGATGATTGAAATTTTTTGTAGTTATGTTATCTATATATAAAGGATCTCACCGATAGACGGTTGGACCCTTAAATGATAAGTTAAAAATAACCGCTCAAGTTTGCAGGACCGGGGCGGTTATTTTTGTGTCTTATTACTAGCTCGACCAACTTTATAGCCGAGACTAAAGCATATAAAGCATTTCGTAAAAGATATACGAGCGCAGGTTACTGTACACGTATGCGTGAATAGTAACTAGCACGTTATTGTTCGCGGGTAGGCACTTTTGGAACCGAAAGTGCCGTAAGAAAACGTGGTGGCAGCAGGAATTTGCCGTATTTAAATGCGAAGCCACGGCAAATTCCGTTACTGGGCACATATGCGTGCACAGTAACTAGCACGGCGGCTCTGGCTTGTCAATGGGGGATTGTCTGGACGAATCCCCCTCACTATGCTATAATAAGGGGCATCAAGTCATTTTGGTTGCTTTATCGTTACTGCTCATGGCAGGTATTTTGAAAACCGGCACATGGACAGCAACATTGTATGCACGGGAGAATGAGATGAAAGAAAATATGAAAATACGAGGTCAGCTGCGGACGTATCTGCAGTGGCCGATCATACTGTCGGTATTCCTGTTGGCGGCGAACCTGGCAGTTGGGATCGTGAGCCCGGCTGCCGGTCTTGTGATGTCCGGATTTACGGTTATATATGTGCTGGTGGCACTCTGGCTGTTCATGTACCGGAGAAAACGTCTGATGGGCGGACTGGTGGAGTTTTCGGCGGAGTATGCGTGGGTGCAGAAACAGCTCCTCTATGAGATGGCGGTGCCGTATGCCATCGCGGACACAGAGGGACATTTCCTCTGGTTGAACCACTCCTTTTCGGAGATCGTCGGGGAAGATAAAAACTGCCGTAAGAATATCGCGGCGGTCTTTCCGGAACTGACGCGGGAATTTTTGGATGAGATGGACGAAAAAACGAGCGTTCATTCTTCATTTGACGGCAGATTTTACCGGATCGATATCCAGCAGGTGGCGCTGAGCGAGACGGAAGGCATGAAGCTTGGCGCGGTGGACGAGGACAGCGGCGAGATGCTTTTAGTGCTGTATCTCTGCGATGAGACGGAGATTCTGCGCTGCAAGCAGCAGATCAACAATCAGCGTCTGGTGGCGGGACTTATCTATCTCGACAACTACGACGAGGCGCTGGAGAGTGTCGAGGAGGTACGCCGTTCCCTGCTGGTTGCCCTGATTGACCGGAAAATTACGAAGTATTTCATGGCGATGGAAGGTATCGTCAAGAAGCTGGAAAATGACAAGTATCTGTTTGTGATCAAGCAGCAGTACACGAAAGAGATTCAGGAGAGCCGCTTTTCGATTCTGGAGGATGTCAAGACGGTTAATATCGGAAATGATATGGCTGTCACGCTGAGTATCGGTATGGGTATGAATGGCGACAGCTACATCCGCAACTATGAGTATGCGAGAACGGCGATTGATATGGCGCTGGGACGCGGCGGCGATCAGGCGGTTGTCAAGGATGGCACGAAGATCCGCTATTACGGCGGCAAATCGCAGCAGCTGGAAAAAACGACCCGTGTCAAGGCGCGTGTCAAAGCGCATGCGATGCGCGAGCTGATGGATACGAAGGATAAGATGTTGATCATGGGACACAAGATCGGCGATACGGATTCCTTTGGCGCGGCGATTGGTATCTGGCGGATTGCGACCTCTTTTAATAAAAAGGCGCGGATCGTCATCAATGGGGTCAATTCTTCCGTGAAACCGATGATGGCGCGGTTTGAAAACAGCTCTGATTACCCGGAGGATCTGTTCTTAACCGGCGAGGAAGCGGCAGAGTGGGCGGATTCCAACACGATGTTAGTTGTGGTTGATGTCAACCGCCCGAGTATCACGGAGGCACCGGAATTGCTCAAGCAGATCAAAACGATCGTGGTGCTCGACCATCACCGCCAGAGTAGCGAGATCATCGACAATGCGGTGTTATCTTATGTCGAGCCGTATGCGTCTTCGGCGTGTGAGATGGTAGCCGAGGTATTGCAGTATATCGGCGACGACGGCATCAAGATCAAGCCGGCGGAGGCGGATGCGATGTACGCCGGTATCGTGATTGACACAAACAATTTCATGAACCAGGCAGGTGTCCGCACCTTTGAGGCGGCGGCGTTCCTGCGTAGAAACGGCGCGGATGTCGTGCGTGTGAGAAAGCTGTTCCGCGACCGGCTGGAGGACTACCGGGCGAGAGCTGAGGCGATCCAGAAAGCAGAGATTTATCACGGCGCATTTGCGATTTCCGTGTGTCCGTCCGAAGGACTTGAAAGTCCTACCGTGGTTGGTGCACAGGCGGCAAATGAGCTGCTGGATATTGTAGGCATCAAGGCGTCATTTATCCTGACGCAGATGGGCGACACGATCTATTTCAGCGCGCGTTCGATCGATGAGATCAACGTGCAGATTATCATGGAGCGCTTGGGCGGCGGCGGACACCGCACGATTGCGGGTGCACAGCTTAAGGGTGCGACGATCGATGAAGCCAGAGAGAAATTAAAAGATCTCATTACGGATATGATGGAGAAAGGAGAAATATAACGATGGAAGTTGTATTATTAGAGGATGTAAAGGCACTTGGCAAAAAAGGTCAGATTGTAAAGGTAAGCGACGGCTATGGACGCAACTTTATTCTGACAAAGAAACTGGGAATCGAGGCAACACCGAAGAACTTAAATGATCTGAAGCTGCAGAAGGCAAATGAGGCGAAGATCGCGGCAGAGCACCTGGCAGCAGCGAAGGATCTGGCAAAACATCTGGAGGATAAGTCCATCACCCTGTCCATCAAGGCAGGCGAGGGCGGAAAGGCATTCGGCTCTGTTTCTTCCAAGGAGATTGCAAAGGCGATCAAAGATCAGTTAAATCTGGATATTGACAAGAAGAAACTGGTTCTGCCGGAGCCGATTAAGACCTTTGGCACACACGAAGTTCCGATCAAGCTTCACAAAGAAGTAACCGGAAAACTGGCAGTAAAGGTTGTAGAAGCTTAATATGGAGGACTGAATTATGGAGGAAGCCCTGATAAAGCGGGTTCTCCCGCACAGTGTAGAGGCGGAACAGTCAGTCATCGGATCCATGCTTATGGATCGGGAAGCAATTATCGCGGCGTCTGAGATTATCACAGGCGCCGATTTTTACCAGCACCAGTACGGCGTCATGTTTGAGTCGATGGTCGAGCTTTTCAATGAAGGAAAGCCGGTCGATCTGGTGACGCTTCAAAATCGGCTGCGCGAAAAAGATGTTCCGCCGGAGGTCAGCAGCCTGGATTTTGTCCGGGATATCATGACATCTGTGCCGACCTCGGTCAATGTCAAATCGTATGCCAATATCGTGCGGGAAAAGGCAGTCCTGCGCCGTTTGATAAAAGTGAATGAGGAGATTGAAAACCTCTGTTACGGCGGAAGGGACAAGCTGGAGGATATTCTGGCGCACACGGAGAAATCGGTGTTTGACCTGCTTCAGAGCCGCGGAGGCGGAGAGTTTGTGCCGATCCGCCAGGTGGCGTTGAATGTTCTGGAAAAGATTGAGGCGGCGTCTAAGAGCAACAGCACCGTCACGGGTATTCCGACCGGATTTATCGATCTGGATTACCGGACGTCGGGATTCCAGCCGTCCGATTTTATTTTGATTGCGGCGCGTCCTTCGATGGGTAAGACGGCGTTTGTTCTGAATGTCGTCGAGCATGTGGCGGTCAAAAAAGGGCTTCCGTGCATGGTATTCAGCCTGGAAATGTCGAAGGAACAGCTGGTCAACCGTATGCTGTCGATGGAGTCGAATGTCGATTCCCAGAAGCTGCGTACCGGTACGCTGACGGATTCCGACTGGGATGCCGTCGTGGAAGGCATCGGTACGATCGGAAGTTCCAAGCTGATCATCGATGATACGCCAGGTATCTCGATCTCGGAGCTGCGCTCGAAATGCCGCAAGGTGAAGCTGGAGTACGGTTTAAGCCTTGTCATTATCGACTATTTACAGCTGATGAGCGGCAGCGGAAAGAGCGGAGAGAACCGCCAGCAGGAGATCTCGGAGATTTCCCGTTCACTAAAGGCGCTGGCGCGAGAGCTGAATGCGCCGGTTATCTCCCTGTCGCAGCTTTCCCGTGCCTGCGAGACACGTCCGGACCACCGCCCGATGCTTTCGGATCTGCGTGAGTCTGGTGCGATTGAGCAGGATGCCGATGTGGTTATGTTTTTGTACCGTGATGATTATTACAACAAGGATACGGATACGCCGAATATCGCGGAGGTAATCATTGCCAAACAGCGTAATGGCCCGATAGGAACGGTGCAGCTGATGTGGAGACCGGAGCTGACGAAGTTTGCGAATTTGGCGAAATAGGGTCGCTGGGGGACGGGACTGGAGAAAAGGAATGGAAGATGCTTGAATTAATACAGAAATCAGATGTGGCGGATTTAGATACAGTTCGCCATTTTTATCGCGCGCTAGCGGGAACGGAGTTCTGCGCGTGGACGGATGCCTATCCGGGGGAGCCGGAGCTGCAGTCGGATGTTTCAAGAAATTCGCTGTTCTGCATCCGGGATGATGCGTCAGGAGAGATCGCGGGGGTGGTTTCGATCGATGATGATCCGGAGGTAGAGTCAATTCCGTGCTGGTCAAAGGAGCTGCAGCCGTCGGCAGAAATTTCCAGACTGGGTGTGGCGGAGAAGTACCAGAACCGAGGCATCGCACGCGAGCTTCTGGCAGGCGCGATGGAGGAACTTAGAAGACGCGGCTGCAAGAGTGCCCATATGCTGGTGGCGAAGGATAATGTGAAAGCGCTGCGGTCATACGCGAAGCTGGCCTTTGAGAAGGTCGGTGAGTATGTGCTGCAGGGGCATGATTACTGGTGCTTTGAGAAGAAGCTGTAGAATGGAGAGGGGAAATTTAATCCCCTCTTTTTATTTATGTCATTCATTCGCCTTCTACCGTCAGCGAGCTGGCATTTAGCTACGATATGGTAATCGTTCCGATCGATGGTGAAGGAGTTCCGGAACTTGTTTTTTATGTAAATGCTATTCATATTTAGTTTGAACCCCGCATATAGTAGTAGTAAGGTACCGGGGAGGACAAGCAGAATGAATAAGAACAAGCATTACCTGATTTCGGATGCTTCCAGACAGGTGCAGGTGGAGGCTCACGTGCTCCGGTACTGGGAGGACGAGCTGGGGCTTCCGATTCCGAGAAATGAACTGGGGCATCGGTACTATACGGAGTTTCATATCCAGCTGTTCCGTCAGATCAAGCAGTTGAAGGAACAGGGGTACCAGTTGAAAGCCATACGGGGAATCATCGGAAAAGTGGAAGAAAATCAGAAAACAGAACCGGAAGCGCTTTTGGAAGCGCAGGCACAGGCGGTTTTCCGGGAAACGGGAACAGGAGAGCGTAACATGAGCAGGCAGGAAAATATGGAAATGAAAAAAAATACAGAGGTAGAAAACAAGGAAACAGAACTGCCGCAGGCAGAGGTTTCCCAGCCTCTGGCGGGGGAGAAGATGCGCCAGTTTCAGGAGATCATGAACCAGGTCATCGGGCGTGCGATCGAGGAAAACAGCGAAAAACTGAGCCAGGACGTCAGCTATCTGGTGCATGATAAATTGATGAAGGAGCTGGAATACCTGATGCGGGTCTCTGATGAGCGGGAGGAAGAGCGCTTCAAGCGCCTCGACGAGGTCATCCGCGCGTATCAGCGGGAAAACCAGGGGCGAGCGGAAGCAGCGGCGGCTGCGCCAGGGCGGTTTCCATTTTTCCGGTCCCGTGTAAAGAAAAAGAAATTTGGACGGAATGGGAACAAGATGTGATAAGTTCTGCAAAAGGGCATAAAAAAAACCTGTCGGAAACGACAGGCTTTTTTATGTAGATATTTCGTTTTTGTTTGTGTTTAATTAGCCCTGCTCAATAGCGCCGGTCGGACATACGCCTGCACATGTACCGCAGTCGATGCAGCTGTTAGCGTCGATATCGTATTTGCCATCTCCCTGAGAGATTGCTCCAACTGGACATTCGCCAGCACAGGAACCACAACTTACACAAGAATCAGTAATTACAAATGCCATGATAAAATCCTCCTTTTATATTTATGCGTTTGGCTATATTCTATACTAAAAATGCGAAATATTCAAGGAGAAATTGATGGTTTTCATGTTCTAAAATAAAAGCAATGGAAAAAACCGATTTTTCTGGAAGTCAGTATTCCTACAGGGTCGAGAGCGTTGAGAGCGCGTGCTCCCGGACGATCGTCTCATAATGCTCCTCATAGTATGCCTCAAATGCATTCGGGGCAGCGGCAGTCTTTAATGGTTCGCTGTACTCGGACAGGAGATTGCACAGGCGGTTGAATGCGTCGGTGCTGTCGGCTGTCTGGCGGACAACAAGGTAGTAACGACCATCGGACGGGTGTTTATAAAGCGTGTTCGGTGTTTCGCAGACTGGAGCTGCGATGCGCGCTGCCCGGCAGACCTCGTCGAGGGAGCCGAAAGTAAAAATACGCGCTGCCGGCAGTTTGGAACCTGGCTCTGCATTTTCAGTGGAAGGCGCGTCCGAACCGGTCAGCGGGCTTGCGGCGGTATTTTTGCCATTGTCAGTAAATAGGCTTAAAAGCCCGTCCGCGCCCTCTAAAAGCTCGTTGGCAAGCGCTGTCAGAGGCTCGTCCTCGTTTCCCGGGGAAAAGCGTGAAAAGCGGGTGTCCAGCTCTTCCGGGTCCTCGATCTTGGTAATGATCAGCATGATGCTCTCACTGGAGAGCGGAATTGCTTCCACCATCAGAGGAATATCGTCCGCCTCGAAGCCGACTTCATTCGATGCCTTCTGGATCATTTCATGGAACAGTTTTTTCGCCTTTTCCGTGCCATAGGCGAGTTCGCCCAGATTTAAGTTGCGGGCGCTCAGATCGCTGCTTGTCAGGGTGCAGCGGATCTGGTTTTCGTTGATGCGTTCTATTTTCATGGATTTTCACTTCCTTGTCTTTTGGGTGGTTAAGATACCGAATGCTTCGTGCTTCGCACTTCCGCAATTTTGCAAGACATTCGTAAGCCGCTCATTTTTCTGCGGAAAAAGGCTGCTTACTCATGTTTTGGACTTTGGAACCTTGGTATTCATCATACTATATAATATAATCACTTGGCAATTTGAATATGAAAAAAAAGCATAAAATCTTTCTAAAAACGGTTGCGGGAACCGAGGGGATCGTATACAATGAATCTTGAGAGGTGGTATAGACCGAAAGGAGGCGCGGTACGGAAGCAGCCGTTCTATTTGGAAAATACCAGCTGGAACGTGTGATCGGACGCGGTCGGAGCGGAACTGTTTTTTTAGCCAGGCATCTGGGGCTTGATGAAGAGAGAGCGATTAAGCGTGTCAGGCGGACAGAGAGCGGTTTCATTCAGGAAGCAGCGCTTTTGAAGCGGCTGCGCCATCCGGGAATCCCGATCATCTACGATCTGGAAATTGACGAAAATTATTATTATCTCATCGAGGAATATCTGTGCGGTGAGTCGTTGTATGCCCGAATTGAGAGAACGGGCAGTCTGCAAACGGGAGAGCTTATCCGTCTGGGAATTGAGCTTTGCCGGATCATGAATTATCTGCATTCATTCAAACCAAATCCAATCTTATATTTAGATCTCCACCCCGGGAATCTTCTAATCTGCCGGGAACAATTAAAATTGATTGATTTTGATCAGGCGGCATTGGCGTCTTTGAGCCAGGAACGATCTGTTTGCTATGGAACAAAAGGCTTTGCAGCCCCCGAACAGTACGAGGGAGGGACTCTGGATGAGAGGACCGACATCTATGCCATTGGCGCCCTCCTGTACTATATGGGGACAGGGCATGCCCCAGAGGGGGAGATAAAAGCAGGACAGGGAAGCTGTCGGGGAGATCTGTACATTCTTATGGGGCGATGTCTCAGAATAGAGAAAAAAGAGCGCTGCCAGAGTGTCCGTGAAGTGTTAGAGGCATTGGAAAAACTGGAGGCGCGCATATTTGCAGAACGTCATATACCACTTCTCAGGATTGCCGCAGCAGGCAGCCGGAGCGGAATCGGGGTTACACATACCGCACTTGGCGCGGTCCGATATCTGCGGCAGAAAGGAGTTTCCTGCCTTTACAGGGAGCAGAATGACACGGGGGCAGTCCGCAGGCTGGCATCCTGGTATGGGCTGGCGCCGGATGAACATGGAATTTATTACATGGACGGTCTGGCGTTGAAACCCAGATACAGCGATGTGGTGCAGCTGGAACAGCCAGTGTTTGAAGTGATTTTAGATGACTGCGGAACCGAGCTCCAGACGGTTCTGGAGGGGGAGTATGATTTGATTCTTTTCGTCTGTGGATTGCAGCCGTGGGAGAAAGAAGATTCTCTGCGGGCGATCCGGTTTCTGGGAGCAGAAGAGGGACTCCAGATTTTATTAAATCACAGAAAATGCGGGCGGGATTATCTTCCGGAGGAGGTCCGGCATCTTAGGTATCTGCGGCTTCCGTTTTTAACCCCGCCGTTCGATGCAGGCGGAAGGCGGGGGCAGGAAAATGAGGCAGCGGAGGAGACAGAATTTTTTGAAAGGATTTTCCGGGAGGCAGCTCTCAAAAAAGGACGGGGGACCAGGCAGGCAGCAAAAGAAGGGGGACTCTGGCGGAACATCCGGCGAAGGTGGGAGCGCTTTATGGGTGGATTCCCGTGGCAGTGGAAATAGGAGGAAATACAGATTAAAATCGGAAAACGGGGCGAAAGCTCAAAAGTGGGGCGAAAATTCAGGCAAAAACCAGTGCCAGACACAAAGCAGGTCGGGACAGAACGCTTGGAATGTATCGGGATAGCCGGGAGCGGACCATCGGTTGGGGTGACACACTTTTCGCTTATGACGGCAGCATATCTGTCCGGGGTTCTGTGCCGGCGAACGGCGGTTCTGGAACAAAATGAGAGCGGCTCATTTGCACAGCTTGAAAAGATATTCCGGACGGGAAAAAGAAGGGAAAAACCGGTTATAGACGGGGCAGGACAGCCGTTTGAAATTAGGGGAATTTTTTTCTATCAAAAGGCTGAACGTGCAGAATGGTACGATTGTTCGGAAAGGGGGATGGAGGCGATGGTGATCGACTTCGGAGCCTTGACACAGAAGAATCAGGATGCCTTTTTTCGATGCAGCCGCTGTTTTCTGGTCGGTTCGGTCAGCGGATGGCAGCTGGCAGATTTTGCGGCATTGGCAGCAGAAAAGCAAAAATGGAAAAAATGGTGTGAGTATTTCGTCTCATTTGGAGAAGAGGAAGCTGTAAAAATGGCAGAGCAATATCTGGATATCCGGATCCGGCGAATCCCACTGCAGAAGAACGCATTGATGGTTACGGGAGAGTCCATGACTTTTTTTGGAAAATTCCTACGATAAGCGAGGCAGACCTGGGGTTATAAATTACCGATTATCTCCGAAAGGTCAAAAGTTAGAAGGGGCTGTTTTCGCGGAATGGAGAAGGTGTGGAATGGTAGTGA
Organism: Clostridium sp. AM28-20LB; assembly: GCF_003480665.1. Classification (NCBI taxonomy): domain Bacteria; kingdom Bacillati; phylum Bacillota; class Clostridia; order Eubacteriales; family Clostridiaceae; genus Clostridium; species Clostridium sp. AM28-20LB. Next base: position 111,090 of record NZ_QUJN01000008.1, on the reverse strand, counting down.
GAAAAAGTAAAAAAGAAGAGGCAGAGAGGAGGCGTAGGGAACAGCAGAGAATATTTGTCGAGGGATTACAGCGATATAAAAGCAAAGGAATCCAGATTTTAATTGATGGGAGGGAGTGCAGGCCAGAAGAATACAGGAAGCTGTGTGAGTTCCGGGAGGACGGCTCGTTTTATATGGCTGATTACGTCGGAGCGGAGACAGGAGTGCTGACAGAGATACATTTTGACCGGGTTTACAACCGGTGATAAGAGAGGTGCCGTTTTGTCCGTATCTGGACAGTCCGCCGGATTTTTCTTTCGGAGAAAATGGTGAGAACTGTTTAGATGGTGCTATTACAGTTACTGGGCACGTATGCGTAAACAGTAACCTATTACAGGGAAAATGAAAGAGGAGTTAAGAAAAAAGTCAACATTCCATGGAGCTGGTGTGATATAATAAGGGCACTTAGCGAGGTATTTTCGAGCTTAGTGCTTATGGTATTACCTTAACATACACCGGAGGAAAACATGGAAAGAGGAAGATCAAGGAAAGCACGTTCGGGCTGTCTGGGACGGATTTTCGGGTTTGTGCTGTTTTTAATCGTGGCAGCCGTTGGTGTGATTGCAGCGGTCAAATATATGCCAAGCCGGGAGAGGGCGGATCTGGATGCTCTGTACGCGGCGGGCGGCAGCGACCGGGTGGCGCTGTATCTGAACTATGAACGTCAGGAGGAGAGCGGGGTCTACGTGGACGGGCAGACGTATCTGCCGGCTACGTGGGTAGATGCGAACTTAAATGAACGTTTTTACTGGGATGCCAATGAGGAAATACTGGTGTACGCCCTGCCGGAGGAGATCGTGAAAAGCGACGAGACGACAGTGGATGAGGACGGAAAAAAGATCCTTTACCGGGATGGCGATGCAGTTTATCTTTCACTGGCTCTGATTCAGAAATACACCGATGTGCGTCTGCAGGCGTATGATGGTGAGGCACAGAAGCGGGTTTTCGTGGAAAATAACTGGGATCCGGTCACGGTGGCAGATGCGGCGTGGAGCGCCAAGATCCGCTTAAGAGGCGGCTTGAAAAGCCCGATTGTGACTGAGATAAAGCGCGGCGGGACAGTGACGGTGCTGGAACAGTATGACAACTGGGCGAGAGTCATGACACCGGACGGTCATATCGGATATATGCACAAGTGGAAGATGAAAAATCTGCATGAGGAGACGTTAAAGAGTGATTTTACTGCTCCGGTCTACCAGAATATTTCACTGGATCAGAAGATTGTGATGGTCTGGCATCAGGTAACGATCGCGGCGGCAAACCAGGCGATGGATTCTCTGATTGCAAAGACGAAAGGTGTCAATGTCATCGCGCCGACGTGGTTTACGCTTAGCAGCAACAGCGGCGCGTATGAATCTCTGGCAGATAAGTCCTATGTGGATCGGGCGCATGAAAAAGGTCTGCAGGTCTGGGCGGTACTCGACAATTTCAGCCGCGAATGCAGCAAGAACGTGCAGGCGGAGGTGCTTCTTTCCAGGACGTCTGTGCGCGAAAAACTGATTGAAAATATGATGACAGAGGCGGACCGTTATGGATTTGACGGTATCAATCTGGATTTTGAGAGTTTGAAGACGGCGGCGGGTGTCCATTACATTGAGTTTATCCGCGAGCTGTCGGTTTCCTGCCGTAAGAAAGGGCTGGTGCTGTCGGTCGATAACTATGTTCCGGCGGTATATAACCGTTTCTACAACCAGAAAGAGCAGGGCAACGTCGCAGATTATGTGATTATCATGGGTTATGATGAGCACTATGCAGGCGGCGAAGCCGGTTCTGTTTCTTCGATCGGATATGTCGAAAACGGCATCAAAGATATGCTTTCCCTGGTTCCGAAGGAAAAGGTAATCAACGCAGTCCCGTTCTACACAAGGCTCTGGACGGGAAGCGGCGACAATGCGTCCTCCCGTGCGATGGGAATCTCCGAGGCGACAAAATGGGTGTCGGAGAGCGGCATGGATCTGACCTGGGATGATTCGGCTGGTCAGTATTACGGCAGGCTGGACAGCCAGAACGGCGAACAGCAGCTCTGGATGGAGGAGACAAGGTCTCTGGGACTCAAGATGGATTTAATCAAGAAATACGACCTGGCAGGCGTAGCCGGATGGCGGCTGGGGCTGGAAACCAGCGACGTCTGGGATGTGATTGGCTGGGAGTAGAGACAATTTAATTAAGATTCAATGATTCAAAGTAGGGTGGAAGTCTCATGCGGGAGCGTGGGGCTTCTGCTTTTTTATGTAATAGGAAATTCCTTGGGATCCCCTATTACACAAAAAGGCACTAACGTGCCAATGATGCGCACTCGCGCGAAGATGTAGGTTGTCGCAAGCGACCGCGCTCGGCGCGAGAATGTGCCAAGGCACATTCTTCTTTATAAAAAAGAGCGTCTTGGACAAAAAACCTCCGGGCGGAAAGATTGATTCATCCGCCTGGAGGTTATTAAAACATCAAAAATATTGTTTTGTCTGGGAGAAATGTGATTATTCTGCCTCTTTTGCCTGATCGATCAGGTTGGTGTAGAAAGCAAGAAAACTGTCATCACCTTCAGCGATCATAGCTTCCGGATGGAACTGTAAGCCCATCACGTAGTCTTTATCTTCTCTGACGATTGCTTCGATGATTCCATCTGGAGCAGTAGCAACGACTTTCAGGTTGTCACCTAACTGATCGACTGCCTGATGATGCCAGGAGTTTACAGTGTAGGTGCCTTCTCCGCCAAATGCGGCAGCAACGATGTTATCTTTGTCTACGGTAATCTCATGTTTTGCGAATACCTTACGGTCCGGATCGCGATGTTCGATATCGGACGGATTCTGAGTCGGAAGATCCTGATATAAGGTACCGCCGCTTAATACGTTTAAGAACTGCATGCCACGGCAGGTGCAGAGCATCGGGATATCCTCATCGAGAGCTGCCTTGATTAAAAGAGAATCAGAAGTATCTCTGACTTCGTTTACAGTCTCTAATTTTTCGTTTGGCTCTTCGCCGTAGTAGCTCGGATCAATATCTTCGCCGCCGGTCATAACCAGAGCATCGATTTCTGCCAGAGCATTTTTCGCGTCATCCTCGGTTTTGATCTGAGGAAGATAAATTGCTTCGCCGCCAGCTTTGGTAACGGCATCTATATATAACTGTGCATCTTCGTCGATTTCGTCTGCATTCCATGAAACGCCGACTTTGACTTTCTCTTCTTCGTCATTCGCCGCTTCTTCGGCAGTCTCTGCTTCGCCTTCTGTCTCGGTTACTTCGGCTTCAGCCGCTGTTGTATCGGCTGCCGGTTCAGACTTTGTTCCACAAGCTGTTAAAGAAAAAGCCAGGGATAAAGAAAGAAGCACTGCACTGGTCATCATTTTAATTTTTCTCATTCGAATTTCCTCCCTAATACAAATTGTCCTCCCAAACATGGCTGGATCCTAACATAAAACAGTCAGAAAAATACAAAAAGATACATAAAATTACAAAATAAAATAAAATAACTTTTAATACTACCTAAAAGATATAATATAATTTTGTAGACATACGAAAAATGAGCGAAAATAAGAAGGGTAAATGGAAGCGAAGAATTGAGTAGGGAGGAGTAAGGGGAAAAGCCCTGATAACAGAAAGTTATACCTTCATTCCCTTTCTTAATTGGATTTTCCCCGCAGGCAGGCGTTACAATAAGGACGGAAAAAACAGACGGGCAGCCGGGTCAAGGCTGCGGGGCTGATAGAGATGGCGGAGTGCAGGAAAGACTCCGAGAGAACATGGCAAACAAATGGAGGAAATCAAAACATGGGGAAATCACTTACCAGAAAGATTATTGAGTCACACTTCGTATCGGGCGATATGACGCCGGGCGAAGAAATTTTTATCAAGGTGGATCAGACATTGACACACGATATCAATGCCGTTATGACTTATCTGGCATTCGAGGCGATTGGGCTGGACCGTGTCCGCACGGAGTGCAGCGTCAGCTATCTCGATCACAATTTATTATATGTAGATAATAAGACGCCGGACGACCACATTTATTTGCAGTCCGCAGCAAAGAAATTCGGCGTGTATGTGTCCAGACCGGGCAACGGCATCTGCCATACCGTTCATGTATCCCGTTTTGGTGTGCCAGGCAAGGTATCGATGGGCGGAGACAGTCACACACCGCATGGCGGCGCGATCGGTATGCTGTGTATCGGTGTCGGCGGCATGGATGTAGCAACGGCGATGACGGGTGTTCCGATGCGTCTGACGATGCCGAGAGTCGTCCGTGTCAACCTGACCGGTAAATTAAGACCGGGCTGCAACTCGAAGGAAGTTATCCTGGAAATGCTTCGCCGCGTGACCATCAAGGGCGGTCTGGGAAATGTATATGAGTACGTGGGACCGGCAGTTGCCGAGATGGAGATTCCGGCACGTGCGACTATCGCAAACATGGGTGCGGAAATGGGCGCGACCACTTCCATTTTCCCGGCAGATGCACAGGTAAAGAGATTTCTGGCTGCACAGGGACGTCCGGAAGCATACACAGAGCTTCTTCCGGATGAGGACGCCGAGTACGACGAGACGATCGATATCAATTTAAGCGAGTTAGAGCCGTTGATCGCATGTCCGCACCAGCCGGACAATGTTATGCCGCTGCATCAGGCGGAAAAGAAGAGAGTACAGCAGGTATTTATCGGAAGCTGTACCAATGCAAGCTATGCCGATATTGCAAAAGCAGCACTTGTATTTAAGGGACATCATGTGAATGAGGATGTAAGCTGTACCTGTGCGGTTTCTTCCAAGCAGGTGTACCGTCAGCTGATGCGCGATGGATATGTGGAGATGCTTCTGGATGCAGGTGTCCGTCTTCTGGAGATTGCCTGTGGTCCGTGCTGCGCAATCGGTCAGACTCCGGCGACCGACGGTGTGGCAGTCCGCACCTCCAACCGTAATTTCAAGGGACGTGCCGGGAATCCGACTGCCAAGATCTATCTGGTAAGCCCGGAGAGTGCTGCAGCGACAGCGATTATGGGGACCTTCGCAACGGCAGAAGATATTATGGGTGAAAATGTGAAGATCCTGGATTCAATTCACGAGCCGGATCAGTACGATATTGATGATTCGATGATTCTTCCGCCGCTGTCTCCGGAGGAAGCTGCGAAGGTGGAGATTGTCCGCGGACCGAACATCAAGTTTCTTCCGGTTCCGGAGCCGCCGCAGGAGACACTGGATGCTCCTATCAGCTTAAAAGCCCGTGATAATGTATCCACCGATGATATTACACCGGCAAGTGCTGAGTTCAGCAGTATGCGTTCCAATATTCCGCTGATGTCCCAGTATTGCTATCATCGATATGATCCGGAATTTGCAGCTCGCGCAAAAGAAATGGGACAGAGCGTTATCATCGGCGGTGAAAACTATGGACAGGGTTCCTCCCGTGAGCATGCGGCTATTAATCCCATGTATCTGGGTGTAAAAGCGGTCATTGCCAAGAGTATTGCCCGTATCCATAAGGGAAACCTGGTAAATCATGGCGTAATTCCAATGTTGTTTGAGGATGGAGCTGATTATGACCTCCTGGAGCAGACAGATGAGCTTCATATCGATAACCTGCGGGAGCAGATTGCAGCACGCCGTGTACAGATTACCGATAAGACAAAAGGATTCTCCTTCTGGGCTAAATTAGAATTGACGGATAAAGAAATCGAAGTTGTCTTAAATGGCGGACAGCTGAGGACACTGAAAAAACAGCTGGAAGCAGAGAAAGAAGCGTAGTCATTTATTAATTATGCCTCCATTATATTTTTATATACAATAACTACTTATTCACCAACTTATTTATTTTGGGAAAAGGCGCCTGTGCGGATGTGCAGGCGCTTTTTCGTGCGACTTGACGGAAGAAAGACATTTGTAGTAATCTTGTGGTAGAATAAGAGTGAAGATTGTGAAAGAAATTGAGAAAAAGACATTGTTTGGAGCGCTTTTTGCGGTGATAGTCAAGGCGTTAAGTGTCCTTACGGAGAATATCGAGGTATTCGGTATAAGAATATATCTTCGCCTTTCCAGATTTGTCTGTTTGCTTCAAGATTCCATCATTGACCAAAATGGAGACTACCTTTGACACAGTATTATAGGACATGTCAAGAGCTGTAGAGGTTTTCTGAATATCAATAATAGGATTTGATTCCAAATAGGCAAACACTTTAAGAACGCTGGTACGCTGTCTCTTTGTGAGAGCATCAAATAATTTTGTGCTTTTATCGTGTAATGCAGTAAGATAATCAATTGTATGAATCGCATCTTCTGCGGAATCTGCAAAAGCCTGAAGGAAAAAAGAAATCCATTGCTCATAATCACCAGTACGTCGCACCTGAGTCATACGGTCATAGTACTCAATACGGTTCATCTTGAGGTAATAAGAAATATAGAGTGCGGGAGTAGACAGAATGCCTTTTTCCATTAGGAAGAGCGTAATGAGAAGTCGTCCAACACGTCCATTACCATCAAGGAAAGGGTGAGTGGTTTCAAATTGATAGTGGATTAATGCGGCTTGAATCAAAGGGTCAAGAGTATCATCACTATTGATATATTTTTCAAGGTCGGACATGGCTGTTAGCATATCTTCAGGATTTGGCGGAATATATCGAGCGTTTTTGAGAGTACTTCCCTGACCGCCAATCCAGTTTTGTGAATACCGGAATTCGCCAGGATTCTTTTCCTGTCCTCGCGCGCTTTCCAGAAGAACTGCATGAGTTTCTTTAATTAGACGATTGCACAGAGGTAGTGTTTTCAGCCGCTCAAGCGCAAACTCAGTCGCACGGATATAGTTAACAACATCGGAAACATCTCGATTGGTGTTGTCTTCAATCAGAGGATTCAAGATATCCTCAAGGGTGCACTGTGTACCTTCAATCTGTGAGGAAAGAAGGGCTTCTTTACGGACATACATGGAAACAAAAAGTCCCATGTTTGGTATACGGGAGGAAAGCCCTTCAAGTGTTGCTATTTTCTTGTTTGCATCAATAAGTTTCGTGAGAAGCTCACCAGATACCTCAATAGGAGGATTTGGTGGAAGCGGAGCTGGCCGAAAGGATTCATACGCCATTTCGCCTGACAGATTACTCACGAGTGTTCCTGCTCGGTTTGTCATAATTGTTTTTTTCCTCCGAAAAATGGAAATTGAAATTTTTGAGGCTATTTTAGCATAGAAATTTCAAGAAATCAACTTATTGTGAAAATAAAGAACGGAAGAAATTTCAGAAAAACGGCTTTTTGTGAAATTACTCAAGCAAAATTACCTTGGAAATTTCAAGTTTAGGACAATAAGCGGGAATCCTCGGCAATTCAATTACTGAGATGAAAGCGCAGGAGTGTGCATATCTGCACAATGCAAATAGTATAATAATTCTCATCCTTTGATAGTAATGCCGTAACCGGCATACAATAAAATCGAAAATATGTTCGAATAATAATTGCGTATTACACTTCAATATGATATACTATATGTATGAAAGGAAATCTGATACATTATAGAACTTGCGTGTGTAATATTAACTACCATATGGTATGGTCGGTGAAATACAGACGGAAGATATTAACCCCAGAAGTTGAGAAATACTTACAGGAACTCGTGCAGCAGATAGCTGACGATAAAGGTTTTACCGTTCATTTATTTGAATGTAGTGAAGGTGATCATGTTCACTGTTTTGTATCAGCTCCACCAAAGCTGTCAATAACAGCCATTATCAAGTATCTGAAGGGGATCACAGGCAGGAAATTATTCGAACGTTTTCCGGAAATAAGAAACCAGTTGTGGAAGGGAGAACTGTGGAACCATTCCTATTATGTGGAAACGATCGGATCCGTATCTGAGGAAAATATTCGTCGTTATATTGAACATCAGAGCGAGTCGTATTAATTCAATGTGAATTGTAAATATTCATATGCGTGGCTGTTTGAAGGGGGAAGGGGAATGCTGTTGTCGCACAGAACATCGGTTAATATCCGGCCGGAATATTCTAATATGATAGGGCATATGTGTTACGCTGCTTCCAAGCTCTGGAATGTCTGCAACTATGAACGCCGTCGATATAAAGAATTGGGGATGGAGAAGTATCCTGACTGGTATTATCAGAAGAAAGCGCATAAAGGAGATCTGTGGTATAGACAGCTTCCATCCCAGACAGCGCAGGAGACCTGCAAGCAGCTGGATAAAGCCTGGAAATCATTTTATGCTCTTAAAAAGACCGGCGGGATCAAAGCGCCAAATCCTCCGCAATTTAAACAGGACAATATACCGATCACTTACATGCAGATGGGAATTCGGCATGAGAAGGGTTCCGGCCAATTACGGCTGTCTCTGTCAAAGGATCTGAAAAGCTACATGGAAGAAACTTACGGGATTCATGAAAAATTTCTATATCTTGAAAATAAGATTTTCAGGAACATGGCTCACATAAAGCAGCTGCGGATCTATCCACCGGAAGATGGAAAATGTGACCTTATCGTTATCTATGAGGTCAAAGAACCAGAACCGCTTTCCCTGAATGGCCATTATTTATCAATGGATCTTGGAATTCATAATCTGATGACCTGTTATGATTCCGGAAATGGAAGGAGTTTTATTCTAGGAAGAAAATATCTTTCGCTGGAAAGATACTTTCACAAAGAAATCAGCAGGGTTCAATCAATATGGTATGCACAGCAGGTGGAAAACGGCATAAAATATCCTCGATCATCGAAACATATCAAGAGGCTTTATCGGAAAAAACAGAACGCAGTAAAGGATTACCTTCATAAGGTGACCAGATGGCTTGCAGAATACTGTAAAAAAGAAAGGATAAGCTGTGTAATCATAGGAGATATCCGAAATATCCGTAAAGGAAAAGATATAGGGCACAAGACAAACCAGAAGTTTCACGGACTGCCGTATAATAAACTTTATATCATGTTGGAATATAAACTAAAACTGTATGGAATATCACTGACAAAACGGGAAGAAAGCTATACCAGCCAGTGCAGCCCGTTTTCACCAGAAATATCAAAAAGATATGCAGAAGCATCAAACAGAAAAGAGCGGGGCATGTATATAACGGATGGAGTAAGATATAATGCGGATGCAGTAGGAGCATTTAATATCCTGCGTAAATATCTTTCCGTATCCGGAAAACAGAAAGAACTGTCCGTAACCGGACTAAAGAATCCAGAAATAATAAAAGTAGCTGTATAGCCGAAAGGTAAGCAGTAGTGGTGTCATGGACGCACCCTGAAAAAAGGCGGTATCCCGCCAGATTTCAGATGCTCTGGTAACTTAGTTACCGAGTAGTTCACAATTTTATATTTTGATTTTGCCTTGACCCGGACGGATTGCCGCTGGAGCTGCACGAATAATTATGGGAGAGAAAAGAGCATATAAAGTCAGAAAGCCCGGTGGAGACCGGAAGAAGCTGAAGCAGGAGCAGGAAGGTCTGAAAGTTGGGATACGGCTTATGGTGGAAGTGTATAGTTTATGACGGAAATAAAATGAACTCCTGGAGTGCAAAAAAAGCCCTCGCTGTGTGTGATACACAGTGGGGGCGTTGGTCAGATTCTTTGCATGGTATTTCATTCTTTAAGAAACGCTGCATGGTAAAGAAAAAGTGATTCAAAGTTAATGGGGGCAGAACCCATTAACACCAAGAATGAGGCAGCTAAGCCATATTTTATACAAATCCTCGCCTTCGGTAAGCTTTAACCCCGTAATTTCAATGATTTTTTGGATTCTGTAATTCATAGTGTTCCTGTGAATGTGAAGATGATTTGCTGCAGTTATTACATTGCGGAAGAAGAGGTAGGTTTGTAATGTATCTAAATAATCGGTTCCGAATTCTTGATCATAGGCCTGTAATCTGAGTATTTCTGGAAGGCAGAAATAGTTCGGCTGACTATATTTTTTCAAAGTGGAAACCAGGTAAGGCATATTGTATTCCTGAAATCGATAGATATTCTGCCTTGGATTCTGTTTCATTCCAATTCGTAGAATCTCTAAGGATTGTTCTACAGATGCACTAAATTCAATGATATTTGAAAAATGGTGACTGCAACCAGCGGCCAGATGATAAGTTTGAAAGAAGTTATCCAAGTTATTGGCAACTGATTCCAGATCTTTGGTTTCAAGAAGCAGATATAAGATATTGCCGATACAGACTGCTTTATAGGTTGGATAAATCATACCAAGATGATTTTTGTAAGCAGTGATGGAACGTTCTTGATTGTCCGATTGGTACGCATCCCGGAAGCCAATAGCCATGGTATAGAAGTGTTCTCCCGGAATCCAGCCAAATCCTTTTGCCCGTAAATTAAATTCTTCCTGATTGCGGATGCGTCCGGAAATAAGTTCAAATAGAAGATTTTCACGATAACTGAGTGCAAAGCCTATTTTATTTCGCTCTAATTCTAACGATAGGACGTTTGCCAAAATATCTAGTATTTGACAATCGCCGTCTTCAAAGGGACGTTTCTGTGGAATCACTACGATCCAGCCAAAATATCGGTGTTCAATAACAATTTTTACAATCAGACGTTCTTTTTTCTTCTGGTAATTAGAATGTTCAATAAAGGCATGTTCGGTTTGTTCGATATTGGGGAGAAGTGTTTTATAGTCATATTTTTCGAATAGATCGGAGGTTACAAAATTGTGTTTGATGATGCATTGAATTAGTTCGTCATCAACTTTCTTTAGTTCGTTCAGATCAGACCAGTGAAGAACACGGGTGGATGTATCCGATAAAAATAAGGGGTTTTCGAGAAGTTCTGCACCTGTAGATAGGATGGTATTCACATCTTTACGGTTTATCAGGCATTGGCTGAGTTTGTAATGAGCTTCTTCGATTCGTCGCTCTACTTTTAGTATATGCTGCAGCTGGAATGTAAGCTCAGTTTGAATGGTAGGTTCAGCCAGCATAACATAGTTTTCGATCCAATCAGGGATTTCTGTGTCATCTGTGCCGTTCGGCAAAATGATCCAAAGTATATTTTGGTTGTCTTTGGGGATTTGAAGGCAATCATCAGAATGAATAATATATGCGGTAGCTTCTGTAAATGTTTCTCTTACAGGGAGGTTGTTTTGAACGTGAAAAATTGGGGAATCCGGGTAGCGGATGCTTTCTTTTTTTAAAGCGTGATAAGCAGAAAGCTTTTGCATGAATGATAGGAATGATAGCATAAGGGACTCCTTTCTACTTGTGCATTCTGCACAAGATGTTTTTTTGATATTGTATCAGATATACGAAGTAATCAGTTTATATTTTTTTTATAATCTGTTCATCAAAATAATTATTCTTAATCCTCATTTTATTACATTATTTTGATTTTGGCTACGGATATTTATATTCAACATTGATTGAAAAATCAGGAAGGAGTTGGAAGTATGGAAGAATTCTATTTGGTTAATGGTAAAATTCTGGATGTAAGAACAGGAAAATTTATCAAGGCAGATTTAAAAATTACTGGTAAGCAAATTGCATCAGTTCAGGAAAAGGCGCCGACTGAAGCAAAGAAGGTGGACTGCAGTGGAAAATATCTGATTCCAGGTATTATGGACGCTCATGTGCATCTTGTATGGGAAGGAACAGCCAAGGACCCCATGTATGAGACTGTACGGGATGGAAACTATTTAAATTTTGCCAAAGGTGTTTCTTCGGCGGAAAAATCCTTAAAGAACGGGGTAACGACTGTACGCGATTTGGGCTGTAATGATGATTGCTCGATTCCTCTGGCAAGAGCTGTGAATATTGGACTGATTAAAGGAAGTCATATTGTTCCGGCGGGAAGTGCAATTCAAGGTTCCTATGGACATTGTCCGATGATTGGCTATATTGCGAATACAAAGGAGCAGTTGATTGATAAAATTAAACGTTTGAAAGGTTATAATATCGAGATGAGCATTCCACCACTTCATTGGATTAAGATCATGGCGAGTGGAGGCGCAGCTGGATTGGAAGATGTAGGTCCATGTATGTATTCACCGGATGAGTTGAAGGCGATTACATATGAAGCACACCGTCTAAATATGAAGGTCGCAGCACATGCGCTTTCACGAGATGCTATTTCAAAATGTATTGATGCCGGAATTGATACAATTGAGCACGGAGGTGCATTAGATGAAGAACTTCTTCATAAGATGAAAGAAAATGGGCAGGTGTGGGTTCCGACTCTGCAGGTATATAAAGAACTGGCTCGAGGAAAAGGAATGATCGCAGATGTTATCGTAGAGAAGGCATCAGCTGTTGAGGAAAATCAAAAAAAGGCTTTTTCAGCAGCCATGAAAATCGGTACGAAGATTGTTGCGGGAAGTGATGCAGGTTCTCCGAATTTCGGCCCGCACCCATCCATATTTAAAGAATTAGTTGCAATGCAGGAAAATGGAATGTCAGCTGCTCAGGTGATTCGCTGTGCAACTTTGGCTGCAGCGGAGGAACTAGGGGTGAAAGACAGAGGTGTTTTAGAAGAAGGAAAAATTGCAGACATTGTAGTTCTGGATGCCAATCCATTGGTAGATTTACATGCGTTTACAGAACATTTATCGGCGGTATATAAAGAAGGTCTTTTAGTATAGAATATGGAAAATGATATTGACATTAAAGGAGGATACATTATGCATGAATTAATTGCTCAGCCTAAAATGCTTCTGGTTGTTATTGTTTATTTACTTGCTCTGGTTGGAACGGGAGCTTATTTCGCAAAGAAAGCAGCTGTAAAAAAAGAAGGAAAAGAAGATTTTTTCTTAGCAGGAAGAGGCCTTGGAAAGATTGTAGCAGTTGGTACGATTTTGGCTACATATACAGGTGGTGGTACAGTAACCGGTGGTGGAAATAGCCTAGCTTTTAATTATGGATTGTGGAGTGGTTTGTTTTTTACGATTTGTCCGGTTATCAGTATGAGTGTTTTATGTTATCTGACCCCTAAAATCCGGGAAAGCAACTGCTACACGGTATCACAGCTTCTTGAAACGAAATATGGTTCTAAAGCTAGAACAATATCAGCGGTTATCATAGCACTTGCGATGGTTTCTATCGTTTCTTATCAGTATCGAGGTCTTGGATTTATTTTAAACGCTACAACTGGTATTCCAACTACTTATTGTACAATAATCTGTTGTGCACTTGTTATTGTACTAGCCCTTTCTGGTGGATTGAAGACAGTTGCTACGACAGATGCAATGTCCGCATTTTTGATGGTAGGTGGCCTTGCAATTGGCTTGCCTGTTTTAATTAGTACAGTAGGTGGCTGGGATTGGGTTATTTCTTCTGCACAGGCCAACGATCCGGAAAGCCTTACGTTCTTCGGCGGTCAGACGCTTCTTAAATGGGTTGGCGGATATCTTCCGCTGATTCTTCTGACTTGTTCCGATCAGAACTATTATCAGAGAATTGTTGCAGCGAAGGATGTAAAAACAGCTCGTGTTGGTCTGATGGGCACTATGCTTGCTTGTTTTGTTATTATGCCGGTTGTTGCATGCTATGCATTCATTTCACGTCAGTATTTTGGAACCAGTATTGCAGCAGGACAGGCATTGATCGGTGCGGCAACACTTCTTCCTACGATTGTGGGCGGCATCGTACTTTCCGCAGCAGCAGCATTTACCATTACAACAGGTGATTCATATCTGTTATCTGCAGCAGCTAACTTCTGCATCGATTTATATAGTAAAATCAATCCGAATGCAACAGAGAAAGAAGAGCTTAAAGTCAGCCGTGCGTTCATTTTGATTGCAGGTGTTGTCGCTTATATTATTCTGACTTTCTTCCCATCGATTCTTGCAATTCAGTATTGGTCCTATACTATTTATGGAGCAGGAATTACACCGGCAGTTGTTGGAGCACTTGTATGGAAAAAAGCTACAAAAGCGGGAGGCATTTCATCTATGATTATTGGATGTGGATTAAGTATTATCTGGGAGGCAACCGGTTCTCCATTTGGATTACAGACAATTTTTGTTGCATTCCCGATTGCTTTGATTACATTAGTTGCGGTATCCTTAGCTACACAGCCAAAAAGTGAATGAAGTTAATGGGGTCAGACCCCATTAAGCGTTCAAGATTTCTTGGGAGAAATACTTCAAAGACAACATCAAGGTATAAGAAAAGCAGGTGAGGGGATCTTAAATGGTTTGCTCACCTGCTTCCTTTTTTGCGGATGCAATGACCGAATCCGGCAAATCCATCTTTTGAACGGATGGACAATTTAGGACCATATACCTTGCATCATGGGTTCGGATATGTTACATTTATCATATCAAGCATATATTTTTCTTTGTAAACATTTCAAGTATATCTTACATTCCAATCTAATTATGAATCTGAGAAAATCTTATGCATATCCAATTAAGTAACAATTGAAAAGCAGGAGATTTTCGATGGATTTTGCTCTGACTGTGAGGTGACGGGAGTGTTACAAAGCAGAAGAAATTCTCCTGACAGAAAGGAGAATTTATGAAAAAAGGAACTTACGCAAGAGCAAGGCGGGATCACAAGGACACGTTATTTCGGATGATATTCAGTACGAGGGAAAGTCTGCGGAGTTTGTACAATGCAGTGAACCATTCGAATTATGCAGATCCGGCGGAACTGGAGCGCGTGGCGGTTCATCTGCGCGAGGGAAAGACGCTGACGGAGTCGCGAAAGCTGGCAGCGGCGGAAGTCGGGCAGTAGGAATTAAACTGGGTGCGAAAAAATAAAAAGTTTATCAGCGAAAGCGTAGAAATGAAAATGAGCACCCTGGAAATGAAAGACTCAAAAATCGGCATGTGACTCAAACTTAAAATTTGAATGACTCATTTATGAGCGCATAAAAGCTCATAAATGAGTCATTTTTTGCACTCTGAAAAGAAATGAGACAAGAACGGGTCATTTCTGGAAGATCATCAAAAAAATAAATAAAAATTTTAAGTCGACAAAAACCTTGTATTTACAAGGAGAATCTCGATTTTTTTGGAAAATAAAAAATAAAAATATTAAATAAAATCGAAAAACGTAAAAGTTGGCACGGAACTTGCTGTATATATGAGTATCAAGCAAAAGTATCAAGCAAAAAGAAAAATATATTACATGGAGGGAACACATTATGAAAGTTGGCGTATTGAAAGACATCAAAGTAGGCGAGTACCGTGTCATCGCAACCCCGGCAGAGGTAAGCATGCTGGTAGGTGACGGCAATGAGGTTTACGTTCAGAAGGGCGCGGGCGAAGGTTCTGGATTCCCGGATGAGGCATATGTGAAAGAGGGCGCGAAGCTGGTTGATACAAAGGAAGAAATTTATGCAACCTGCGATTTCGTCGCAAAGGTAAAAGAGTTTGAACCGTGCGAGTACAAACTGCTCCGTGAAAACCAGATCGTATTTACCTGCATCCATCCAGCAGCACATCCGGAAGAGGTACAGGCACTTCTCGACAGCAAGTGTATTGCATTTACCGCAGAAGATTCCCACCGTTACGGTTCACCGAACTGTGAGGCAGCTGGTAAGGCGGGTGCACTCTTTGGCCTGGAATCCCTGCTTTCCATCAACGGCGGCAAGGGCAAATTCGTCAACGGTCTCGGCGGTGCTCCGGGCGTTAAGGCGCTGGTCATTGGAGGCGGCGTGGTAGGACGCGCAGCAATCTCTGTTCTTCATGCGCTGGGCGCGTGGGTAACGGTTATGGATATTAATATCGGAACCCTGCGTGATATCGGAAAACAGTTCAATGAGGAAGTCAACACCCAGATTTCCAACCGTTATAATCTGAAAAAGATTTTACCAGAGATAGATGTCGTATATAATTGTGTTAGATGGCCGAAGGATGCCAAAGAATACATGATCGACCGCGAGATGGTCCGCTCGATGGAGAAAGGTTCCGTTATCGTAGATATTAGCAACGATTATGGTGCAATCGAGACATTCCATGAGACCACCCATGAAAATCCGCGCTACATCGAAGAAGGTGTCGTACATTATTGCGTAAGCAACATTCCGGGCGCAATTTCCCAGTCTACCTCGATCGCATACGCAGCATCCGTACTGCCGCACTTCAGAAGCATCATCAACAATGGCGTGGCGCAGGCGTGTGCAAAGGATGGTTTCCTGCGCCGCAGCTTAACCACCTACAAGGGATACTTAACCCATGAGGAGACAAGTGCTATCCAGGGCAGACCGTGGGTTCGTCCGGAAGACATCTTAGAGATCGCAGATCAGAAACTGGATCTGGCTCCGTCGGCAACCAAGAGCCATTCGGATAACTTTATCAAATTAGAGAAGTGATTTTCAGATAAAGGATATCGGCAGAACGCTTTTCGTGAAACGTATGGGGATACGGATGAAAAGCGCTCTGCCATTTGAGGGGAGAATAGAAGCGCTTCCAGATGGGAAATAGCTGGAGGCGCATTTGATACAGAAGAATAGGAGGGGTATCTGTGAGTGTTACAGACATTTTAGTGGACTTTGCGATCGCATCGTTTTTTATCGCGGTTGGTCAGCTTTTACGTGCAAAAGTGCCGTTGGTACAGAAATTTTTCATTCCGCCAAGCATGATTGCCGGATTTATCGCGCTGGCACTCGGGGCGCAGGGACTGGGAATCCTGCCGTTTTCTGAAAATATTGGTTCTTATGCAAGTGTTCTGATTATCCTGATTTTCGCAGGTGTCGGAATTAATGGATTTTCTTTCAATAAGAAAGATTTTAAAGCGGAAATTGACCGGATTGGTTCTTATTTTTCCTATAAAGTGCTGGCACAGGCGATTCAGTTTTCACTGGCACCGTTGTTTAGTATTTTAGTAATTTCGAAATTATTCCCGAACATTAACTATGGCTTCGGTCTGCTGCTGGCAGCTGGTTTCTCCGGCGGACACGGAACGGCAGCGGCTGTTGGTACCGCGTTTGAGAGACTGGGTGATCTGGATGCAATGGATATCGCGATGACCTGTGCAACTGTTGGTATTTTATCGGGTATCTTTGGCGGTCTGTTCTTCATCAAGCTGGGAACGAAAAAGGGCTGGACCAAATATATGAAAGGCTTCAATCAGATCTCCGATGATCTGCGCTGTGGTCTGGTGCCCAAAAATGAGCGCAAGTCGATGGGCGAGGAAACTATTTCATCCAACGTCCTGGATCCGCTGGCATGGCATCTGGCAGTGATGCTGATCGCATCCGGTATCGGTGTGGGACTCAGCAAGGGAATCTATGCAGCGATCGGTCTGGATCTGCCGAATTACCTGATGGCATTTTTGACCGCGATCGTGATGTTCCTCGTTTTCCGAAAAGTCGGCGTCGGTGATTATATTGATGAAAATGTAGTGGGACGTATCTCCGGTACTGCGACGGATTATCTGGTGTTTTTCGGAATCGCTTCCATCAAACTGGCAGTTATCGTTAAATATGCAGCTCCGCTGGCACTTCTTCTGCTCTGCGGTATTGTAATCGTAGTGGCAACCCTGATGTTCTTTGGTCCGGCGATGAACCGCGGCAGCTGGTTTGAGCGCGCGATCTTCGTATTTGGCTATTCAACGGGCGTTTTTGCGATCGGCTTCATCCTTCTTCGAATCGTTGATCCGGAAAACCGCTCCAAGACGCTGAACGATACTGCATTTGCAGCGCCGTTTACAACTCCGGCAGAGATGTTTGCGTGGTCGATGGGACCGATGATGCTCTTAAATGGCAGCCATTGGAAGTTTATCGGCATCTATTTGGTAATCATGGCAGCATGCATCATCGCAAATATCGTATTTAAATGGTGGTGGCTGAAACTTCCGCTGGATCGCCCAGGTGTGGAGGAGATCGGATAAACTTGTCTTTGCCTGTTTCCTCTGATACACTTGGAACAGGTGTAAACATAACACCGTTGTCAGGCCGGATGAACGCAGATTCAAGTCGAACGTCCGTGAGACTTAGCGCGTGATTCCGGTCAGCGGTGTTTCAGACAGGGGAGAAATGCATGGAGTTTTTAAGACAGTTATTTCATGGAAAAGGATATATTGACGGAATCACGATCATCAACCTGGATGGCGAGATTCTGTTTTCAGCAAAGTTAAATAGTAAATTTTCAAACCGGAAAGAGAGAGAAGCTTACCAGGCGCTGGTGGGACAAAATTTTTTCGATGTATTTGAAAACCTGAACGCTAAGAACAGCAGCATGATCCGGGCGATGGAGGTCGGACTGCCGGTTTACGTGGAAAACCAGCTGCTTCAGACCAAGGGGCAGGAGGGCATCCATATCAGCTCTCTTTCGATTCCGATCAAGAGCGGGCGCGCCGTGGTGGGCGCGATCGATCTGTCGATGGAGGAGATGACAGACGGCGAGGAAGAGCCGGAGAGTGTGGAACTGACTTCGGAACAGATCCCGGTCGGCGGCGCTGGAAAGCTGAAAAAACACAGCGGCGCATCTTTTACGATGGAAGATATCATCGCAGTGGATGAAAAAATGAAAAATGCCAGAGACTATATACCGGTGGTGGCGGCGTGCGATCTGCCGGTTATGATCTATGGGGAAACGGGAACCGGAAAAGAGGTGTTTGCACAGTCGATCCACAATGCCAGTGAACGGAGGGATAAACCGTTTATCGCGCAGAACTGTGCGGCGCTGCCGGATACCTTGCTCGAAAGTATCTTATTTGGAACGTCCAAGGGCGCGTTTACCGGGGCAATGGAAAATAAGGGACTCTTTGAGCTGGCGGACGGCGGAACACTGTTTCTCGACGAGATCAATTCGATGCCTCTGTTTTTGCAGTCAAAGCTTCTGCGGGTTCTGCAGGACGGCAGTTTCCGCAGCCTGGGCGGCAGTGAGACGAAACGCACGAATGTGAAGATCATTGCGGCGACCAATGTGGAACCGCTTGAGGCGATCGAGAAAGGACAGCTTCGGCGCGATATTTATTATCGTCTGAGCATGATGTCGATCCGGATTCCGCCGCTGCGGGAACGGAAGGCGGATATTGGACATTTTGTCAAGTTTTATGTAAACAAACACAATGGCACGTTCCACAAGCAGGTTCAGTATGTGTCAAAGGATCTGCTAAAAAAACTGGAAGAATATGACTGGCCAGGCAATGTCCGGGAGCTGGAACACGTGATCGTTTACGGCATGAGCATGGTGGATGAGACGAGCGCCCTGCTCCAGTATAAAGACATCAAGGGAAAGCTTCTGCTGGAAAAGCAGGCGGACAGGAAAAAGGCGCCGGAAAGCCTGGAAGAAGTTCCAAAACTCTGCTCGTCGCTTCGTGAGGCGGTGGCTGCCTATGAGGAAAAACTGATTTGGCAGGCGTTGGAGGCGGCGCACGGAAATATATCTGAGGCAGCGCGGATTCTGGATGTGCCGAGGCAGACGCTGCAGAGAAAGGCGAGCCAGCTGCGGGGCGAAAAGGCGAAGGAAAAACAGGAAAAAGAAATCTGAGCGATGGAGGATAGATACGGAAAATTGAGGACGATGCGGGAAGCAGAACCAGCAGAATCAGCCCGGAAAGGATGGAACGCTCAGACAGAATAACAGGAGGAAATGCAGAAATGGAGAAATACATTGGAAAATATTCTGTAAAAGATTTTTTATATCTGATTCTGGGCGCATTTATCTACAGTATCGGCACGCACAGCTTTATTGAGACGGCGAATATTGCGCCGGGCGGTGCGGTCGGCGTGGCACTGATGTTAAACCATGTGACGAACCTGCCGGTCGGACGGCTGACACTGATGGTCAATGTGCCGCTTTTAATATTGGCGTGGTTTCATTTGAGCCGTGCCTTTGCGCTGCGGACGGCGTTTGCGTGCGGAATCTGTTCGGTGGTGCTTGACTACGTGATCGCCCCGGTCTTTCCGGTTTATATGGGCGACCAGCTTATGGGAAGTCTCTACGGCGGCATTCTGGTCGGCGTCGGCATGGCGTTCATCTTTCTGTCCGGTTCGACGACGGGCGGCAGCGATGTGGTCGGCTACCTGCTCCAGAAGAAATATCCGCATGTCTCGATCGGGCGCGCCCTGATGATGATCGATGGAATCATCCTCTCCACCTCGATCTTCGTCTTTGGAAATGTCGATGCGGCACTGTTCGGACTGATTTCCCTGTACGCGCAGACGAAGGTCATCGACATGATCATCTACGGAAATGATGCCGGAAGCGAGGCGTCGATCGTGACGAAATACCCGCAGAAAATCGCAGAACGTGTCATTAAGGAAATTGACCGTACGGTAACGCTGCTTCCGGGCAAGGGCGGCTACAGCGGCGAGGACACAACGGTGGTTTTATGTACCGTCCGCAAAACGGAGTTCAATCGTTTAAAACGCATTATTGCGGAGACGGATGAGAATGCGTTTGTGATTGTGAAGGAAACCTCGGGCATTTTTGGACTTGGGTTTAAGGATGTAGCGGAGGCACAGCAGTAAATAAATATACAAATGAAAGAAAAGGTATGAGCAGGAAAATGGCTCATACCTTTTTTTCGGATGTAGAAGATGTAGTTTGCATTTTTAAGAGTTCGTTGATTTGATTTTCCACAAATTTCTTATAGTCATCATCTAATTGATTGTATTTATCCGTAATGAGGGAAAGAACATTTGCATTTCCGTTTAAGCGGCTTAGATCATCGTCGGTATCATCCAGAAGCCAGTTTTTATCGACATGGTACATCAGGGAAACACAGTTGATGAAGATCTGGGTCGGCTTTACAATTCCGCGTTCAATATTAGCGAGATTTCCTCTTGAAATACCAATCGATTCGGCAAATTCAGCTTGTGTCATTTTGTTTGTTTTACGAATCAGTTTTAGTTTGTCTGTGAATTTCACGATGTTATACCTCCGCAAGATTATAGTATCAAATAAGAATGTTTGTGTCAATGCAAAAAGTAATCATACAAACATTAATCAAGTTATAAAGCATTGACATAAGCTATTTTCAATGCTAATATGTAATTAAACAAGCAAAAACACAAAAGAAAATGTAACCAGATAAGCAAGGGGGAGCACGGTTGTATCAAAGCAATGAAGGCAGAGTAAAGACTGCAGATGAGATAGAAATGCTGGTAAAGCAGTTAACCCCGGCCAACCGGCTGAGAATCTTAAGTTCCATGGATGCGCTGTTATACAGCCAGCAGGTGCAGCGGGAAAAAACTCTGAAAAAGAATGCATAAGGAGGGCAATTTATGAGACGGAAAAAATATATTTGGGCGGTAGCGGGAGCATTATCACTGATGCAGTGTATTTCTGCGTATGCGGGAACCTGGACACAGGAGACCTTGGGAGAGACCAAAAGATGGATCTATACGAATGATGATGGAAGTACGGCAGATTACGAGTGGGTGAAAGATAATGGAGATTGGTATTACTGCGGGCGCTGGGGTGTCATGGAGACAAATACATCCGTAGACGGATATTATATAGGTGCAGATGGCAAGATGATTTCAGAGGGCGACACGCTGAACCCATTATACGGAGAACGGGTTTGCGGAACCTGCTATATGAAGGTCAACAGCGCGGAGGACTGTGGCTCGTATTATAAAGCGAATGTGACGCTGTCTGACAGTTCCTATTATACGAATGATGAATTAAATCAGGTGGGAGATGTAGGAAGTAAAATATGGATTGAAGCCAGAGGAGATTATGGAAAGATTTCATGTGTAGATATAAGTACCTCTGGAGATATGGGAATCGAAGTGAAATATGGAAATGATACATATTATTTCACAAAGGAAGATGCTGTATACACACCTTATAAAGGGGAAGAGGAGACGCTGATGCGGAAAATAAAAGATACGGAAGTTCTGATCCCGAAAAATGTTGAGATTATTCCTGCAAATGGATTTGAAGTATATAAAGCGACGCTTGATACCTTTGTAAATGAAAAAATGGCACGTCTTGTACCAGTATTTGACGGAAATACGGTTTGTGCCCTTTATGACGATATTATCAACCATGCAGACTAAATGAGGAGTATAGAAATATGAATCAGGAAATGGCTGGAAATTTGCAGGATCTGAGAGATATTCGGCGGCAGATGGACTCTTACTATGGAATTGGACAGGAATATTTCCGGCAAAAGCAGTTATATCAGAGATATGAAAAATCGAAAGAGAAATGGGCACCGAAAAATAAGTTAAAATATATTCTTATAAGTATTATTGCGGGATGCTTTTTTGGAGCGATTGGACGACCAATTGGTATCGCAGTTGCGATTGGGCTCTTTTTCTTCTATGGTCCAATCTCTAATTCAAAGAAGAAATTATGCGACCAGAAACAGGAGGAATTAAATGCAATCCTGGAACGGTATCGGGAGGCGTATGGACCGGTGGCAGAAAAATGTGAACGCCTGCTTCTGAACAAAGACGAATATAACACGCCTATGTCGGTGGACTATCTGATTCATATGATAGAAACCGGGCGGGTTGATTCGATGAAAGAACTCTATGACAAGCTGGATGAACAGCTTCATCGCTGGACGATGGAGAAGTTGCAAAAAGATCAGCTGGATGTACAGATAGAGCAGAGCAGACAGCTCAGAGAAATTTCAAAGTGGCAGAAAGTTCATGTGGCAGTGGATGCCGCTCACTTTATAAGTAGTTTTAGATAACAGATTAGGTAGAAAAGGGAAAATCAGAAATGGATATAATTGGTTATATAAAAGAATACTTTTCCAGAGCATCCGATTTTGTTGGGGAAGAGTATGGTGAGAGTTATCGCAGGTATTGCCTTATTGAAGTGATTGGTTTCGTTGCATTCATGTTTGCTATGAAGGTGATGTCGGTGGTGCTTCAACCAATAGTACAAATTGGTATTTTTAATATTCCTCTTGCAATTTTACTTTTTGCATTTCCTATTATATGGGTAGAACCACTTGTTGCGGCTACGGTAAGGAGAACATGGACATTAGGGCGTTCAAGATTATGGGTCATTGTTGTAATGATGCCAATTTGGCCTTTGGCAGCATGGCTTTTCCTTGGAGCAGATCCGGAAAAGTAGGTGTAATAAATGAGAGCAAAAAATTTATAAGAACCTGCCGGGATATACAGGCAACAAGGCGAATATAGATAACATAAGAATGCATCAGGAGCGGTGCACTTGAACGAATGGTTTGAAACACACCCGTTTTTAAAACAAATGCGAAGGCGGCTGTCAGTGGAATTGGCAGTCTGCCTTCTTTTATTTTGCGGCGTCTTTCTGGCGGCACGGTATGCGGGGCTGGCATCAGCGGGGGCGGACGCTGTGCTTGGAAAGGAAAAGCCGATTGTTTTTCTGGACGCCGGGCACGGGGATTTTGATCCGGGAAAGGTGAGTGTGGACGGAAGCCTGGAAAAGGACATCAATCTGGCAATCGCGAAGCGCCTTAGATGGTATCTGGAGCAGTCGGATGTGGAGGTTGTGATGAGCCGGGAGGATGACCGGGGACTTTACGATACGTCAGCCGGAAGCCGGAAAATGTCCGACATGAAAAACCGCTGCGCCCGCGTCGAGGAATCTGGCGCGGATCTAGTCGTCAGCATCCACCAGAACAGCTACCATCAGGAGGACGTATCCGGTGCGCAGGTATTTTATTACCGGAAGTCAGAGAAGGGGAAACGGCTGGCGGAAATACTGCAAAAGCGCTTCGACTATGCGCTGGGAGACCAGAACCGCAGAAAAGCCAAACCGAATGACAGCTATTACCTCCTGCTCCACGTCAAATGTCCGATTGTCATCGTCGAGTGCGGATTTTTGTCTAACTGGAAAGAGGCGGCACTGCTGAAAACAGAAGAATACCAGGACCGCGTGGCGTATACGCTGCATATGGGGATTATGGAGTATCTGAATGGGCGCTGAAACCTTGAACTGGCGAGGAATCTTGTGTATACTAGGAGTACTTAGCGAGGTGTTTTCGAGCTTAGTACGGAAGATAGATTTATTCATTGTGAGATAGTAGAAAGAAGAGTCAATATGCAAAACGAAACGAAAAAAGAACTTCACACCCAGATGTGGAAGATAGAAAATCCAAAGGACTTTACGGCGCATGACCGGGAGGTGCTTGAGAAGGCGGCAGCGATCATCCGCGCGGGCGGTCTGGTGGCATTTCCGACGGAAACGGTGTACGGATTGGGGGCGAATGCGCTGGATGAGGCGGCAGCGAAGAAGATTTATGCGGCGAAGGGACGCCCTTCTGACAACCCGCTGATCGCGCATGTGTCCTGTCTGGAGGAGATCGCGCCGCTGGTATCGAATATGCCGGAAAATGGCAAAAAGCTTGCAAAGGCATACTGGCCGGGACCGATGACGATGGTATTTCCTAAGAGCGCGATCGTGCCGTATGGAACGACCGGCGGGCTTGATACGGTGGCGATCCGGATGCCGTCCGATCCGATCGCGGCAGAGTTAATCCGTCTGTCCGGCGTGCCGATCGCGGCTCCGAGTGCAAATACATCGGGACGCCCAAGCCCGACGCGCGCCGATCATGTGCTTCAGGATATGGACGGAAAGATCGATGCGATCATCGACGGCGGTCCGGTTGGAATCGGTCTGGAATCGACGATTGTGGATGTCACGGAGGAAATGCCGATGGTTTTAAGACCGGGTGCGATCACCGTGGAGATGCTGCGTGAAACGGTCGGGGAAGTCGGCATTGATCCGGCGATTTTAGGACCGGTCAGCGCGGATGTGCGCCCGAAAGCACCGGGAATGAAATACCGCCATTATGCACCGAAAGCCGATCTGACACTGGTCGAGGGCGAGACGGAGGCAGTTGTGGAGACGATCAACCGCCTGGCAGGCGAAAAGCTGGCAGAAGGGCGCAAGGTTGGAATTATCTGCACGGACGAGACGAAAGACCGTTACCCGGCGGGGATGCTGGAAAGCATCGGTGCGCGGGCGCATCAGGAGACTGTTGCACACAACCTGTATGCAGTTCTGCGCGATTTCGACGATCGCGGCGCGGAATATATCTTTTCGGAAGGATTTTCGGAAGACAATTTAGGACGGGCGATTATGAACCGGCTCAATAAGGCGGCTGGCTATCATATTTTGAAGGTGTGAGACGATGCGGTACTTATTGGCGGCGATTAATGCCAAATATATACATTCAAATCTGGGAATTTACAGCCTGAGACGGTATGCGATGGAGCGGCTGGGGCTGGGACAGAAGGATGAGCAGGGGGCGGCTGTTGGAATGGAAATGGTTTCGGAGGCAGCAGAAGGCGCGAATCGAACGAAAACCGTGTCGGAAATCCAGATCGATCTCGGCGAGTACACCATCAACCACCAGATGGATCAGATTCTGCAGGATATTTACCGGAGAAAACCGGATGTGGTGGGATTTTCCTGTTATATCTGGAATATCGTTTACGTGAAGGAACTGATCCACGATTTGAAAAAGGTTCTTCCGCAGGTCCGCATCTGGATGGGAGGTCCGGAGGCTTCCTATGACGCGGTTCACCTGATGGATGAGCTGCCGGAGGTCGAGCTGATCATGCAGGGCGAAGGCGAGGAGACCTTTACGCGGTTGGTGGAGGCGTGTGAGTGCGGGACGGAGGTTTGTTTTTCAGAGCTCCCAGGCATTGTCCTACGCCGTTCGGATGGCACCATCGAGGTCCATCGTCCGGCGCCGCTCATGAATCTGGACGACATTCCATTTTCCTACGGAGATTTAAGCGGGCTGGAACACCGCATTATCTACTATGAGAGCAGCCGTGGATGTCCATTTTCCTGTAGTTACTGTCTGTCCTCGATTGATAAAAAAGTGCGGTTCCGCAGCCTTTCGCTGGTGACGAAGGAACTGCAGTTTTTTCTTGACCGGAGGGTGCCGCAGGTAAAGTTCGTAGACCGGACGTTTAACTGCAAAAAGAGCCATTCGATGGCGATCTGGCAGTATTTGCTGGAACACGATAATGGAATTACTAACTTCCATTTTGAAATTTCATCGGATCTTCTGGATGATGACGAGCTGGCGCTGATGAAACAGATGCGTCCGGGGCTGATTCAGCTGGAAATCGGTGTGCAGACGACGAACCTGGTGGTTGTGAAGGAGATCCGGAGGACGATGGATCTAGACAAGGTGGCGCGCCGTGTGGCGCAGGTCAACACCTTTGGCAACATCCATCAGCATCTCGACCTGATTGCGGGGCTTCCGTATGAGGATATCGAGAGCTTTCATCGTTCCTTCAACGATGTATACAAAATGGAGCCGGAACAGCTTCAGCTTGGCTTTCTGAAGGTGCTGAAAGGTTCCTATATGGAAGAAAGGAAGCAGAAATACGGTCTGCTCAGTCAGAGCAAGCCGCCGTATGAGGTGCTTAGAACCAACTGGCTTTCCTATGAAGAGGTGATCCGTCTCAAGGGTGTGGAAGAGATGGTCGAGGTCTATTACAACAGCGGGCAGTTCCGCTGCACGATGAAATGCCTGTCGCAGGAATGGGGCGATGCGTTTGATTTGTATGACCGCCTGGCGGCATTTTATGAGGAAGAGGGACTGAATGGAGTGAGCCATAACCGGCTGGCGCGGTATGAGATTTTATACAGGTTCATTCAGAAATGGAGGAAGCAGGCAGAAATTTTTTCTATCGATGAGACATCCTATCAGGATCTTTTAATGTATGACCTCTACCTCCGCGAAAACGTCAAGAGCCGCCCATCCTTTGCCCCGGATCCGTCGGAGTGGAAGAACGAGACGAAGCAGTTTTTCATGCGCGAGGCGAAGGAACGCCGTTATTTGAAGGGCTACGAGGCATACGATTCCAGGCAGATGGCGAAAATGGCGCATTTAGAGCGGATGGAAGACGGAAGCTTTGTGCTGTTTGATTACAAAAACCGGGATGCTCTGTTTGGCAATGCGGCGGCATTTTCCATTTCCCAGGATGAAATATAGTGAGAAATGGGATTTTCTAGAGAGAGACAGGAAAAAGAAATTGCGTATGGCGGCAGTCTGAACACCTGAGAATGGGAAGAAATGTAAGACAGCCATATTTTAAATTAGATGGATAGTAAACTGTTCAGTAGGTCTGTGCATTTACTGCGCGTGACTGTGAAGGTACTGAACAGTTACGATGGATAAATAAAATGGAAAAAACAGACAATTCTTATATAGCGATTGACCTGGAGACAACAGGGTTAAATCCCAAAACCGAGCGGATCATCGAGATTGGCGCGGCGCGGGTGGAAGATGGAACCGTGGTGCAGACGTATTCGACGTTTGTCAACCCGGAGCGGGAACTGGATGCGCGCATCCGGGAGCTGACGGGAATCTGTGACGATGATTTGAAGGATGCGCCGGTGCTGGATACAGTTTTGCCGGAACTTCTGGCATTCTGCGGGGAGCTGCCGCTTCTGGGGCATCATGTTATCTTTGATTTCAGCTTTCTCAAGCGGGCGGCGGTCAACCGGAAGTATACATTTGAGCATGCGGGGCTTGATACCTTGAAAATCTGCCGCCATTTTATGCCAGAGGAGGAAAAAAAGAATCTGGCAGCCGCGTGTCGGTATTTTGCGGTGGATCCGGGCGAGAGCCATCGGGCGCTTTCGGATGCGCTGGCGGCGCACCATCTGTATCAGGAGCTTAAAAACAGGTATTTTCTGGAAGTGCCGGAGGTGTTTGCACCGCAGCCTTTGATTTACAAGGTAAAACGCGAACAGCCCGCGTCAAAAAAGCAAAAAGAAGTCTTGCGGGAATTACTAAAATATCATAGAATAAATTTATCTGCGCAGATTGATTCGCTTTCGAAAAATGAGATTTCGAGACTTACGGATCAGATTATCGCGCAGCATGGCAGAATGCAGAAGAGGTGAGAGATATGTTTAAATTTTCAAATCAGAAAACACGCCAGATCGTATCAGCGGTTGTTATTATAATCGTAGTAGTAGCGATGGTAGCGGGAACCATTTTGGCAGGTCTTATGATGTAAAGGTTCGGTAGATGATGAAAAAAAGAAATTGGATGGCAGGCGTATGCGGTGCGGCAGTGATGGGACTGCTTATAGCCGGTACGGGCACCGCGTCAGCGGGGACGATTCCCACGGGTTTTCAGGTCGGTGGGTTTGATCTTTCCGGGATGACGCGGGAAGAGGCGGATCAGACGATTGAAAAATCCATCGGGGAGATGGAAAATCAGACCATTTCGATCCGGGTAGAAGGTCATGAGGTTCAGACGAAGGCGGCGGAGCTGGGATTTTCCTGGGTCAACCAGAACGAGATTGATGAGGAAGTGGAGAAACTTTCCGGCGGAAATCTTCTGCGCCGGTATCTGAATCAGAAGGAATTAGAGCAGTCCGGTGTGGATCTGCAGATTGAGACAGCGGTCGATGAAGCGAAGGTTGCCGAGTTTGTGCAGACCCGGTGCGCGGAATTTACGACAGCGCCGCAGGACGCCGTGATCACGCATGAAAATGGAGTCTTTCAGGTCAGCCAGTCTTCGGCGGGACAGGAAGTGGACATAGATGCGACGACAAAAGCACTGAATGAGGCGCTCGCGGGCGGTCTTTCGGAACCGGTTTCGGTGGATGCAACAGTCAAAAATGCAGAGCCGACCCGCACGACAGAGGCATTATCTACGATTCAGGATGCACTTGGAACATTCAGTACCGGATTCAACCCGGGAAATGTGTCGCGTTCCAAGAATCTGCGGAACGGTGCGGCGAAGATCAACGGCACGGTTCTGATGCCGGGAGAAGAATTTTCGGCTTATACATGGCTGACCCCATTTACGGTGGAAAATGGCTATGCATCGGCAGGTTCCTATGCGAACGGTCAGGTAGTCGATACGGTCGGCGGTGGCGCCTGCCAGATCTGCACGACGCTCTACAATGCAGCGCTTCTGGCGGAGATGGATATCACCCAGCGCCAGAATCATTCGATGATTGTTACTTACGTTCCGGCATCGCAGGATTCGGCGATCGCGGGTACTTATAAGGATCTGAAATTTAAAAATCCATACGATACCCCGATCTATATGGAAGGGGCAGTGAACGGCGGGACTATTTCATTTACGATATATGGAAAAGAGACACGACCGGCAAACCGGACGATCAAATACGTTTCGGAGACACTGTCGAAGAAGGATCCGGGCGAGCCGATCACAAAGGTGGACGCATCTTTGAAGCCGGGTGCGAGGGTGAAGGAACAGTCGGCGCACTATGGGCTGCAGTCACGGCTCTGGAAATACGTCTACGTGGACGGCGTGGAGATGGAGAAAACCTTGCTGCAGACGGATACCTATATGGCATCGAAGGCAATCTACCGTGTAGGTCCGGCCGTTGCAGCTGCGGCACCGGCGGTTCCGGCTGGACCGCAGCCTGAGACACCGCAGCCTGAGACGCCACAGCCGGAAAATCCGGTTCCGGCACCGACGGAAGCACCGGCAGCACAGGAGCCGACCCCGGCACAGCCGCAGGGACCAGCCGGTCCGGCGCAGGAAGCAGCGCCGCCGATGGAGTGATAGCTTATATCGGATCATATATAGTGATGGTATGAGAGCAGAGATTTGTGGTAACATGGCGTGGTAAACGCAGAAAATTACTGTACTTGAATGTGAAGCTGGGAAAGGAATCAGAATGAACATAAAAGATGAAATTTTCGAGGCATACGGGGAGATGAAAGCCGAGCAGGATCTTCTGGCGGTCGGTTACACCGCGCTTCTTGGTACCTCGATGGCGGCAAAAAGCGGCGAGGCGGCGCTTTTGAACCGATTTTCTGCACGGTATGTGAGAGAATGCCAGAATCTCTATGAGAAATGGAATCCGTCTCCGCTTCTGGAGGCATTTGCTGCACATAAAGAGCGGAAAGTGCTGACCCGTCTCGGCGCATCTGCGTGGTATCCGGCGGGCGGGGGCGGCGTCATGGCAGCGCTGTGGCATTTTTTTGATGGATTCGGACTCGGATTTGAGATGGATCTTAGGAAACTTCCGATCCGCCAGGAGACGGTGGAGGTCTGCGAGGTATTTGACCTCAATCCATACCGTTTACAGTCCCAGGGCTGCATTCTGCTGACGGCGTCTAGCGGTCCGAAACTGCTCCAGAATCTGGAGAGAGAGGGCATTCCGGCGGCGCTCATCGGTCGGACGCGCACAGCGATCGGACGCGAGATTTACAGCGGCGAAGTACATAGCTTTCTTGACCGGCCAAAACCGGATGAGATAGATAAAATGAAAGACTTACCAAAATCCCATTAACAGGAGGTAGTAAAGTGAGAGAGAGAATTTTAGCGGTCATTGAAAAAAACAGCCGCATCAGCGTCAAAGAGCTGGCGGATTTACTCGGGGAAAATGAAGCTGCGGTCGCGGCGGAGATCGCCGAAATGGAAAATGAACATATCATCTGCGGTTACCATACCCTGATTAACTGGGATAATACAGATGAGGAGAAGGTCATTGCACTGATCGAAGTAAAGGTAACGCCGCAGCGCGAGATGGGCTTTGACAAGATTGCCGAGAGAATCTATCAGTACAGCGAGGTGACCTCGGTATACCTGATGTCCGGCGGCTATGATTTTACCGTTATGATCGAGGCGAAAACCATGCGTGCAGTTGCACAGTTTGTGGCAGAAAAGCTTTCCACGATCGATTCTGTGCTGAGTACCGCGACCCATTTTATTCTTAAAAAATACAAAGACCATGGTACCGTTCTCTGCGACGGTCCTCAGGATGAAAGGATGTTGATTGTTCCGTGAGAAACCCATTATCAGATACGATTGTAAATATTCCGCCGTCCGGAATCCGGAAGTTTTTTGACGTTGTCAGCGAGATGAAGGGCGCGATCTCCCTGGGCGTGGGCGAACCGGATTTTGATACACCGTGGCATATCCGCGAGGAGGGCATTTATTCGCTGGAAAAAGGACGTACCTTCTATACGTCGAACTCTGGTTTAAAGGAACTGCGCCAGGAGATCTGCCATTATCTGAAACGTCGTCAGCGTCTTGAGTATGATCCGAATACAGAAGTGATGGTAACAGTCGGCGGCAGCGAGGCGATTGATATCGCCCTGCGCGCGATGCTCAATCCGGGCGATGAGGTTCTGATTCCGCAGCCGAGTTACGTTTCCTATGTGCCGTGTACGGTGCTGGCGGGCGGTACGCCGGTCATTATCGAGCTGGAGGAGAAGGATGAGTTCCGTCTGACGCCGGAGAAGCTGCTGGAGAAAATCACACCGAAAACAAAGGTGCTGATTCTTCCATTCCCGAACAATCCAACGGGCGCGATCATGAACCGCACCGATCTGGAGGCGATCGCGAAGGTGATTGAGGAGAAGGATCTGTTTGTGCTGAGTGATGAAATTTATTCCGAGCTGACCTACAGTGGCAAGCACGTTTCCATCGCGGAGATTTCCGGGATGCGTGACCGCACGGTGTTGATCAACGGATTTTCCAAGGCATATGCGATGACCGGGTGGCGTCTCGGCTATGCGGCGGCTCCAGCGCTTATCTTAAAACAGATGCTGAAAATCCATCAGTTTGCGATTATGTGTGCGCCGACCACCAGCCAGTATGCAGCGGTTGACGCCCTGCGGAATGGCGATGAGGACATTGCCCGCATGAAGAAAGCCTACGATGAGCGCCGCCGCTATCTTTTGAGAGAGTTCCGGGGGCTCGGCATGGACTGTTTCGAGCCGTATGGAGCATTTTATATGTTCCCGTGCATCAAACGGTTTGGCATGACCTCGGATGAATTCGCAAACCGCCTGTTACAGGAAGAGAAGCTGGCGCTTGTGCCGGGCACCGCGTTTGGAGACTGCGGCGAGGGCTATCTGCGTGTTTCCTATGCGTATTCGCTGGAGGATCTGCAGAAGGCGATCGAGCGCATCAAGCGGTTTGTGGCACGGCTGGATGGAGAGAAGAAATGTTAAATATTGTACTCTATGAACCGGAGATGCCGATGAATACAGGAAATATAGGACGAAGCTGCGTGGCAACGAACACGCGGCTTCATCTGATCGAGCCTCTCGGTTTTAAATTGAATGATAAAATGGTAAAAAGAGCGGGTCTTGATTACTGGCCACATCTGGACGTGACAGTTTACAGCGATTTTAAAGATTTTCTGGAGAAGAATCCGGGCGCGCGCCCGTATATGGCGACCACGAAGACGACGCAGGTGTATACGGACGTTCACTACGATCCGGACTGCTATATCATGTTCGGACCGGAAAGCCGCGGCATCCCTGAAGAACTCCTGATCGAAGACCCGGAGCGCTGCGTCCGCATCCCGATGTGGGGTGAGACGCGTTCTCTGAATCTGTCAAACTCGGTGGCGATCATTCTGTATGAGGCGCTGCGGCAGAATGGGTTTGAGAAGATGAATACGGAGGGGCATCTGCATCACCTCCAGTGGAAATAAGGTGGATTCTGTCCCACACGTGCGTCATCAACGTCTCAGATGAAACAGGAATTAGTGGCACCAAGTCCCACAGGCACTGATATTTCCGTCGCATTCGGCGTCGGAGTCAGTGCCATTTTTATTGTTGTCCGGCAGGTGGACGCCGCAGGATGGTCCGTTATTTCCGCTCCGGTCAAAGTGAAGCATTCCGTTTAAGAAGTCTTCGATGCGGTCTTTAGGAGCGCCTTTGGCGCCGCCGAGAACCTGAATGCTGGTTTCGCGCAGGGCGATCATCATCGGGATCGGAAGGGCGTCGCAGAGGAGAACGGCAGTATTTTCTTTTTTCAGAAACTCGACCAGCGCGCCGGGATCGTTTGCATAGGTCTGTTTCACGGTTTTGGTGGAAATAATCTCATCGTCAACTACATCAAAAATTAAAAATTCTTTCACCTGAGCCAGGTGGGAGCAGATTTCTCCGTTTTCATAAGGGACTGCAATTTTCATGAGTGACCTCCTTTTTTAGAGATAGTATAGCGCTTAGAATTGAAAAATCAATATAAATGTATATGTTATTTATGAAAAAATATATAATAGACATATATGTAGGTGGCTTGTATGGATGAAGTAAATATTGAGAAGAATGAAAAGAAGGATGCGTTACTGATAGCAATCGAAGAAGGAAGAACGATTGTAAAAGATCCAAATGCACCGAGATATTCCAGTATGGAAGACTTAAAAGCGGCATTGGAAGTATAATATCTTTGATAGAAAAAGAGAGCCAGCAGAATGCACTTCTGTTGACTCTTTTTTACAATTATGATTTGAAGCAGCAAGCCCCTTAATCCGACTTAACTTCTTTCCACAAACTATTATAAAGTTCGTCCGCCTCATCCCCAAGATACCGGTAAACCTCGCAGTTTTTCAGCTGCTTCGCATCTGGGAAGACGGCTTTGTTGTTCTGGATTTCTTTGTCCAGCATTTCCTTGGCTGCCTTGTTTGGCGTCGCGTAGGTAATGTACTCAAAGTTTTTGACTGCGACATCCGGGCGGCAGAGAAAATTGATCCATTTTTCTGCGTTTTCCTTATTTTTCGCATTTTTCGGAACTACCCAGGAATCGAGCCAGACGTTGGTTCCCTCTTCCGGGATCACATATTCCAGGGAGAATGGGAGGTTCTGTGCGGCTACCTCATCCTGGATGTACATGATCTCGCCGGAGTAGATGACGCCGATGGCTGCCTCGCCGCCGATCATCTTGTCACGCACCTGATCGATGACGTAAGCCTGTATGAGCGGTTTCTGGTCAATCAGATCCTGCTTTGCCTGCTGGAGTTCGGTTTCGTCGGTCGAGTTGGCAGAGAAGCCGTCTTTTTTGAGCGCTACCATGAAGGCATCGCGGACGCTGTCCTGCATCAGGATCTCGCCTTTATAAGCCGGATTCCAGAGATCGGACCATTTGGCCGGAACTGGAAGTCCTTTTTCTTCGATGAGCTTCGTATTATAAAGAATACCGACGGTTCCCCAGGT
This sequence comes from Clostridium sp. AM28-20LB, assembly GCF_003480665.1. NCBI lineage: Bacteria > Bacillati > Bacillota > Clostridia > Eubacteriales > Clostridiaceae > Clostridium > Clostridium sp. AM28-20LB. The sequence continues at coordinate 77,324 of NZ_QUJN01000008.1, read as the reverse complement.
GTATGGCACGGAATATTTGTTTTCCGGGTCGAACTGCTTGGACATTTCCATGTACTGCGGGTCAATGTTTTTGACATTTGGAATGTTGTCAAAGTTGAGTTCGGCAAGCAGGTCATTTTCCTTCATTTTCTGAATCATGTAGTCGGATGGGCAGACTACATCGTAGTTGACGCCGCCGGCTTCGATGACCGGATACATTTCTTCCAGTGTCTCAAATACGTCGTAGGTAACCTTGATTCCGGTTTCCTGTTCAAATTCCTCAATCAGGTTCGGATCAATATATTCGCCTGCATTGTAGACGTACAGTTCGTTTGAATGAGTCGTGGTGTAGCGGCTGTAGGTGCTGACACCAACGACAAGCAGAATCAGCGTGCAGGCAAGTCCCAGAACGCCGTTCTTGATCTGGTTGTTGCGTTTGCGGCGCTTGATGGTCTCTGTGTCAATCACAGTCGCATTGCCGGTGGATTTTTTCTCCGGGGCAAAGTTGGTGATCACCAGGAGCACCAGGACTGCCACGAAAATCAGCGTGGACAGGGCGTACATCGTCGGCTGGATGCCTCGGCGCACCTGGCTGTAGATCAGGGTGGATAAGGTATCCATACCGGCACCTCTTGTAAAGTGCGTAATGATAAAATCATCGAGGGACATCGTAAATGCCATCAAAAAGCCGGAGAGGATACCCGGGACGGTGTCCGGAAATACGACCTTGAAGAAAGCATACAGCGGGCTGGCGCCGAGATCCAGAGCGGCTTCGTAGGTGTACCGGTTCGTCTGCTTGAGTTTCGGCATGACACTTAATATCACATATGGAATGTTAAATGTGATATGCGCGATCAGCACGGTTTTAAATCCGAGAGAGATACCGAACGCGATAAATGCCAGCATCAGGGAGATACCGGTTACGATATCGGAGTTCAGCATCGGGATGTTGTTGATTCCCATGACGATGGTGCGCGGAATTCGTTTCATGCTGTTGATGCCGATGGCGGCGATCGTGCCGATGACGGTCGCGATCAGAGCCGACGCAAACGCGATGAGCAGCGTATTGTTTAAGGCATTCATGATGGCGGAATCCTGGAACATCTGCGTATACCAGCGGGTGGTAAAACCGCCCCAGACGGTTCTCGATTTTGTGTTGTTAAAGGACAAAACGATCATGGTCACGATCGGGATGTATAAAAAGAGCAGGATGAGCGCCAGGTAAAAGTCCTGGAAAAACTGTTTTAAGCGGTTATGTTTCATCAGAACGCATTGCCCTCCCCTTCTTTATCGTATTTGGCGATGAGCGCCATACTCAGTAAAATGAAAATCATCAGAACCAGCGAGAGACCGGAACCTAAGTGCCAGTTGCTTCCCTTGGTGAACTCCTGCTCGATGACATTTCCGATGAGCAGGATCTTGCTGCCGCCTAAGAGACTGGAAATAACGAAGGTTGTCAGCGCCGGGACAAATACCATGGTAATGCCGCTGATGATGCCCGGGATGCTGAGCGGAATCCAGATGTGAATAAGTGTCTGGAAATTGTTTGCACCCAGGTCTTTGGCGGCGTTGATGGTATTGTCGTCGATCTTTGCCAGCACATTATAAATCGGGAGAATCATGAAAGGCAGGAAGTTGTATACCATACCCAGAATGATCGCCCACGGGGTATTGATGATGGCAATATTTGGCAGATGGAGAAAGGAAAGAATGCCGTTGATAACGCCATTTTTCTCCAGGAGCGTCTGCCACGCGAGGGTGCGGAGCAGGAAATTCATCCACATCGGAAGGATGAAGACGAATACCATGAAGCTGCCTGTCCCAATGCCGCGGCGGCGCAGCACCAAAGCCAGCGGATAGGACAAAAGCAGGCAGATGGCGGTCGCAGCCAGAGACAGACCCAGGGATAAGAGCAGTGCCTTCATATGCTCCGGTGTCGTGATGGAACAGACATTTGCCAGTGTAAATGCCCCGCTTTTGGTTGTCAGACCGTAGTATACGATCAGCAGGAGCGGGATGATGGTAAAACCAATCATCCAGAGAATATAAGGACCGGCGAAGAGCCGTTTCACGTTTGATTTCATGCTAAGTCCGACTCCTTTCTATTCATTGACGCCCACAGCTTCCTCGTCCTCTGACGCCGGCTTGTTCATGATCTGGATGTCAAACGGGTCTACATGGATGCCGACCTTCTCGCCGACCGGGAACATATCCGTGCTGTGAACCAGCCATTCATAGCCGTCCGGTGTGGTGACTTCCATCTCATAGTGGACGCCCTTGAAAATCAGGTGGGTGACAATGCCCTGCAGCGTGCCTTCCTCCGGTTTTACGAGGTCGATGTCCTCCGGGCGGATGACAACGTCTACCGGTTGGTTTGTTCCGAATCCCTTATCGACGCAGGCAAATTTCGCACCGAAGATTTCAACCAGCTCGTCGTGGATCATCAGACCGTCCACAATGTTGCTCTCGCCGATGAAGTCGGCAACGAATGCGTTTTCCGGCTCGTTGTAGATCTGTTCCGGGGAACCCATCTGCTGGATATAACCCTGGTTCATGACAACGATGGTATCGGACATCGTCAATGCCTCTTCCTGATCGTGGGTAACATAGATAAAAGTGATGCCTAACTCATTTTTCAGACGGATCAGCTCATACTGCATGTCCTGTCGCAGTTTTAAATCTAGGGCACCGAGCGGCTCATCGAGAAGCAGGACCTTTGGCTCGTTGACAATCGCACGCGCAATGGCGATACGCTGCTGCTGACCACCGCTCAAAGAGTCAATGCTGCGATGCTCAAAGCCGTTTAGGTTTACAAGCTTTAAAGCGTACTTAATTTTGTCATCAATATATGCTTTTGATTTATTCTTAATTTTTAGCCCAAATGCGATATTATCTGCGATGCTCATATGCGGAAACAGTGCGTATTTCTGGAATACGGTGTTTAGCTGGCGCTTGTTTGGCGGAAGTTTGGTGATGTCTTCGCCGCCGAAAATTACTTTTCCTGTATTTGGGGATTCAAATCCGCCGATGATGCGGAGCGTGGTCGTCTTGCCGCAGCCGCTGGGACCTAAGAGCGTTACAAAGGAATTTTCCTTTACTGAAAGGCTCAAGTCATCCAGGACCAGGGTGTCGTCAAAGCGTTTCGAGATATGCTGTAAATCGATTAATGGCTGGCTCATGCGTTTCCTCCGTAAATAGTAAAATAATGTGTAGTATTAGAAACTTGGCGGCGAGCTGACCCAGAGGATCGTCGCGCCGGAGCGGCTTTCAAGGTAATGCGTCTTGTCGCTCGTATAGTAAAAAGATTCGCCCTTTTTGGCTTTGTACGTCCGGTTCCCCAGATGAATCAGGATGCTGCCGGAAAGAACGTAGCCAAATTCCTCACCCTCATGCGGGCTGTCCGGATAGGTGGAGCCGCCGACACCGAGTGTCAGGCGGATCGGTTCCATCGTGTTCTTCTGGGCGTTCGGGATGATCCACTGAATCTCATTTTTCAGTTCCGGATCTTCCTTGATAAAATAGTCGTTTTTTTCAAATACAATCTGCTCTTCCGGAGCCTCGTTGAAAAACTCCCCTATGGTTGTGCCGAGACACTGGAGAATATCCATCAAAGTAGCGATGGACGGGGAGGTCAGATCGCGCTCTACCTGGGAGATAAATCCCTTCGAAAGCTCTGCGCGGTCAGCCAGCTCTTCCTGCGTCAGACCCTTTAAAATTCGCAGTTCCTTTAATTTTCCTCCTATACTCAACAGAGGGAACCTCCTTTCCTGGTTTCATAGGAAATTGCGTCCTATAAAACAAAAAACGCTCCGCGAGGATGCGCCAGGGCACATTCTTTTTTATAAAAACCGGGTGGGAAAACCATCCGTCCGGCGTTTTTTAGAAACATGCAAAAGTAAGATGAAAGTTTAGAAATTCTAAAATGAATGTAAAATTAATCTTTTTGTTTAGAAATAATAAACTTGCTTCCGAGTATCTATTATACAGAATGTGGGGAAGGTGTCAAGGAAAAAAACGGGAAAATCCGGGGGTTCTCAAATTGTGTGAAAAAAGGGTGCAAAAATGGCGGTATGATGATAAAATAGGGGCAGATAATTTGATAGAAACCGTTATAACGGTTCTGGGGGCTCAAAGGAGGAACATTTCATGCAGGATAAGTATATGGCGTATGTGGGTTCTTACTCATACAACGGTCAGGCAAAGGGAATTACCGTGTATGATGTGGATGTAAAAAAGGGAAAGTTTATCTACCGGTGCGAGGTGGAGGTGGACAACTCTTCCTATTTAACTGTTTCACATGACGGGCGGATGCTCTATTCCATCGCGGACGAGGGCGTTGTGGCGTTCCGGATTCTGGAAAATGGCGCACTCAGCCGTGTGAACAGCGCAAATATCAAGGCGATGCGCGGCTGTCATATTGCGACCGATGCGGAGGACAAGTTTATCTTCGTATCCGGCTATCATGACGGCAAGGAGACGGTGGTCCGCCTGAAACCGGACGGTTCTATCGGGGAAGTGACCGACGGCGTTTACCACAAGGGACTTGGAAGCGTGGCAGAGCGCACGTTCCGTCCGCATGTGAGCTGTGCGGAGCGCACACCGGATGGCAGATTCCTGCTGGTAGCCGATCTGGGAATTGACCAGGTCAAGATTTACAGGTTTGATGGCGAGAAGGGAACCCTTTCATTGGTGGACGCGATCCGCTGTGATTTGGAATCTGGTCCGAGACATTTCATGTTCAGCAAGGATGGAAAATTCTTGTATTTGATGTATGAAATCAAAAATGTGATTGATGTATACACGTATGAAACGGGCGATCGTGTGCCGAAGATCGAGAAGATCCAGACGATCCCATCGACCGCACCGGAGCGCACCAGCCAGCTGACTGCAGCGTGCACGATCCGGATGTCCGAGGACGAGACACATCTGTTCTGCAGCAATGCGGGCGATAATTCAGTCAGTGTCTACGAGCGCGATGCACAGACGGGGCTTTTGAAGCTGCTCTGCTGTCTTCCGATCAGTGGAGATTACCCGAAAGATATCGCGATTTTCCCGGATGGAAACCATCTGGCGTCGATCAACCACGGTAGTAACAGCATTTCTTTCTTCCAGGTGGAATATAAGGAGAAACTGCTGGTGATGAGCGGTCGCAGTATTTCGGTGAATGAGCCAAACTGCTGTGTGATTACAAAGGTACCTACGAGAGGAAAGAAAGCAGACTAAATGGCAGAAGGAGTTAATAGCGAGAATGGCAGGATCAACATACGGAAAAATACTGACAATGACAACGTGGGGCGAATCCCACGGCGCAGGCGTGGGCGTGGTCGTAGATGGCTGTCCGGCGGGGCTTGCGCTTTGTGAGGAAGATGTTCAGCGTTATCTGGACCGCCGCAAACCGGGGCAGAGCCGTTTTACGACGAAGCGCAGCGAGAGCGATACGGTGGAGATCCTGTCAGGCGTTTTTGAAGGGCGGACGACGGGCACGCCGATCTCGATGCTGGTGCGGAACCAGGATCAGCATTCGAAGGATTACAGTGAGATCGCCAGTTATTACCGTCCCGGACATGCGGATTATACCTTCGATGAAAAATACGGTTTCCGGGATTACCGGGGCGGCGGACGTTCTTCGGGACGCGAGACGATCGGACGCGTGGCAGCAGGCGCTATCGCGGCAAAGTTGCTGGAATCCTTGAACATTCAGGTAAAAGCATACACGAAAGCGATCGGACCGGTGGAAGTGGCGCCGGATCGGTTTGATCTGGCGGAATGTGAAAAGAATAAGCTGTATATGCCGGATGCTGCCGCAGCCGCAGAGGCAGAGCAGTATCTGGAAAGGAAGATGGCGGAGAAAGATTCTGCTGGCGGTATCGTGGAATGCGTGATTGCCGGTCTTCCGGCAGGGCTTGGTGAACCGGTTTTTGATAAATTTAATGCGAACCTGGCAAAGGCAATCTGCTCGATCGGTGCTGTTAAAGGCTTCGAGATCGGAGAGGGTTTCCATGCGGCGCAGATGGCAGGAAGCGAGAACAACGACGCATTTGTCATGGATTCGGATGGAAGCATCGGCAAGGCGACGAACCATGCAGGTGGCATTTTAGGCGGTATGACGGATGGAAGCGAAGTTGTGTTCCGTGCGGCATTTAAACCGACCCCGTCGATTGCCGCAGAGCAGAGAACCGTCAATAAGAGCGGCGAGGAGATCGGCATCAGCATCAAGGGACGCCATGATCCGATCATTGTGCCGAGAGCGGTTGTCGTGGTTGAGACGATGGCGGCATTTGCGGCGGCGGATATGCTGCTGGGCGGCATGACGGCGAGGCTGGATCGGATTCAGGAGTTTTACCGGAAGTAAGGGAATGTAAATAAAAATTTTGGAAAAGCTGCGGCGGGCTCAGCCTGTTTGGTCCGCGGCTTTTTCTGGCATTAAATCAGGAGGCAGCAGGATGAGTGCAACAGGAATTTCAAAAGAAATAGAGACAGCAGGACAGTTAGAGGAGCTGCGCCAGGAGGTACGGATTGCCGCAGAGGAACTTCTCAGTGCGGCAAACATGAAGCCGGGACAGATTTTGGTGGTCGGATGCTCGTCCAGCGAGATTGCATCGCATAAGATCGGTTCCTATTCCAGCGCCGAGATCGGAAAAGCGGTGTTTGAGGAGCTGTATGCAGTCACCAAGTCGCAGGGGCTTTATCTGGCGGCACAGTGCTGTGAACATCTGAACCGGGCGCTGATTGTGGAAGAAGAAGCGGCGGAAAAATATGGTCTGGAGATGGTAAACGTCGTGCCGCAGCTAAAAGCAGGCGGTTCCTTTGCAACGGCAGCCTATGCGGGATTTGAACATCCGACAGCCGTAGAGCGGATTCAGGCACACGCGGGCATCGATATCGGAGACACTTTCATCGGTATGCACCTGCGCCCGGTTGCAGTTCCGGTGCGGACCTCGATCCGTGCGATCGGCGGCGCCCATGTGACGTGTGCGAGAACGAGGCTGAAATATATTGGCGGAGAGCGGGCGCATTATCTGGATGCGAAATAAAGAAAATGAGGAGTAAAAAAAAACGTGGAAATCAGGAAAAATGATGAATTTGAACTGACAATCGAAGATATGAGCGAGGACGGAGCCGGGATCGGAAAGCAGGACGGCTATATCTGGTTTGTAAAAGATGCCGTGATCGGGGATCGGATCCGGGCGCGGGCGATGAAAATGAAGAAAAATTACGGCTTTGCCCGTCTGATGGAGGTGCTGGAAGCATCCAAAGACCGCGTGATGCCGGAATGCCCGGTCGCAAGACAGTGCGGCGGCTGCCAGCTTCAGATGATGAGTTATGAGGCGCAGCTTCATTTTAAGGAGCGCAAGGTCTACAATAACCTGCGCCGGATCGGCGGGATGGAGAACCTGCGGCTGCCGGAGCGGGCGGATAGTGTGATTGTGGATAAAACCATCGTGATGGAGCCGATCCTGGGGATGGAGCACCCGTGGCGCTACCGCAACAAGGCACAGTTTCCGTTTGGACGCGATAAGGATGGAAGAATCATTGCCGGATTTTACGCGGGACGCACCCACCATATTGTGGAAGCGGAAGACTGCCTGCTGGGTGTCGAAGAAAATGCGGTAATTCTGGATATTATCAAGAAAATCATGGAAGAATACCAGATTGCGCCATATGACGAGGAGACGCACAAGGGTCTGATTCGCCATGCATTGATTCGGAAGGGATTTTCAAACGGCGAGCTGATGGTCTGTCTCGTCATCAATGGAAAGAAGCTGCCGCATGCGGATATTTTTGTGGAACGCTTAAAAGAAGTCCCTGGCATGACCAGTATTTCCTACAACATCAATCAGGAAAAAACAAACGTGATTCTTGGTGCGGAGCTTGTAAACTTATACGGACCAGGCTATATCACAGATAAAATCGGAAATGTATCGTACCAGATTTCGCCGCTTTCTTTCTATCAGGTCAATCCGGTGCAGACGGAAAAACTCTATGGAACGGCGCTGGAATACGCGGGGCTGACCGGTGGGGAGACTGTATGGGATCTGTACTGCGGAATCGGAACCATTTCCCTGTTTCTGGCGCAGAAAGCGAAGAAAGTGTACGGTGTAGAGATCGTCCCTCCGGCGATCGAGGATGCCCGCCGGAACGCGGCATTAAATGGCATGGAAAATGTCGAGTTTTTCGTCGGAAAAGCTGAAGAGGTACTTCCAAGGGAGTATGAAAAAAATCAGGTCTATGCCGATGTCATCGTCGTCGATCCGCCGCGCAAAGGCTGTGACAGCGTCTGCCTCGACACGATCGTCCGGATGCAGCCAAAGCGGGTAGTCTATGTCAGCTGCGATTCCGCCACATTGGCGCGCGATGTGAAGTATCTGAATGAAAGAGGATACGCGGTGGAGCGCGTGAGATGCTGTGATATGTTCGGGATGAGCGGGCATGTGGAGACGGTAGCTCTTTTGTCCCAACATTGAGACAAGAGTACTTGTCTCGATGAACGCGGCAGTCGGCAAATCGAGATGCAAGCATCTCGGCTTGCCTCGTTGCTCGCGCAAAAACCAGATGACACGATAGAGATCGATTTAGACCTGAACGAGCTGGATGCAACCAGTGCAGAGCCGAAAGCGACCTATCAGGAAATCAAAGATTATGTGCTGAAAGAATTTGGCTTGAAGGTTTCAAATTTATATATTTCTCAAATCAAAAGGAAATGTGGAATCGAAGTAGGAGAGAACTATAATCTGCCAAGTAGGACGAAAAATCCTGTTTGTTCAGCTTTTGTGTTTATAAGGGGTCAAAGAAGAAGCAAATTACAATTCTATAGCAAGTGATCTTTTCTAAGTTTTGGAAGGCTGGTTTTTCCGTCATAGCTAGTTAAGATTGAGTATATCTATCATAACACGAACATATATTTGATTAAAGAAAATGCGGATATTTTTAAAGTGATTGTGTCAATTTACAATCAATTTCTATTCAATGTGGTTTTCCGGTAGGTTCTGTAAAATAAGCTCAGATCAAAACAATGACGGGAGGAGCTTATGCAACAGAATATTGAATTTGAACGGTGCATTGATTTTCTGGTACGGATGATTGATAAGTACGGCGATGAAGTCCTCCGAGAGTTGGAGGAAGAAAAACAGAATAAGGAAGAAAAAGAAGCGGCAGTTTCCTGAAATACAAAATGTAAATCAGACTGTCGCTTTTTTGTGAAATTATTCGGCTGCGTTATCTTTTACTTCTGCAAGCATATAAGGATTGAATTTACTTTTACGCTTAAATATAATATAATTTAAGCACAAAAGCAAATATCAAGGATAAGGAGGACAACTATGTCAATATCAGATATTTTGGAATCGCTAATTGAAAAAGACAATGGATATTTGATTACATCGAAGGCCGTTGAATCAGGTGTATCAAAGCCATCTGTCTCAAAATACGTCAGAGAGCATGATATGGAAAAAGTGGCACATGGCATTTATATTTTAGATAATGTGTGGCCAGATGAGTTGTTTGTACTCCAGCAACGAAATAAGAATATTATTTATTCGGGCGAGACCGCCCTTTATTTGCATGGTCTTATCGACAGAGAATACAGTCATATTTGTTTCACTGTTCCTACCGGATATAATGCAACACATATCAAAAAGAAAAACAAAAAAGTTCGTTACGCAAACCCAGAGATTCTTGATATGGGGACCTGTGAAATCCCGTCAAGCAGCGGTAATTTGGTTAAAGTGTATGACAAGGAAAGATGTATTTGTGATTTGATTAAAGATCGAAAGAAATATGAAATTCAGTTATATCAGACAGCAATCAAGGAATATATGTCCTCGAAGGAAAAGAATCTTTCAAGATTGATTGAGTATGCGGTTAAACTTGGAGTAAGGGATGAAGTGATGATGTATGTGGAGGTAATGATATGATTCATACAGCGGAACAAGTTTTGAAGAAATATCCTCTAAGAGATAGTGAAATATCTATTGTCTTAGAGGATTTTTGTTGAAGAATTTTAATATTCAAGAGTTTGTTTTTTCCTCTTTGACATTAAGCTATGGTTTAAGCCGTAGCTGGCTTTATGTTAGTAATTTTGGAGTAGGATTCGTGAGAGTTCTACCCTGTTGTTGATTTTGACAGTGATGTAAGAGAACGACGGATATGCAGTGAAACCATAATACAATAAAAAGAATATTTGCTGATTTCTCATGAACGTGATACACTTATAGATAAGCTGTATCGGCTGTCGATCACGACCGTTTCGGCGGTGTGAAAATGAGAAATTCCGGCACCGGAGGCTTTCAGAGTCACGATCATGCGACCGTGCGAAAGTTCCGATGCCTTTTTATTTCAAAGGAAAGTGCGCCCTGATGAAAGCGGCAGAGAATATTTTGAGCGGTATTTGAGAAAGGAAACAGGAGATGGATGACAAAAAAATAGCCGTACTGATCGATGCGGAAAATGTGTCCGGCAAGTATATCAAGCTGATTTTAGATGAGGTCAGCAATTATGGAAGTGCGACATACAAGCGCCTTTACGGCGATTTTCAGACGCCGAGCGTGCGGGCGTGGATGAAGAACCTGCGCGACTATGCGATCACGCCGGTTTTCCAGTACAATTATACGCAGGGGAAAAATGCCTCCGATTCGGCGCTGATCATCGATGCGATGGATATTTTATATTCGGGCAATGTGGATGGCTTCTGTATCGTCACCTCGGACAGTGATTTTACGAAGCTGGTGCTGCGCCTGCGTGAGTCAGGCATGACGGTGATCGGCATGGGAGAGCGCAAGACGCCGAATGCATTTGTTTCGGCGTGTGAGACATTTAAATTCCTGGATATTTTATTAAACGATGAAAATCCGTCGCAGAATCCGTCCCTGCCGCAGACGCGCAAGGAGAGTGATGTGGATGGTTCCAGAAAAGAAGCAGAGAAAGAAAGCGATCCGAATGCAGTCAGCAATATTCCGAACATGCAGGAGATGGAGAAAGAGATCATCTCAATCATCAACACGCATGCGGACGACGATGGCTGGGTGGATTTATCGGAGCTGGGAGACAATCTTCCAAAGCGTGTGCCGGGATTTGACCCGCGAAATTATAAATGCACGAAGTTAAAGCAGTTTATCGAGCGGTTTGATTCCGTTGAGGTTCGGTCAGCGCGCAATCCGCACAATAAGATTCTGTCGATCATCTATGTGCGCGTGAAGCAGAAAGAAGAAAAGCCGGTACTTTCCAAGGTACGGCGCGGCGGAAAACGGAAGAAGGATGCGGACGCGGAAGAAGAGTAAGCATATACGGTTCGTATGAGAATAAAAAGTTGCAGAAGCGGCGGTGATTCGTATGAGGCTGGAAGAATGCAGCAGTGGTTGTAGTGTTGTGTCAGCTGTTACAAAGACAGACTGTAAATTGAAAAGTGAAGGATAGCAGATAGGAGAGACAGGAATATGACAAAGGAAGAGCTTGCATTAGAGGTAATTGACCGCCTGAAAAAAGAATATCCGGATGCGGGTTGTACGCTGGACTACAATCAGGCGTGGAAGCTGCTGGTCAGTGTCCGTCTGGCGGCGCAGTGTACCGATGCGCGTGTCAATGTGGTAGTTAAGGGATTGTTTGAGAAATATCCAAATGTGGCGGCATTGGCGGATGCCCCGGTGGAAGACATCGAGGCGATTGTGAAGCCGTGCGGTCTGGGACACAGCAAGGCGCGGGACATCAGCGCCTGTATGAAGATGCTGCGCGACGAGTACGGCGGGCATGTGCCGGATGATTTTAACGCTCTGTTAAAGCTTCCGGGAGTCGGCAGAAAGAGCGCCAACCTCATTATGGGGGATGTGTTTGGAAAACCGGCGATTGTCACGGATACGCACTGCATCCGCCTGGTAAACCGGATAGGGCTGGTGGAAGGAATCAAGGACCCGAAGCGCGTGGAAATGGCACTCTGGAAGCTGATTCCACCGGAGGAAGGCAGCGATTTCTGCCACCGCCTGGTGTATCACGGGCGTGAAGTCTGTACGGCGCGGACGAAGCCGTACTGTGACAAGTGCTGTCTGCAGGATATCTGCGCGAAGGCAGACGTGGAGTAGAAAGTCTGAAAAAGTCATGGAAACAGATGCAGATAGGAAAAGGATGACAGGAGGCAGAAAAATGGACGAAGAACGGCAGGAGACAGCGGATTGGCGTATCGTCTGGCAGATGTTTTTTCCGTGCGTCATCAGCGATTTAATCGGCGGATGTGTGGAGGTGCTGGGACATCTGGAGGGAAATGTGGGAAGAACCGTGTCGTCGTTTCTTACATTTGCCGTGATTTATCCATTTTACTGGCGGAGGATCCAGAAAAAGAAAGAAAACAGGCGCATAGCAGAGGCAGACGGGATGAAAGAGCAGGTCTCTCCACAGATAAAGACGACAAAGGAAGAGAAATGTGGATATTTCTGGGAAAAAGTGTCGGATGTGTGGAAAATCCTGCTGGGGGCAGCTGCGTTCAGTGCTGTGTTTAACATGATTTTCTGGGCATTAGAAAAAAAGGAGATTTTCCTGGGAGTGCTGCATATTGCAGTGCAAAAGGTTCGGATGACTGGGCAGGCAGCTGAAGCGGTGTCTCTGTGTTTGAAAATGCCTCAGGGGGATATGCTTGCGGCAGCTCTGGGAAAAGGTGCGTCGGAGGGCACCGCCGCTTTATTTTCCGGCGCCCTGTGGCAGCAGTTCTTTCTCATGGGCATTGCCGCCCCACTTTCCGAAGAACTGCTGTTTCGCGGCATTATATTTGAGCGCCTGCGTATGGCGCTCCCATTTTTCTGGGCGGCACTTGGGTCGGCGGCATTTTTCGGGTTGGTGCATGGAAACTGGGCGCAGGGGATTTATGCGGCGCTCATGGGACTTATACTGGCGTGGTTGTATGAAAAAAAGAACCGTCTGTGGGAACCTGTGTTATTTCACAGTGCAGCAAATTTGACGGCGATGCTGATGCGGGGGCTTCTCTGGCACTGGTGAGGACATAAAAATACAAACAATTTCGAGAACGCAGGATTGTGTTTGCTCGAAGAAAGAACAGGAGGAGATACTACGATGCTTTCATTTGCAAGCGATTATACAGAGGGCGCCTGCGAGGAGATACTTCAGAAGCTGGCGGAGACGAACCGGGAGAGTCTGCCGGGATATGGCATGGACCGCTACTGCCAGAGTGCCGCCAGAAAAATACAGGAGGCGACCGGATGCCCGGAGGCGGAGGTTTATTTTCTGGTGGGCGGTACCCAGACGAATGCGGCCGTGATCAGTAGCATGCTTGCACCGTATGAGGGCGTAGTGGCAGCGCAGACAGGGCACGTGAGTATTCATGAAGCCGGGGCGATCGAGTACACCGGGCATAAGGTGTTGCAGCTTCCGGAAAAAGATGGGAAGATTGATCCGGCGGATCTGCAGGAATATCTGCAAAATTTCGAGGCGGACGCAAACCATGATCATATGGTATTTCCGGGAATGGTGTATCTTTCCCATCCGACGGAATACGGAACCTTATACAGCCGGAAGGAGCTGCAGGCGATCTCGGAGATCTGCCGTTCGTATGAAATCCCGCTCTATCTGGACGGGGCGCGTCTTGGATATGGTCTGGCGGGAGAGGAAAATGACCTGAGTCTTTCGGAGATCGCGCATCTGTGTGATGTATTTTATATCGGCGGCACGAAGGTTGGCGCATTCTGCGGAGAGGCAGTTGTATTTGGTGAGAAGAAGAATGTTCCGGCGCATTTTATTACCCGGATCAAGCAGCAGGGCGCGCTGCTGGCAAAGGGACGCCTGCTGGGAATCCAGTTTGATGTGCTGTTTACAGACGGGCTGTACGAGCGCCTGGGACGCCATGCGGTAGAGATGGCGGCAGCTTTAAAGAAAGGGTTAAAACAGCGCGGTTATACGTTTTTCCGTGAGTCCCCGACCAACCAGCAGTTTGTGATCTTGGAAAATGATCGGATGGAGCAGATTGAAAAAGAGGTTTCCGTGAGCTTCTGGGAGCGGTATGACGAGGATCACACCGTTGTCCGTTTTGCGACGAGCTGGGCGACCAGAGAGGCGGATCTGGAACATTTGTGGGAGATTTTAGATCGGATTGAGGCAGAAAGAGAGAAGTAGAGATGGAACGTAATGTAACGATGGCGGAGATTTCAGATGGAAAGCTGTACAGCCGGGACGATATGGTAAAAGTCGGATGCGATGATTGCCGGGGCTGTTCGGCGTGCTGCCACGGAATGGGTAATTCGATCGTGCTGGATCCATATGATGTGTACCGTCTGACCACCTTGCGCGGGGACACGCTGGAACATCTGCTGGAGGAGAAAAAGGTGGAGTGGAACGTCGTGGACGGACAGATTCTGCCGAATCTGGCGCTCCGGAGCGGGGCGGATGAAGCCTGTGGGTTTCTTGATGAAGCAGGGCGCTGCCGGATCCATGCATACCGGCCGGGCATCTGCCGCCTGTTTCCACTGGGGCGCTTTTATGAAAATGGAAGTTTCCAGTATTTTCTCCAGATTCATGAGTGTAAAAAGGAAAACCGGACGAAAGTCAAAGTGAAAAAATGGATCGATACGCCAGATTTAAAGCGGTATGAGGCGTATATCAGCCGGTGGCATTATTTCTTAAAAGATATAAGAATGGCGGAAACGGAGGCGGCGCAGAACCTTTTGGCAGAATCATGCATCGGAACGCCGGAGGAACAGGAGATACAGAAGAAAAACCGTGCCGCTGCGGCAGCCGAGCGCGAAAAACGGCGCAATCTGTTGATTATGAAACTGTTCTATCTGCTTCCGTATGATGGAGAGAAGGACTTTTACGAGCAGTTTGAAAAGCGGATGCAGATGGCGGAGCGGAGTTTGCGATAAATCCTTTGTTGAAGACAAATCCGCAAGGATGTTTGCCCGCAGCTGTGAAGAGGCTGAACCGTTTTGACAGAGTGAAATAAGAAAGGAGATTACCGATGCTTCATACGGATTTTCACACCCACACCACGTTCTGCGACGGAAAGAGTACGCCGCGGGAGATGGTGGAGGCGGCATACCGGATGGGAATGACCGATTTGGGCGTTTCAGGACATGCTGATTTTTCGATGTTTGAGCCGGGATTCGGGATGGACGACGAGAAGCTTCGCCAGTATACCGAAGAACTTCAAGAACTCCGGGAGGAATACCGGGGAAAGATGAATCTCTATATCGGGATCGAGCTGGATGGACTGGGACCGGTGCAGAAAGCAGAGTACGCGATCGGCTCGACCCATGCGCTCATCAAGGATGGCGGGTATGTTTGTGTGGATGATACGGAAGAGAAACTGGTAAAAGCAGTCGAGACGCTGTGGCATGGTGACTGGTACGCGTTTGCACGGGAGTATTTCGAGGCAGAGGCTCAGATTTATGACCGGACAAAATGCGATTTCATCGGACATTTTGACCTGTTGACAAAATTTAATGAGGGATATAAACATTTTGATGAGACGAAAGACGCCTATCTGGAACCGGCGATCACGGCGATGCACAAACTGGCGGCTCTGGGGATTCCGTTTGAGATCAACACAGGCGCCATGTCCCGCGGCTACCGGAGTGCGCCGTACCCGTCCGCAGCCCTGTTAAAAGAGCTGTGTGCTTGCGGCGGACGTATCCTCATCAACTCCGACAGCCACAGTGCCGACACGATCGGATATGGGTTTAAGCAGGCGCAGGAGCTGGCGGTGGCGTGTGGATTTAAAAGTGTGTGTGCCCTGAACCCGGGGGGCGGATTTAGGGAGATACTTCTTGTATAAAAAAGACAGAAAGAAAAATATACAAATTCTAAATTTCAACCTTAAAAATGCTGAAAATAAAGCCGAAATATTTTTATTTTTAGTGAATCGTTTTCAGAGAACCCTGCTATAATATGAGCCGTAACAAGGAGATAGATACTTAACAAAACCCCATGGCTGAGGGCTGCTAAGCACAATGTGTTTTCCACACAGGGTGTGCGGAAGGCGCAGATCAGATTTTTGGAGGAAAAGACAAATGACTACTTTAAAAGCTGAAAAAAGAAGCATGGATGTTAAGGCAAAGAGACTCAGAAGAGAAGGCTATGTAACAGGCAACGTATTTGGCAAGAAGATTCAGGGCTCCATTCCTGTTAAGATGGAAAAGAAAGACGTGGATCGTCTGCTGAAGACCGAGACCAAGGGCGGACAGATTATGCTGGATGTAGAAGGTGAAGTCTACGATGTCCTGATCAAGGAAGTTGACTATGATGCAATGGCAAATCAGGTTGTAGAGATAGATTTCCAGGCGCTGGTAAGCAATGAGAAGGTTCATTCCGTTGCTGAGATTATCTTTGAGAACCACGACAAGGTAGAAACTGGCGTTCTGCAGGAGGTACTGAAAGAAGTATCGTACCGCGCATTACCGGCTGCACTGGTTGAGAAAGTCAAAGTTGATGTTGGTGAGATGGAGATTGGTGATACAATTCGTGTCAAAGACCTTTCGATCGCAAAAGATAAAGACGTTGATATTCTGACCGATCTGGAGGCAGTAGTTGCTACCGTCACAGCGGTTCACAACAATGTACCGGAGACCGATGAAGAGGCTGACGCAGAAGAAGCTAAATAATTGAAGCGCAGTGCCAGGATGAAGCGAAACGGGATGCTGTCCGCAAGGCAGATAAAAAGTTTCGCGGAATGATTGAAACATGAGAAAAGGCGGATGTACTGACCAGATGGTCGGTATATCCGCTTTTGAATTTTGTATGAACTTTTTTTGCAGACGGTAAAAGAGGATGAGGTTATGGCTCCATATATGCGTCATAAATTTCCGGATCAATATTCTCGCGGATATTCTCATATACGCTTCCAGCCACCTCCCGGATGGCATCGCGCGTTTCATCCGAGAGAGTTAAAATCGCGGTGCCGCTCGCTTCGATCGTAGCGATACGGTCAAA
Organism: Clostridium sp. AM28-20LB; assembly: GCF_003480665.1. Classification (NCBI taxonomy): domain Bacteria; kingdom Bacillati; phylum Bacillota; class Clostridia; order Eubacteriales; family Clostridiaceae; genus Clostridium; species Clostridium sp. AM28-20LB. The sequence goes on along the minus strand of NZ_QUJN01000008.1, from coordinate 60,425 downwards.
GATGCGCGCGTCGGACTGTTCTCTGGCATACTCGGTCGCGGTTTTGGCTGCCTGCGTCATGATTTCCTGTTCTTCTGGAGTCAGGTTCTGGAAGAAATCGTCATTGACAATCAAGGAGATCAGATGCGGCAGGTGGTTCGTCTCGACCACATAATCCTGCTGTTCGTAGAGACGGTTGGAGACGATGACCTCATACGGGTTCTCCTGCGCGTCGATCGTGTGCTGCTGGAGACCGATATACACCTCGCTGAAGGTCATTGGCGTCGGATTGGCGCCGATTGCTTTCCAGAATGCGAGATGATAGCTGTTTTCCATGGTACGGATTTTCTGCCCTTTGAAATCTGCCAGGGAGTAAACTGGTTTATTTGTGCTCATGATGCGGAATCCTTGATCTGCCATGCCGAGCAGGTGGTAACCGCCGTCGGTGTACACCTGGCTGATGAGATTGTAAAAATCCGGATCATCCAGCTTTTTGCGGCAGTCATCCAGCGAATCAAAGACGCATGGAAGGTCAAAAACGGCGAGATCCTTCATGAAAGAAACCTGAGGGGCGGTGTTTTGCACGACAAATGGGATATCTCCGTCCGCGCACGTTTCGAGCAGGTCGCGGTCACCGCCGAGTGTGGAGTTGGCGTAAACCTGAATCCGCATTGCGCCGTTGCTTAAGTCATGTACTTCCTCCGCAAATTTTTCGGCAAACAGCTGCGTTACCGTGTCCTCCGGACTGGCGGTCGCCAGTGGCCAGGAATAGCGCTGTTCTTCCTTGCTGGAGGCGCAGCCGCTCAGCGCGAGCGAGGCACCGAATAAAAGAACCGAGGAAGAAATGAGCGCCGCAGCGAATCGGGAAGAAGTCCGGCATCGGCGGGACACTAGGTTTGAAATATAAATCATAATGGGAGATCCTTTCAAATTTAAAAACATCCATTTCATATGTGAAATATTCCATTCACAGCCTGAAAGCGTGAAGCAAGTCGTTATATGAAATCTTTCAGAACTTCAACATTTCCAAGCGTCCATTCAGCATTATAACAATCCCAGCGACAAAGCCGGTATAAACGTAATCAGCAGCAGCGCCACCAGGAACAATCCAATCATCGGCATCGCTTTTTTTGCGATCGCCATGATCGGGACGTCGGTCAGGGAGCTGGCGACAAAGAGGTTGACGCCGATCGGCGGGGTTACGAAGCCGATTGCCAGATTGACAACCATGATCACACCGAACTGGACCGGATCCATGTTGATCGCTGTCACGATCGGGAGCAGGATCGGGGTCAGAATCAGGATCGCCGGGGTTGTATCCATGACCATTCCCACGATAAGCAGGAACAGGTTGATGACAAGCAGGATCATGACCGGGCTGTTGAAATGTTCCAGGATAAAGCTGCTGACCGCCTGCGGCACCTGCATCAGGGTCAGAACTCTGGAAAATGCCGTGGAAGCTGCCAGAATAAAGAGGATCGGTGTGAATGTGCGGATCGCTTCCACAAAAATCGGCGGGATATCCCGAAAGTTCATGGTCCGGTAGAGGAACAGGCTGACAAACAAGGCATAGAAAACGGAGATAACTGCTGCTTCCGTGGGGGAGGCGATGCCGCTGTAGATACAGCCAAGGATGATGACCGGGCTTAAGAGAGCGAAAAAGCTTTCGCGCAGCACCCGGAACAGTCCTTTTTCGTGCAGCAGATGGATTTCAGCGTGGATTTTTTCTCTATCTTCACCGTAACGTCGGCAGTGATAGATGGCATACAGCATCAGGAGCAGACCAATCATCAGACCCGGAATGACGCCGGCTAAGAACAGGCTGCTGACAGAGGCACCGGACGCCATGCCGTACATGATAAACGGGATACTCGGCGGAATGATAACGCCCAGACCGCCTGCGACTGCCACGATCGCGGTAGAGAAAGTCCGGTCATAGCCGAGGGCGCTTAAAATCGGGATCGTCATGCTTCCGACAGCTGCGACGGTTGCCGGGGCAGAGCCGGAGATAGCACCGTAGAAGAGGCAGGTCACGATGACCGCGCACGGCATACCGGCGGTAAAATTGCCAAGAAAGAAGGCGAATACGTCGAACAGCTTCTTGGAAATACCGCCCTTTGCCATGATGATGCCGGATAAGACGAACATCGGCACGGCGAGCAGGGGGAAAGAATCCAGTCCGCCGAACATGGCGCGGATCAGATACTTAGCGCCGACCGTGAAGGACGGGTCAAAAACGGAAGGGAGAACCGAGGCGATACCGAGCGTGATCGATACCGGGATTGCGATGACAAGCAGCACGACAAAGATAACAAATAAGAGAGCAGCAGGCATCAGTGTTCCTCCTTTCCAGATGGTGTGTTTGCCTCGATGAGCGATTCGATTTCATTGGATTCCGTTTCCGGTATATCTGCATTTGCATGGATAAAGGATTCCGGTGTATTGCGCTCTGGGTGGGCCGGATCGTAGACATCTTCGCCGCGGGCAACCTTAAATTCGATGATCCAGCGCTGCAGAATGCGGAATGTTACCAGAAGAAAGGAAACAAACGGCGCTGCCTGAATATAGTACATCGGAATCCCGCAGGCGGGGGATAACTGTCCGCTGTGAATGGCGGACATCATGTAAGAGTATGCAAATGGGATCATATAGAGGAAAAAAATCAGCTCAAAGGTGTGGTTGACAACCTTAAAAAGAGCCTTACCTCTGCGTGGAAAGGCAGCGACGAACTGTTCGATCTTGATAGACAGGCACTTTTTGCTGCAATAGCTGACGCTTAAAAAACCGCTCCAGATAAAGAGAAAACGGGTAACCTCCTCGGACCAGGACAGAGACTGCCCAAGCGCGTAGCGGGAAAATATCTGGATTCCCATAATGAGTGTCATCGCAGCCAGCATGACAACCAGCAGAAATTCTTCCAGGTTTTCATCCAGCCAGTGAAGTGTTTTTTTCATGAATAATCCCCTTGTAAATACGGATAATAGGTTGCTGTTTATGCAGGCACGTTTGAAAACGGATGTGCCGCTTGATAACAATAATAGACCTGCGATGGAGGTAGCAGGTCTTGAGTGTCTCGCGGAGAATCCCTCCGTACCCGCAGGTACAGGGATTTCCGGGAGTAAAAAAATAGGTGGCTAAAAGTATAATATAGGCACTTTTGGAACCGAAAGTGCCGTAAGATAGCGTAGTGGCAGCTGGAATTTGCCGTATTTAAATGCGAAGCCACGGCAAATTCAGTTACTGGGCACGTTAGCGTGAACAGTAACCGAATAACCGGATAAGCCAGATATTACATCGCACTGTGAAGCAGTCCCAGTACAGTCTCCAGATCCTTTACGCCCATCTGACCCGGTGCGGATGCTTTCTTGGCAGCGCCGAAGGTCATGGAAGAACCAAATACCTCGCCGCAGAGACGGCTGATAACGCCGGTGCCAGCCATCGACATGGTAATGATTGGACGGTCCGCATAGAGGGAAGTCATTTCCTCAGTGGCAGAGAGAAGTGTTAAAACATCTTTCTTGTTCTGCGGCATAACTGCGATCTTCGGGATATCTGCATTCATATCCTGCATCTTACGCAGGCGGTAGATGATGTCGGATTTCTCCGGCGTCTTGTGGAAGTCGTGGTTGGAAGCGATGACTTTCACGCCAGCCGCATGTGCGCCGTCGATGATCTTGGTTACAATCGCGTCGCCGGTAAAGATCTCTACGTCAATGAAATCGACATAGCCGGTCTGAGCTGCCTTGATGTTCAGCTTTGCGTAATCCTCCGGCTCGATGGATTTCTCGCCGCCCTCTTTGGAGGTACGGAAGGTCATCAGAATCGGAGTCTCGCCGAGAACGGCACGCAGTTCCTTTAAGACGTCTTCTACCTTCTCAAAATCAAAGACATCTTCGAACCAGTCTACACGCCATTCTACCACATCAACCGGAATAGAATCAAACGTTTTGGCCTCGTCGATGATTTCCTGTTTGGTAACGCCTACGATCGGAACGATGATCTTCGGTGTGCCGGAGCCGATTTCGATATTTCTAACTTTGATAGTATTCATAATCAGAGAATCCTTTCATTTTATCAATAAATATTTATTCGTCGCTTTCTGCCAGAGACACCATTTTCGCGTAGCGGGCATTGACAAAGAGTCCCAAGAGAACGCCGATGGCAGTCAGTACGATATTCATTATCATAACATGGGATGGTGCCATTTTGGAAGCGGCAGTCAAAATTGTGTAATTACATAAGGAAGAAGCAATCATAACCAGTGCGGTTACGGTTCCCTTGATCTTCGGGAACAGCATGTTGCAGACGGAGGTTACAATCTGTAACAGACCGCCCGCGCCTGCCCAGCCGATGATGAAAGCGCCTGCAATCATAAGGGTCTGGCTGTGACCGATGAGTACGGCAACCAAAGTAACGAGGCAGATAACCGGGTAAACGAGGATGAAACGTACATCCTTGATTTTACGGGTCAGCAGGGAGGTGACAACGAGCGCCATCAGGGTACCTGCGGAATAGTAGGTCTGCATGATGGACGGGTTCGCCCAGCCTGCATTTTCTTTTGCGAAGTTCTGCGCGCAGTTTAACCATAACTGGAAGGTACCGGTGCAGGTGAAACCAATCACGATCATGGCGATGGACTCAAACGAAAAATTTGTGTGTTTTAAGCTGGCGATGAGTCCCTCGGATTTGCCCTCTGCCTTCTGCTCAGAATCTGGCAGCGGGAACAGGAAAATAAGTACAAATAAAACAGCGTAAATAATACCGCATCCGATAAATAACGGATTGTAAGATACCATGCCGGTGGCGGTGGTTGTCACAGCAACACCGAGTACGAACGGCAGAAGCATCTGCGCGATCGCAATGAAAAATTTGATTCCCATGGTAGCGACACCCGGAGCGCTGCTGATAATCTCGGCAACCGCCGGATAGATACCGGTATCAAGGAACGAATTGGAGATACCTCCGATGATTGCACATACATAAGCGATTTGATAGCCGCCGTTTTGTCCGGCGCTGAAAGCGAAAGCAAGTCCAATCAGGTAAACCGCGTAGGAGGCGCTGCCGATCGCGGTTGAGATGCGGCGTCCCAGTTTGTCGGAAAGTGGTCCGGCAAATGGAAGTGCAATCAGACGTCCGAGTCCTAAAGCAGCGGAAATCGCGGTGATCGCCATTGCCTCAACGCCCCAGGCTGCGGCAAGCGCTTCCTTGATGACTGCCTGTCCGAGAATCGAACAGCCGACGCCATGGATAAAGTAGTTTAAGTACATGATAAGTGCACTTGGCAGATATTTCTTGTTCATGATTTTCTCCTTAATTCAAGATCCGCCTGTCGTGCTGCCGTTTCGGAAACCGGGCGGATGATGGCTGATGTTCTGTCACAAACACAAAGGAGATGCCGATATAAAAAGTTCTGTTTTAGTGTTAGAAAAATAACACGTTTGATGCCTTTATTCTAATAATTATTATAGCCGAAGTCTAATACTTTTATAGCAAAAAAACAATGCATTTTAAGCATTAATGTGTTATAAATATGATTATGGGTTACTGTTCACGGGTAGGCACTTTTGGAACCGAAAGTGCCGTAAGAAAACGTGGTGGCAGCAGGAATTTGCCGTATTTAAATGCGAAGCCACGGCAAATTCCGTTACTGGGCACGTATGCGTGAACAGTAACGATTATGGAAGTTTGGTGTGATGCATTTACGGCTGATATTGCGAAGAGTTAATACGAAGATACATAAAGACGGGGGACGTTAGGAATGACATTGAATCAGATTTTATATTTTCAGAAGATAGCGAATCTGGAAAATTATCATCAGGCGGCGGAAGAATTATATATATCACAGCCATCCCTGAGCCGGTCGATGGCGTCACTGGAAAATGAGCTGGGCGTGACGCTCTTTGAAAAAGAAGGACGCGGGGTGACCCTGACGAAGGCGGGGAAGATGTTTTTGGAGTACGCGGACCGGATTCTCACAGACTGCCACATAGCGGTCGGGAAAATGCGGGAAATTTCGATGGATGGGGGAAAGATCGACATCGGTTACGTGTTTCCGCTGGCAGGTCACTATATCCCGCACCGGGTCAAGCTCTTTTTAGAACAGCCGGAAAATCAAAAGGTTGTGTTTAATTTCTGGCAGAATCACACACCGGCGATTGCAAAAAAGGTAAAAACGGGTGAATTAGATGTAGGCTTTGGCGGCTGTCTGGAAAAGGATGACATGGAATTTTTCCCGGTGGCGAACCAGAAGCTTGTCATCATCACGCCGAAGGATCACCCGCTGGCAGAGCGGGAGAGTATTCCATTTGCGGAGCTGAACCGGTATCCGGTAATTGGATACGATAAGGACTCCTGGATGGGGACGCGCACCCGCGCGCTCTATGCGAAATACAACATTCAGCCGGACATCATTGTGGAGTGTCCGGACGAATATTCGATCGTCGCACTGGTGCGGGAGAGTTTTGGCATCGCACTGATGCCGCGCACGGACATTCTGGAGCTTTCTCAGGGAGTCTGCATTCACCCGATTGAAAATCTGGACATTTATCACCAGATTTTTATGTTCTGGATGAAAGAACGCTACCGGCTTCCGGCGGTGGAACGCTTTATTGAATATATGAAACAGCAGGCGCGTCAGGACGGTCTGCAGGCGGAACGGGAAACCGATAGCAAAAACGTATTGAAAATTTACTTGAAAGATATTGTTAATTTTTAAGCAAAACGGTTAAGATAAAAGTGTCACAAACACAGGGATGCCTCTCATGCAATGGAGAAGGAGAATTTCATCATGAAGAGCAAATACCCCAAAATTTTTGAACCGATTACCATTAAGCGCATGACGATCAAAAACCGTGTTGCCATGACGCCGATGGGTACTAACTATGGCGAGACGAGCGGTGAGATGAGCAACCGCCATATGAATTATTATTCCCTGCGTGCCAAGGGAGGAACTGGTCTGATTATTCTGGAGAATGCCAATATCGAATATCCGGTTGGTTCCAATGGCACAAGCCAGATCCGCATCGATCACGACAGCTTTATGCCGCGTTACTATCAGTTAGTCGAGAATCTTCACAAGAATGGCGCGATGGTAGCGATTCAGGTTAACCATGCGGGCGCTTCTGCATCCTCTGCCAGAACAGGTATGGAGACGGTGTCTTCCTCCAATATCCCGACCAAGGCAGGCGGCGAGATTCCGCGTCCGATGACAAGGGAAGAGATCCTGACGACCGTAAAAAAATACGGCGAGGCGGCGAAACGTGTACAGGCGATCGGATTTGATGCGATTGAGATCCACTGTGGTCATTCTTATCTGATGAGTCAGTTTATTTCCCCGTATTACAACAAAAGAACCGATGAATTCGGCGGCTCCGTCGAGAATCGTCTCCGTTTCCCGAAGATGGTTCTGGAAGAGGTGCGGAAAAATGTAGGTCCGTGGTTCCCGATCATCGTCCGTATCTCTGCGGAAGAGCGCGTGCCGGGCGGCAACACGCTGGAAGACACACTGGAATACCTCGAATATCTGGATGAGTACGTAGATATGTACGATGTATCCTGCGGTCTGAACCCGTCCTTACAGTATCAGATTGACTCGAACTTTCTGCCGGATGGCTGGCGTTCCTACATGGCAAGAGCCGTGAAGGATAAATTTGGTAAACCGGTTATCAATGCGGGCAACTACCGCGATCCGGAGGTCGTTGAGAAAGTATTGGAGAGCGGCGATGTCGATATTGTCGGCATGGGACGCGGACTCATTGCAGAGCCGAACTGGGTCAGCAAGGTGCAGAACGGCGAGGAGGAGATTCTCCGTAAATGTATCTCCTGTAACGTCGGCTGTGCGGGAAACCGAATCGGCGTCAACCGTCCGATCCGCTGTACCGTCAACCCGGCTGTTCCGGAGGGCGATATCTACAAGAAGCTGAAAGTCAATAAAAACTGCAACGTAGTTGTAGTCGGCGGCGGTACAGCCGGTCTGGAAGCAGCCTGCACGGCAGCCGAGGTTGGATGCAACGTATTCTTATTAGAAAAGAGTGGTAAATTAGGCGGACTTTCCACCTTCATTTCCGACCTGCCAAGCAAGAACCGTATGAAAGACTTCCCGAAATATCTGGAAGCACGTGCGAAGAGACTGAAAAATCTGTATGTATTTCTGAACTGCGAGGCAACCGTGGACAAGATCAAACAGTTCAAGCCGGATATCATTGTCAACGCAACCGGTTCCGTTCCAGTCGTTCCGCCGATCAAGGGACTCAAGGAAAACATCGCAGCCGGTCATGTCGATACCATTTTCGAGATGATTCAGAAAGTAAAAGCCGGAGAATACCCGGATGATTTCTGCAAGGGCAAAAAAGTGGTTGTAGTCGGCGGCGGCTCCGTTGGCCTGGATGTTGTGGAGTATTTCGCACCGCGCGGCGCGAAGTGTACCATCGTGGATATGCTCCCGCAGATTGGTATGCTGGCAGATCCGATCACAAAATGTTCCATGCGTGAGACACACGACAAATATGGTGTGAAAGAGTATGTGAATACTGCGCTGCAGGAAGTCAAAGAAAACGCATTTACCGTGAAGCTGCCGGATGGCACGATCGAGGATCTGAACTTTGACCTCGGTTTCAACTGTCTGGGAATGCGCGCCAACAATCCGATTCTGGCACAGCTTGAAGAGGCATTTGACAACACAGATACATTCATTTACCCGATCGGAGATTCCGTCCGCGCCCGCCGTATCATGGAGGGAACGATGGAAGGACGTGCGATTCTGAACGTGCTGGAAGCGAGAGGATTTTTAGAGCTGGCACCGTTGGAGTAAGAAATTGAATATTGCATTTGAAAGATTCTGACTGTTCGCTGAACGAATGATATCGTTTTATTTGATTATAAAAATAGAGAAGAAAAGAGGAAATTATCATGCCAAACATTACAGGACATACCGAATTAGTAGGATTAATGGCTTACCCGATCCGTCATACACAGTCTCCGACCACCCACAACCTTGCCTATGACAAGAATGGCGACGATGTTATCCAGCTTGCGTTCGAGGTAGACAACGATACCCTGGAAGCAGCGGTTGAGAGTATCCGTGCGCTGAAGATGCTGGGTTCCAACATCTCCATGCCGAACAAGACCGTCGTTCACAAATATCTGGATGAGGTAGACGAGGCTGCAAAGCTGTGCGGCGCGATCAACACTGTAGTCAACACCCGTGACAAAGACGGCAATGTAACCGGATACCTGAAGGGTTACAACACTGACGGTATGGGTTACTGGCAGGGAATCAAGGAAGAAGGCATTGATTTCAAGGGAATGAAGATGGTTCTCATCGGTACCGGCGGTGCAGCGACCGCTATCGCAGTACGCGGCGCACTGGACGGCATTGCAGAGCTGCATATCTTCAATATTAAAGATAAGTTCTATGCACGCGGAGAGGAGATCGTTGACATCATCAACAAGAACTCTAACTGCAAGGCCGAGATGCATGACCTGGGCGATCTGGCACTCTTAAAAGAGAAAATGCACGAAGCAGACATTTTCTGTGATGCAACCGGCGTTGGTATGCACCCGCTGGAGGATCTGTCCAATATCCCGGATCCGTCCTATTTCCGCAAGGATCTGATCGTAACTGATACGGTATATGCACCGCGTGAGACCGTGATGATGAAGCAGGCCAAAGAAGCTGGCTGCACCCGTGTATACAACGGTATGAGCATGATGCTGTTCCAGGCGCTGATCGCGATTGAACTGTATACAGGAAAATCAACACCGGTGGATTACATGAAGGAGAAGCTGGGAATCTAATTAAACGATAGCCCCTACAGTTATACCTGCTATTCCGCATTAGCACTTGCGTTCATATCCTGATTCGGGTATAATAATAAAACACACTTTCAATGTAAAGTGCAAAAGTGATCTGAATGAATACAAGTGAAGAAGGATGAGACAGATGGATGAATTAAAGAAGCTGCGAAATGATTTGGACATGTGCGACGAGATTCTGATCGATGCCCTGCGGATGCGCTGCCAGATTATCCAGGAGATTACAAATTATAAACAGAAAAACGGACTTCCGATTTATCAGGCAGAGGAGGAAGAGCGCAAGAAGAGCAAGATGCTTGCGAAGCTGGATGATTATGAATACAAAAAGTCAATCATGGCAGTTTACGACAGCGTCCTCTACCGGAGCAAACGGATCCAGTCCCATGAGTTGTTTGGATTCAATATTTTCCTGATCGGATTTATGGGAGTCGGAAAGAGCACCGTTTCGAATGCACTGCAGAATACCTTTGCGATGGATGTGGTGGAAATGGATGAAATGATCGCGAAAAAGAACAACATGAGCATTTCCGAGATCTTCGATCTGCACGGCGAGGCATATTTCCGCAACGAGGAGACAAACCTGCTTAAAGAGGTAGGAAACGAGAAGAACAAGATTGTATCCTGCGGCGGCGGCGTAGCGATGCGCGAGGTCAATGTACAGGAGATGCGAAAGAGCGGCAAGGTTATACTTCTGACCGCGAAGCCGGAGACGATTCTGGAGCGTGTCAAAGAGAACCATGACCGTCCGCTTCTGGAAAATAATAAGACAGTGGAATATGTTTCCGAACTGATGGAGAAGCGCAGACCGGCGTATGAAGCGGCAGCGGATATTGTGATCGCGACCGATGGAAAATCAGCGAATGAGATCTGCGAGGAGATCATTGCACAGGTGAAGAAGTTTAAATAATGTGACTGCTCAGAAAGTTCTGACAGAGAAAACGAAAGGGGAAAAAAGATGTCGAATCATATCACAGGACACACAGGTTTACTTTGTTTACTGGGAAGCCCGGTCGCACACAGTGTTTCGCCGGAGATGCACAACGAGGCGTGCAGCCAGTTGGGTCTGGATTATACATATCTGGCGTTTGATGTGCCGGAAGAGAAGATGCCGCAGGCGGTTGAGGGACTGCGGACGATGGGCGCGCGCGGCTGGAATATCACGATGCCGGGCAAAAATATCATGTGCAAGCTGGCAGACAAGGTTTCACCGGCTTCCGAGATTTCCGGCGCCTGCAATACGATTGTCAACGACGACGGTGTTCTGACTGCTTATACGACCGATGGCATCGGATTTATGCGTGCAGTTGCAGAAAATGGTGTAGACATCATTGGCAAGAAAATGACGCTTTTAGGCGCTGGCGGCGCCGCAACCGCGATTCTTGTACAGGCAGCTTTAGACGGAGTGGCAGAAATTAACGTATTTAACGTTAAGGACGCGTTCTATCCGAGAGCCGAGGAAATCGTAAAGAAACTGAACGTGCGCACAGGGTGCAAGGTAACCCTGCATGATTACTCCGATCCGGAGATCCTGCGCCAGTCCATCGCAGACAGCGCGATTCTGGTAAATGGTACTTCCGTCGGCATGGCTCCGAAGACAGACAACACGATCATTACTGATACAACGATGTTCCACAAAGACCTGTTCGTATTCGATGTCATCTACAATCCTCAGGAGACCCGTTTACTGCGCGAAGCAAGAGCGGCAGGCTGCAAGACCAGCAACGGTATGTACATGCTTCTCTATCAGGGAGCTGCATCCTTTGAACTCTGGACAGGACAGCAGATGCCGGTGGAGATCATTAAAGAGAAATATTTTACAAAATAGGATTTGAAGAACGGCACACCGCATTCTCGTTACTTAGTGATGAGAATGCGGTGTGCCGTTTTTCATCATTTATAAACCTTTATGCCCATAAATCTGCTCCTCCAGCACACTCATCAGCACCTTCATATCAATCGGCTTCGCCATATGATCATTCATTCCGGATTCCAGCGCCCGCTCTTTATCCTCTGTAAATGCATTCGCTGTCATCGCAACGATCGGAATGCCAGCCTTCTTCTTATCCGAAAACCGCCGGATCGCCCGCGTTGCCTTGTAGCCGTCCATGATCGGCATCTGGATATCCATCAGAATCAAATCATAATAATCTTCCGGCGCTTTTTGCAGCATTTCCAGGCAGGCAACACCGTCATTTGCCCGTTCGACCAAAAGCCCCTCGCGGGTCAAAAGTTCGATGGAAATTTCGGCGTTCAGATCATTATCCTCCGCAAGAAGAATCCGGCAGCCGGATAGAGTCTGGGCAGCTGTTTCATCGAATGCGGTAGGCTCTGTTTCCTCCCGCGAGGAAATCCGGCATGGGATCCGGACGGTAAACGTTGAACCTTCTCCGAGCTTGCTCTTTACCTCGATCGTTCCATGCATCAGATCCACCAGATTTTTCACGATTCCCATGCCAAGCCCGGTGCCTTCAATGCCGCTGACGGTGGAAGAACGCTCCCGTGAAAATGATTCAAAAATATGCGACTGGAATTCCTCGGAAATGCCGATGCCGGTATCGGTGATTGCGATTTCTGTGATACACCAGCCGTCCGTTTCACCAGGCTCCTGGCGGAGGGCACAGGAGATCGTCCCGCCCTTGGCGGTATATTTGATCGCATTGCTCAAAATATTCAATACAATTTCGGACATATACGTCGTGTCAATGTAGATATATGGGTACGAAATGTCCTTAGTCACATGAAAATGCTGCTGTTTTTCTTCCAGGGCAGTCTGAACCATGACGATACAGGAATCAAAACTTTTCTCAGTCTGGATGGAGGTTTCTTCAATGTGTATCTGGTTATTCTCAATCTGTGAAAACTGAAGAATATTGTTGATGATAGAGAGCATCTTTTCACCGGAAATATGGATCTTGTCCATATATTCACCGATTTTTTCCGGTTCCTGCAGATGATTTCTGGCAAGTTCTGCGTAACCGAGGATCGCATTCATCGGTGTCCGGATATCATGCGACATATTGAACAGGAAGGTCGATTTCGCCTTGTTGGCTGCCTCTGCTGCTTTTGCGGTCTGTTCCAGAAGCTGCTGCTGGGTGAGTTCTCTGGACTTCTGTTTCTTTGTATAAAAATAGGAAATAACAATTAGCAGAAGTGCTATCATGCTCGCGGCAGCGGCGATTCCAAAGGAGGAACGGTTGATCGCCTCAATCGATCGGTAAGTGTCTTCCATATCAATCTCGATACAGAGGGCACCGAGAATGTCATTGGTTCCGTCGGAGGCAATGACCGGATAGCAGGCGGTAAAAATATGCCCCCATGTGGTATCAATGATCTTTTGTGAGTGGATCGTTTTGCCGGAGAGGGCAGCTTCCAGATATGGAGCCATTTCCTCTTCCAGGTAGGTGCCCGGATAAGCAAAATCAGGTGCTTCCAGATCCAGGCCATCGATCAGGTAGATGGGTTTTCCGCCCGGTCCACGCTTGGCGGTGTATAAGTAGCGCGTTGAATTGAGGCTGCGAAGCTCATTTAAATAAGACTGCAGGCTTCGATACTGCGCGGAGCTTATATCGGATTTTGTGTTGATTTGTTCAAAATCTGCCCGCGTCAGCCGGCTCGATATCGCCCGGTGAACCGCGTCCGAACAGGAAATATTCCGTTCTACGGCGGCGCTCAGGGTGATGCGGCTGTTGCTTTTCAGCAGTGCAACGGTGTATAAGGAAATGAAAAATATTGCCAGAAGAAGCAAAAAGGTAAAGTTAAAGGCATGATAAGAAAAGCTTCTTGATGGGATATTTTCGTTGGATGGATGGTTCATAAGTTAGATTCAACTTTCATGTAAATGCAGGGTTTATAGTTAAAAAACAGATCGAGTTGTTGATAATAAATGTAACATAAAACAGGTAAATCAGCAAGAAAGATATGCTTACATGAAAATTTTAAAAAAAAAATTTCACAAATTCTTCATAAAAAATTAGCACTCTACACTTGACAGTGCTAACAACAAGTGTTATATTACTGCTAGAACAAAAGAAGACCAAAAGGTTTTCACAGATTGTTCGAAAGGAGGCAGGTTTATGAATATCAGTAAATTTACCCAGAAGTCTCTGGAAGCCGTTCAAAATACGGAAAAGCTGGCGTATGAATATGGAAACCAGCAGATTGATCAGGAACATTTGCTGTACAGTCTTTTGACTGTGGAAGACAGCTTGATTTTTAAATTAATAACAAAGATGGGAATCTCGGGCGACCAGTTCCGTGATGAGGTGCAGCAGGCGATTGGAAAGCTGCCGAAGGTATCCGGCGGTCAGGTGTATTTCTCCAACGATGCCAACAAGGTGCTGGTGAACGCGGAGGACGAAGCCAAGGCGATGGGGGACGAGTATGTTTCCGTCGAGCACTTATTTCTGGCGATGTTAAAACAGCCGAATAAGGCGGTCAAGGAACTGTTCCGTCTCTACGGCATTACGAAAGAGAGCTTTTTGCAGGCGCTTTCGACCGTGCGCGGTAACCAGCGTGTTGTCAGCGATAATCCGGAGGCAACGTATGACACTTTAAATAAATACGGTTACGATCTGGTGGAACGTGCGAGAGATCAGAAGCTCGATCCGGTCATCGGCCGTGACGGTGAGATCCGTAATGTGGTTATGATTCTCTCCAGAAAGACGAAAAACAACCCGGTTCTGATTGGTGAACCTGGCGTCGGTAAGACAGCCGTTGTCGAAGGACTGGCACAGCGTATCGTGCGCGGCGATGTCCCGGAGGGCTTGAAGGACAAGAAATTGTTTGCTCTGGATATGGGAGCTCTGATGGCGGGCGCGAAGTACCGCGGCGAGTTCGAAGAGAGACTGAAAGCGGTGCTTGACGAGGTCAAGAAGAGCGAGGGACAGATTATTCTGTTTATCGATGAGCTGCATACGATCGTCGGCGCGGGCAAATCCGAGGGCGCGATGGACGCCGGGAATATGCTGAAGCCTATGCTGGCTAGAGGTGAACTGCACTGTATCGGTGCGACGACCCTGGATGAGTACCGTAAATACATCGAAAAAGACGCAGCTCTGGAACGTCGTTTCCAGCCGGTTCACGTTGATGAGCCGACCGTGGAAGATACGATTTCCATTCTGCGTGGTCTGAAAGAGAGATATGAGGTTTACCACGGAGTCAAGATTACCGACTCTGCGCTTGTATCGGCGGCAATCCTCTCGGATCGTTATATCACGGATCGTTTCCTTCCAGATAAGGCGATCGACCTGGTTGATGAAGCGTGCGCGATGATCAAGACCGAGATGGATTCAATGCCGGCGGAGCTGGATGAACTGTCGAGACGTATCATGCAGCTGCAGATTGAAGAGGCTGCGCTTAAGAAAGAGACTGACCGCTTAAGTCAGGATCGCCTGGCAGAACTGCAGAAAGAACTGGCAGAGCTCAAGAGCAGCTTTTCGACCCAGAAAGCCCAGTGGGAGAATGAAAAATCTTCCGTTGATAAGCTGTCCAAACTGCGTGAAGAGATTGAGCATGTAAATGGCGAGATTCAGGCAGCGCAGCAGGCATATGACCTCAACAAAGCGGCTGAACTCCAGTACGGCAAGCTGCCGGAACTGCAGAAACAGTTGGCGGAAGAGGAAGAAAAAGTGAAAAATCAGGATCTTAGTCTGGTACATGAGAGTGTCACCGAGGATGAGATTGCCCGGATTATTTCGAAGTGGACCGGTATTCCGATTGCAAAACTGACTGAGAGCGAGCGCAGCAAGACCCTGCATATGGACGAACTGCTGCATAAACGTGTTATCGGACAGGATGAGGGCGTTACCAAGGTAACGGAGGCGATTATCCGTTCCAAAGCGGGCATCAAGGATCCGACGAAACCAATCGGTTCGTTCCTGTTCTTAGGTCCGACTGGTGTCGGCAAGACAGAGCTTGCAAAAGCGCTGGCGGAGGCATTGTTTGACGATGAGAACAACATGGTTCGTATCGATATGAGTGAATACATGGAGAAACATTCCGTTTCCCGTCTGATCGGAGCGCCGCCAGGATATGTCGGATATGACGAGGGCGGTCAGCTGACCGAGGCAGTACGGCGCAAACCGTATTCCGTTGTCCTCTTCGATGAGGTTGAGAAAGCGCACCCGGATGTATTTAACGTCCTGCTGCAGGTTCTGGATGATGGACGTATCACGGATTCGACCGGAAAAACTGTCGATTTCAAGAATACGATCCTGATTATGACCTCCAACATCGGTTCCCAGTATCTGCTGGACGGCATCGATGAAAAGGGACAGATCAAGCCGGAGGCGGAAAGCTCCGTTATGCATGACTTGAGAGCTCACTTCCGTCCGGAGTTCCTGAACCGTCTGGATGAGATTATTCTCTTTAAGCCGCTGACGAAAGGCAACATCGGAGGCATCATTGAGCTTCTGATTGCAGATGTCAACAAACGTCTGGCGGATAAGGAGTTAAAGATTGCCCTGACGGACGAGGCAAAGGATTTCATCATTGAAAATGGCTACGATCCGGTTTACGGTGCAAGACCGCTGAAACGGTACCTGCAGAAGAACGTTGAGACACTGGCAGCGAAGCTGATTCTGGCGGACGGCGTCCGTGCGGGTGATACGATAGAGATCGGGCTTTCGGATGGCAAGCTGACGGCTTCGGCTGTCCATAGCGCGTAAGCGGAAAACGTCTTACGGCGGATTTATAATTATTATATAGAAGAAACAATAGGGCGCAGAGAAGTGCGAAAGAGCTTCCTCTGCGCTCTTTTTATGTGTTTCTGAGATTTTCACAGTCTTGACATTGCCCGGCAACTTTACTAAAATGATTCCATAATGACCGGATTATATCATTTGTTCCGGAAGTCAGTCAGATGAGGAGAAGATAAGATGAAAATTGCGATTGGAAATGACCATTCGGCGGTAGAACTGAAGAACATTATTGTGGATTTCCTGAAAGAAAAAGGAATCGAAGTGTTAAATCTGGGTACAGACAGCAGCGAGAGCTGTGATTATCCAGTTTATGGAGAGAAGGTAGGCCGTACAGTTGTTTCCGGCGAAGCCGATCTGGGTATCGCAATCTGCGGTACCGGTCTTGGTATTTCACTGGCAGCTAACAAGGTAAAAGGCGTGCGCGCCTGCGTATGCAGCGAGCCGTACACAGCGGTGATGTCCCGCCGCCACAACGATGCCAATGTACTCTGCTTCGGCGCCCGCGTGGTAGGAAGTGAGCTTGCGAAGATGATCGTTGACGAGTGGATCAACGCAGAATTTGAGGGCGGACGCCATCAGAGACGCGTGGATATGATTATGGCGATTGAGGAGAAAGACTGATTCAGAGTCAGTCAGAGGTAACGGATGAAATCATAAGGCAGGCTGACAGCAGGATGCGAGATGCCTGTGAGAACAAAAAGAGGCAGCTGTAAAGAGATGGAGCAGCTGCGAAAAGAACAGGAGGAAGCAGGAGATGATCACAGAAGATATTCGCTACATCGGTGTAAACGACCATGACATTGACTTATTTGAGGGGCAGTATCAGGTGCCAAATGGTATTTCATATAACTCATACGTGATTATGGATGAAAAGATCGCGATCATGGATACGGTAGACAAGCGCAAACAGACGGAATTTCTGGAAAATCTGGAAACCGCACTGGCTGGAAGAACCCCGGATTATCTGGTAATCAGCCACATGGAGCCGGATCATGCATCAAGTATCCAGGCAGTCGTAGAACGGTATCCGGAAATCACATTGGTAGGCAATGCGAAGACATTTCCGATGCTGAAACTGTACTTTGATCTTGATACCAGCCGTGCGCTGACGGTCAAGGAGGGCGATACCCTGAAACTGGGGCGCCATGAGCTGACGTTCGTCATGGCACCGATGGTACACTGGCCGGAGGTTATGGTAAGCTATGATTCCTGCGACAAGGTGCTGTTCAGCGCCGACGGTTTCGGCAAGTTCGGTGCGCTTGATGTGGATGAGGACTGGGACTGCGAGGCGAGACGGTATTATTTCAATATTGTAGGAAAATATGGAATGCAGGTGCAGGCACTTCTTAAGAAAGAAGCCGGTCTTGAGATCCAGATTATCTGCCCGCTGCATGGACCGGTTCTGAAAGAGACGATCGGTCATGTGCTTGAAAAATACCAGATTTGGAGCAGCTACGGCGTCGAGTCTGAGGGTGTATTTATCGCATATGCGTCCCTGCATGGCAACACCGAGGATGCGGCGAAGAAATGCAAGGAAATTCTTGAGAAAAAAGAATGCCCGAAAGTGGCAATCGCGGATCTGGCGCGCGGTGATATGGCGGAGGCGCTGGAAGATGCATTCCGGTATGGAAAAATTGTATTGGCAGCACCGTCCTATGACGCGGGTGTGATGCCGGTTATGGCAGATTTCCTGCACCACTTACAGAGCAAGAATTACCAGAAACGCACCGTTGCCCTGATTGAAAACGGTTCCTGGGCGCCGAGTGCAGCGCGCACGATGAAGGGAATGCTGGATGCGATGAAGGAGATCACGGTGGTTGAACCGGTCGTTACGGTTCGCGGGGCGCTCAAGGAGAGCGATATTCCGTCGCTGGAGCAGATGGCGGAAGCGCTGCTGGCATAAGAAGCGTCTGGTGACAGTATTTAATGAGACCTGAAAAAGGCTTTTTTAAATAAAAAATCCGGAGAGACAAAAGTGTGGTTTTATATTTATATATGAAAAATCCACTTGATGATTTTGTATGGATGACAGAAAAGAATAGGAGAAACAGACATGGTAGATGAGGTAATGAAGTTCATTACAGAGGCAGACCCGGAAGTGGGAGAAGCCATTGAAGCAGAGGCAGCCCGTCAGAGAAGAAACCTGGAGCTGATCGCGTCGGAGAATATTGTATCGGAGCCGGTTATGATGGCGATGGGATCGGTATTAACCAACAAATATGCGGAGGGATATCCGGGAAAACGTTACTACGGCGGATGCCAGTGTGTCGATGTTGTAGAGTCCATCGCGATCGAGAGAGCGAAAAAACTGTTTGGCTGTGATTATGCAAACGTACAGCCGCATTCCGGCGCGCAGGCAAACATGGCGGTATTTATCGCAATGCTGAAACCGGGTGATACTGTTATGGGCATGAACCTGGATCACGGCGGACATCTGACACACGGAAGCCCTGTCAATTTCTCCGGTTTATATTTCAACATTGTGCCGTATGGTGTCGATGACAATGGCGTGATTGATTACGAAGAGGTAGAGCGCATTGCACTGGAAGCAAAACCGAAGCTGATCATTGCAGGTGCAAGTGCCTATGCAAGAGAGATTGATTTCAAACGTTTCCGCGAAATTGCAGACAAAGTAGGCGCATACCTGATGGTCGATATGGCTCATATCGCTGGTCTGGTAGCAGCCGGTCTTCACCAGAGCCCGATTCCGTATGCAGATGTTGTTACGACAACCACACATAAGACACTGCGCGGACCGAGAGGCGGTCTGATTCTGGCAAATAAGGAAGCAGCTGAGAAGTTCAACTTCAACAAGGCGATCTTCCCGGGAACCCAGGGCGGTCCGTTAGAGCACATCATCGCTGGCAAGGCAGTCTGCTTCGGCGAGGCGCTGAAGCCAGAATTTAAAGAGTATCAGCTTCAGGTAAAGAAGAATGCAGCAGCGCTGGCAGCCGCACTTCAGAAGCAGGGATTCAAGATTCTGACCGGCGGAACCGATAACCACCTGATGTTAGTTGATCTGCGCGGCATGGATATTTCCGGTAAAGAGCTGCAGAACCGCTGCGATGAAGTATACATTACCCTGAACAAAAATACCGTTCCAAACGACCCGAGAAGCCCGTTTGTTACTTCTGGCGTCCGCATCGGTACTCCGGCTGTTACCACCCGTGGACTGAAAGAAGAGGACATGGAAGTGATTGCAGAGTGCATCTGGCTGGCAGCTACCGACTTCGAGAACAAGGCAGATTACATCCGTGCGGAAGTGACGAAACTGTGTGAGAAGTATCCGTTATATAAATAAGTAGAGAAGAATATGGAGCGAAAAATTTGCCAGTCTATAGATTCAGAAAAATGCTGGAAAATTAATGCACATATAACAATAAGAAAAAGGCTGTATTGCCTGCCGCATGGAAGCGCGCGGTAGGTGATACAGCCTTTTCTATTCCAACCATTTTTCCTAGAAATTAAGTTTTTGTCCAATTCCTTTGTCCAATGCTTTTTCATAGATAAGCTGTGCCGTCCGCACATCAAAGAGTCCCATGCCGACTGATTTA
The DNA here is from genome assembly GCF_003480665.1 of Clostridium sp. AM28-20LB. NCBI lineage: Bacteria > Bacillati > Bacillota > Clostridia > Eubacteriales > Clostridiaceae > Clostridium > Clostridium sp. AM28-20LB. The sequence continues at coordinate 40,381 of NZ_QUJN01000008.1, read as the reverse complement.
AAGCAGCGGGTCTCGTTCTGCTCATGCGGATGTCCCTGCTTGGTATCTTCGATCAGATCCTCGATAAAGTGGACGCGCTTCTGTGTCAGAACGCCCTTTTCCAGCGGAATTTTCAGATCGCCGCTCTCCTCGCAGGCATACGGAAGCTCGGTGTACGCGTTCTTGACGAGTTTCCACACCGCATCCGGCAGTTCGCGCCGTTCCGGACGCCAGGAGCCGATGGCAACAAAGCATTTGCCGCGAAGCAGCTCTTCATCATCCGGGTAGACCGGATCGACCGCCTGGGTGGCGGAGATCAGGACGCGGCTGTGCTCAGCCAGTTCACGGGTATCCGCGCAGGTATGAATCTGGATGTCGTTTTTTCCAAACGATGCCAGACGCGCCGATAAGCGCTCGATAAAGCCGGAAAGATCCTTAGCGTATGCGTCATACAGATAAATATCTGTGATCGGGCGCACCTCGCAGGCATAGAGAAGCTGGTGTAGTCCCTGCATACCGCAGCCAACCAAACCAACTGAGGCAGCATCCTCTGGAGCCAGATAGCGCAGTGCGACACCGCCGACCGCACCGGTCCGCATTGCGGTCAGGACACTTCCGTTCATAATCGCCTTCGGCAGACCGGTCTTTGCGTTATTTAAAATCATAAGTCCGTTCAGATACGGAATTCCCAGAGAGGGATTGTCCGGAAATTCGGATAACATCTTTGTACCGATGACGGAATCCAGAAAACACGGCATATAGAGCATCATATTTTTATCACGCTGTGCGATAAAACGATCCGGCATCTTATAATTGCCGCTTTTGTGAATCGCATACGCATCTTCGATTGCGTCCATGACATCCTCTAAGGTGACGGACTGCCACATTTCTTGTTCGCTGAGAAATAACATATCAAAACCTCCTGAATATTTATGAATGAAATAAAACATATATACTAAAAATAGATTTATCACAAATCAAAAGTGGTTTGTATAGCTGGATTGTAGCAGTTTCACGTTTCATTGTCAAGATGAAAACAGAATAAAAATCAAGTTGCATATTTGAAATGGGGCGTGTATAGTAAAGAAAATTGTAGCGGTTCAGTAGGTTTACGCATTTACTGAGCTACAGGAAATGGATAAAATTAGCACAAGCGAGAAGGGAAGAATACCTGGAAAGGAAGGGGTAATGGGAGAAGTAATTAAAGTATTAGACTGGTTGTTAGAGAATTTGGTACAGATATGCACGGTCGTGCTAGAATTGTTTGGAATCATTGTGCTGGTTTCGACAGCGGTATCCTGCTTTGTTCAGTGGATACGAAACAAGCGTCAGCTGATCCGCCTGAATCTGGCACAGGGAATTGCGCTGGCGTTGGAATTTAAGATGGGCGGCGAGGTACTCAGGACGGTTGTGGTACGGGAATGGTCGGAACTTGGAATTTTGGGAGCCATCATTGTCCTTCGGGCAATGCTTACATTTTTGATCCATTGGGAGATCAAGAACGAAAAAAGAGAAACCCAGGAAGAGCAAGGAGGAAAGCCAGAGTAAAAAGGGGCACGAAAAAGGGAGTCTGCAGGATGAGCGGACTCCCTTTTTTGTGGTTAAACAAGATTAATGCGAAAATTATTTGTCGTAGAAATGAATGCGTTCCAGAATTTGCTTCTGGCTCTTGATTTCCATTTTGGAATAAATGGAAGCTAGATGCTTTTTGACAGTAGGGATGCTGACGAAGAGGGTGGAAGATATCTGATCGTTGGAATAGCCGCGCAGTAAAAGGCTTAAAACATTTACCTCTCGGTTCGTCAGGGAAAAATCCCGGCTGATCTGGGAAAGAGTACGATCCATCACATAGGATAAATCGAAGAACAGACATACAAAACAGTCGTTGTCTGGTCCCTCCTTGAGATGGGAGCGGCTTACCTCCAGAAACAATGGGCTGTTTTCCATCTTGTATTCGATATTTTGTCCGGTGATGCTTCCAGAACGGAGCAGCTGCCGGCAAAGAGAGCGAAAACAGTTGGAAATGGGGTTGTTGGATAAATCTGCAAATCCATGATTCTCCATGTATGTACGGTAGGTGGTATTGCATCCGATAAAATTCAGTTTATCGTCAAAACAGCCGATTCCGATGCAGTTGTAATTTTCCAGTACATGAAATGCCCGTCCGATGTTGAGCTCCCGCCCGTAATTTTTAAATACGTTGCAGAAATGCGGCTGGAATAACCGGACAAGGCTTAATTCATCTGGCAGGAAATTTTTTTTATCGTTGGATCGGTGGATGGAAAACACACCCCGCAGATCCCGGTTCCGAATCGAAAAATTCGTTTCAATGGAATCATGCAGCCCCATGGGAAGTAGAAATTCCTGAAAATAAAGAGAATTTTTTCGAACCTCCTGATTGAACAGTTGGTTGGTCAGGAAAGTTACATTACTGTCGGAGTCCAGAATCGACAGAACATCGTCCATATGGCAGTATTCTTCCTGATATCGCCGTTTCTGTTCATCATTCCAGTTGATGGTGTAGATGGAATGGGTTTTGTAATTCTGTCCCTGCTTTTGGTAAAACAAAAAATTTGCTTTTTCAAAGAAAACAATATTGTTCAGGTTCAGGAAAAAACTCTCCATCCGTTTTTCAAGAAGAATTGAATCGTCGTAAAGTTCAGCAATGATCTGATTGACGTTTTCAATTCGTGATGTTGTAAAAAGATTTTCAGCACTCATGAAGATGCCTCCTTTCCCGTGAGTATTCAATTAGTGAAAACAAAATGGAATCAATACTAGACTATAGTCCAACTATTGTTTTAAACCATTTTTAATAGACTGATAATATATAAAGCATAATAAAATGTTGTTATGATTATTGCAAGTGGAAAAACTTTGAAAATAGAAAAAGTATCCAAAAGTATACTATGATAGAACCGAAAGTACCTACCATTAACTGACGCCATGCATCATAATAACCAAAACACAAAAAACTTTGTATTAAAAATGATGTTTTTTGAAAGTTTTCATCATGATATGATTTTAACAACGAGATTTCAGAAAACTGAAAGAGAACGGACAAAATTTTTAATACGGAGGAGCCTATGGAAAAAAAGAATGAATTTTGTTTGCGGGAGATTAAGGGGAGAAAGGCAGTAACCTGTATTGAGACACATACAGAGGGAGAGCCAACCCGAACCATTTTATCGGGATTTCCGGAGATTCCGGGGAACACGATGGAAGAAAAGATGCTCTATATGATGCAGGAACAGGACTGGATAAGAAAAGCAATTTGTTTTGAACCGCGAGGAAATGACGTAATGTCCGGAACGATTGTTACCAAGCCGTGCAATCCGGAGGCAGATTTTGGTGTTTTATATTACGAGGTTGGAAACTGGATGCCGATGTGCGGACATGATACGATCGGAGTTTCAACGGCACTGATTGAAAGCGGACTCTTAAAAGCGGAGGAACCGTATACATATGCGACCTTAGATACACCATCTGGACTGGTAAAAGTGAAAATTGAGGTAAAAGATGGCAAGGCGGTGCGGGTATCCTTTAAAAATGCTCCGGCATTTGTGATGAATCGGGATGTAAAGGTACAGGTTCCTGGATATGGTGAGATTCCGTTAGACATCGCATACGGTGGAAATGTATTTGCGTTAGTACCGGCATCGGCAATGGGCTTAAAGCTGGATAAAGAAAATGCAAAAGAGATTGTCGAAAAAGGAAATTATCTTAAAAAGTTTATCAATGAGCAGGTAACAGTCAAGCATCCGTATCTGGAAATCATGAACCAGGTAACGCATGTGGAATTTTTCGAACCGGGTACAGAAGGGGTTTCGGATGTAAAAAATGCAGTTGTCATTCCCCCGGCAGCGATTGACCGAAGCCCTTGCGGAACCGGTACATCAGCGAAGATGGCACTTCTTCATGCGGAAGGAAAGCTGGCAGTCGGACAGTCGTTTGTGCATGAGAGCCTGATTGGAAGTTTATTCCACTGCCATATCGTTGAAGAGACAGAGGTGGCAGGAATTCCGGCAGTAGTACCGGAGATTAGCGGACGGGCGTTTGTGATGGGAGAGAGTACATGGTTATTCGATCCGGACGATCCATTCCCGGAAGGTTTCTTATTAGGCTAAATTGATAGAAACAAAATAAGAGTTTAAAGGTACAGGGAGGTACTTCTGAGGGAAAGAAGTACCTCGGGAGTTCACATAAAAACAGTATAAAGGAGGATACTTTATGAAAAAGAGATGGCTTTGCGGTACGATGGCATTGGTAATCGGAGCGATGGCAATGGCGGGGTGTTCAGGCGGAAATTCTTCTTCATCCGCATCTGCAGCCGGAACCGAAGCAGCAGATAGTGGTTCCAGCGTAGATACTTCCGGAGCGGAGATGACGATCCGTGTAGCACATGTATGTGGAACCGGTTCTCCGTATGATTACGGTGCGAATGCTTTTAAAAAGCTGGTCGAGGAGGGCAGCAACGGACGGATTAAAGTAGAGGTTTATGCAGGCGATATGACAACCGACGAGGTTGAGTGTGTTGAGATGGTTCAGAATAATAACCTGGAAATCGGCTGGGTAGGAACTGGTGCACTGGGCGGGTTTGTACCAGATTTAGGTATTTTTGAGCTTCCATTCCTGTTTGAGGATGAGGATAATGTCAATAAAGCGCTGGAGGGAGAATTTGGCAATTCCCTTCTGGAGCAGTTAAGCGCGGTTGATGGAATTACAGGACTTGGTTTCCATGAGGATGGCTGGAGAAATATCCTGACTAAAGATAAGACAATTAATACCGTAGATGATATGAAGGGCGTTCGTATGAGAACCATGCAGAATGAAGTTTGCGTGGCAACCTACGAAGCACTTGGTGCTACACCGGTTGCATTGGCATCTGGTGAGCAGTTCACAGGACTTCAGAATGGCGTTGTAGATGGAACAGACAATAGTGCATTATATGCAGTAGCAGATGGTTATATTGAGGTTGTTAATAATATCTGCGATATTCATCATTACTATTCCAGCGGTATCATTGTTGCTTCTTCAAAATGGTATGAGGGTTTAAGCGAAGAAGACCAGAAACTCGTGAAAGAGTCAGCTATAAAAGCAGGCGAAGAGCAGAGAGCTTGGTTCCTGGAAAATGACGAGGCAAAGATTGCTGAGTATGAAGAAAAAGGTTATACCGTAACACGTCCGACTGATATTGATGCATGGAAAGAAAAAGTTGCTCCGGTATATGATAAAATGTACGCGGCACATCCGACCTGGGAAGGTCTGGTTGAGATGGTTCGCGCAGCGAAATAAAGTACAATAATTTTTGAACTATCATGTACTCCCGGAGCCTGTTTTCGGGAGTACATTTACAAAGAGGGGAGAAAAATGGCAGGATTGATTGAAAAACTTCACAAGATTGGCGACGTGATCAATACGGTTGCCAGAGTTGCATTAGGGGTTACGTCAATTGCTTTATGTATCGCGGTAATCGGCCAGTTTATTTTGCGATGGTTTGGAGCTACGATGCCATGGGCAACGGAGTTCTCCTGTTATATCTTCGTTTGGACCACGATGCTTGGCAGTGCCGTAGCAAGCCGTCATCTGCTTCATATCGGTGTTGACATGGTAATTAACTTGTGCCATGGAAAAACACGTCAGTTTATGCTGGTTCTGGCGGATGTGATTTTATTATTTGCACTTGTTTTATTTACAATTTCAGGTTGGAACTATACAGTTGCACAGATTCCACATCTGGGAACGACGATCAAGGTTTCGCTGGCGCTCTTTTATGCAGCCCTTCCGGTCAGCGGTCTCATTATGATTTATTATACATTTGTGCAGCTTCTTGAAAATATATGTTACGGGGAAGCGAAAAAGATTCCTCTTCCGGGGGATGAAGAGTAGGAGGTCAATATGTTCAGCAGTATAATTTTATTTGGAAGCTTTTTCTTGTTTCTTGCATTAGGCGTTCCGATTGCTTTTGTATTGATCGTAGCGACGGTCTCCTATGCGCTTTTAAGTACCGGTGATGCCAACCTGGCGTTGGTTCCGCAGCGAATTATCTATGGTATTAATAGTTTTACCATGCTTTGTCTTCCATTCTTCGCTCTGGCAGGAAATATTATGAATCACGGCGGTATTACCATGCGTCTGGTTCGTTTCGCACAGGCATTCGTTGGACATATCAAGGGTGGTCTGGCGATGGTAGACATCCTGGTATGTATGATGTTTGGTACAGTTTCAGGCTCGGCGGTAGCTGGTACGGCGGCAGTTGGATGCCTGATGATTCCGGCAATGAAGGATGAAAAGTATGATCCGGCGTTTACAGCAGGTCTGACCGCGTGTGCATCCTGCTGCTGCCCGATTATCCCACCGAGTCTGGCATTCGTTATTTACGGTGCGGCAGCGAAGGTATCCGTTGGCGATATGTTTATCGCTGGAGTAGTACCGGGTATCCTGATGGGTATTATCATGATGCTGGTTGTTTATGTATTTGCAGTGAAACGTGATTTTTCAGCAGGTCCTAAGACAAGCTGGAAGGAAAAATGGGAAGCAACCAGACAGGCACTTCCATGTATCGGACTTCCGATCATCGTTGTTGGCGGTATCATGGGTGGTTTCTTTACTCCGACCGAGGCAGCGGCGGCAGCGGTTCTTTATTCCCTGATTTTGTCGGCATTTGTATACCGGACCGTTGGCTGGAAAGAGCTCTGGAAATCGATTATCGACAGCGCGATCGACAGTGGTACGGTTATGCTGATTGTCGGCGGCTGCTATCTGTTTGGATGGGTTATCTCCAATGAGAGATGGGCAGTTTCTGTAACGAATATGCTGGTTGGTCTTCATACTTCTTTAGCAGTGAAACTGTTACTGGTCAATCTGGTTCTTCTGGTTGTTGGTATGTTTATGGATAGTGCTCCGGCAATCATGCTGGTAGCGCCGATTCTGGCACCGGCGATGGCAAGCCTGGGCGTTGACCCAATTCAGACTGGTATGATTGTCTGCCTGAACCTGACCATCGGTCTGGCAACTCCGCCGGTAGGTGTCTGCTTATACACGGCAACCAATATTGCAAGATGTAAATTTGGAGATACGGTTCGAAATGCAATACCATTCCTGGTAGCGATGCTGGCAGCATTAGCGATTATTACGAATGTTCCGGTAGTATCCAGAATTCCATTTATTTTAATGGGACGATAGAAACGAGAGGGGACGTTGAAGTTGGACGTTCCCTTTTCCTTTACAAAAACACGAACCAAAAATGATGAATAAAAAACATGGAATGATTGATACAAAAAGGAGGACAAACCATGGAAAAACTACCCTGCAGTATCTTCAATGATGTACTCGGTCCGGTGATGCGCGGACCTTCCAGTTCCCATGTGGCGGGGGCGGCGCGGATCGCCTCCATGATCCGGCAATCTCTGGATGCACCGGTGAAAAAAGCGATTGTTGATTTTGATGTTAATGGTGCGCTGGCGGCATCGCACACGGGACACGGAACGGATATGGGATTTGCCAGCGGGCTTTTGAATATGGAGCTGGATGCGCCGGATGTCGCACAGTATGAGGCGATTGCGAAAGAACGGGGATTGGAGATCGAATACCGGATCCTTGATTATGGGGCAGAGCATCCGGGCAATTACCGGGCAGAGGTCTGGGACCAGAATGGAAATGTCGTGCACTGGGAGGCGATCGCAGTCGGCGGCGGTATGGTCGAGATGCAGAAATACGAGGGATTTTCGGTGCAGATAGCCGGAGATTTCTATGAGCTTCTGGTGATTGCGGAGGTGGCACCGGGAATTAGGGAAAAGATAGAAGCACTTTTGCCGGATGTTGAATTTTTCCAGAGCGATCAAAAGGAAGGTCAGATCTTATATAATTGGAAAATAGCTGTTCCGCTGACAAAAGAGGTGATTCAAGCCGTCCGCGGTGTGGCGGGTGTCAGCCAGGCGTGCTATCTTGAACCGGTGCTTCCGACGCATTCCAGCAGAACCTGTCAGGTTCCATTTTCAACGGCAGCCGCCCTGGTTGATTATGCGAAAGAGCATCCGATGGATTCCTGGGAGTATGCATTGGAATATGAAGCTTGTCGGGGCGGTCAGTCGAGAGAAGCCGTATACCGTCAGATGGAACAGATCTTGTCGGTCATGGAACAGGCGGTTGAGACGGGATTAGCCGGGACGAAATATCAGGACCGTATTCTGGGCGAGCAGGTCAGCAGGGTGGCAGCAGCCGAACAGGCAGGACGCCTGATTCCGGATCCGATTGTCAATGAGCTCATCCGTTGCATCACGGCGGTGATGGAAAGCAAGAGCTCCATGGGCGTGATCGTAGCAGCACCGACCTGTGGCTCCTGCGGATGCCTGCCGGGAACGGTCATCGGACTGGCGCGGGCGCTGTCACTTCCGAAAGAAACGGTAGTACAGGGACTTCTGGTTGCGGGTCTGGTCGGTGTCTTTTTCGCAGAGGAAGCGACGTTTTCGGCGGAAGTAGCAGGATGCCAGGTAGAGTGCGGTGCCGGTTCTGGTATGGCAGCGGCGGCACTCACGGCGATGATGGGCGGAACCATCGAAAATTGTATGGATGCGGCGTCTGTAGGACTCCAGAACATCACAGGACTTGCCTGCGATCCGGTTGGAAACCGTGTTGAATGGCCGTGCCTCGGCAAAAATATCATGGGCGGAAGCAATGCGCTCGCCAGCGCCAATATGATTCTGGCAGGCTACGACAAGGTGATTCCGCTGGATGAGACGATCGGCGCAATCTATGAGATCGGTCTGTCGCTGCCGCTGGAACTGCGTTGTACCTTTGGCGGTCTGGGTAAGACAAAGACTGCTCGGGAGATTCTGAAGCGGTCCGACGCGCATTTTCCGGGGGAAGAGGCGCGGTAGGTGTAATTCGAAACATCGTGAAAGGACAGTTACAGTTTGTGTAAGGTGCGTACTGTAAGGTGGCATATCTTTTTAAGATCTGAAATAAAAATTGATTAAATAACTCTATAGAGATATAATATTAATAAAAATATCTCTATAGAGTTATTTCCATTAAAACGAACCTATTTTTTATATACCACATGTTTCTACTTGCTCCCATAATAGATAAGGAGGTTCCTCAGAATGAGAAAAATTTTATATCACGGTTCCTTGGAAATTATTTCTACTCCTATGTATGGTCAGGGAAAGGTCTATAATGACTACGGACAGGGCTTTTATTGTACGGAGAGTCTGGAGCTGGCGAAGGAGTGGTCGTGCGCCGAGCGGGAGGACGGCTATGTGAATCAGTATGAAATGGATGAAACCGGTCTTTTGATTTTAAATTTGATGGAGAAGCACTACAGCGTTCTTCATTGGCTGGCGATTTTGATGAAATACCGGAAAATCCGCCTTTCTTCGGCGGTCATGAAACGGGGAAGAGAGTGGCTGCTGGAACATTTCCTCCCGGATGTGGACGGATATGATGTGGTGATTGGGTACCGGGCGGATGATTCGTATTTTTCATTTGCAAGGGCGTTTGTAAATAATGAAATATCGTTAGAGCAGCTTTCGTATGCGATGCGGCTGGGAAAATTGGGAGAGCAGTATGTATTAAAGAGTCAGAAGGCATTTCAGGCGATACACTTTCTTTCTTATGAAGGAGTAGATTCAGTGGAATATTATGTAAAACGAAGAGCCAGAGATGAGCAAGCTAGAAATGCATACCGGAAAAAGGTGGAAGAGGATGATATCGACGGTATTTATATGCGGGATTTGATTCGAGGGGAGGTGTCGGCTGAGGATGAGCGCTTATGGGATTGAATATCTGGATGATGCGATGAGGAATCTGGGGGAAATGACAGATTATGCGGTCAATGCCTGTGGGATGGATCTGGAAGATTTTTGGAAATTGTTTCTTACAACCGGGTATGCAGAAAAATTTGGGGAAGGTGTACCAAGAGTAGTGAGCGGCTTTTCTGGAACGGAGCTTGCGGAGGAAGTGCTTCGAAAAGCGGGAAAAAAGGATGAACTGCCGGAACCGCAGGTAGAATTTACCTGTTCCAGAGAGTATTGGAGTGGCTGGATACTGGCGTATTATCAGTGGTACAGTGAGAAGAAATTTAAGGAAATTGAAGCAGGGCTTCCGGTCCGGGAGGTTGTGGAAATGTATCCGGCACTTCATGAAGCTCCGGAGGATAAATTTGTTGAGGCGGCAGACAGAATCATTCGAAGAAAAGAGCAGGGGAAAAACGCGTTGCGGCGGATCCGGAAGATGGCGGGATATACCCAAAAGGATCTTTCAGAGCAATCGGGGGTTACGCTGCGGAGTATTCAGCAGTATGAACAGGGAAAAAAGAAGATTCAAAAAGCATCCGCAGAAACCGTGCGTGCGCTTGCACGGTCACTGGGATGCCAGATGGAAGATTTGCTGTAATTGCGAAGGAATTGGACAGTTTCAATTTGCTATAGCGCAGTCGCCTTCGGCAGACTAAAAATAAATTCCGTCCCCACGCCCTCGGTGCTGACAACGTCGATATTTTCCCCATGTGCCTGAACAATCTCTTTGACAATCGCAAGCCCCAGTCCGGTCCCCTTTTTATCTTTTCCGCGCGATAAGTCGGTCTTGTAGAAACGTTCAAAGATTTTCTTCTGGCTGTCCTTCGGGATGCCGATGCCGGTGTCTTTGACGGAAATGAAGATTTTTTCATACCGGATGGAGGTCTGGATGTAAATGATCGAATCCTCGTGGCTGAATTTGATCGCGTTGTCGATCAGGTTGTAGAGAACCTGTTGGATTTTTCCGAGATCGGCGTAGACCATCTGGATGCTATCCGCAAAGGTCAGGTCAAACGTGATGCCTTTCGCGCTGCACGTGCCCTCGAAGGTTGCGGCGGTATCCTTGATCGTCCGGTTGATATCGAAATTTGTCCGGGTTAAGTAGCCTTTGCTGTCCAAGGAGTTGAGTGTCAGCATGCCTTGGGTCAGCTTGTTGAGGCGTTCGGTTTCGGAAATGACGATGTGCAGGTATTTATGATAGAGTTCCTGCGGGATTGTGCCGTCGAGAATCGCCTCGAGATAGCCCTTGATGGAGGTCAGCGGCGAGCGGAAATCGTGCGATACGTTCGCGATGAAATTGTGCTGGTACTGTTCCATTTCATTTAACTCGCTGGACATATAGTTTAATGTGCTGGCGAGATAGCCGATCTCGTCGTGGGTGGTAATCGGGATATTGTGTGCCAGGTTTCCGGCTGCATATTCATTGGCTGCGACCGTAATCTTTTTGAGCGGGAAATAGACCACTTTTGTAAAAACAAGAAGCACCACCAGGGATAGGAAGAACAGGATGATCGATGTTATGTAAATAATATTTAGAAATCCGTTCTGTTCCGCCTCAATGTTCTGGATTGGCATATGAATCACGATGTAGCCGTAGGTCTTCATATTGCCTGTGATCGGGGCGGAAACGGAGAGTACTTTGCTGTCAAACAGGTTGTAATACTGTCCGATGGAATAGAGCCGGTTGCCCTGTGCGGTCGGGTCGAAATCGTCGATTGCGATGCCGGTACGACTGTCGCTGCTGTCCGCAACGATGGTGCCCTCATGGTTCAGGATCCAGATATCCGATTGCAGATAGGCGGAAACCGCCTCGAGCTGTGGGTATGCCGAGTCGAGATTGATGGTTTTGCCCTCGTAGGCTTTGCTGCACCGATCGGCAATCATGGTCGCCTCGTCATACAGAACCTCCGATTCGCGTTCCACCAGATGGTGGTAGGTCATCTCAGATGAGATGGTCGCGATCGTGATGAATCCAAGCAGACCGAAGATGAGATAGCCGATCAGCAGTTTATAATAAAGAGAATGTGTGTAGTGGTTTGATTTCATGGTAAACCTCCGGTTACCTCTTCACGTAACAGTTCAGTTCCTTTACTAACAGTTACCGTTTTACCTCAAATTTATATCCAATCCCCCAGACGGTCGTCAGCGCCCACTTGTCGTTGCCCTTGATTTTTTCACGGAGCCGCTTGATATGGACATCTACCGTCCGCGTGTCGCCGATGTATTCATATCCCCAGATATGGTCGAGAAGCTGCTCCCTTGTGAATACCTGGTTTGGTGAGGACGCGAGGAAATAGAGCAGTTCCAGTTCCTTCGGCGGCAGCTCGATCGAGTGTCCGTTGTAAATGACGGAGTAGTTCGTCAGGTTGACGATGAGATCCGGATATTCGACAAAATTGCCATGCTGTTCGGTCACGGACGATGCAGGCATCTGCACCGGCAGCTGGTAGCGCCGCAGAACGGCTTTGACTCTGGCAACCAACTCTTTCGAATCGAATGGTTTGATCATGTAGTCATCGGCGCCCAGCTCCAGCCCCAGCACCTTATCAAAGATTTCGCCCTTGGCGGAGAGCATGATGATTGGCACCTGGGAGGTACTTCGCAGTTCCCGGCAGACCTGATAGCCGTCGATGCCCGGAAGCATCAGATCAAGGAGAATCAGGTTGGGCTGAAATTCGGGAAATACCCGGAGAGCTTCTTCCCCGTCTCCGACAATTTTCGTTTCAAAACATTCTTTCGTCAGGTAAAGTGAGATTAGTTCAGCAATGTTGTAGTCGTCATCTACGATGAGAATGCGCTGCTTTTCAGCCATGTTGATTCCTCCTGTTTTTTTGGATATTTGTAACTGTTCAGTACCTTCACAGTTATGGATATTTCTTATTTAAATGTCACGATTGTAACGCCTGTATCGCCTTCGCCAAACTCGCCAAGCCGGTATTCCTTGACATAGCTTAATTTCTTCAAGTGGCGGTGTACGCCCGCTTTCAAAGCGCCGGTTCCACGACCATGTACGACGCGGACCTGCGGAAGATGCGCCAGGTAGGCATCATCCAGGTATTTGTCGAGTACCGGGATCGCCTCATCGACGGTCATGCCAATCAGGTTGACCTCCGGCGATACGCTGAAGGACTTGGACATCTTGATCTTGCTGCTTCCGCTTCCGGATCCGCGGGAACCACCCGTATGTGTGCCGGAAAGTCCCGGTCCGGTGATGGATGCTTCCTCGACCATTTCCAGATCGCGGATATTGACGAGGGAGCGCAGAATTCCCATCTGTACATACAGATCGCCCTTGGCGTTCGGCAGGGAGCTGACGGTTCCCTTTAAATTCATCGAGAGAACGCGCACGGTATCGCCGAGACGCAGCTTTTTCGCGGAAACGGCTTTTTTCGGTGCGGCGGTTTTCTTAACTGCCAGTTTCTTGTCTACATCCTGGATCTTGCCGCGCAGCTTGGTCCGCTCAGCTTCCAGTTCTTTATTGACGCCGGAAGACTTGGCAAGCTTGTTGATGTTGCGGATCGTCTGATCGGCGGTGTCCTTCGCATCCTGAAGGATCTTCTGAGCTTCCTCGCGGGCTTTGGAAAGCATTTTTTCCTTCTGCTCGGAGAAACGTTCTTCCTTCTGCTGGAGGCGGTTCTTCAGCGTTTCAATTTCCTGTTTATAGGAGGCGATCTCTTCGCGCTCTTTTTCAATGGTCACGCGGCTGTTTTCCAGATTGGCAAGCAGATCCTCGAAGGATTCGTCCTTCTGCTCCATCTGGTTTTTCGCCTCGTCGATGATATAATCCGGCAGCCCCAGCTTGCGGGAAATGGCAAATGCATTACTTTTTCCTGGAATACCGATGAGCAGGCGGTAGGTCGGGCGGAGAGTCTCGACGTTGAACTCGCAGCAGGCATTTTCAACGCCTGGAGCGGTCAGCGCAAAGACTTTTAATTCGCTGTAATGCGTGGTTGCGATCGTCCGACAGGTCATGTTGTGCAGGAAATTTAAAACCGCAATCGCCAGCGCCGCGCCCTCGGTCGGGTCGGTACCGGAACAGAGCTCATCGAAGAGACAGAGCGAATTGGCGTCCGCCTCATTTAAAATCGAAACGATATTCGTCATATGGGCGGAGAATGTACTCAGATTCTGCTCGATGCTCTGCTCATCGCCAATGTCGGCAAATACATTGTCAAAAACAGCCAGCTCGGATCCCTCAAATGCCGGGATATGGAGTCCTGACTGCCCCATCAGGGTAAAGAGTCCGACGGTTTTTAAAGAAACGGTTTTACCACCCGTGTTTGGACCCGTCACAATCAGAAGGTCAAACGAATCGCCAACCCAGATGTTGATCGGAACGACCTGTTTCGGATTTAAGAGCGGATGGCGTCCGTCCTTGATATTGATATACCGTTTGTTGTTAAATTTCGGTTCCACGCAGTTATAGTGGCGGGAAAGAGCTGCCTTTGCGAAAATGAAATCGAGCTCTGCCAGAATCGAAAGATCCGAGAGGATCGCGTCGGTGTAAGGCATAAGCTGGCTGGAAAGAGCTGCCAGAACGAACTCAATTTCCCGTTTTTCCTGGATTTCCAGCTCGCGCAGTTCGTTGTTCAGCTTGACGATCGCGAGCGGCTCGATAAATACAGTCGAACCGGTCGAGGACTGGTCGTGCACCATGCCTGGAACCTGGGATTTATACTCAGCCTTGACCGGCAGGCAATAGCGCCCGTCGCGCATTGTGATGACGGCATCCTGTAAATAGGTCCGGCTGGAATTTAAAATAGAATTTAACTGGGTATGGACGCGTCCGCCCACGATCTTCATGGAGCGGCGCACTTTGGCAAGTCCCGGACTTGCGTCATCGCTGACCTCATCCTCGGATGGCAGACAGCGCTTGATCTCATTGTTGACCGGCGTCAGCGGATCCAGGGCGCGGAAGCGCTCATCAAGGGAATCATCTGGAAATTCTTCGGATTTCTCATGGCGTCCGTAGCTCTGCGCGCGGGCAGCGACTGTCAGCAGGGAGCTGACAGAGAGAAGCTCCGGGATCCCCAGGGAACTTCCGATTTCCAGACGTTTCATGGAACCACGCACATCTTTCACGCCGCCGAAGGAGAGACTTCCCTTCATGCGGACGCGCGTCAGGGCATCGGTCGTCTCCGTCTGGCTCTGCCGGATCGTCCCCAGATCACAGGACGGCTGCAGTTCCCGGCACATCTGTTTTCCCATCTCCGTGGAGGCGTACTCCGTGAGCTGGTCGATGATCTTTGTATATTCGAGAGTTTTTAATGCTTTTTCATTCATGTTGTGGTAATCCTCTTAATTTAAATGGTGTTCACATGATACCGTGACCACTAAATTCGTGAAAGACCTCATTAAGTGGTCAGGTATAAGTTCTCACTAGACTCGAAAAGACCTCGTCAAGTGTTCACATTATATCACATTCCCCGCCGTCTAGCCAAGCATTCGCACTTTTTTCTTGCATAACCTTAAGAAGGAAAGTATAATTAGGATATGTTATGCAAAGGGGAAAGTGAAATGCCGGATTCAGAAGAACTTGAAAAAAAGGAAAAACGGGAATTCATGAGAGAAACGATAGTGAAGCCGCCGCTGACCAGAAAACAGATTGCGAAGCGGGTGGCTCTCTTTGTATGCGCGTCAGCCGCATTTGGAGGAGTCGCGGCGGTTTCGTTTGCGGCGGTAAAGCCGTTTGCGGATCGGTGTTTTCAGGGAAATGGGATGCAGGAGACATCCTCAGTCGAGTTTTCCAAGGACGATCCGGACTCTGTTTCGCCGTCGGACGGTGCAGATGCGGATATGACAGCGCAGCCGGAACAAATGGAGCAGGAGATTGATGAGGCGGTCAGCGAGGCGCTTTCCAGCTATCAGTTTTCCGTAGACAATTTCAATTCGATGACGTCGGTGCTGCGTGGAATCGGGGAACTGGGTGATAAGTCGATCGTGACGGTCAGCTCCGGCAAACAGGATACGGATATATTTGGAAATCCGGTGGAAAATACGGGTGATTATGCAGGTGCAGTCATCGCGGAGAGTGATGGAGAATTTCTGATCTTTACTTACGCCGATGCGGTGCGGGCGGCAGATTCGATCAATGTGAGATTTTCGGATGGAACGAAGATCGCTGGTACAGTGCGCCAGATTGACGAAGTGCTCGGAATGGCAGTTGTGGCGGTGCCGTCCGGCAATCTGCCGGAAGAAGAGCGGAAAAAGGTGCAGGTGCTTTCACTTGCCAATTCATATACGGTCAAGGCAGGCGATGTCCTCGTAGGTATCGGCGGTCCGTCCGGACAGGTGCATTCGCTTTCGTTCGGAACGGTATCCTACGTGGCGCGCAATGTGCAGATTACAGATGGACTGACGCGGATCCTGTATGCGGATATCAGCAGCAATTCGCAGACGGGTACCTTTTTGATCAATACAGCCGGAGAGATGGTCGGCTGGACATCGGAGTCCTGCCGCAGCGAGAGCTGTACGGATCGGACGGCGGCGTACACCATTTCCAGCTACAAGCCGATTCTGGAGCGGCTGACGAATGGCGCTTCGGCGGCATATCTGGGCATCCTGGGACAGGATGTGAGCCGTGCGATGCAGGGGAGCGGCATTCCGGCGGGCGTTTACGTGACGGAGGCAGTCTCCGGCAGCCCGGCATATGACGCTGGCATCCAGCCCGGCGATATTATTGTGAAATTTGGCACAAAGGAGATCGGAAGTTTCAAAGATCTCCAGGCGCAGATTGAAAATTCCGCGAGCGGCGTGTCTGTATCGGTAAATGTGATGCGGAAAGGGCGCGACGGATACACGGAAATTCCATTTTTGGTATCTCTGCGCGCCAGATAGAAATTCAGGAGGATATAGGCAGAATGAGATATATTGAACAGTTCCGGGAAGGAATGAGAGTCTCGGACGTATATTTATGTAAGACGAAACAGCACGCGGTGACGAAAAACGGAAAAGAGTACGCTTCCGTGCTGCTTCAGGATAAAACAGGCACGGTAGACTGCAAAATCTGGGATTTAAGTTCCCCGGGCATCAATGATTTTGAGCCGCTGCAGTACGTCTATGTGGACGGCGATGTGACGGTTTTCCAGGGTTCCAACCAGTTAAATATCAAGCGCATACGCAAGGCGGACGAGGGCGAGTATCAGGAAAGTGATTACCTTCCGGTCAGCTCAAAGGATATCAAGATAATGTATCAGGAGCTGACAGCTCTGGTGCAGTCTTTCCAGAATCCGTACCTGAAAAAGCTGGCATCCAGCTATTTCCTGGAAGATAAGGCATTTGTGAAGAAATTCTGCTTCCATTCGGCGGCGAAGAGTGTGCATCATGGTTTTGTGGGCGGACTTTTGGAACATACGTTAAGTGTTATGAAACTCTGTGATTTCTACACGAAGTCATATCCGGCGCTGAACCGCGATCTGCTTCTGACGGCGGCGCTGTTCCACGACATCGGAAAAGTGCAGGAATTATCCGCATTTCCGGAAAATGATTATACGGACGACGGTCAGCTCTTAGGTCATATCGTGATCGGCACGATGATGGTTGCAGACCGTATTAAGGAGATTCCGGGATTCCCGGCAAAGACAGCGGCGGAGTTAAAGCACTGCATCCTTGCGCACCACGGCGAATTAGAGTACGGTTCCCCAAAGAAACCGGCGCTTCTGGAGGCGCTGGCATTGAATTTCGCGGACAATACCGATGCGAAGATGGAGACGATGCTGGAAGTCTTAAAGAGCGGCGGGGAGAATCCGGGCTGGCTCGGATATAACCGTTTCCTGGAGACGAATGTGAGAAAGACGACGCCGACGGAATAATAATAAGATAACAGACATCTAAAATGAGTCTAAATGTATATAAGAAAAAGAAAACAGCGCTGCACAAGCAGATGCTGCCTTGCAGAAGCGGGGGAACGAAAAAATAGGAATCAGGACTCACCACCTAAAGAGGTGGGAGTCTTCTCGTTTCATAGGGAATTGCGTCCTATGAAACAAAAAACGCTCCGCGGGATGCGCACTCGCGCGAAGAAGAAACATGTCGCAAGCGACCGCGCCCGGCACGAGAATGTGCCAAGGCACATTCTTTTTTAACTGAGATAAATAAGAAAAATGGAGAAGGATACCAGGAAGGTACAGCGGTTCAGCAGGGACCGCACTTTTCTGATATCCTTTTGTTTCATAAAGAAAGATATAGGGGTACAACAGAAAATATGAAAAAACGAGAAAATACAGGCAAAATCATTGGAAAGGTGTTCGGAGAAGCCAGGGCACTTGGCGTCACTGCCTTAGCGGCGGCAGTCATGCTTTCCGGATGCGGAAACGCTGGAAATCAGGCGCAGAAAGGCGGTTCCGGCGCAGAACAGACGGAAAATACCCAAACAAGCGTTATTATCGCGATGCCGCCGACTTCAGAGCCGGAGGCGGGCTTTGATCCGGCATATGGCTGGGGCGCGGGCGAGCATATGCATGAACCGCTGATCCAGAGCACCCTGACGGTGACAGAAGCAGATTTGAGTATCGGGTATGATCTGGCGACAGATGTGGAGACCTCCGAGGATGGAATGACATGGACGGTGACGATCCGCGACGATGTGAAATTCACGGATGGCGAGGCGCTGACCGCGGAGGATGTGGCATTCACTTATAACACATTGAAAAAGACGAGTTCCGTCAACGATTTTTCAATGCTGAAACAGGCGGAGGCGATCGATGATGTGACGGTTGTGTTTGAGATGGAACGCCCGTTTGCTATCTGGTCATACACGATGGCGGTGACGGGAATTGTGCCGGAGCATGCATATGGAACGGATTACGGCACACATCCGATCGGTTCCGGGCGATATATCCTGAAACAGTGGGACAAGGGGCAGCAGGTGATTCTGGAAGCCAACCCGGATTATTATGGGGATGCGCCGAAGATGCGGCAGGTCACGATTCTCTTTATGGAAGAGGATGCGGCATTTGCGGCGGTGCGCGCCGGGCAGGTGGATGTGGCGTACACGGCGGCGTCCTATGCAGACCAGTCGGTTCCAGAATTCAGTCTTTTGGACTGTGAGACGGTGGACAACCGTGGATTTAACCTCCCGGCAGTGCCGGAGACGGTACGGGAGGATGGCGTAAAAATCGGTAATGATTTTACCGCGGATGTGCAGGTGCGCCGGGCGATCAACCTGGCGATTGACCGGCAGGAAATGATCGATCATGTGTTAAATAGTTACGGCAGCCCGGCATATAGTGTCTGTGACAAGATGCCGTGGTACAACGATGAAATGGAGAACATTTCCTATGATGTGGAGAAGGCGGAAGAGATGCTGGATGCGGCGGGATGGAAGAAAAATGCCGACGGCATCCGCGAAAAGGATGGAGTGAAAGCCATTCTGGAATTTCTCTATCCGACCGGGGATTCGGTGCGTCAGGCGTTGGCAGCCGATACGGCGCAGCAGTTAAAAGAGATTGGAATTGACGCATCGATCCGCGGCACCGGCTGGGATACTGCGTATGACGAGGCACAGTCGCAGCCGCTTCTCTGGGGCTGGGGCGCGCACACGCCGATGGAATTTTATAATATTTACCATACAAAGGCAGATACGGGGCTAGCGGAATATTCGCCGTATGCGAATGAGACCGTGGACGCTTATATGGATGAGGCCCTGGCAGCACCGGATCTGGAAAGTTCGTATGAATTGTGGAAAAAGGCGCAGTGGGACGGCGAGACGGGCGTTTCAGCCGAGGGTGATCTTCCGTGGATCTGGCTGGTGAATGTCGATCATCTGTACTGGGTGAGAGACGGGCTTCATGTCGCAGAGCAGAAGGTGCATCCGCACGGTCACGGCTGGTCCATCGTCAACAATGTCGATCGGTGGTACTATGAGTAGGATGAAATGGTTTGGGCGCAGTCTGCTGCACCTGATTCTGCTGCTTTTGGCAGTCAGTCTGGCATCGTTTCTGCTGATGTCGATGTCTCCGGTCGATCCGCTGCAGACGAATGTTGGGCAGACGGCGCTCGGCTCGATGGCGCCGGAGCAGATCAAGAAGCTGCAGGCGTACTGGGGCGTTGGTGTGCCGGTCTGGAAGCGCTTCTTTAGCTGGATTTCGGGCATCTGTCATGGTGATTTTGGCATTTCCCTTCTGTACCGCAGACCGGTGCTGGAGGTGATCGCGGAAAAGGCGTCTGCGTCAGTGTGGCTCCTTCTGTCTGCGTGGCTGTTTTCGGGAATCGTGGGGATATTTTTAGGAATTGCAGCGGCGGCAAAACGGGGCAAGTGGGTGGATCGCCTGATTACGGGCTATTGCATCGTGATCGCGGGAACGCCGTCCTTCTGGCTGGCGCTGGTGCTGCTGCTTCTCTTTACAGTGCAGCTTCCCATCTTCCCAATCGGGTTCAGTGTCCCGGTGGGAATGGCGGCGGACGAGGTCAGCCTGGCGGATCGCCTGTATCACGCATTTCTGCCGGCGTGTACGCTGGGACTGACAGGGATTTCTTCGATTGCGATGCACACGCGCGAAAAAGTGATTGAGATTCTGGAAAGTGATTACGTACTCTATGCGCGGGCGCGGGGCGAGAGCGGCTGGCGGCTGATTTTCCGGCATGGACTCCGCAACCTGCTTCTCCCGGTAATTACGCTGCAATTTGGCTCGATCAGCGAGATTTTCGGCGGTTCGGTGCTGGTGGAACAGGTCTTTTCCTATCCGGGACTCGGACAGGCGGCGGTCACGGCGGGGCTGGGAAGCGATATCCCGCTTCTGATGGGAATTACACTCATCAGTGCCGTGCTTGTATTTGCAGGAAATGCAGCGGCGGATGGGCTGTACCGGCTGGTCGATCCGAGACTTAGGAAAGGAGGCAGGGCATGAGAAAGAAAACACTCTGGCTGCTGGGAATTTCCCTCCTTTTCCTGATTCTGGTGACAGTGCTTGGAATCGTCTGGGAGGATGCCGCACAGCAGGTCGATTTTGCGAGAAAAAACCTGCCTCCGGGAACCGGCGGGCTGTTTGGAACCGACTGGATGGGGCGGGATATGCTGAAACGGACGGTTGCGGGGCTTTCTTTAAGCATCCGGCTGGGGCTTCTGACCGCGGCGATCAGCGCCGCGGTGGCATTGGCGCTTGCATTGCTGGCGTCGCTTGGCGGGGGACTGATGGATTCATTGGTATGCGGGCTGATTAATCTGGTAATGGGAATCCCGCACATGCTTCTCCTGATCCTGATTTCCTACAGTCTGGGAAAGGGATTCCGGGGTGTAGCAGCCGGGATTGCCCTGACGCACTGGGCGTCGCTGGCGAGGCTTTTGCGGGCGGAAATCTTACAGATCCGGGAAAGTCCGTATGTGCAGATCTCCGAAAAACTGGGGAAAAAGCCCTGGTGGATTGCCTGGAACCACATCGTCCCGCAGGTATCGCGGCAATTTGTAACCGGGTTAATTCTTCTCTTTCCCCATGCGATTCTGCATGAGGCGGGCGTGACCTTTCTGGGCTTCGGTCTTTCCTCCGAGCAACCAGCGATCGGTGTTATTTTATCCGAGAGTATGTCGTACCTGATTACCGGAAAATGGTGGCTGGCGCTCTTTCCGGGCGCGGCACTGGTGCTGGTAACGCTGGGATTTCAGGCGATCGGGCAGAGCCTGGGGCGGCTGATGGATCCGGGGAGCGCGCATGAGTAGAGGATGCTGGGAATGAGGCAGAAAAACATATATTTTGATAAAATGATGCGATTAAGACAAAAACAATCAAAAACGATGCGGCTATCAGATTTGGAACAGACAGACGTTATCAAAGAACGGAGATTGCGTGAAAATTGTGATTCCATGGAAAAGCCGATATTGAAAATTCAAAATCTAAACTTATATTTTACGCAGTACGCGCGTGGGCTTAGACGGCGCGAACTCCATCCGCTCCGCGACCTTTCCTGCAAACTTTTCAGTGGGGAGCTGACGGCGGTGGTCGGGGCGAGTGGTTCGGGAAAAAGCCTGCTGGCGCACGCGATTCTGGGAATCTTGCCGTACAACTGCCGGATGGAAGGAAAAATTTCCTATCAGGGAGAGGTTCTGGATGAGACGCGGCTTGCCGGGCTGCGGGGCAATGGAATTTCCCTGATTCCGCAGGGGGTTTCCTACCTCGATCCGTTGATGCGGGTCGGGGATCAGATCTGCGGCGGCAGAAAAGATGAAGCGACGCGGGCAAAATGCCGCCAGCTTTTGAAGCGGTACGGGCTGGATGAATCAGTGGAAAAATGTTATCCATTTGAGCTGTCGGGCGGCATGGCGCGGCGCGTCCTGATGGCAGCGGCACTGATGCAGGAGCCGAGGCTGATTGTGGCGGATGAACCGACACCGGGGCTGGAGGCGATGACCGCGCGCCATGTGATCCGTCATTTAAAAGAGATGGCACAGGACGGGGCAGCGGTGCTTCTGATTACTCATGATCTGGAACTGGCGATTGAGATGGCGGACCGGATTCTGGTGTTTTATGACGGGACGATTCTGGAGGAAGTAAAGCCGGAGAACTTCCGGGAGGGACGGAATCTGAAAGAGCCATACACGCAGGCGCTCTACCGGGCACTGCCGGAACATGAATTTTTTGGAGGAGAATGAGATGTCACTAAAGGCGGAAAACCTATCTTTTTCGTATGAAAATGGAGGGCGCCACGTGCTGACGCGTATTTCCCTGAAAATTGAGCCAGGAGAGCGCGTGGGTCTGGTGGCGCCGAGCGGATATGGAAAAACGACGCTGTGCCGCCTGCTGGCGGGATATGAGAGAGCGGAAGCGGGAACGGTAGAGATTGACAGCATACCAATTGAGAATATCCGGGGCTGTATGCCGGTGCAGTTAATCTGGCAGCACCCGGAGCAGGCGCTCAACCCACGCTGGCGGATGCGCCAGGTTCTCAGTGAGGGCGGTCAGGTGGATGAGGAGAGCCGGGGACGGCTTGGCATCCGGGAAGAATGGCTGGATCGGTTTCCATCGGAGCTTTCCGGCGGCGAACTGCAGCGGTTCTGTATTGCCAGAGCGCTGGCGGCAAATCCGCGGTATCTGCTGGCGGATGAGATCACCGCGATGTTTGATGCAGTGACCCAGAGCCAGATCTGGCAGGCGCTTTTGCATGAGGCAAAGGAGCGGGAGCTGGGAATGGTGATTGTGAGCCATTCGGAATCTCTTTTGAAGCGGATTTGCACGCGGCAGATTGATTTAAAGGCATTGCAGGAAAAGATGGCAGCAGTTCACCCAGTTCACATATTGACAGAGAAAATTGGGATTTGACAAGGAGAAATGAGGAAGAAATGGATGTTCGGAAGCTGTTGGAAGAGGTAAAACGGGGGGATACGAGTATTGAGGAAGCGGAGAATGCGTTCAAGAATCTTCCTTACGAAGATTTAGGGTATGCGAAGCTGGATCTGCACCGGAAATTGCGTTCGGGATTCCCAGAGACGGTGTTCTGCCAAGGAAAGCCGGATGCCTATCTGGCGGATATTTTCGAGACGCTGTACCGGGAAAATGGGGAAGTACTCGGAACGCGGGCGACGCCGGAGCAGTGGAATCTAGTGCGGGCGCGCATCCCGGAGATAGAATACGATCCGGTTTCAAAAATTTTGCAGGCGAGAAAATCATCGGAGACACCGCGGAAGCTGGAAGGGCTGGTGGCAGTCTGCACAGGCGGAACCGCGGATATCCCGGTTGCGGAGGAAGCTGCCAAAACGGCAGAATTTTTCGGCTGCCGCGTGGAGCGCTACTATGATATAGGGGTGGCGGGGATCCACCGCCTTTTATCCAAACGCGAGGCGATTGCGCGGGCAAACTGCGTGATTGCGGTGGCGGGAATGGAAGGCGCGCTTGGCACAGTTGTCGCCGGGCTGGTGGAAAATCCGGTCATTGCGGTTCCGACCTCGGTCGGCTATGGTGCAAGTTTTCATGGACTGTCGGCATTGATCACGATGATTAATTCCTGTGCGAACGGCATTTCGGTTGTAAATATAGATAACGGCTACGGCGCAGCATATCTGGCGGCGCAGATCAACCGCCTGGCGGTTCGGGAGCCGAAGAAGACGGCAGAGTGATAGTGGTTTGTGATAATTACATAAAAGCGAAAAACGGAAATGTATCAATAAAATGAGAAAAGTAGAGGGAGAAGTAAAAATGGATGAGAAAATCTTATATCTGGATTGTGCGTCTGGAATCAGTGGAGATATGACGGTTGGCGCACTGTTGGATCTTGGAGCAAGCCGGGAAAAACTGGTACGGGCACTGGACAGTCTGGGCGTATCCGGGTATCATCTGCATTTTGGGCGGACGAAGAAATGTGGAATCGATGCGTATGATTTCGATGTACATTTAGAGGAAGAAGAGCATCATCATGACCACGAACATCATCACGACCACGAACATGGTCATGAGCACGAACATAGCCATGATGAGCACGACCATGAGCATCATCACGATCATGAACACACTCACGACCATGAGCACAGCCATGATCACGCTCACACCCACGACCATGAGCACAGCCATGATCACGCTCACACCCACGATCATATGCATCCTCACGTCCACCGCAACATCCATGACATTTTCGAGATCATCGATCGTCTGGATGCATCTGACCGTGTTAAAAACTTGGCGCGCCGGATGTTTGAGATTGTGGCGGGGGCAGAGTCGAAAGCACACGGAATTCCGGTTAGCGAGGTTCATTTCCATGAAGTCGGTGCAATTGACTCGATTGTGGATGTTATCAGTGCGGCATTCTGCCTGGAGGATCTGGGAATCCACCGCGTGGTGGTATCGCCGCTTTCCGAAGGTCATGGATTCGCGCGCTGCCAGCACGGTTTAATGCCGGTTCCGGTTCCGGCGACGGCAAATATCGCAGCGGCACAGGGCTTGGAACTGACGCTTCGGGATGTCGAAGGAGAGATGGTAACGCCGACCGGCGCGGCGATCGCGGCGGCATTCCGGACAGAAGCGGCGCTTCCGAAGAAGTACCAGATCGAAAAGATCGGTATCGGCGCCGGAAATAAGGATTTCGCGCACGCGAATATCCTGCGGGCGATGCTTTTGACGGATAAAACGGTGGAAGTAGAAACCGGAAAAGACGGTCACGACGAGAGCTCCATGTGGGTCATGGAGGCAAACCTGGACGACTGCACCGGCGAGGCGCTGGGATATGCGATGGAGGTGCTTCTGGAAGCGGGCGCCAGAGATGTGTGGTACACACCGGCATATATGAAGAAAAACCGTCCGGCGTATGTGCTTCATGTACTGACAACGGCAGAAAAACGGGAAGAATTAGAACAGCTTGTCTTCTCCTGTACGACCACGATCGGTGTGCGCCGTTATCCAGTAGAGAGGACGATACTGCCACGGGAAGTAAAGGAGATCCAGACCCGTTACGGGGCAGCAAAGGTAAAAATCTGCAAGCGCGGCGGCGTGGATACGTGCTATCCGGAGTATGAGAGCGTGCGCGCGATCTGCCGGGAGACAGGGAAGCGCTTCATGGAAGTATTCCACGGAGTAATGGAAGACGGAAGTATTAGTTTACAGTAGGCACTTTTGAGATTGAAAAACGGCACAGTGCATTCTCGTTAGATAATTAAGAGGAGAATCAAGAACCATGGAAAATAAACCAATGATATCAGAGACAGAAAAAAGAGAAGCTTTAAAACATTTCATGGCAGAAAAAGCGAAAGCACCGGTCTGTGTCGCCTTTTCGGGTGGTGTGGACAGCAGCCTGATTCTCAAGCTGGCGTGTGATACGGCGAAGAAGACGGGAATGCCGGTTTATGCCGTGACATTTCACACCATGCTGCACCCAGCCTGTGATCTGGAGATCGCGGAGCGGGTGGCAAAGGAGCTGGGCGCGATCCATAAAATTATCCAGGTCAATGAGATGGAGCTGGAAGCCATCCGGACAAATCCGGTCAACCGCTGTTATATCTGCAAACACCACCTGTTCGCGACACTTCTGGATTTTGCAAAAGAAGAGGGGATTCCGTGCGTGATGGACGGAACCAATGAGAGCGACCTGCATGTGTACCGCCCGGGTATCCAGGCACTCCGTGAGCTGGGTGTCGTCAGTCCACTTGCACAGTGCGGACTGGAGAAAAAGGATGTCAAGGCATTTGCGGCTGACTTAGGAATTTCCGTTGCATCCCGTCCGTCCATGCCATGTATGGCGACCCGCCTTCCATATGGAACTTCCTTTGACATGGAAGTTTTGAAGCGGATTGAGAAAGGCGAAGATTATCTTCGAAGCGTGTTTGGCGGAAATGTGCGCCTGCGCCTGCATGGCGATATTGTCCGGATCGAGGTGGATGCGGATAAATTTGAAAAAGCGATTGCCGAGCGGGAGACGATCTGCAGGACATTAAAAGAAATGGGATTTCTGTACATTACACTCGATCTGGAAGGTTTCCGGTCGGGAAGTATGGATATAGTGGAGAAACTCAACGCGCTGGTCGGGAAATGAATGTAAAGGAGATGGAAATCCCATGCAAGAAGAATGTATTGTCTGTAAAGCACCTCTTATTTATCTGAAACAGGATGAATGGATGGAGTGTGAATTATGTCATAAAAAAGAATTGAGTAAGACCAGATGCCAGAACGGGCATTATGTTTGTAATGATTGTCATACGAAGGGACTGGACACCATTCTTTCCCTGTGTATAGACGAAACATCCAGAAATCCGATCGAGATTGTCCGGAAGATGATGGATGCACCGTTTTGCCATATGCATGGACCGGAGCATCATGTCATGGTGGGAGCGGCGCTGCTTACTGCATATAAAAATGCGGGAGGTGCTATTAATCTGCGGGAATCTGTGATGGAAATGCTGAACCGTGGGAAAGCCGTTCCAGGAGGAACCTGCGGATTCTGGGGGGCCTGCGGAGCGGGAATCAGCGCAGGTATGTTTGTATCTATCTTGTCTGGGGCGACGCCACTGACGGAGGAATCCTGGGGACTTTCGAATCAGATGACATCAAAAGCACTGGAAGCGATTTCGCGCACCGGCGGTCCGAGGTGTTGTAAAAGAGATTCTTATCTGGCGATTCTGGCGGCGGTTGATTTTGTAAAAACGCATTTTGGAATCGAAATGGAATGCACAGAAGTCCAGTGTACGCATTGTGCTCAGAACAATCAGTGTATTGGCAAGCGCTGTCCATTTTGGCGATTTGATGATAGTATTTGACTATAAATGGATAAACGGAGATAATAAAGCTGCGATATAATTAGATTGTGCGAGATGGGATTGCAGTTTGCATAATGTGTGAACTGTGATGAGAGAGCAATTTCTCGTGTAATAGGAAATTCCCTGGAATGCCCTATTACACAAAAAGGCACATCCTTTTTTACGTGGAAAAATCGGAATTTGTGGAGAGATTTCCTGAACTTTCCTTATTTTACAGGCTTTTCAGCCCATTAGATAGTGAAATGATATGTATTTTCCCTTATTTTTGCCCTTATGCGGAATCCGTAAGGGAAATAAGGGAAATTTTTGTTTAAGCGTTGCTCGCTACTTTATCAAGAAGTCTTGCGGAATCCCGTTTTGCTTTTCTTGTTGAGTGAGCGTAAATATTCATTGTGGTACTGACATCAGAATGTCCTAACAGTTCCTGTACATCTTTCGGAGCCGCCCCGTTGGAGAGCAGGTTGCTGGTATAGGTGTGACGTAACTGGTGGAAGTGAAAATCTTCAAATCCTTCCAGCTTCTTTGCCACTGACCTGCAAGCAATGCCGAGTGTACTCGGCAGTTCCAGACTACCATCCGGTCTGAGGCAGACAAAGGATATTTCTTTATAATCTGCCGGGACTTCCTGCGTTCCGTCAAGGTGATAGTATTCATAATACACCCTGTTTTTTACATGCACCTCTTTGTAGTAGTTGCGGTGGTAAAGTTCCCCGTACTGCATCCGGCTTTTCAGTTGTTCCCGTCTTGCTGCTTTCAATATTTCAGTCAGTGTATCTCCAAAATCAACAATCCTTACTTTCTTTCGCTTGGTTGTTCCAATCACATTTTTATGCTTCGTTCCGTCATAACGGATACTGCGTTTTATGGTCAGGCATTGTTCTTCAAGGTTGATGTCCTGCCATGTAAGACCACAGGTTTCCCCGATACGAAGTCCTGCATAATATGCGATCTGAATCGGCAGAATTGCAGGTGGATTTTTCTTTTCCAGATACTTGATAAGCCGCTCGTAATCCTCATGTGAAATCGGCTGTGTACCTTCTTCTACCTCATCATCAGAAAAGAGGTCAACTTCCTCTGCCTGTCGTTTCAGCTTGATATATTGCATTGGATTGAAACTGATTAACTGTTTTGGAAATACTGCAAAACGGAAAGACTGCTGTAACACTGCGGAAAAAGAATGGATATAATCTTTGCTATATCCTTTTCGCACTTTTCCATCCGGAAACTCGCCACCGAATGTAAGCAGGTCGAGAAAACTCTGTAAATGTTCAGCGGTAACTGTTTTTAACTTTCGGTCTGCAATCGGGTGTTTTTTGATACATCGGATTGCACCAAGATAATTTTCCACTGTGCCATTGCTGAGTGTTCCGGTTTTCAGTTCTTCTTCTGCCCACATATCCAGAAGTTCACCTACGGTAAGGTTATCTGCTTTTGCAACAAATTTCTTATCTTCATAATCTTCCAGTGCCTTGCGGAGAAGTTTTTCCGTCTCACTTTTACTTTCGGTTCCGGCGTATTCTTTCTGAACCATTTTTCCGCTTGCGTCCTCTACATAGAAGCGATAGTACCATTTCTTTCCTTTTTTTCTAACAGATCCTTTTGCCATAATCGTATGTCTCCTTTCGATATCAGACAATCGGAACTGCTGAAATGCTTCTTGCGTGTAAGTATATCACAACTCCGGTTGTCTTACTATACCGATTCAGAATCCTCATACATAACTTCGGATAAAAGATTTGCAAGCCTTTGTTCTGCCGCTTCCGGTTTCTTTGAATAGAGCCTTACAACATCTGCCATATCGTTAAATGCGTTGACAGTATGCGTGATCTCCCTGAGAAACATAATCTCATTATATTCATCTTTCGATTCAAATCCCATTACTTTAGCAATGTCCGCATCTTTGGTACTGCCTTTGTAATTTTTACAGGCGAACTGAAACGAATCCAGAAACAGTTCATATTGCTTTAACATTAACAGCAGTAAGTCTTTAGAAAAAGCGTCTTCTGTTTTATTAAGATCAAGAGGTAACTGTTTGAGAATATCGCCCATCACATCACGAATCTGCAATTCTTTCTTATCCGTAATATCAGTTTCATATTCATCGGTTTCCCCTTTGAGCCATTCAATCGATACATGAAGTGCTTCCGAAAGACCTTCCAGTACCATCTTTTTGGTATTGTCAATCGAACCATTCTCATAACGCAGGATTGTGGAAGCGGTAACTCCCATCTTCTCTGCGACATAAGGCTGTGTCAGATTTAATTCGAGACGGCGC
Source organism: Clostridium sp. AM28-20LB (assembly GCF_003480665.1). Classification (NCBI taxonomy): domain Bacteria; kingdom Bacillati; phylum Bacillota; class Clostridia; order Eubacteriales; family Clostridiaceae; genus Clostridium; species Clostridium sp. AM28-20LB. Next base: position 11,163 of record NZ_QUJN01000008.1, on the reverse strand, counting down.
TGTTTTGCCCTGCTGCCGATCAGCTTGCGTAGTTCTTTATCTTTCATGCTGATGTGCCTCCTTTTTCGGTATGTCATTACTATACCACGCAACAAAATATATTGCAATATGCAATTAATAGAAAAAGAATAAAATTTCATAATGCTTGACAAAGCAATATAAACACGCTATACTGACAGCACAAATGAAATTGCATAATGCAATTTAAAAGGAGGTGGTCATATGACACAAAGAAAAATTGCCTTATCGATTGAGGAAGCTGCTGATTATACGGGAATCGGCAGGAACACCCTGAGAAAACTGGTGGAATGGAAGAAACTTCCGGTATTAAAGGTCGGGAGAAAAGTCCTGATCAAAACGGATATGCTGGAACTTTTTATGGAAGCCAACGAGGGCAGGGACTTGAGGGATAAGGGAAATGTGAAAGCAGTCACAAGAAACGGTTCAACTTAAAAAAGCGGTTCCCGAAGAAACCGCCAAAGGTTCTATCAGACCGGAGTCATGATATACCTACACGCAAACAGATTATACCATGTACTTCGTCTGACAGACAACAGGAAACTTATGTTTGGAAGAAAAAGAAAGGACGATGATATTTATGGCAAGATCAACAAAGAGTTATGAGGAGCGTATGCTCCAGTTGGAAAAGAAAGAACAGGAAAGCCTTGAGAAAGCAAAACAGTATGCAGCACAGAAACGGGAACTGAAGAAACGTCAGAAAGATGTGGAAACCAAAAAGCGGACACACAGGCTCTGCCAGATTGGTGGTGCGGTGGAATCGGTGCTGGGTTCTGCGATTGAGGAAGATGATATCCCAAAGCTGATCGGCTTCTTAAAAAGGCAGGAAGCAAATGGGAAATTCTTCTCAAAGGCAATGCAGAAAGAGCCAGTTGCGAATACGGAGGAAGTGTAATGCCGGAGGGAGTGGAGTTTCCATTCCCTTCATTGCTTTTTCATGAAGGGCGCACTTATGGACAACCAGAGGTCGTCCGTATAAGTTTGCCACAGGTGGCAACCGGTCTGCGCTTATGCTTGCCGGGCTCGTTCCGTCGGCGGGCATTTCATGCAGACCTGCTCATGCCGCAGGAGGCACTCTTCGCCAGAGGGGCGCATTCCATGCAGGCTGTTATGCACAGGGCACTCTTACGCAGAGGGCGTTCCGGCAGATACCATTTTCTTTTTGGGAAAACGTTACCTGCCGGAAATCAAAGCCGGATACGGCAGAAAGGGGGAAACGGATCATGGCGATTTTTCATTATACAGTAAAGATTGTTGGACGCAGCAAAGGGAAATCCATCATATCAGCATCTGCCTATCTCAATGGTGATGTGATGAAAAATGAAGAAACCGGCAGAATCAGCTACTACACTTCCAAAAGAGAAGTTGTTTATACCAGCCTGTTGATGTGTGAAAATGCACCACAGGAATGGCTGAATGTACCTGCTGAAAATATCAGACGGTTCCAGAAATCTGTCCGATATAAAAGGGCAGATAACAAAGAAGCCGCACTGAAAAAATTTAAACTTACTTTTCAGAAGCAGCGTTTATGGAATGAAGTTTTGAGGATAGAAAAAAGTGCAGATGCACAACTCGGCAGGTCATTTGAGTTCTCACTTCCGAAAGAATGGAACAGACAGGAACAGATTGATTATACAACCGAATATATTCAAAAGACCTTTGTAAATAAGGGAATGTGTGCGGACTGGAGTATCCACGATAAAGGCGATGGAAATCCCCATGTGCATTTACTTGTGACGATGCGACCATTCAATCCAGACCACTCATGGGGGAACAAAGAAATCAAGGATTGGGAGTTTGTCAGAGATGAAAATGGAAATATTGTGGTGGATGAATCCCATCCGGACTGGTGGCAGGATAAAAAGGACTCTGACCGTCATGGAATCCGAATCCCGGTATTGGACGAAAACGGTAATCAGAAAGTCGGTGCAAGGAACCGTAAACAGTGGAAACGTGTATTAACCGATGCTACCGGATGGAACAGTCCGAAAAATTGTGAACTGTGGCGGAGTGAATGGGCGAATGTCTGTAATGCACATTTGAAAACGGAAAATCACATTGACCACCGTTCTTATGCAAGGCAGGGGAAATTAGAGATACCGACGATCCATGAGGGCGCGGATGCCAGAAAAATTGATGAGAAATTTCAAAATGGGCAGACACAATCAGCGTCATGGAAAGTGGTAGAAAATCAGATCATAAAAAGACAAAATGCACTGCTGGATAAAATACAGATTTCTTTCGGAAAGGTATCCGGTGCATTGACACAATGGAAGGAGCGATTGGATGACATTAGAAGAAAGCCGGGAAGTCATTCCCATGATGGAGACAATGATAAACCAGATCGAGGAACAGCAGAATTTTATGGCAGCGATGGTACAGGAATTGCAGGAACGGGATCGACAGCTCCTGTCTTTTCAGGAGCAGAACCAGAGTTTAAAAAGCTTAAACAGCGAATTATCCAGGCTGCTAAATCTTTTGCCAGATACAGAAGAACTGCTCTCACAGATCGAGCAACAGAAAACCAGAATCGAACAGTTGGAAAACGAGAATCAGCAATGGCAGGAATTAACGCAGAAGCTGAACAACGAGAACAGCTTATTGCAGAAACAGAACAGCGAATTGCTGACCTTAAACAGCAGATAGAGAAAGCGAGGGAGATCGATGAGCGAATGCAGAAACTTAGAGAACGTCGGGCAGGTGGAAGAACTTCTGCTGATGACCGAACAGATGCAGGACGAACTGGATCAGAAAGACCAGACAATCCAGGAACTAAACAGGCAGCTAAGCGAATCGCTGACCTTGAACGAGAAATTGAACAGCGAAAACAGAGCCGAGAATATCGAAGCATTGCGGACAAGATTAAGGCAAACAGAGGAACGATTGACCAGCGAGACAGACAGCAGGAAAAGAGCCGACGCAGAAGCCGTGGCATGGAAATTTAAGTATGAAAAAGCAGAGCAGGAAAAACTTTATGCACAGACACACCAAAAGACGGTAGAGGTAGCTGTTGAGAAAAAAGTGCCTTATGAGAAATGTGAAAAATGTGACCGTACTGCTTACCGGAAAGCAAAAGAAAAATGCGATAGCCGTAAAAGCCAGTTAGAAAAGAAATATAAAAATATGACGATTGGTTATGAAAGTATCTTGTTTCTACTGGCATGGTACAGCATAACAACAACACTGTTTACTGCGATTCTTTCGCCGGTTTTCCTTAACGACTGTATCGTCTTTTTCGGTGCGTTAGGAAAAGGAATGGGAAGTTTATTTCGGGAGTTTGTGACAGGTGCAGACTCTTTCGGACAGTTAAGCAGTGGAATACCTAACAGTATTCTTTCCGGGATTGTGTACTGGCTGATTGCCGGTACTGTCATGGCAATTTTATTCGTAATAACCGGGTGGCTGATAATCGGGATTGGTTATCAGGTAGGAAAAATCTACCGGAAATATTGTTGGGATATCATCAGTATCGTGGTAGCGATAACGAGTACAGCTGTTGTAATTTACTTTGGAGAATGGATTAAAAACGCTAATCCGATAAATCTTATTGTATTGCTATTACTGTCGCATATTATTTATATTGGAATCAGATGTTATGTGAAAGACTGGATGGAAGAACGAGGATATTATTAAAAGAGGACAGGGAAATTTCATAATCTTCCTGTCCTTAGTAAGGGACTATTGATTGTTTATATAAAGAAAAAGTATATAAATAAATCTTGACAATTAGTACGAACTCGGACTATACTATAAAAGTCCGGATTCGTACTAATTTAAGGAGAAAAAAGATGAGAAAAGATAATAATATGATAATACAGTTGCAACGATATTATGCTTTATGGAAAGAATGTACAGCAATGTATGAGGAATGGTCAAAGGATCAGGGACTGTCTTCAAATGGAGTTTTTGCTTTGTATTCATTTTATGAAAGTAATGGAAGATGCACGCAGAAAATGATAAGTGAAAAATGGAATATACCTAAGCAAACGGTAAATACGATACTAAAAGATTTTCAGAAAAAAGGATACATCAATATGGTATCTGATGATTCAGACAAGAGAAATAAGCTGATATGCCTCACAGAATCAGGAATGGAATATACGAAAGATATCATAGAAAAACTGCACTCAAAAGAAATATATGTAATCGAAAAAATGGGATTAGAGAATATAGAAAGTCTTAATGATAATACAGAGCTGTTTATCAGACTTTTCAAGGAAGGAGATTGTAAGAAAAATGAATCATAAATCATTATTTTTTAAATATGTTATTCCATCTATTATAGCATTTGCATTATCAGGAATATATGCGATAGTGGATGGATATTTTGTAGGCAATACCATAGGAGATGCTGGAATTTCGGCTATTAATATTGCATATCCGATTGTGGCTTTGATTCAGGCTCTTGGAACAGGAATTGGTATGGGAGGAGCTGTTTATTACTCAATTAATGCAGCAGAAAAGAAAGGAAAACGGGCAGAAGAATTTATTGCTACAAGCTGGTGGCTTCTTGTAATAGTAAGTGTTATCAATACCATAATTATTTACTCCTTTTCGTCTAAAATTTTAGGATTGCTTGGAGCAGATGGAATTATATTAACAAATGCGACAGATTATATCAAAATTATAGCACTTGGAGCAATATTGCAGATTCTTGGAACTGGAATGATGCCATTCATTAGAAATTATGGAAACTCTTTCTGGTCAATGTTTGCGATGGTTGGTGGATTCATAACCAATATTGTTCTGGATTTTATCTTTGTATGGATATATGAAATGGGCATGAAAGGTGCAGCCACAGCTACAATAGCCGGACAGGGTGTGACTGCAGCAATTGCAATCATATACGCATTATATAATAAAAAGTTTTATGTGTATGTATCCTTAAAAAATGTAAAAGAAATGTGTGGCGCTATATTCAGAGTAGGTCTTGCACCATTTGGGCTAGCATTGACTCCTAATATTTCATTGGTGTTTATAAACCGATTCTCCGCTTCTTATGGGGGAGAAAAAGCTATTGCAACTTATGCATGTGTATCCTATATTATCTGTATCATATATCTCATATTGCAGGGCGTAGGTGATGGAAGTCAACCTTTAATGAGCCGTTTTTATGGTGAGAAGGATCAAGAAAGCCTGAGAGGAGTTCAGAGAATGGCATACATTTTTGCAATAATTCTTGCTGTTTGTGGTGGAATTATCATGTATGTAAACAGAGCAAATATTGGAGGGGTTTTCGGAGCTTCTTATGAAGTAAGTATTGAGATTTCTAAAATTGTACCTATATTTTTAGTGTCATTACCATTTGTTGCGATTACCAGAATAGCGACAGCTGGATTTTATGCTACTGAAAAAAGTGGATTGTCATACATTCTTACATTCATTGAACCAGTATTGATGCTGATATTTATGCTTGTTTTACCACCTTTATTTGGTGGACAGATTATGATATGGTGGAGTACGGTATTGGCACGTGTTTTTTCAGCGATTCTGGCATTCATACTAATAAAATATTGCGAAAAGGGAGATTTGCAATATGGAATACAGAAAATTTAACAATCAGATAGTAGCAAGAATAATCTAGGTTTATCTATTGTATTTAAAAGGACAGCCTCATAGCAATAGGGCTGTCCTTTTAAAATTATGAAGCTAATTTTTAATAAATTCTAGTAGATTTTGATTGGAATAATCATAACTCTAATGAATCTTCAGCATCTACCCACATCTGTAAATTCCCATCAAGATATAACCTTGCATATTCTAATGGCTCATCGATTGCAAGCGATGTCAAAGCACAATCAGATCCAGGTGTGGTTCTTAAATTTTTTTCTGCTTCCCAACAATCAATACGGAGTATATAGCCCGTATTAGTATATACATCAATGCTGTTGCACTGTGGATTGTATTCTGCAAATATTGTTCTCATCGTATCCCATCTCCTTATCATTTAATCAATCAGTAGTAGCAAAAATTAAGAAGCATTTCAATCAGTTCACCATGTCACTTTTATTTTGTGTTATACTGTCTTATAGATTTTTCTTGCCCTTGTATTTGCCCTTATCAGAGTGCATAAACACTGATGGGACGATATAACACAAGGGAAATAATAAGGGAAAGCTCACCTGCGACAAATCCAGTGTTTTCAAGGGGTTGCGAAGAATTTAATAATAAAATATAACAGTTATTAAATTTCTTAAAACAGGTGAAATCTCAATCGGAAGTTGTGGAGGTGTTGAATGAAAAGTGTATTAATGATTGGACAGTCCAACATGGCTGGACGTGGATTCATAAACGAAGTACCGATGATTTGTAATGAGAGAATCCAGATGTTAAGAAATGGAAAATGGCAAATGATGACAGAACCAATTAACTACGATCGTCCTATATCAGGAGTAAGTCTTGCGGGTTCATTTGCTGCAATGTGGTGCATGGAAAACAAAGAAGAACAAATCGGCTTGATTCCATGTGCGGAAGGTGGCAGTTCCATTGATGACTGGTCTATAGAGAAAATATTATTTAAAAATGCAATTATTCAGGCAAAATTTGCAATGCAAAATAGTAATTTGATTGCTATTCTGTGGCATCAAGGAGAAAATGATAGCTATAATGGTAACTACAAAACGTATTATGAAAAATTACATACAATTTTTGAGGCTTTAAAAAATGAACTTAATTTAGACGATGTACCGTTTATTATTGGAGGACTTGGTGACTATTTAGGAAAGATAGGCTTTGGTTTTAATTGTACAGAGTATGACTTGGTGAATAAAGAATTATTACGATATGCCAATGATCATAATCATGTATATTTTGTAACTGCCCAGGGGTTGTCAGCAAATACAGATGGCATACATTTAAATGCTGTCTCTCAAAGAAAATTTGGGGTTCGTTATTACTATGCCTACAAAAACAAAAAGAATGTGATAACACCTTTGAAAAACGAAGAAAAATTATTAGAGTCATGTATTAATATTCCATATACTCAGAATGAAATGAAATATTTAGCCATGATGGATTTGACAATGGGAAAATGTAGTTATGAAGAGTTCATAACAAAAATGAAAAATCTCTAACTTTCAATCTGACTAATGGAAATAAAATAAAGAAAAGAATTAGAATTTTACAAAGAAGTGTAATTGTATGAATAAAGCGATTGTTGTAATGAGGATTGCTATTCTTACTTCTTTGGAAAAAGATAAGTAATTGACTGGCAAATTCCAATTTGACGGAGTAATATATATGAAAATCCGAGAAGTGAATGAGAATAAAAAGCAGTTTATATCATTATTGTTATTAGCTGATGAACAGGAGAGCATGGTTGATCGCTATCTTGAAAAAGGAACTATGTATGTGCTTGAAGACAATGATGTAAAAGCTGAATGTGTTGTCACCGATGAAGGTAACGAAATACTTGAAATCAAGAATATCGCAGTCGATCCGGAAAATCAGGGAAAGGGCTATGGCAAAGCACTAATTGATTTTCTTGCCAGTAAATATGCAGATGAATATTCTGTTTTGCAAGTTGGAACAGGTGACAGTCCATTGACGATACCATTTTATGAAAAATGTGGGTTTGTTCGTTCTCACAAGATTCCCAATTTCTTTACTGACAATTATGACCACCCAATTTATGAGGGCGGTGTACAACTAATAGATATGGTATATTTGCAAAGACATATATAACTTCAAGCTTTTCGAATGTATGTTTGTGCCTGAGGAATTGGAGAGTGGATAATGAAAAAACCACCTTTATACACTGCGAAGACCACCTTTGTACACTTTTTTAAAATGTGGATAACTTCTTAAAAACCACCTTTATACACTAAAAAATTACCATCTTGCAAAATGCCTGATTTACCTAAAGAACTTGCTCGCACGGGATATGCACATATCGCATTTAGTGTAGGAAGTAAAGAAAAGGTTGATGCCTTGACCGTAGAGTTGAAAACTGCTGGTTATGAAGTAATCAGCGGTCCCCGGACAACAGGAGATGGCTATTACGAAAGCTGTATTGTTGCAATTGAAGGGAATCAAATTGAGGTTACAGTTTGAACCCGACAATTTCAAGTTCGAAAAATTGAGAAATCGTAAAATTGAAGAAAAAAGGAATGCACAGTTCTTAGCATATCGGGAACTGTGCATTTCTGTAAATAAATACTTTTAATTAGCCGATTACGGCATCTTCTGCTGTAAAATGTTCCAGAGAATTTTCTTTTACCTGAATGCAGATATAAGTAATTCCGGAAATATCGGATGCAAAAAACTGACGCTTTGCAGCAGGTGCGATTTTTAGCCAGTCTCCAGTTGAAAGGCTAATTTCTTCTCCATCAATTATGGCTTTGCCGTTACCTGAAAGAATTCCATAGATTTCTTCATTTTCTTTATGAGAATGAACAAATGGGACATTTGCTCCTGCAGGTAGTTCGTTTAAACTGATTTCTGCGCCTGTTAAAGACAACTTTTCATGTAGCTCAATTCGGTTTTCCTTTCCAATAGTTGTTTTTGTGTAATTTGCCATAATAATACCTCCATAGTTAATTTGTAGTTTCTGGTTGCTTGGTATTAGTATAGTGTGAGACACATACAAAAACAAGTACGCACCTTTTTGTAACTGTACACTCAAAAATGAATGTGTTACAATAGACTCGGAGGTGAGAATTATGCGAGCAAAAGAAGAATTACCGGAATGCCCAGTTGCAACAGCAGTATCTCTTATCGGAGGAAAATGGAAACTGCTGATTTTGCGTAACTTGAAAGAGCGTCCATGGAGATTCAATGAGCTACAACGAAGTATAGATGGTATTTCACAAAAGGTTTTGACAGATAGTTTAAGACAAATGATGAGTGATGGGCTGGCATATCGCCACGATTACCATGAGCAGCCACCGAGAGTTGAATACGGCTTAACTGAACTCGGAACAAAAATGCTTCCAATTGTTAATTCACTTGCTGACTTTGGTAACTACTATAAATCAATTATTGAACAGAATTAAGGACGTTAGTATTTGAAAAGATCGAACAATTCCAGTTTGTATAACAGGAATTTATCAGAAAATGAGGAATAGTTGAAATGGAGGCGCTATAATAACATGAAGATTGAAGGGAACCAGAAAGAACTGGATGCAATGGTAGAATTTCATAAGGGAAACCGTGTCGAGGGACTGAGACTGCAAGAAGAATTTGCAGCGGAATTTCGTAAGGAGTATAAAGACAAAGATCACTGTCCTTGCCTGAAAGCCTGTCGTTATCACGGAAACTGTAAGGAATGTGTAGCAATCCACAGAGCGCATCAGGAACATGTTCCTAATTGTATGCGACCATTGATTAATAAAAAATTGAAATTGATGTCAGAATTAACAGAGCATACCTTGGCAAATGAAATAGAAGCTCCACATGAGATTTTAAGAAAATAGGCAAGTCAAATTCCCGTTTATTGGGAAGTCGCAGAGAACGAAAAATCGGAAGTTTACAGCGAGGTGAAAGAGGTTGAATTATGTAGAATATGGAAAAGAAAACAAATATGATGATAATATATTTTTTCAAAAATACAGTCAAATGAGTCGCTCACAGCAGGGACTAGCCGGTGCAGGAGAATGGGAAACATTGAGAAAGCTGCTGCCGGATTTTAAAGATAAGCGTGTGCTTGATTTAGGATGCGGCTATGGATGGCACTGTATTTATGCGATGGAACACGGAGCGTCTTCTGTTGTGGGTGTTGATATTTCTCATAAAATGCTCGAGGTAGCCAAAGAAAAAACACATTTTCCACAGGTTGAATATAAATGCTGTGCTATAGAAGATGTGGAATTCCCAGAGGAGAGTTTTGATGTAATATTAAGTTCACTTGCGTTTCACTATGTAGCAGATTATGAGATTTTAGTAAAAAAGATATATAGAATACTGAAGTCTGGTGGTAAGCTAGTTTTTACGGTTGAACATCCTGTTTTTACTGCCTATGGAACACAAGACTGGCATTATAACGAAAAAGGAGAAATACTGCATTTTCCGGTGGATAATTATTATTATGAGGGCAAACGGACAGCTGTCTTTTTGGGAGAAAAGGTTACAAAATATCATAGAACACTGACCACATATCTAAATACACTGCTTTCAAATGGTTTTATAATAAATCATATTGTGGAGCCGCAGCCGCCGGAATACATGATGGATATTCCGGGGATGCAGGATGAAATGCGCCGTCCCATGATGCTGATTGTATCGGCGAACAAAAAAGTGGATAGATAGAACTAAAACACCTATAAGGTATAAATGGAGGTGATTTATGTTTAAAGAAAAAATTATTATAGAGATGAAAGAAGTATTCAAAGAAATTCCTTTTGGCATAGAGCATACTCTCAAAGTTTTGAAAAATGCAGAAGATATAATGAAAGGAGAAAATATCGGAGAGGAAGAAAAAGAATTCATCAGTATTATTGCTATACTACATGATATTGGTGCGGTTGAAGCACAAAAAAAATACGGTTCTATTGATGGTGTCTATCAAGAAAAGGAAGGACCAGAAGTAGCGAAAGAAATATTAAAAAAGGTAGGCTATAACAAAAATATTGATAGAATATGCTTTATAATAGGCAACCATCATACTCCATCTAAAATTGATGGACTTGATTTTCAAATACAATGGGAAGCTGATTTGCTTGAAAATTTAACGGTTATGGATAAAGAAAAAGAACAGGAAAAGATAAAAAAGTGTATAGATGAAAACTTTAAAACAAACACAGGAAAAAGGATAGCTTATAATCGCTTTATTTTAGATTAGTAGTAGATTATTACAGTTATGTATTTTATATCGCAAAGAAAAAATAGTAGTTAAGTTTAAGCCTAGGGTTAAATGATGAATATGTTGAGGGCATTTTTGTTTCTGGTGAAATGCAATCGCAGGGTATAGGTAAAATTCTGCTGAATTATGCAAAGGACAAAAGGAGTAAGTTGTACTTGAACGTATACCAAAAGAATGCACGGGCAATATCTTTTTATAAGAGAGAAGGATTTGAGATTCAGCATAGTGGCTTAGATGAGGCTACCGGAGAAAAAGATTATGTAATGACATGGCAACACAAATAGAAATTCCAGTTTGGTTATAAGATCGGATTTATCAATGATGCTGAGATATGGTTACTCATGTTA
>NZ_QUJN01000007.1:0-147208 GCF_003480665.1 Clostridium sp. AM28-20LB | reverse complement strand
TTTCTGGCACTTCCATTAATGATTACAATTTTCATGCGTGTATCCTCCAACTTCCGATTTGTATTTCTGTTTGTTTTAAAAATGGGCAACTCCGATTGGAATTGCCCACTCATTGCACTAATTATGCGATTTTTTCTTGCTTGCACCGATTTCTGCATCAATTGATGTAAGTTTGATGTAAATCGTTGTTTTTTTAGTTTTTTATCAAATGAAGTACGTCCCGTCTATTCGGTAAAACGGTACATCTTTACATCACGTCGACTGGCGTCTCCGTGCGTTTTTCGCCTTATGTCGGTGTTCGCAAGCGCACACCGCCGCAAGGCTCAGTTTCTCATCTTAATAGAGCTTTGCACCTGCTGGAATGTGGTTATCAACCATCAGAAGATGAAGCTTTTCTTCGCCTTCTTCTTCATGAATAGCACTGAGGAGCATACCGCAAGAGTCAATGCCCATCATAGCTCTCGGTGGAAGATTTGTGATAGCAATAAGAGTCTTTCCAACCAGTTCTTCCGGCTCATAAAAGCTATGAATACCGCTTAAAATGGTTCTGTCTGTGCCTGTTCCGTCATCAAGAGTAAACTGTAACAGCTTCTTTGACTTCGGTACTGCAACGCACTCTTTAACCTTTACTGCACGGAAATCTGACTTGCTGAATGTATCAAAATCAACCATTTCTTCAAACAATGGCTCGACTTTTACCTTAGAAAAATCAATCTTTTCAACCGGTTTTTCAGCCTCTGCCGAAGCTGCTTCGGAAGTCTTGGAAGCTTTCTTATCAGCGTCCAGTGACTTCATCGTCGGGAACAGCAGTACGTCACGGATTGCCTGGGAATCGGTCAGCAGCATAACCAGACGGTCGATACCGTATCCGATACCACCTGTCGGCGGCATACCGATCTCCAGTGCATTCAGGAAGTCTTCATCCGTATGATTTGCTTCCTCATCGCCAGCAGCAAACGCCTCTTCCTGTGCTTTGAAACGTTCTCTCTGATCGATCGGATCATTTAACTCAGAGTATGCGTTACACATCTCGCGGCCGTAGATATACATCTCGAAGCGCTCAACCAGCTCCGGATTGGACGGTTTTCTTTTGGTCAGCGGAGATACCTCAACCGGGTGATCCATAACGAAGGTCGGCTGAATCATCTTCTCCTCGCAGAACTCCTCGAAGAACAGGTTGATGATATCACCCTTCTTATGGCGCTCCTCAAATACAACATTGTGCTCTCTTGCGATTGCCTTTGCTTCCTCGTCAGTTTTAACAGTGTTGAAATCAACGCCGGAGTATTTCTTAACTGCATCGATCATGGTGATGCGCTCGAACGGCTTGGACATATCAATCACAGTGCCGTTATAGCTGATGACAGAGCTTCCGCAGACTTTCTCAGCCAGGTAGCGGAACATACTCTCGGTCAGTTCCATCATGCCCTCATAGTCGGTGTATGCCTGATACAGCTCCATCAGGGTAAATTCCGGGTTGTGACGGGTATCAACGCCCTCGTTACGGAATACACGGCCGATCTCGTAAACACGCTCTAAGCCGCCTACGATCAGTCTCTTTAAGTAGAGTTCCAGAGAAATACGCAGTTTTACATCTTCATCCAGAGCATTATAATGGGTCTCAAACGGACGGGCAGCCGCACCGCCGGCATTAGCTACCAGCATCGGGGTCTCCACTTCCATAAATCCGCGTCCATCCAGGAAATTGCGGATCTCCTTGAGGATCTGAGAACGTTTTACAAAGGTGTCTTTTACTTCCGGATTCATGATGAGATCCACATATCTCTGACGATAACGGATATCCGTGTTGGTCAGTCCGTGAAATTTCTCCGGCAGAATCTGCAGACTCTTGGACAGCAGTACGATGGACTCTGCGTGAACGGAGATCTCACCCATCTTGGTGCGGAATACGGTACCCTTGATTCCGACAATATCACCGATATCCATCTTCTTGAAATCTTTATAAGCCTCTTCGCCTACGCTGTCTCTGGCAACATAAGACTGGATATTGCCCTTTAAATCCTGCACATTGCAGAAAGATGCCTTACCCATCACACGTTTGGACATCATACGTCCTGCGATCGTAACCTCTTTGCCATCCATCTGCTCAAAGTTATCCTTGATCTCGCTGCTGTGTGCAGTTACATCAAATTTTGTAATCTGGAACGGATCCTTTCCGTTGTCCTGAAGGTCTTTCAGTTTCTCGCGGCGCACCTTTAATAACTGATTTAAGTCCTTCTCTTCGTTCTTATTCTGCTGATTCTGCTCTGCCACTTTCTCTTTCACTCCTTCGTCTCTTTATGATACTCGCTGGATGTCCAGGATCTTGTACTGGATAACGCCCGCCTGTGTCTCTACGTCTACGGTCTCGCCAGCTTTCTTGCCAAGCAGGGCACGACCAACCGGAGACTCGTTGGAGATCTTACCATCTAAGCTGTTTGCCTCGGTGGAACCTACGATCTTAAATTCCATCTCTTCATCCTCTTCGACATCCAGTACCTTTACCTGGCATCCGATGCTGATCTTATCCAGATCGATCTCATCCTCAACAACAACCTCTGCGTTTTTCAACAGTTTCTCAAGGTCTACGATTCTTGCCTCGATGTCTCTCTGTTCATCTTTTGCTGCATCATACTCAGCGTTCTCAGACAGGTCGCCCTGCTCTCTCGCCTCTTTGATCTTCTGTGCGATCTCCTGGCGTTTATTTACTTTCAGATCATGAAGTTCATCTTCATACTTTTTCAATCCTGTGTAAGTTAAAATGTTCTTCTTTTCTGCCATGACAGCTATCCTTCCTTCTATCGATTCATCATTGAATCCCCTAATAATTGCATCGCACTATTATACATGATTCTTGGTGTAATGTCAAGAATCACAAAGTGCCATAATGGCTTTAAAAACAAGGGAAAATCCTACATTTTCGTGCTTTTTCTGTGCCTTCCGATTTCGTCCACCCATGTAACACAACCATCGTTTTGATTCCACACATTCATCCTTCTCTTAAATTCTCTCATCCACCAGCCGTTCCAGCTCCTCCAGCGTCTCCACCTGGTTTATATCATTGCGAAGCGCCGACGAATGTGGAAATCCTGCCGTATACCATGCCACATGCTTACGCATCTCCCGCATTGCGATCTCCTCGCCGCGAAATTCCGTCTGAAGCGTCCCATGGCGGACAATCATCCTCTTTACTTCCTCCGCAGTCGGCGGCGGCAGAAGTTCTCCGGTTTCCAGATAGTGGAGAATCCGTTTAAACAGCCATGGATTTCCTTTCGCGCCGCGCGCCACCATGATGCCGTCGCAGCCGGTTTCTTCCTTCATTCTCTTGGCATCTTCCGGTGTAAATACATCACCGTTTCCCCAGACCGGGATTGAAACCGCCTCTTTGACCTGACGGATAATGTCCCAGTCCGCCTTTCCGGAATAATACTGCTCTCTCGTCCGTCCATGCACGGCTACCGCCGCCACGCCGCAGCTCTCTGCCATCTTCGCAAACTCAACCGCATTGATATTCGAATCATTAAATCCCTTGCGGAATTTGACCGTAACCGGTTTATGAAGTTTCTTTACCATCGCCGTCAAAATCTGCTCTGCCAGCTTCGGATCCTTCATCAGTGCCGAACCTTCGCCGTTATTGACAATCTTTGGCACCGGACAACCCATGTTGACGTCGATGATGGCATACGGTCCTTCCTCCAGCTGCAGCGCCATCTCGCTCATGATCTCCGGATCTGAGCCAAACAGCTGCACCGCAACCGGCTCTTCTTCCGGCCGCGTCTCTAATAACGGCTTTGTATTGCGGTTCTTATAAAGAAGCGCCTTCGCGCTGACCATCTCCGTGTACATCAAACCACATCCCTGCTCCTTACAGAGCAGACGGAACGGCAGATCCGTCACACCTGCCATCGGCGCAAGGGCGATTGCATTTTTTAATTCTACGTTTCCAATCTTCATTTTATTTCTAATCTTCCTGATACCGTTCCATCTGCTCGTCGTCTAACAGTTCGTCCGCCGGGATTCCCAGCACCTTCACCTTATAATACAGCTCCAGCGATTCCAGCAGCTCACGCTTCTCCGCCTGATACTGCTTGATTTTAAGCGCGCTTCCGATCTCGTCAAAGAGGTAATCATTCTCCTCCGCCTCAACCTTAAACTGCAGTCTGCCATCCGGCATAAACTCCAGCAAAATAATACCGCCGATGTCCTCTGTGTACATGACACACATGATCTGCAATTCCTGCTTAATTGACTCCGGCAGCCCCGAAAACTGCTCATTCAGATAATATTTTTCCACATACGAATTCGCACCGCAGAGTACGGTGGAGTCCCCATCTGTATTGGGATTCTGCATTTCTGCCATTTTCTTGCACCTCCATCTGTTTCATTTTCCATTGCCCACAAACAGGGCTGACGCACGAACGGAGAGCAGGCTCTCCCTTTATCCCTGAGAAGCCTGTTCTCCGTTCATATGCCAGCCCATCTCACAAGCAGCCATCAAATTCCTTAACGAATCAGCAGCTTACTAATCTCATACTGATCTTCCGGAATATCCTTCTTCATATTCAGCGCCTCCTGAATATCAAAATCCAGAAACTCGCCGTGCTTATACGCTACCACGCGGTTGGTCTTTCCTTTTTCCAGCAGCTCCACCGCCTTGGCGCCCATGATGGACGCATAGACGCGGTCTTTACAGGTCGGCGCGCCGCCTCGCTGCATATAACCAAGGATCGTCGCACGTGTCTCGATGCCGGTTGCCGCCTCGATTCGCTTCGCCATCGACGCGGAATGTCCGATGCCCTCGGCATTAATGATAATATGATGTCTCTTGCCGCGTTTCCGGTTATCGATGATGCGGTTGATCAGCATCTGCTCATTGCCATCGTACCGCTCCGGAAGCAGAATATCCTCGGCGCCGTTAGCGATACCGCACCACAGGGCGATATATCCCGCGTGGCGTCCCATAACCTCGATGATACTGCAGCGCTCATGGGAGGTGGAAGTATCTCTTACCTTATCGATCGCCTCCATCGCCGTGTTGATCGCGGTATCAAACCCGATCGTATAATCGGTGCAGGCAATATCCAGATCGATCGTGCCCGGAAGACCTACCGTATTGATTCCCAGCGCGGATAACTTTCCGGCGCCGCGGTAGGAACCATCGCCGCCGATGACGACCAGACCGTCAATGTTGTGCTTGCGGCAGATTTCTGCGCCGCGCTTCTGACCTTCCTCGGTCATAAATTCCGGACAGCGGGCTGTGTATAAGATCGTACCGCCACGGCCAATCGTATCTGCCACGCTGGTTCCGTCCATGTCCACAATCTCTTCCTGCAAAAGTCCAGCGTAACCACGCATGATACCTTTTACCTTCATGCCCTTGTTGATCGCAGTCCGGACCACCGCACGGATCGCTGCATTCATACCCGGCGCATCGCCGCCGCTTGTCAGTACACCAATCGTTTTAACCTCTTTTGCCATCGCTTATTCCTCCGTCCTAAGGCTTTCCGCTTCACATCCCCAACCGTGAACCAGCCGTTTTATTTTCGAATCTTTTGACCCTTCTGATACCAAATTGTTCTGCACTGCGTGCTACCACAATTTTCAAACAATTTTATTGTAATTCATTTTATAGGTCATTTCAAGATTTTTTATGATATTTTTTTAACATGTCGCCAAAGCGTGTTACTGTTCACACATACGTGCCCAGTTACCAAAGCTTCCAATGTCCAATGCAACTTTTAACACTTATGAAGAAATCTTCCCCAGCGGCTTCTCCACCACCTTGACGTTCTTCTCGCCCAGCATCTCGCTGAGCGTCGTCACCAGCGCCTCGCCTGCCCGCACATTCCAGTTGCGCGGCAGAACCTTTTTCGCGCGCTCACGTCCCAGGTAAATGATCACGGTGTCATTTCCATCACTTGTTTTCAGGAGGTCGAGAAGTTCTTTCTCTCCCGCCAGATACGCGTCCTTGTCCGCATACTGAATCCACAGCTCGCGCGGCACCTGCGAAAATGGGATAATCTGCTCGCAGATCAGTTTTCCGACCGGCTCATCGCCGACCGATGCGCGTCCGCGGATAAAGACTTTTTCATCCTTTATCAGCATATCGCGCCGTTTTTCATAATCCTTCGGGAATACCAGCACTTCCACACTTCCCGCCAGATCTTCCACCGTCAGGAACGCCATCATTTTGTTATTCCGGGTCGTCTTAACCGTTTTCTCGGTGATCATTCCGCCGATCGTCACATACGCGCCGTCGTGAATCACCGCCGAACCGGTCTCCTCATCCACAACAAAATCGGAGCTCTTCGCCGTCACATTTTTCTCCCAGGTGCCGATATATTCCTCCAGCGGATGCCCGCTGACGTAGACGCCCAGCATTTCTTTCTCGTATGCCAGATATTCTTCCCTCGAATACTCTCCGACATTCGGAAATGTGATCTGAAAACTCTTCTTGTCCTCTTCCGCTGCAAAATCAAAGAGTGACATCTGCCCTTCCATCGTATTTTTCTTCTCTTTATTCTTCTGATCGACCATCGAACCGCAGACCATACATTTCTGCTTGCGGGTTCCCGGCAGCCCGTCCATCGCACCGGATTTGATAAAGCTTTCCAATGTGCGCTTATTGACCTCCCTGCCCGACATCCGGTCAATGAAATCTTCCAGCGATCGGAATTTTCCATGTTCGGTCCGCTCCCGCACAATCTCATCCACCACCGACTGACCGATACTCTTGATCGCCGATAAACCATAGCGGATCGCACCGTCCGAAACGGAGAAGCCGCCCTCGCCCTCATTGATATCCGGCGGCATGATCTTCATCCCCATCTGACGGCAGCTCATGATATATTCCGATACCTTCGAAACATTATCCTTGACCGAGGTCATCAGCGCCGCCATGAATTCGACCGGATGGTAATATTTCAGATATGCCGTCTGGTAGGAGACAACCGCATACGCCGCCGCGTGCGACTTGTTGAAGGCGTATTTCGCAAAATCGATCATCTCATCGTAAATATGGTTCGCCGTCTTCTCGTCGATCCCATTCGCAATACAGCCCTTTACGCCCTCTTGTGCATTGCCGTAGACGAAATTCTGGCGTTCTTTCTCCATGACTGCCGCTTTTTTCTTTGCCATCGCACGGCGCACCAGGTCGCTTCGTCCCCAGGTATAGCCAGCCAGATCGCGCACGATCTGCATAACCTGCTCCTGATAGACGATACAGCCATAGGTCGGCGCCAGAATCGGTTCTAACTGCGGGCACTCATAGACAATCGAAGCCTTGTCATTTTTGCCTTTCAGATAACGTGGAATGAAATCCATCGGACCCGGACGATACAGGGAAATACCGGCGATCAGATCCTCCAGGTTTTCCGGCTTTAACTCTTTCATGAATCCTTTCATGCCGGAACTCTCCAGCTGGAACACACCGTCATTTTTGCCGGTTCCAATCGAATCCAGCACCTTTTTATCGTTGTAATCGATCCTATCTATATCAAGCGGTTTTCCGGTCGTTTTCTCCACCAGGCGAACCGCATTCTGGATAACCGTCAGGGTTCTAAGACCCAGAAAATCCATTTTCAGAAGTCCCAGCTCTTCCAGCGTCGTCATCGTAAACTGGGTCGTGATCGAACCGTCAGATGCCCTGGACAACGGCACATACTCATCGACCGCCGCACGGCTGATGACAACCCCCGCCGCATGCATGGAGGTATGTCTCGGCAGCCCCTCCAGACGTTTACTCATGTCGATCAGATATTTGACCGAATCGTCCGACTCATACGCCTCACGCAGATCCGGACTGGCTTTGAGCGCCTTGTCTAGCGTCATGCCGAGATCACCCGGAATCATTTTTGCGATCGCATCACACTGTGCATACGGCATATCGAGCGCGCGCCCCACGTCGCGGACGACACCCTTTGCCGCCAGCGTACCGAAGGTAACAATCTGCACGACGCGGTCTTTTCCGTATTTCCGCACGACATAGTCGATCACCTCCTGACGCCGTTCGAAACAGAAATCGACGTCGATATCAGGCATGGAAACTCGTTCCGGATTCAGGAAACGCTCGAAAATCAGCTGATAGCGGATCGGGTCGATGTCCGTGATCTCCAGACTGTACGCGACGATACTGCCCGCCGCCGAACCACGTCCCGGACCGACCATGATACCGTTTGATTTTGCAAAATGGATAAAATCCCACACAATCAGGAAATAATCGACATATCCCATCGAATGGATAACGTCCAGCTCATACCTCAGGCGCTCCCGCAGCGTCCCATCGTCGTTCGGGTAGCGCTTGTGAAAGCCCTCCCCGCAGAGCTTCTGCAGATATTCCCAGGACGTATATCCGTCCGGGACATCATACTGCGGCAGCTTCGTCACGCCAAACTCGATCTCGACATTGCATCTCTCGGCGATCTTGTGCGTGTTGTCAAGTGCTTCCTGTGCATACGGAAACAGCGCACGCATCTCCTCCTCGGATTTGACATAGAACTGCCCGCCCTCATAGCGCATCCGGTTCTCGTCCGTGACTTTTTTGCCCGTCTGGATACAGAGCAAAATATCGTGCGATTCCACATCTTCTTTATAAATATAGTGGCAGTCGTTCGTCGCCACCAGCGGAATCTGCAGTTCCTGGCTCATCCGCATCAAGCCCTGGTTGACCGTCCGCTGCGCCGGGATGCCGTGATCCTGCAATTCCAGAAAGAAATTGTCCGGTCCAAAGATATCGCGGTATTTCTGCGCCGACTTGCACGCTTCCTCATACATGCCTCTCGACAAATACCTCGGGATCTCGCCCGCCAGACACGCGCTGAGTGCAATAATGCCTTCATGGTAGGTTCTCAGCACCTCGTCATCCACACGCGGTTTATAATAAAATCCCTCGACAAATCCCTTGGAGACGATCTTCATCAGATTCTGATAGCCGGTATTATTTTCCGCCAGCAGAATCATATGATAATAGCGATCCTCGCCGCTTCCCGCCTCCCGGTCAAAACGCGATCCGGGCGCCACATAGATCTCACAGCCGATGATCGGCTTGATCCCATTTTCCCTGGCTGCCCGGTAAAAATCGATCACGCCGTACATGACGCCGTGGTCAGTAATCGCCAGACTGTCCATCCCCAGCTCCTTCGCCCGGGCGGTCAGTTCTTTTATTTTACTCGATGCGTCAAGCAGACTGTACTCTGTATGCACATGCAGATGTGTAAATGCCACCTTTTTCCTCCCATTCAGATCTTTTAAGGGACTGCCGTTTCCCGCGAAACGACACCCCCTCATCTATCAAAGCTCTTGTTTAACTGTTGCGTCCCCTGTCTCTTTCCGAAAAACGGTCAGAAATCTGGATTTCTACTGATTGCTCAGATATTTCTCAATTCCCTCGATCGCACTCTCCTCGTCGCTGCCATCAGCCGTTACCTTTACGTGCGCGCCCTCTGCCAGTCCCAGCGTCATCATGCCCATGATGCTCTTTGCATTGACGCGTTTTTCTTCACTTTCCACATAGATGCTGCTCTCATACTGGCTTGCTACCTGCACCAGCATCGCCGCAGGACGTGCCTCCAGACCTGAACTCAAACCAATTCTGATTTCCTTACTTGTCATAATATCCTCCTCATCGAGCCCCGCTCGAAAAAAACGGCAAAATCCGCTGCCACTACTGTATCGCACGGAATTTTCCATCCAGGAAATTCCTGCCTGTGAACAATAACCTAACTTTACTCGCCCCGCTCTTCGCGGAGGCTTTCAGCTACTGCACTTATCTTTCTGAGCCTGTGATTGACTCCCGATTTTCCAACTGGATGGCTCAGATTCTCCCCCAATTCCTTCAAGGTTGCATCCGGCATCTCCAGACGAACCTGTGCTACCTCTGAAAGAAGCTCCGGCAAGTAATCCAGCCCGACCGTATCACGGATGTATGTGATATCCGCAAGCTGCTTGACTGCCGCCGAAACAGTCTTATTGATATTGGCAGTCTCGCAGTTGACCTGACGGTTGACGCTGTTTCGCATTTCTTTCAGGATCCGGATATTTTCCAGCTCCATCAATGCCACATGCGCTTCCATCAGCCCCAGAAGTTCCACAATCTGACTGCCTTCTTTTATATATACCACATAATACTTCTTTCTGACAACTATTTTCGCATCGATGTCGAATGTCAGAATCACATTCTGAAGCTGCACCGCCTTTTCAAGCGACGCGCATACGATCTCAAAATGATAAAATTTCTCCGGATCGCTTAAGGATCCGGCTGCCAGAAAAGCGCCCCGGATAAATGCCTTCTTGCAGCACGCATTCTGAATCACCAGATTCCGCACCACCGAAAGGTTTTCCCCGACATTTCCCTGCGCATCCACCATCTTGACCGCCTCCAGCACCCGGAGTGCATTTTCGTGATCGCGCACCAGAAGCGTATAAGAACGGCTCTTTTTTAAAAATGCATTGCGCCGGATCGAAATGTCCGCCTTAATATTAAATGTATTTTTCAATAATGTAAAGTATTTTCGTGCAACCGCTACGTTTTCCGTGTGGATCCGTATGCTGAAATGATCCTCTTCATCGATATGAATCTTGCCGCAAAGGCTCAAAATCGCCGCCAGCTCTGCAATCTGGCAGTGCCTCGCCTTGCTCAGCTGATGCGACAGCTCTTCCTTTACCCGGGCTGAAAATGACAAAGTTCTCTACCTCCGTTTACCCTTTTGTCCGGTTATCCATCTCTATGTCCCGATGTTCCAGTTTAAGCCCTATTTCCGAGTGCTCCTTGAGGCGCTCATAGAGCCGGTTCGCCACCGTAACTGAACGGTGCTTTCCACCGGTACATCCTACGGCTATGACAAGCTGATTCTTTCCTTCTTTTACATAGTACGGAAACAGGAAGTCAATCATGTCATAGAGTTTATCCAAAAATACATCTGCCGTCCCGCCGCGGCGCACAAAGTCCTGCACCGCCTTCTCATTGCCGGTATGGCTTCTTAAATTCTCATCATAATAAGGATTCGGCAGGAAACGAACATCAAACACCAGATCCGCATCCGACGGAATCCCATATTTAAAGCCAAAGCTTAAGATCGTCACAAAGAGGCTGGAAAAGCGCTCGCGCCCCATAAAAATACGTTCCAGTTCCGCCTTGAGCTCCCGCGTCAGAAGCGTGCTGGTGTCCAGAATATAGTCCGCCCGCTTTTTCAGGAAATCGAGTTTCAGGCGCTCTTTCGCAATACCGCGGTCCAGCCGCTCTTTTCCTGCCAGCGGATGGGAACGGCGCGTTTCCTTATATCGCTTGATCAGCACCTCATCGCTGGCATCCAGAAACAGGATCTCATACGGAAACTGGATGTTATTCCAATCATTCAGTGTTCCCTCCAGCTGTGCCAGCTCGTCGCCGCTGCGTACATCGATTCCCAACGCTGCACAGCTTACCTCCCCGCTGCTGCTCTGCACCAGCTCCGCAAATTTTCCTACCAGCGGGATCGGGAGATTGTCAACACAGTAAAATCCCATGTCCTCCAGCATTTTCAGTGCCGCCGTCTTTCCGGCTCCCGACATACCGGTTACGATCACAAGCCGCATATTGTTCCTCCCTTTTCCATACTCTATATATCTTAATATCTTAAAAGCCCAGCATCTTTACTTCCGTCTCCAGTTTCACCCCAAACTGCTCATACACGCGCTTCTGCACCGTCCCACACAGCCCCGCGATGTCCGAAGCCGTCGCATGGTCGCGGTTGATAACGAAACCACAGTGTTTCTCCGACACCTGTGCGCCGCCCTCCTGATAGCCGCGAAGTCCGGCATCTTCGATCAATTTTCCGGCGAAATAGCCCTCAGGGCGCTTAAAGGTGCTTCCGGCACTCGGATATTCCAGCGGCTGTTTTTCCCGCCGTTTGGCTGCCAGTTCATCCATCCGCACCCTGATCGCTTCCGGATCACCTTTCTCCAGACGGATCCGCGCCGATAAAACGATATATCCGCGCTCCGGGATGCAGCTGTGGCGGTAACCCAGATCCAGTTCTTCCGTTTTAAGCTCTTTTACCTCGCCGTCCGGCGTCATCACGCGCACAGATTCCAGCACATCCTTTAATTCTCCGCCGTAAGCGCCCGCATTCATGACCGCCGCGCCGCCCACGGTTCCAGGAATCCCGGCTGCAAACTCAAATCCGGTCATTCCATCTTTCTGCGCCTCCCTGGCGGCACGCGAAAGCAGCACACCGGCGCCCAGCTCGTAGACGCCCGGTTCGCCCTCCGGACGAACCACCTCTGTAAACTGGCTTCCCAGAAGGATCATCACGCCCGGATAGCCCGCATCACTGACAAGCAGATTGCTTCCATTTCCTAATATGTAATACGCTTTCTCTGCCTCCCGGCACGCCGCCAGCACTGCCGCCAGCTCTTTTTCGCCCTCCGGGGTCACAAAATAGCGGGCTGGTCCACCAGCCCGAAAGGTCGTATGTGCGCTCATCGGCTCCTGCTCCCGCACGGAAGCAGCGCCGATGGCATCACAAAGTTTCTGATAAAAATTAGACATATCTATTTTCCTTTATTCATTTCATAACGGCTCCATCCCTTGCAAGTCGGGATTTCCGCACTAAATCACACGAATCAGACTGCGTGAATCGTTCCATTAATCTCTTCTTGCCAAGTTCGCCTGTACCCGCTTGTACAGTTCTTTCGCCGCATTATATCCCATCTTCTTGGTACGATAGTTGACTGCCGCCGACTCTACGATGATTGCCAGGTTACGTCCCGGACGGATCGGAATTGAATGGCATACAATCTTGTTGCCAAGGAACTCGGTATACTGATCTTCCATGCCAAGGCGGTCATACTCCTTGTCCTTATCCCACTCTTCCAGCTTGATTACCATGTCAATCGACTGTGTATCCTTTACGCTCTCTACACCGAACAGCGTCTTGACATCGATAATGCCGATACCGCGAAGCTCGATGAAATGACGGGTAATATCCGGTGCCGAACCGATCAGGGTTTCATCGCTGACGCGGCGGATCTCGACCACATCATCGCTGACGAGACGGTGACCGCGCTTAATCAGTTCCAGCGCTGCCTCACTCTTGCCGATACCGCTCTCGCCCATAATCAGGACACCCTCGCCAAATACATCGACCAGTACGCCGTGAATGCTGATCATCGGCGCCATCTTGACGTTCAGCCAGCGGATGATCTCCGCCATCAGATCCGAAGTCGTCTTCTCCGATACCATGCACGGAACCCCATAATGGTTACACAGCTCCAGCACTTCCTCCTCCGGTGCCATGCCGCGGCTATATACCAGACATGGTATACCCGAAGACAGCAGTTTGTCAAACATTTCCCGGCGGCGCTGCGGAGTCAGGGTCGAGATGTACGCATTTTCCACATAACCGATGATCTGCACACGGTCCTTGTCAAAATGGTCGAAAAATCCAGTCAGCTGCAATGCCGGACGGTTCACATCCGCATGCACCAGCATAACATTGTCCGTCTCCAGCTCCGGCGTCATATTGCGAAGCCCCATCTTATCGATCAGTTCTGTTATCGTCACTCCACCCATACTTTTGTCTCCTTTTATTTTTACTATTGTCTACATCCTATCACATCTTCCCCTGCTTGTCATCACGGAAAAATATATAGACTGCCTCGGCAGCTGCCCGGTTCATCTGTGGCGCAGCTTCCAGCTCCTCCACGCTCGCCTCCCGGACTGCTTCGATCGTCTTGAACGTCCGCATCAGAGACTTACGGCGCGCTGGTCCGATACCCTTGATATCATCCAGCACGGAGCGCACCTGCTCCTTGCCCCGGAGACTCCGGTGGTACTCGATCGCAAACCGGTGCGCCTCGTCCTGAATCCGGGTGATCAGCTGAAATCCTTCCGAATGGCGATCGATTGGAATTTCCACATTCTGATAATACAATCCCCTCGTCCGGTGGTTATCATCCTTTACCATGCCACAGACCGGGATTTCCAGCTGAAGCTCTCTTAATACCTCCAGCGCGATATTAACCTGTCCGCGTCCGCCATCCATCATCAGCAGATCTGGAAAACGCGTAAAACTTCCCATCGCCAGATCGCCGCCCTCGGCTTGCAGTTTCTTCGTCTCCTCCAGGCCATGGGAAAACCGCCGCAGCAGCACCTCGCGCATTGAAGCGTAATCGTTCGGTCCCTGCACCGTCCGGATGCGAAATTTGCGGTAATCATTGCGTTTCGGACGTCCATTTTCGTAGACAATCATCGAACCGACCGACTCAAAACCGCTGATATTGGAAATATCGTAGGCTTCTACCCGCTTGATTCCCGAAAGTCCGATCCACGATCCAATCTGGTTCATCGCCCCGATCGTCCGAAGTTCCTCGCGCTTGATCTTCTCCTTATCCTGGGAGAGCACCATCTTCGCATTCTTCTCCGCCAGCTCGACCAGCCGCTCTTTCTCGCCCATCTTTGGCACGACAAAGCGCACCTTCTGTCCCCGGCGCGCCGTCAGGAAGCTGGCGATAACCTCCGCGTCCTCTAACTCCTCCTGCACCCAGATCTCATGCGGCACAAACGGCGTTCCCGCGTAAAACTGTTTGACGAAGCTGTTTAAAATTTCTGCCTTGCTCTCCGAGCCGGTCAGATTCATATGGAAATGTTCCCGCCCAATAAGCTTGCCATCGCGCACGAAAAACACCTGCACAACCGCATCGCGCTCATCCTTCGCCATCGCGATAATATCCCGATCTTCCATGCTCTGGCTCGTAATCTTCTGCTTCTGCGCCACCTTTCTGACACTTTCAAGCAGATCCCGGTACTCAATCGCCTTCTCAAACTCCATCGTCTCGGACGCCGTCCTCATCTTTTCTTCCAGATATTTCATGACCGGCTCATACTGTCCATTTAAAAAACCGACCGCCTGCTTCACCGATTTCTGATAATCTGCCTGTGAAATATACCCCTGACATGGCGCGTCGCACTGGTGAATATGGTAATAGAGGCACGGACGGTCCTTTCCCATATCCTGCGGCAGCTTCCGGCTGCACGCCCGGATCCGGTATATCTTCCGAATCAGCTCGATTGTGTCTTTGACTGCTCCCGCGCTCGTAAAAGGACCAAAATACTTATTTTTATCCTTTTTCATCTGGCGTGAAAACAAGATCCGCGGGTACTCCTCCGAAGCCGTCACCTTGATGTACGGGTACGTCTTGTCATCCTTGAGCATCGTATTGTAGCGTGGGCGGTGCTCTTTGATCAGGTTGCACTCCAGCACCAGCGCTTCCAGCTCCGAATCCGTCACGATATACTCAAAACGTGCTATCTTCGAGACCATCTGCTTGATCTTCGCCGTCTTATCCCGGCTGCTCTGGAAATATTGACGGACTCGGTTTTTCAGGCTGATCGCCTTGCCGACATAGATGATCGCGTCCTTCGCATCGTGCATAATATAAACACCCGGCTGCCCCGGCAGTTTTTTCAGTTCTTCTTCTATTTGAAACATCTCAAACCATCCTGTTTTGTAATCTGCTGCCACCACGTTTTCTTACGGCACTTTCGGTTCCAAAAGTGCCTACCCGTGAACAGTTACCCAGACTCTTCTGCCAGACAGCCGCTCACTTTCCATACCGCAGGCGCGGTGCATCGTACCTCTGCTGCATCCGGATGCACTGACGGATCGCGTCCAGCTCTTCCTCCACGCTTCCACCGACCGGATTCATATCCAGACAGAAGCAGAGACTGTCGAGATCCCGCTTGTCCACCTTGCCGCTCATTCTCTGGAGCACTTCCAGCCTGCCCTCGGTCGTTTCCTGATCCAGAAATTCTGCCACAAGCGGATGCAGCTCCGGTTCCTCCTGCGGTATGTCCCAGGAATGAGTGGCTGCGTCAGACATTTTCGAACGGCGAACACCTTCATTTACGACATGAGTCGTTCTGGTTGTCCTTATTTCCTGCTGTTTCGAATTTTCCCACGGACCCGCCGCAATCCGCTCAAACCGGTATCTCTGCGCCGCCTCCGGATATTTTACCCGATCTACCTCTTCCATAAACATAGAAAGCGGTCTAACCCAGACGCCATATTCTCCATAGAGCGCCTGATAGACAACCATCTTTTCCCCCGTTTCCGAGTGGGTCGCCACCGCCAGAATCTGATATTCTTTATTTTTAAAATGCCGGTACCGCTCGCCCGGCTTTGGAATTTCCCGCATGAATGCTGATACCTCCTTAAAACATCTCGCTAAGTGTTCACATTATATCACGATTCGCCGTTCGCCTTAAATCTGCAAGCAGCTTTCTGGCTCACTTGCGCTCATTATATCATAAGAACGTATTCTCACCCGTCCACTCACGAACCCGCGCTATCGCGCTCCACCGCCCTGCTTCGCATGGCTGTTCGTTCGTTAATGGCGCAAGAAAAGAATATGTCTGCTTCGCAGCCGCATTCTTTTCTTCTGCGCTCATTATATCACATTTTGTATGCCCTTTTCTGTTTTTTATCAATTTACATCCAGATTTTCTCCATCCCCATCGCCTGTACACAAAAATTTTCGCCAGAAAATATTACATTTCCGAAAACCAAATCCGTCATTTTTCCGATTTTAAAATTTTTTTATTTTTCCTCTACTCAAATAGACTTTTTTGTAGGATAATAGTACTAATTGTGATTCTTTGCGGTCTGCTGTGCTGCGTTCATTTCACACAAAGAGCATCGACATAAACAACTGCGAATGGCAGTCTGTGCCGGACATGGACTGTGACCTGGCGGCGCAATCATCCATACAAACATATGATTTTCATCCCACCAGATGGAAACCGGCATCTGCCCCCACCGCGATACCGGTATTCTGTGCGGGACGAAACTAAGAACGGAGGATTAGATGAAAATCGGTTTTGACAACAACAAATACCTGAAAATGCAGTCGGAACATATCCGTGAGCGTATCAACCAGTTCGGTGATAAGCTCTACCTCGAATTTGGCGGAAAACTGTTCGATGACTACCACGCATCCCGGGTTCTTCCGGGCTTTGCACCTGACAGCAAGCTGCGGATGCTTCTGCAGTTAGCGGATCAGGCGGAGATCGTCATCGTCATCAGTGCTGCGGATATCGAGAAAAACAAAGTACGTTCCGACCTCGGCATTACTTACGACGTAGACGTACTCCGTCTGATTCAATCCTTTACCGACAAGGGACTCTATGTTGGAAGCGTTGTAATCACCCACTATTCCGGGCAGAACACTGCGGATGTCTTCAAACACAAGCTCGAATCCATGGGCATCAAGGTTTACCGCCACTACACCATCGACGGTTATCCGGGCAATGTTCCGCTGATCGTCAGCGATGAAGGTTATGGTAAAAATGATTACATTGAAACCAAACGTCCACTCGTTGTTGTCACCGCGCCGGGACCGGGAAGCGGAAAAATGGCAACCTGCCTTTCCCAGCTCTACCACGAGAACAAACGCGGCGTCAAGGCTGGATATGCCAAATTTGAGACCTTCCCGATCTGGAATATCCCGTTAAAGCACCCGGTCAACCTGGCATACGAGGCAGCGACCGCTGACTTAAACGATGTCAACATGATCGATCCGTTCCATCTGGAGGCTTATGGTGTGACAACGGTCAACTACAACCGTGACATCGAGATTTTCCCGGTTCTGAGCGCTATTTTCGAGGGAATCTACGGCGAGAACCCGTACAAATCCCCGACTGATATGGGCGTCAATATGGCAGGAAACTGCATCATTGACGACGAAGCCTGCTGCGAGGCATCCCGTCAGGAAATCCTGCGCCGCTACTATCAGGCATTAAACCGCGTTGTCAAAGAGGATGTCGGCAAAGAGGAAGTTTATAAGATCGAACTTCTGATGAAGCAGGCAAAACTGACCACCGATATGCGCAAGGTTGTTCCGGCTGCCCTGAAACGCGCCGAAGAAACCGGTGCTCCGGCTGCTGCCATCGAACTTCCGGACGGAACCATCGCCACCGGAAAGACAACCAACCTGCTCGGCGCTTCCGCTGCCCTGCTTCTGAATGCTGTCAAGGTACTTGGCAATATTCCGCACGATGAGCACCTGATCTCCCCGATCGCGATCGAGCCGATCCAGAAGCTGAAAGTCGAGTACCTCGGAAGCCGCAACCCGCGTCTCCACACCGATGAAGTTCTGATCGCGCTGTCCATGTGCGCCGCTACCAACAAACACGCACAGATCGCCCTGGAACAGCTCGAAAAACTGCGCGGCTGCCAGGTTCACACCTCCGTCATGCTGTCGGAGGTTGATATCAAGACCTTCAAACGTCTCGGCATCGAACTGACCTCCGAGCCGGTATATGAGCACAACCGCCTGTACCAGTAATTGATATAATCCTATATAAATAACGGCTGTATCTCA
Source organism: Clostridium sp. AM28-20LB (assembly GCF_003480665.1). Classification (NCBI taxonomy): domain Bacteria; kingdom Bacillati; phylum Bacillota; class Clostridia; order Eubacteriales; family Clostridiaceae; genus Clostridium; species Clostridium sp. AM28-20LB. The sequence goes on along the minus strand of NZ_QUJN01000007.1, from coordinate 128,851 downwards.
GCAAAACAGAACTCATAGATTTTTCAATATATGGATTCACATTGCTGAAATACAGCCGTTCTATTTATTGTATAAATATTTCTTTTATGCTATACATCACTTTTATTTCCGGTCGAACGAGCTTCCACCGCGCATCTCATCCTCATTTGGACTCTCTGCTGCTACAGCTTCTGCCGATTCCGGTGTTTCGTCCGCCGGTGCTTCATCCGCCGGTTTTCCTTCCAGCTTCTGCTGGTTCTGTGAGTTTTCCGCGTTCGTTTCTTCCGCAGTCTTTATCGGCTGAACCTCATCGCCTGTCTTCGCAGCCTCCGGCATCTCAATCCGGCTCTCGCCTTCCTGTTTCTTTTCCTCCAGCTCCGGGATTCCCTTTACCTCATGGAAAATCTTCATGAATTCTTTACCGGTGATCGTCTCTTTCTCAATCAGGAACGCCGCAATCTTATCAAGCGCCTCGCGGTTTTCACTCAGCAGGCGTTTCGCCTCCTCATAAGAAACCTTCAAAATATGCATGACTTCCTTGTCAATCTCTGCCGCCGTCATATCACTGCAATTCAGGACAGTTCTCCCGTTCAGGTACTGATTTTCCTGGCTTTCCAGACCCATCAGACCGAACTTCTTGGACATACCGTACTGGGTTACCATCGCACGCGCGATCCGGGTTGCTTTTTCAATATCATTTGACGCACCTGTCGTTACCGTATCAAAAACGATCTCCTCAGCCGCACGTCCGCCTAAAAATCCGACCAGCATCGCGCGGATTTCCTTCTCGGTATTTAAGTACTTCTCTTCCTCAGGCACCTGCATGACATAGCCAAGCGCACCCATGGTACGCGGCACAATCGTGATCTTCTGTACCGGCTCCGAGTCCTTCTGCAGGGCGCTGACCAGCGCATGACCCACCTCATGATACGAAACAATCTGGCGCTCTTCCTGGCTCAGGATGCGGTCTTTCTTCTCTTTGCCAACCAGAACCAGCTCAACTGCCTCAAATAAATCCTTCTGGGAAACGGCTTTCCTGCCATTCTTAACGGCTGTGATCGCCGCCTCGTTCATCATATTGGCAAGATCCGCACCTACAGCGCCAGATGTCGCCAGCGCGATCTCCTCGAAATCAACCGTCTCATCCAGTTTTACATCCTTGGAATGTACCTTTAAAATCTGCACACGCCCCTTTAAATCCGGCTTATCCACGATAATTCGGCGGTCAAAACGTCCCGGACGAAGCAGCGCCGGATCCAGAATCTCCGGGCGGTTCGTCGCCGCCATGACTAAAAGACCCTTGGAGGAATCAAATCCATCCATCTCCGAAAGGAGCTGGTTTAACGTCTGCTCACGTTCATCGTTGCCGCCCAGACGGGAATCACGGCTTTTACCGATCGCATCCACCTCATCGATGAAAATGATACACGGAGCCGACTGCTGCGCCTGCTTGAACAGGTCACGCACACGGGATGCGCCGACGCCGACAAACATTTCCACAAAATCTGAACCGGACAGAGAGAAAAACGGAACCTTCGCCTCTCCAGCTACTGCCTTGGCAAGAAGTGTTTTACCGGTTCCTGGCGGTCCGACTAACAACGCACCCTTCGGCAGTTTCGCACCAATCTTCGTATATTTTCCCGGGTTATGCAGGAAATCAACAATCTCCGTCAGAGACTCCTTCGCCTCATCCTCGCCTGCCACATCCTTGAACGTAACGCCGGTCTCTTTCTGTACATATACTTTGGCATTGCTCTTGCCGACACCCATGATGCCGCCTCCGCCGCCCATGCGCTTCATCATCATATTGAAAATGACGAACATCGCTGCAATCGGAAGCACCCACTCAAGCAGAAGCATGATAATACTGCCTGTCGCGTCCACTTCTGCCTGTTCATAGGTCGTAACACCAGCTTCATCCAGCTTCTTCTCCAAATCCGGATCGTTGATCGGAATCGTATAGTACTCCATTCCTACCAGATTTCCGTATTTGCCCTGGCTGCCGCCATATTTCTTCGAATCTTCCTTCGGCGTGATCTGAATCTTTCCATTGCCAATCACAACCGATTCTACCTCGTGATCCTTAAGCATCTGATTAAACTCGCTGTACGGCATCTTGTGCGTGCGGCTGCTCTGCCAGAGGTTGTGCATCATCGCCACGCAGAGAAGCGTAAACAGCATCGTCATGATCAGCACTGCATAATTCTGACCGCGGGGATTTTTTCCATTTTTATTCTGGTTTCCCTTATTATCCATACACTTTCTCCATTCTGTGTCACTGTACATCCGGAATCTGCCACATCAGGTTACTCAAAAGCTCCTCTAAATCTGCCGCATCTGCTTCTCATCCGGCTTCATGCCCGCTTTTCTTCCCCGTCAGCGCACAAATTTCTGCGTACTCTTATCCATTATAGTGGCAGATTGCCTATAAATCAAGAAGTGAAAATATTAAAAACTTGTGAACTCCTTATAAAATATAGGTGTTTTCTCTGCATATATGAAATGCCATCAAAATCATCCGCTGTGTATCTCTTCCCGATACAGTTACCTCGTCACAGTTATTCGAAAAATTGCTTTTTAAAAAGTCCCCATTTACATTTGTGTGTCTGATGTATCAACAGTATAATGATACATTTCACGAATTGCGTATGCAATTAGAAAATCAAGTAGTCCAAATTCCATAAAATGAAATTTTAGGGCAAATTACAGACATTGGCTTGGCTGTAGTATTTTTAAACAACGTGTGTTAGACTACTGTTATACAAATCGGGATTGACCGAACTCTTTGAGAAAAATAGGAGGAAGCAGCTTTTTATGTTGTACTTAAAATCAGCTAATTTGGAAGATATTGAAAAGGAATACGAATTTATTACTAATACCCCTTCCAATGAAAATGGATTTACGAATTTTGCGTCTGGATGTTCAAGAAAGGAATTTGAAATAAAAATATTACCTGGTTATATTAATGCTGAAAAGGGAATTGATCTGGCTGATGGATGGGTTCCAGAAACGGATTTTTTCTTATGGGATGATGAGAAAATAGTAGGATTATTTCGCGTGCGTCATTACCTTACTCCTGCACTTGCAAACGGAGGAGGCCATATAGGATATGGAATAAAGAAAGAATTCAGAGGCAAGGGATACGCCTCGGAAGGGTTGAGATTGACAATCGAAAAAGCCTGGCACATTATTAAAGAAGACGAAATATATATGTCTGTTCATAAGGATAATATGGCATCTTTGCGTGTGCAGATTAAAAATGGGGCCTATATTCATCACCAAGATGAAAAAGAGTTTTATACCAGAATAAAACGATAAATTCCCGTTTATTGGGAAGTCACAGAGAACGAAAAATCGGAATTTGGAGGTGATTTAAATGGAAAACAAAATTGTAGGTGCTATTTTCTGTTTCATGTCAGCAGTTTTAATTTCTGCACGATATATTTCTGCTGCGATATTTATGAGTGGAGTAGCTTCGTGGAATGCCACTTTATTTGCAGCAGGTCTTGAATATGTAGGTCCTTTTTTAGCAATAGCGGCTGGTATTGCGTTTATTATTGGAATCCTGTTTCTGGGATATGGGCTGTATCAGGATATTAAAAAGATAAAGAAGTAGAACAATTCCAGTTTGTCAATTACAGGTGACATTGAAAGAGTCAGCCCATTCAAGGTGCTGGCTCTTTCAAAAATTCCATTCTAAATAAATTGCATGATAAATTAGAGTAAAAATGAATACCCATTAGCCGGAAATGAATAGAAAACGAATAAAAGTGTGGTGTTTCGTATAATTATGAGTTAGTATGCATCAGACACACTTTTGTAAAAAGGGAGTTTCAAAAAAACATTCTATCATTTTTGATCTATGATATAATGTGAACACTTGACGAGGTATTTTCGAGTCTAGTGAGAACATATGCCTGACCACTTAATGAGGTGTTTCACGAATTTAGTGGTCATGGTATAATGAGCCCAGAAGAAAAGAATGCGGCTGCGAAGCAGACATATTCTTTTCTTGCGCCATTACCGAACAAACAGCCATGCGAAGCAGGGCGGTAGCGCGCGATAGCGCGGGTTCGTGAGTATCATGTCCATGCACCAAATGAAGCCAGATCAAAGTCGAAAATTGATTTCGTATTTATTATAATTGACAACAATAATCCGCAAAAAGGAGGTTCCACCATGCCATCCCACATCATCCACCCAATCCCGCCTGTTTTTGACGCCGACTCCCGCATCCTGATCCTCGGTTCCTTTCCGTCGGTCAAATCCCGAGAAAGCTGTTTTTTCTACGGGCACCCACAGAATCGTTTCTGGAAGCTCTTAGCGCGCCTGCGAAAGGAAGACGTTCCATCCTCCATCGAGGAAAAGAAGGAATTTCTGCTGCGAAACCACATCGCCGTCTGGGACACCATCCATAGCTGTTCCATCGAAGGATCCAGCGACAGTTCCATCCGCGATGTTGTTCCAAACGACCTCGCCTCTATCCTGGATCACGCTTCCATCCAGGCGATTTACACAAACGGCGGGCTGTCCGGAAAAATGTACGACCGCTTCTGCCGTAAACAGACTGGCATTGAGGCAATCAAACTGCCGTCCACCAGCCCTGCCAACGCTGCCTGGAACCTCGACCGGCTGACAGATGCCTGGAAATGTATCAACCAGATCCTGGGGAAACCCGGATCTGAAACAAAAAACACTGCTTCCGATGGCAACGCACGCGAGGCAAAAACACGCATCATCTAAACAAACACCATCTGCACCAGAATCATATAAAATACAGTCCCTGCCGGCCAATGGCGCTTCTGTCCGATCCACTGTTCCGTAAAAATCATTACAAACAGTGCCGTCAGTGCAAAGTCCAGCCCTTTCGTATTAAATGTAATCACATTTGACACTGCTCATCTTTCTTAGTAGAATAAATACATTATAACGATCGATTTTTCGGATTCAACACAGATTTGAACTATGTAAAAAAGCTTTGAAGGAATTATCTTTACAAAAATTCTTATAAAAAACTGTTGGTTACTTCGTTATAAGTCCGCACTGTAATGATTACTTTAATTTATAGAAGGAAGCAAAACCTATGAACACATATATTCCCCTCCCCAATTCAAGTGCCGGCTCGCCTGTCCAGTTCTCTGAACCAGCCGCCTACTCCTACGAAAGCTGCCATTGCTGTCCGCGAAATTGTCAGATCAACCGCACCAAAAAGCAGGGCTGGTGTCACAGCCCTGCCGGTATCCGGGCGGCACGCGCGGCGCTTCATCCATGGGAGGAACCGTGTATCAGCGGTCTTCACGGAAGCGGTACCATCTTTTTTTCCGGCTGCACGCTGCGCTGCTGTTTCTGCCAGAACTACCAGATCAGCAGCGAAGGCTTTGGAAAAGATATTTCCGAAACGCGTCTAGAGGAAATTTTTCTGGAACTGCAGACACAGGGTGCGCACAATATCAATCTGGTGACGCCGACTCAGTACCTTCCGTCGCTACTGCCCGTCTTAAAACGGGTCAAACCGCAGCTTTCCATCCCTATCGTCTACAACTGCGGCGGTTATGAGACACTGGAGGCGGTTGACGCGCTGGCTCCCTATATCGATATCTGGCTGCCGGATTTAAAATATTACTCCTCCGAGCTGTCCGCCCGCTACTCCGCCGCCCCGGACTATTTTTCGGTCGCCTCCGCAGCAGTCAAACGGATGATCGCGCACACAGGTCCGCTGGTATTGGAAGATTTCTCTGAAAATGATCAGACCTGCCAGCTCATGAAGCGCGGCGTAATCCTGCGGCATATGGTTCTTCCGAAACACAAAGACGATTCCATCCGTCTGCTCCACTGGATTCACGACAACCTCCCGGAGGGGCATTTTCTGGTAAGCCTTATGAGCCAGTACACCCCCTTCTACCAGAGCAGCAAATATCCGGAAATCAACCGCCGCATCACAAGCTACGAATACCAGAAAGTCGTCGATGCCGCGATTGAGCTGGGGCTCACGCACGGCTTTATGCAGGAAAAAAGCAGCGCGAAAGAAGAATACACGCCGCCGTTTGAGTTACAGGGGATTTGATCTTTAATAATAAGAAAAGAGCCTTCTTGATGCTTTTCCATGAACCAGAAAAAGGGTATCGATAAATTGACATTTTATCGATACCCTTTAAACTATCTCGTCCATTGGATGATACCTCTTTCTTTGAACTTTTCCTTTATTCAATTTTGATTCCTTTTTCAACAATTTCTGAATCGTTCAATCTTATTTTTTTCTTTTTTCACTTATCTATCTCTCTTTTAAAAAACGCTTCTTTTTAATGATACTTTCTCGTCATATCACTAAACCGAATCCTGTTTCTAAATATGTATGATAGATGATTGACTGATTTTTATTTGTTGATTTTGGTTTTCCTTTGTTCAATTTTTCTATTAAAAAATCGAACCAGTTTTATGTTTTCGGTGGAATCAGCTCCCTTCTTTTTTTGTTTTATTTCTTGTTTCTTTTGATGGTTTTATTTTAATACATATGCCTCATTTTGTCAATACTGATTTTATATTTTTTTGTTATTTTTCAGTTTTATTTTTACCATGAATGACAGCTATTAGTTTTTATCTCGCAATCTTGCCATTTTATCTCTTTATTTTTCCCCTGTTATTTTTCTTGCCAATCTTCCCATTTTCCAGTATAATCATGATATCGGTGCATTTGGCACCTGCTTCTTTATATGCAGGCAATTTTTTCACATCTTACTGGTTCCTGCGATTCTCATGTTCAGTTTTTTCGATGATTTCCATGACCATTTTCATACTTACGCACTCAAAAGGTAAACGCTAAAACTCTGAACTTTTTATTTATTTTTTAATCACTAAGCAATCTTTCTTCACATCTCAAACTTCATGACTGCTTCTTGATTTGATTCCTTAAAACTTATTCACACGGGGAAACTGTTTCTCATTTTGCTGAAAGTCTAACCTACATGAGCAAGCGGGCATCCCCTATCTGCAATTTTATTTCAGGAGGTACTCTATGGTCTATGAAACTTTTTTGAAAACAATCCAGTCGATGGTGCAGACGCGCCTCAATAAAAAAGCCAACGTCTCCCTGCGGCGGGTTCTGAAAAATAATGGACTGATGCTCGACGGGCTGAGCTTTACGAAACCCGGCTCACGTTTATCACCGACCGTCTATCTGAACGCCTATTATAATGAAGCAGAGGAAGGGATGCCGCTCTCCATTATTACCGATCAGATCCTGATGGTGTATGAGACAAATCCAGGATTTTCGGAGGATATCTGCGAGGAACTGCGTGATTTTGATGCGATACGCGACCGGATTGCCTACAAATTGATCCATGCCGCCAAAAATAAGGTGCTTCTCTCCCATGTCCCACATATTCCGTATCTCGATCTGGCGATCGTTTTCTATCTGATCCTCACTGACAATGAGGAGGGGCAGATGACAACTCTGGTACACAGCGACCATCTTGCCCTGTGGGATATTTCTCTGGAAGAGCTCGGCATGCTGGCGGAAGAAAATACACCTCGCATGCTTCCGTACCACATCAGCTCCATCGAATCCACCCTCAACCAGCTCGAAATGGAGGATGTCTTTGAAACGGAGGCTCTTCCATCGGTTTCTCTCTACGTTCTGACAAATTCGCGCGGCATCAACGGCGCTGCCTGCATGCTCTATCCCCGCGTCTTAAAAGAGTTTGCCGAAAGCCTGGGCGAAAATCTGATTATCCTTCCATCCAGCATCCATGAAGTGCTTCTCACTCCCAGCAGCGTCTCCCTTCCGCCGGAAGAACTCAATGAAATGGTTCAGGCGATCAATCAGTCGGATGTGCCCGCTGAAGACCGCCTGTCAGATCATATTTATTATTTTAGCAGGATTCAGGGCTGTCTCTACCTGCCGCCCAGTTCTACTACGACGCTTTATTCCGGAGCAGACGGAACAGTGAATCCACAATAAAGATGGCAACCGCCATCGCCCCCGCTATCTGGATCGTCTGGATCAGATAAAAATTGTACCATTTTGTCTGTCCCTGTATCAGAAAATAGACGCTCCGGTAGATCGATGCGCCCGGCACCGTCGGCAGGATTCCTGCCACCAGAAAGATCGTGACGGGCGCTTTTAACACGCGTGCAAATACCTGGCTCAGCAGAGCCGCTGCCAGACTGGAAAAAAATGCCGCCGCCACCTGCGAGGTTCCCACCTGCATTGATACCAGGTACGCCAGCCATCCGGCACCTCCGGTAATGCCCGCATAAACCAGATATTTCCGCGGCATATCGACCAGCAGGGAAAAACCAAAAACCGCCAGAAATGCCCCCACGCTCTGGATCATCAATTCTCTTATCATCTCTGTCATACCGATCCTCCCGCCAGCCGGACTGCCACGATCGCCAAACCGACGCCCGACGCAACCGCCAGCGCCACCACGACTGCCTCCGCCATCCGCGCGACTCCCGAACTGTAATCTCCATTCAGCGTATCGCGGATTGCTGCCGTAAATGTGACCCCAGGCACCAGCGGCATGATTGCGCTGATAATCACTACATCCAGGCTCATTCCCAGAAATGCCCCACGGCGCAGCAGATACGCCGCAACCGCCAGTGCAAACGAGCCAAGTGAATTTTGACAGAAATCATTCAACATAAGTTTGGACGCCGCCCGCAGGACAAACGCAAGAACGACTCCCACGACAGCCGCCACCAGGCATTCGCCCGGACCGCCTCCAAACATCACCGCAAAAAATCCCGTCGTTGCCGCATAGCCAATGCATTTCTTCCAGAATCCGTATAATGTCGTATTAGCAATCCGATCCAGTCGTTCCTGCGCCTCCCCGACAGACAATTTTCCGCTGCAAAATTCCCTTGAAACATTGTTTACCTGATAGATGCGGTTCAAATTCGTTGCCCGGTTTTCCACCCGTTTTACCAAGGTAAGCGGCGGAAGCGATGCATCCGCAATCGTCGCCACGATCCCCGTCGTCACGACAAACACATCTGCCCGTGCAATCCCTGAATGCTTTAAAATACGGTGAATCGTGTCCTCCACACGGTAGACCTCCGCTCCGCTCGCCAGCATGATCTCCCCCGCCCGGACCGCCATCTCCATCAGCGCGCCATATTCCATACCAACCACCCTCTGATTTACGAATTTTCGTAACTGTTCAGTACCTTCACAGTCACGCGCAAAAATCCATTAAAAATTGCCCGCGGCAATGAGATTTTTGCCTGCTGGCCCATGTTTTCGTACGGTCAGCGCAGTAAATGCGCAGACCTACTGAACAGTTACGAATTTTCCAAATCCAGCAACATTTTCTTGACCTCTACCATACGGTCACGCAACACGACCGCTTCCTCGAAATTCAGCTCGGCTGCCGCCTGATTCATCTTCTTCGTCAGTTCCTTTACAAGTTTTTCTAATTCCTGGCGATCCATCGATTCCAGATCCTTCGTTACCTTATTCGTAACCGGTTCGGCTGCCTGCGAGATCGTGATCAGATCCCGGACAGCTTTCTTGATCGTCGTCGGCGTAATGTGATGTTCCTCATTGTACGCCTGCTGAATCGCGCGTCTTCGCTCCGTCTCCTCGATCGCCGCCCGCATCGAATCCGTGATCGAATCTGCATACATGATAACATGCCCCTCAGAATTTCGCGCTGCTCGGCCGATCGTCTGAATCAGGGACGTTTCCGAACGCAGGAATCCCTCTTTATCCGCATCCAGAATCGCCACCAGCGCAATCTCCGGGATATCCAGACCCTCACGAAGCAGGTTGATGCCGACCAGCACATCGAAGACATTCAGACGCATATCCCGGATAATCTGGGCGCGTTCCAACGTGTCAATATCCGAATGCAGATATTTGACGCGGATTCCCGCATCGCGCATATAGTCGGTCAGGTCTTCTGCCATCCGCTTTGTCAGCGTCGTAACAAGCACCTTAAACCCTCGATCCACCTCCCGGTTGACCTCCGAAATCAGATCGTCGATCTGTCCCTCGACCGGTCTCACCTCAATCGGCGGATCAAGAAGTCCCGTTGGACGGATCACCTGCTCTGCCCGCAGAAGCTCATGATCTGCCTCATACTCGCCCGGTGTTGCTGAAACGCAGAGAATCTGATCCAGTTTGCTCTCAAATTCTTCAAAATTTAACGGTCGGTTATCCAGCGCCGATGGCAGGCGGAAGCCATATTCCACCAGCGTTTTCTTGCGCGACTGGTCGCCCGCGTACATACCGCGCACCTGCGGCAGCGTGATGTGCGACTCGTCCACAATCACCAGAAATTCATCCGGGAAATAATCCATCAGCGTACACGGCGGTTCTCCCGGTTTCGAACCAATCAGATGGCGCGAATAATTCTCGATACCGGAACAGAAGCCTGTTTCCCGCATCATTTCCACATCAAAATTCGTCCGCTCCGCGATTCTCTGTGCCTCCAGAAGCTTATCCTCACTCTTAAAGTAAGCGACCTGCTCCTTCATTTCCTCTAAAATATTGTTTGCCGCAATCTCCATCCGCTCTTTCGGGATGACATAATGCGATGCCGGGAAAATCGCGATATGTCCCAGCTGCGCCTTGATCTCGCCCGTCAGCGTGTCAATCTCTGTGATCCGGTCTACCTCATCCCCGAAAAACTCAATCCGGTACGCATCGCCGCCCGAATACGCCGGGTATACCTCCAGCACATCGCCGCGCACCCGGAACGAACCTCGCTTGAAATCCATGTCATTCCGGCTGTACTGAATGTCGATCAGCTTGTGAATGACCTCGTCGCGGTCTTTCTCCATGCCCGGGCGCAGGGAAATAACCATGTTTTTGTAATCGATCGGGCTTCCCAGACCATAGATACAGGAAACCGATGCCACAATAATCACATCCTGCCGCTCCGACAGCGCCGCCGTCGCTGAATGCCGCAGCTTATCGATCTCGTCGTTGATAGAGGAATCCTTCTCGATGTATGTGTCCGTGGACGGGACGTAAGCCTCCGGCTGGTAGTAGTCATAGTAGCTGACAAAGTATTCCACCGCATTATTGGGAAAAAATTCCTTCATTTCCGAATAAAGCTGGGCTGCCAGCGTCTTATTATGTGCAATAATTAACGTCGGCTTATTCAGCTTCTGAATCACATTTGCCATCGTAAACGTCTTGCCAGAGCCCGTTACCCCCAGTAATGTCTGGAACTGATTTCCTTCCTTGAAGCCCTCCACCAGCTTTTCAATCGCCTGCGGCTGGTCGCCGGTCGGGCTGTATTCTGATACCAACTCAAAATGATCCATTGCTTTCTCCTGATTTGATATAATTCACAAATAAAGAATGTGCCTTTTTGTGTAATAGGGGATTCCAAGGAATTTCCTAGTACACAAAAAATCCCATTAAGTATTTCTATTATACCAAATCCACCCATGAATGTATACATAAAAGCAAAACAAATCAGTACAAACGTTCGATTTCAGATAACTGTTCACAGGTAGGAATTTTCTGAATTTTCTAAACTGAAGATTCCGTACGATACAGTTCTGGTTGCAGATTTTGCCGTTATTCCTATTATTGGTTTACTGTATTATTTCTTTCTTCCCGTGACTACTATCAGAACGATTCCTAATACCCCCATCATCCCCGCATACCCCACAAACGGCACGCTCACGCCCTCGCTGAATCTTCCCATCCATTTCAGCACAAACGGCGAACACGCCGCTCCCAGATTGCAGCCGACCAGCACAATTGATGTGGCTGTATTGATAGAAGACTGCGGAATCCGCTCGGAAATCTGGTGGAAGGAATAGGTAACCAGAACGGTATAGAAAAATCCGACGATACTGATGCCAACTCCAATCAGCGGCAGATTGCCCGCATATGCGGTCAGAAGCATCCCCGCTCCAAGCATCAAGCATCCAACCCCCGGTAATTTTTCCTTCCACCACATCGTCAGTTTTCCAAAATAAACACCGGCAGCTATTCCCATCAGCATCATGAGCGTGAGAATGATGCTGGCTTCCGACTCCGTTCCAAGTTTCTTCTCTAAAATCAACATCGGGACACGCAGGGAATTGGAACAGTAGATGCAGATGACAAACCCCGCAAACACTGCATAAGCAATGGTCAGGACTTCTTTTTTCCAGCATTCTCTTTTTCCATCTGCCTCCGCTTCCAGACTTTCTTTCTCTGCCCCTGCACTCTGTGAGCCCGCACTCTGTCCCGGCTCCATACTTCCCGGAACCCATACAAGATACAGAAGTACAATCACAAATCCGAGCGCGTACACCCAAAATGCCAGATTCCACCGGATCAACACCAATTTTCCAGCAACCAGCGTCATAACCGCGCTTCCCAGCACCTCCGCCGATCCGCGGTATCCGAGCAGCGCCGCTTTTTCCCTGCCTTCATAATATTCACTGAAAATGCTGATTGCTTTCGCATTAATGAGCCCAATCCCGATCCCCAGGAAAATCCTGGACGCGAACATCACCGGATATTCCTGTACAAACACCGGTACCATGCCGCTGACCGATAAAAGAAGCAGACCGCCCACAATCATTGGACGGTCTTTCATATAACGCGACAGCCATGCATTCAGCACGATCATGACAGTGATCGCAAACGACGGTGCTGAGATCAACATCTCCACCTGTGCGGTTGTATATTCACTGAAATGCTGCAGCAGCGATGGCAGCACGATCGAAACAGAATACGCCGATGTCAGTATCAATGACAGCGATAGCAGCGCTATTTTCTTCATTTGTTCTTTCATATTAATTTCTCCCCGAATGTAAGTTTTATACTAGAATTTTGATTGCTTCTGTCCTATCCATTCACAATCGCAGACAGCACAATCCATGTATCGTTTCTTAAAACAATACTCCATTCCTTTTATCATAAATGAAATTCATTCAGAAAGAAATACTTAAATTTTTTTTATTCTAAGATTTTTATTCTAAGGTAGATGTTTCACTGTTCACACATGTGTTCCCAGTAACGGGATTTTCAGTTCAGAAAATTCCCACCTGTGAGCAGTTACGTTTCTTCGTTACCTATCCCCGCGCAAACCAGTCTTTCATGCACTGAAGCACCTGCACCAGCTCTTCTTCCTTGATAATATACGGAACCATCGCGTACAGATAATTTAAGAACGGACGGCTGAACACGCCGCGTTTGTACGCATATTCCTGATACCCTTTCAGGACTGCCGGATCATATACCTCGACACAGACACATCCGCCCATCATGCGGACCTCCCTGATTCTCGGATCGGTAAATTCTTCCATCTCCCGGCGGGTGATAGCTTCGATCTTCTGAATCTTTTCCATATAGTTCTGCGTCTCAAACAGCTCGATCGAGGCAAGCGCCGCGCTGCACGCGAGGGCATTTCCCATAAAGGTCGGTCCGTGCATCAGCGCATGTTCCGGGTTATCATCGAAAAATCCATCAAATACCTTTTTATTTGCCACAGTCGCCGCATGACCAATGTAACCGCCGGTCAATGCCTTTCCGAGGACCAGAATATCCGGAAGCACCCGATCTGCCACAAAGCGGTTTCCGGTTCTGCCAAATCCGGTTGCCACCTCATCAAAAACCAGCAGCACGCCGTACTTATCACAGAGTTCCCTTGCCTTCTCCAAAAATGAAATGTCGTACATCCGCATTCCGCCAGCGCCCTGTAAAAGCGGTTCCACCAGCACGCAGTTCAACTTGTCATGATACTGTTCAAATGCTTTCTCCAGCGCCGGGATCTCAGTCGGAATGTGAACCACATACGGGCTTGCACCATAGGCTTTTAGCACAAAATGGTAGTCCTCATCATCGCCTACCTCCATCGTCTTAAAGGTATCGCCGTGGTACGCGTGTTCCAACGCCAGAATCATCGTCCGCTTCTCATCGCCGCGGTTCATATAATACTGCAGCGCCATTTTCAGCGCTACCTCAACCGCCACGCTGCCGGAATCTGAAAAAAAGCAGTAGTCCAGATCGCCCGGCAGCCAGGATGCCAATTTTTCTGAAAGCCTGCGCGCCGGCTCATGCGTCAGCCCGCCCAGCATCACATGAGAAAATTTTTCTACCTGTGAAATAATTGCCTGATTGATCACCGGATGTTTATATCCATGAATCACACTCCACCAAGATGAAACCGAATCAATCAGCTTCTGATCCTTCGTGTAAAGATATACCCCGTTCGCATCCACGATCTCATAAGGTGCTTTCATTGTTTTTAACTGTTCATATGGATACCAGATCATTTTTCTTCTCGTTTATCTTCTGTCTTACGCATACAGCCCTTTCAGCGTCTCCGCATCCATGGAAAGCTCCGTATCCCCATCCGCCACACAGGCAACAACCGGAATGCCCGTGTAATATTCACACATTTTCCGGTTATCCTCATGAAGCAGATTCCCCGTCTCATAATGGTTGAAAATAATTCCTTTCAGGGCAATTCCCTGTTGTTTCAGATAATAGGCAGTAAGCCCCACGCCATTGATCGTCCCAAGCCCCGCATCTGCAATCAGCAGGCAGCCAAGCCCGCACGCTTTTACTACTTCTGGAAGACGGATATCCGCTTCGTCTATGCAGAGTGGACAGAGAATTCCGCCGCTTCCTTCCATCGTCACATACTCATATTTTTCACAGACTTTGTGAAAATCTTCCAGCACCCGATCCATCTGGACCGGGTTGCCCTCCAGACGGGATGCCAGATGCGGCGATACCGCCGTCTCGTACACATACGGACACATTTCCTCAAGCGGCTGCCCGATTCCCGACATTGTTTTTACCTGCAGAGCATCTCCTGGAATCAGGCTTCCATCCGCACGCCGCTCATTGCCGCTCATTGCCGCTTTATAATACGCCGCATCCGCGCCGCTCTCCCGCAGTTTTTTCACAATCAAGCCTGTCACATACGTTTTTCCAATATCCGTTCCCGTACCTGTTATAAAAATCCCCTTGCTCATCTTTTATCCAAGTCTCCCTCCCTTAATCAGCGGAATCATCCGTTTTCCTATGATGGCAGCCACAATACAGAGCACGATATCGCCCGGAACTGCCAGAACAAAGCAATATAAAAACAGCGCTCCTACGCCGATCGGCGAATTCAGATAGAAATTGCTGATCACGTAGTAATAAATCATTCCAAATGCATAGACAATAAAAAGTCCCAGAAAATTAGCTCCCAGCAGGCGCCGGTAACTCGGATGCGTCTTGGCATTGGCAATCTTACCATTCACATACGCCGCAACCGCAAATCCGATGATATATCCAAAACTCGGCTGGAAAATATATCCCGGTCCGCCGCCCTGAGTGAAAATCGGAAGTCCAATTAAACCTAATACGATATAAACCACAACCGCCAGCGCCCCGTTGACCGGACCTAAAAGCAGACCCGCCAGCATCGTAAATAAAAACTGCAATGTAAATGGAACCACCGGAACCGGTATCTTGATAAATGCTCCCACTGCAATCAGTGCGACAAACATCGCGCACAAAACTAAATCCTTTGTCTTCATGTGTTTCAAACCTTTTTCCTCCTTGGTTATCTGAATGATTTCAGGCATCCGAAGCCATTCTATTCTCGCACATGTACATAAATTTCTCTCCGCAACCCCTGTTCCAACCATCTAAAACAGCAGCGGCCGTTCCAGATCCCGGGTAGTCGAAACAGATGCAGAACTGATTGCAAGCATAACATAGCCTTTTTCTATTGTCAACCTATTATTTTTATATAGTTAACAATTAGTTTTTTATCTGTTTTTATCTCTTTCCTTCCCATAATCTTGTTTCTTATATCCCTTGATATACATACGTTTCCCGTCCGTCCACACATTCACTGCCCCTGAATCCGCCGTTCTCCAGATCTCCGTTCCCGTCTGTTCCAGACGTTCCACCGCCTCCGGTGCCGGATGCCCGTAAGTATTTCCCTCTCCATAAGAGAGCACCGTGAAAGCTGGGGAAAAGCACTCCAAAAACTCCTCTGAGGAGGAACCGTTCGAACCATGGTGTGCAGCTTTTAACAGTGTCACTTTTTCCCCCTTTTTGTCCTCTTCCATTCCCAGAATTTCTCTTTCTTCCTCCACTCCAATATCTCCAGTCAGAAGCATACGAAACTTTCCATACGTGACATCAAACACCAGTGAATGACTATTTCGCTCCTCGACTGGCTTTTCCCCCGCCTCCGGGTACAGGCACCGAAGCGCCAGGCTTTTCGCCCGCACCGTTTCTCCCCGATACAGATAATAGACTTCCGCACCCCGTTTTCTGGCAAGAGTTTCCAGTTTTTTATATGCCTCCTGCCCTTTTCCCGCCGCCGGAAGTGCCAGATTCCGCACCCGGATATCTGCCTCCTCCTTCAAAAGCCACTCGATCCCGTTCGTGTGATCCGCATCCGCATGGCTGACCAGAATCCAGTCCAGCGTGCGGATTCCCTGACTTTTCAAAAATGGTCCCAGCACATTTTTCCCGATTTTTTTATCCTGGCTGCTGCCACAGTCCGAAAGAATTGCCTCATCCCGCGTCCGCAGAAAGACGCCGTCGCCCTGTCCTACATCGAGGAACCAGCTCTGAAAGCCATGAACAGGCTTAACCACTAAAAAGACTACCGCCACAGCAATAAATACACTATTTTTTCCCTGTGCATTCCAGTCTTTTGGAAACCGAAAAATCCCTTTTCTCCCTAAATTCTCTCTTGCTTCTCCCACACTCCACACATATCGAATCCCCAGCGCCACATAAAACACCCCTATTTTCCACATTTCCGGGCGTCCTGCCACGATGGAATGAAACGGCACGCGTTCCACCTGGATGCAAAGCCATTCATACAACTGAAAAATATAATGCCCCGGACCCGTACATGCACTTGCCGCTATTCTGAATATTTCTGGTATTTCTGATATTCCCGATGCCGCACCTCCAAAATCCGAAAGTACTCCCGCAATGCTGCTGCCTCCGCCCATTCCCCCCATTTTTCCTCCCACAAACGCTATACTGTAAATTCCAAGCGCCAGCAGACCGCTTCCGGCTGCATACGTGAGAAGCGGAATCACGATCAGGTTCAGAAAAATTCCCAACATCGGAAATGTAAAATAGTGATACAGCTGAATCGGCATTGTATAAAGCTGTATTGCCGAGCTGAGCATGAGTGTTTCATATCCTTTCTTTTTTTCTTTCTCTTGTTCCTCCTCTTCCCGCTCTTTTCTCTTTTTTCCCACTTTCCGCAGCTCCTCCGTCTCCAGCCCAATCGCGGCAACCGCGCCATAGGAAAGCTGCAATCCCGCCGAAAAGAGCAGATACGGCGACTGCCACGCCTGTAAAATCAAAGATAGCGACAGCGCACTCAGCAGATCGTAACTCCGCCCCAGATATGCCGCCAGACAGGACACCTCTACCATAAATACCGCCCGGAATACCGATGCTCCAAATCCGGTTACTAAACCATAAAAGGTAAGAAGCGCTGAAGCACCCAGTCCCGCCCATCCATACGATATGCCCCAAAAACGCAGTGCACTGTAAACGCTCATGCCAATCAAAGAGACATGAAGCCCGCTGACTGCCAGAATATGTGCAATCCCATTATCCTGAAACCGTTCGCGCAGCTCTTCCGATAACCCGGATTTATCCCCCAGCAAAATTGCCTGGAAAATCCCTGCCTCTTCTGGAACACAGATTTCCTGAAAAACAGCCGTCGCGTACGCCCGAAAGCATTCTGCCTGACTTCGGAGAGGGGAACTTTTTCCTTCTGAAATAAAAATCCGATCCGCCGTCACCCGGTTTCTGATTCCTAGTCCCCGATAATACATCCGATACGAAAACTGCCCCGGATTGCGCGCTTCTTCCAGAAACTCAGCGTTTCCCGTCAGATGAATCTGACTTCCGCAGGGTGGCAGAATTTTCTCTTCACACTTCTCCAGTAAATCGCTTTTACACGATATCAGTACCTTTCTTACACTTTCATCCTCTACCTCCACCCCCGTCAAAATCATCGTACACCACCCATTTTTTTCCGAAATAGAATCCAGTGTTCCCGATACCGCCACCTCTGCCGAACCGCCCTTCTGCGTTACCATCCGTTCCAGCGCATCCGGGCGCATTTCCACCATCATCCGTCCCCATCCTGCCAGGAAACAGAAAAACAGCAGAAAGACACGGCACATCATCGGATCTTTCCAATTCCAGACGCGTTCTGCGTCTGTCTGAAAGTCCGAATCTACCCGTCCTTCTGCTGTTTTTATGACTGCAAGCAAAAAAAACGCTGCTGCAATTATAAACCACACCGTCATGCCCATCTGGTACGCTGCGACCTCTCCAAGTACGAAAGCCACCATCATCCACATTACCGGTCGTTTGATATTCAATTCCTCTTTTCCTGTATTCTACAAAACATCAACAAAATCCCATTGCTGCTCTCTTCCAAATATGGCATATACATTCTGTCTGACAGTTACTTCACAATATACTTCTCCTCTCTCTCCAGAGGCTGCACCAGCGAAATCACATTCCGGTACGTCACATCTGCCGAGCCATTGACCGTGATCTGTACTTTATTTACCGTCTGAAGCTCTGTCAGCGAATCGACGATCGCGTAAATCGGAATATACTCCGCCACATCGATATCCCCGGAAATAAAACTGCTATCCAGGTTGACATAGCAGGTATTATCTGTCAGTGATACGTTTAATACCTTTGTATTTTTCGGCATCACTGAAAGCCCGCCATTCTGGGAACCTGCCAGCAGCTGTTCCACTACCAGGCGTTCCAGCGACGTGTTCATACTGTGAAATACTTCCCGTTTTTCTGCCACCAGACCATCTTTTTCTTCATTGGCAAAATACAGGGTCAGCTCTACTTTTTCATACGAATTGACATCCGAAATACTGTCTACAAAATCACTTCCTGCGATCGCGCCCACCGGGTTCCCATGTGTGTCCAGGAGCGGCTGTCCCTCGCAATTAATGCTGATATAATCGACTCCCTTAACCTGTGTAAAGGTCTTTGCCAGCGCCGCCCGGCACAGAATCTCCCGCGACGCTTTCGTATTCATATATTCCTGATTAAAATTCAACGTCAGCACGTTATTGTCCCGGTTAATATCCAGGAATTCAACCTTATCGCTTAAAACTGCCTGATACTCCGGGTTTTCCGGCGCCGCAAGGATCTGCCCCGCCAGCTCCCCGATCAGGATCTCAGCGTCCGCCGTCTCCGTCTGATAGGAAACACTCGCCAGCCCCGTGCGCGTCGAATTGAGATAATAAATCTGATAGACGCCGTCCTCACCCGCCGTCGGATGCACCTCTTCTTTTTTTCGGCATCCGCTCAGAAGAAGCAGACATGCCAGGCAAAGGATCAGCCACGAACTTACGCTTCCTGCCCGTTTTCCAGAGCTTTTTTTTCTTATTTTCTCCATTTATTATTTCCTGTTGTTATTTTGCAATCTATCTCACAATAGACATTTCCCTGACCTCACATTCGAACACTGCAACACTCAAATACCGCAACATTCAAACACTGAAACATTCGAACACGACAGCATTCAAACACCGAAATATTCGAACACGACAGCATTCAAACACCGAAATATTCGAACACCGCAGCACCAGCAACCATCTCGAACCTCTAAACCGCCCAGAACCACGCTGTCTACGGAATATAATTCAACGGAATCCGCACCGTAAAGGTTGCTCCCTTGCCTTCTTCACTCTTCAGGCGGATCGCGCCCTGATGAAGAAGAATAATATTCTTCGTGATCGCAAGCCCCAGCCCGGTACCGCCTGTCTCGCGTGAGCGCGCCTTATCTACACGGTAAAAACGCTCAAATACGCGCTCCTGGAATTCTTTCGGGATTCCCACGCCATTATCCTCTACCTTCACATAAAAGAACTTGTGGTCAGCATCCAGCGTCACCCAGACTTTTCCCTCTTCGCGGTTATACTTGATCGCATTTTCCACCAGGTTCGAAAGTGCCAGGCTCAATTTTACCTCGTCCACATCCGCCGATACTTCCCGCTTGCTCTCATACGTGATCTCAATGTTCCGCCGCTTCGCGATCGGGGTCAGACGTTTTAAAATCTGTTCCAGAAGACCATTGATCGAAGTCTGGGCAATATTCAGATCCGGCGATGATTTATCCATTTTGACTAACGTCAGCAGATCATCGATAATCTTGCCCTCGCGGTCAATCTCCGCCGAAATATCCTGCATAAACTCCTGATATAACTCCGCCGGGGCGTTCTCCATCCCCATCAGAGAATCCGCCAGCACCCTTATCGAAGTCAGCGGTGTTTTCAGCTCATGCGACACGTTGGAAACAAACTCCTGACGCGACTGATCCAGGTTTTTCAGCTTCCGGATGGTCTGCATGACTGCCTCCGAAATGTCCCGCGTCTCCCGATATGTTTTTACATCAATATCCTGATCCAGATTTCCCTCTGCCACCATATCGAGCTGCTGCTGCAGGCGGCGGAATGGTTTCAGCAGGCAAGCCGCCGCCAATAAATCTGCGATCAGAATAAAACAGAACATAACGAGCTGCAAAAATCCCGTCTTCTGCACAATTTTCTCCTGCAAAAGCGCCGAATTTTCCGTGGACGCCATCAGAAGAAGGACTCCCTGCACGCCTGCCGTATTTTTCCCATTTCCGGCTGCCACATCCGAATCGATCGGCGCTGCATCCGTGCTTTTTGCCTGAATCGGCTGCGCTACATAGAAATACTTTTTCTTCTGGTTCAGATAGCTGGAAGTTTCCCCGTCAAATGCCTTTAACACATCCGATACAACCAGCGTTTTCCCTCTGGAAAGACCAAATGTGTCTTTCAAAACCTTAAAGCTGTCGTCCACCAGCACGATTCTTCCGTTCATCAGATCCGCCGTTGTACTAAGTTCCGCATCCAGCGCCGGATTTGGATTTCCCGACAGCAGTACATTGATATAATCACTGCTGCGTATCTTGTTTGCTAAAATCAGACACCGGTTCTGCGCTTCCGCCATCCGTTCTTCCACATGGCTCTGGTAAAAATACCCCGATGTAAAACGAACCTGTACCAGAAGCGGAACCAGCGTCAGAATCAGAAAGGCGAGGAACAGAGGGATTCTCATCCCGATCGTGTGCTCCATCGCTTTCCATATCTTTCTTTTATGTTCTGCTATTCTTCTCATGTTCCTGTCCTGAACGATTACAATTCACACGCTCTTTGCGTTGCTTAACTTACTGACATTGGCTGTGAACTGTAACCCCGAAATGCTGCTCTGTAACTGCGTTTTTCACAACAACGATCCGATTTCAAGCTTCTTCGTTGCCGCAATCGCCAGCGCTCCCGGTCCGATATGGCAGGCTACACTTAAGGACAGCGGCTCTACACGGACTTCCGTCTCCGGGAAAAGTTCCCGAAGCTCGGCTGCCAGCTCCTGCGCCATCTCATCATCGTCGGTATGCGCTACATCAATATACGTTTTTTCTCCCGTCATATCATCAAACCGATTTTCCAGATCGCGGGTGATCGCCGTGATCATCATGGAACGCGCCTGTTTCATCGTCCGCGCCTTCGCAAATGCGTCCAGCTTCTCGCCCTGTATCGTCAGAACCGGTTTTAAACGGAGAAGTGTTCCGAGCGCTGCTGCCGCTGGTGTGATTCTACCGCCCTTTTTCAGATATTTTAATGTGTCAACCGTGATATAAATAGTTGAATCCAAACCTGTCTCTTCCAGCTTTTTGCAGATCGCCTCCGCGTCCATGCCGGCTGCCGCCATGTCAAGCGCATCCTGCACCGAACGGCGCTGGGTCACGGAAATCCTGTGATTATCCGCCACCTGCACTTTTCCGTCGAAATCATCTGCCAGCATCTTTGCCGTCTGGCAGGAGCTCGAAAGCCCACTGGACATCGGAATGTGCACAACTGCATCGTATTCCTCCAAAAGTTTTTCCCAGAGATTTAAGATCGTCTCCGGGGACGGCTGGGATGTGCTCACATCGTGATCCCCGCTCAGATGCTCGTAAAATTCCTTCTGTGTCAAATTTATATCTTCCAGATACTCGGTTCCATCAATCATAAACGGCATCGGCAGGACATATACGCCCATCTCTTTCGCCTGTGCCTGTGTAATTCCGCTGTTGCTGTCTGTAACAACCGCTACCTTCATGCTTGTTTCCTCCTGTTTTCCCTGTGAATCTGCTGCCATCCTATTTTCCTTTCCGCATAACACTTTCTTTTCTAAAAATGTCTGCCCTGGAACAGCCTCCGAGCGGTTCACATAGATGATTTTATTTTATCCTATTTTCTTATGAAATGGAAGAGAGAAGTAACGGGATTTTCAGTTCAGAAAATTCCTACCTGTGAACAAAAAACTGCCACAAAACAAGCCCCGACCATTTCTCTGTTTATGATCTTTTCTTGCTTTATGGCAGTTTTCCCGATTCTTATTGACGGTTATATTTATACTTTCCTAATATATTCGAAAATTCTCCCTATTTCACCAACAGCGACTCTCCCGTCATCTCCTTCGGCTTCTCAAGTCCCATCAGTTCAATCAGCGTCGGCACAATATCGCAGAGGCGTCCGCCCTCGCGCAGCTTGTACGCCGGGTCAGCGCCGACCAGGACAAACGGCACCTGATTGGTCGTATGAGCGGTCCACGGCTCGCCGGTTGCCTCATCGACCATCACCTCTGCATTACCGTGATCGGCGCAGATAAAGAGAACGCCTCCGGCTGCCTTGATGGCTTCAACTGCACGTCCTACGCAGGCATCGACGGTCTCAATCGCCTTGATCGCAGCCGACTCCACGCCCGTGTGACCTACCATATCCGGGTTTGCAAAATTGATGATGATGACATCATATTTGCCGGACTCAATCGCCTCCACCAGCTTATCGCACACGATCGGTGCGCTCATCTCCGGTTTCAGGTCGTAGGTCGGAACCTCCTTCGGAGACGGAACCAGAATGCGGTCCTCGCCCTCGTTCGGCTCTTCCACGCCGCCGTTGAAGAAAAATGTTACGTGTGCATATTTCTCGGTCTCGGCGATACGTGCCTGCGTCATATGGTGCGCCGCCAGGAACTCTCCAAACGTGTTCTTAATCTCTTCCTTCTTGAACGCAATCAGCTTGTTCCCGATCGTCTCATCGTAATCGGTAAAGCATACAAACGTCAGGTCAAGCTTCTTCTCTCTCGCAAATCCGGTAAATCCCTCATCGCAGAATGCGCGGGTGATCTCTCTTGCACGGTCCGGACGGAAGTTGAAGAAAATGACGGAATCGCCATCCTGAATCGTGGCAACCGGCTTTCCGTCCTTCTCTACATAGAACGGTACGACGAACTCATCGTTTACCTCTTTATCATAGGATGCCTGAATGCCTGCACACGCGCTTTCTGCCTTCTCGCCCTCTGCCTTTGTCAGCACATCATAAGCTTTCTGGACACGATCCCAGTTTTTATCACGGTCCATCGCATAGTAGCGTCCCATCACGGAAGCCACCTCGCCGATGCCAAGCTGCTGCATCTTCTTCTCTAATTCTGCTACGAACTCCTTGCCGGAGGTCGGCGGTGTATCACGTCCGTCCAGAAAGCAGTGCACATACACTTTTTTAAGTCCCTGACGTTTTGCGAACTCCAGAAGTCCGAATAAATGAGTCAGATGGCTGTGAACGCCGCCGTCTGATACCAGTCCGAACAGATGCAGGGCGGAATCATTTTTCTTGCAGGTGTCTGCGGCTGCCAGAAATTCCGGATTTTCAAAGAAATCGCCATCCTCGATTGATTTCGTGATACGGGTCAGCTCCTGGTATACGATACGTCCGGCGCCCATATTTAAATGACCAACCTCCGAGTTACCCATCTGTCCGTCCGGCAGACCGACCGCCAGACCGCTGGCATTGCCGCGCACAAACGGGCACTGGCTCATCAGCTGATCCATGATCGGTGTCTTTGCCTCACACACGGCATTGTGCTCACAGGTATCTCTCATGCCGTATCCATCGAGAATCATTAATACGGTTGGCTTTTTTTTCATCTCTTTCTTCTTCCTTTCCTTCCATGAAATGAACCGTTTTTCTGAAACAACCGGATGAACCAACAATTTTGATTGTTTCAGGTCAAAACCTTCACCTTCTTTTTTTACTGGCAAAAAGGGGACTGCCACGCCTCACACGTGCGACAGCCCCCTTTTACCCATCTCTTATTTATAATTTACAATCTTTCCAAAATCTGCCTTTAAGGATGCGCCGCCTACCAGACCGCCATCGATATCCGGCTGTGCAAACAGCTCCGGAGCCGATGCTGCGGATACGGAACCGCCGTACTGAATGCGGATCGCCTCTGCGGTCGCCTCATCGTACACTTCCTTGATGCACGCACGGATCGCGCCGCACACTTCCTCAGCCTGCTCGGTGGTCGCTACCTTGCCGGTACCGATCGCCCAGATTGGCTCGTATGCGATCACAGCTGTCTTTGCCTGCTCTGCGGTCACATTCTGGAATGCGATCTTGATCTGCTGGCGGATCCAGTCAAGCGTGATGCCCTGCTCTCTCTGGGTCAGAGTCTCGCCGCAGCAAATGATCGGGGTCAGACCGTGCTCAAATGCTTTCAGTACCTTCTTATTGACCGTCTCATCGGTCTCTGCAAAGTATTCTCTGCGCTCGGAATGTCCGATAATCACGTATTTAACGCCTGCATCGGTCAGCATATTCGGGGAAATCTCGCCGGTGTAAGCACCTTTCTCCTCGAAATACATATTTTCAGCGCCGACTGCGATGTTGGTTCCCTCGCACGCTTTTACAACCGGGATAATATCAATCGCCGGTACACAGAATACAACGTCTACATCTTCCGAAACAACGAGCGACTTCAGAAGCTCTACCAGAGCTACTGCCTCCGACGGCGTCATGTTCATTTTCCAGTTGCCTGCTACGATCTTTCTTCTAGCCATGACTATTCTATTCCTCTTTTCTGTTTGTTTATTTGTTACTGTTCACGCATACGTGCCCAGTAACGGAATTTGCCGTGGCTTCGCATTTAAATACGGCAAATTCCTGCTGCCACCACGTTTTCTTACGGCACTTTCGGTTCCAAAAGTGCCTACCTGTAAACAGTAACATTTATTTATTATTCGCTGCCGCTACGCCCGGAAGCTCCTTTCCCTCTAAGAATTCCAGGGAAGCGCCGCCGCCGGTAGAAATATGGGTCATCTTGTCGCCAAATCCAAGCTGGTTGACCGCTGCTGCAGAATCGCCGCCACCGATGATCGTGGTCGCTTCGGTGTCTGCCAGTGCTTTTGCAACTGCGATTGTACCCTGTGCAAGAGTCGGGTTCTCAAATACACCCATCGGTCCGTTCCATACAACTGTCTTAGCAGATTTTACGGTGTCTGCATACAGCTTTGCAGTTTCCGGTCCTATGTCAAGTCCCATCGTGTCAGCCGGGATAGCGTCAACCGATACATTCTGTACCTCGATCGGTGCATCGATCGGATCCGGGAAGGATGCTGCTACAGCTGCATCAACCGGAAGAAGCAGTTTCTTGCCAAGCTTCGCTGCCTTCTCTACCATCTCACGGCAATAATCTAACTTTGTATCATCGACTAAGGATTTACCAATCTCCTTGCCCTGTGCTTTTAAGAAGGTAAATGCCATGCCGCCGCCGATGATCAGCGTGTCGCACTTCTCCAGCAGGTTGGAGATAACGTTTAATTTATCGGCTACCTTCGCGCCGCCTAAAATGGCAACGAACGGGCGGACCGGGTTATCTACTGCATTTCCAAGGAAATCGATCTCTTTCTGCATCAGGTAACCAACTACTGCGGTGTCCACATACTGGGTCACGCCTACGTTTGAGCAATGTGCGCGGTGTGCAGTACCAAATGCATCGTCCACATAGACATCACACAGGGATGCCAGATCCTTGCTGAACGCCTCACCGTTCTTGGTTTCCTCGGCACGGTAACGGGTGTTCTCAAGCAGAACAACCTCGCCATCCTTCATCGCCTCAACGGCTGCCTTTGCGTTCGGTCCAACCACTTCCGGATCGGCTGCAAATTTCACTTCCTGTCCCAGAAGTTCAGACAGACGAACGGCTACCGGTGCCAGAGACAGCTCCGGCTTCGGCTCTCCCTTCGGTTTGCCGAGGTGAGAGCAGAGAATTACCTTTCCACCGTCCGCAATCAGTTTTTTGATCGTCGGAAGCGCTGCCACCAGACGGTTTTCATCGGTGATCTTTCCTTCTTTTAACGGTACGTTGAAATCACAGCGTACCAGAACGCGTTTGCCCTTTACATTGATATCATCCACGGATTTTTTATTCAGCATATCCTGTCTCCTTTACATTATAAAAGAATAAAAAACAGGTCCGGTCCCGACCGAGGACCGGACCCATCTTGAATCCTTATGATTTTCTATCGAATCGATAAAATTATGCCAGCTCTGCGAAGTATTTGATTGTACGAACCATCTGGCTTGTGTAGGAGTTCTCGTTGTCATACCAGGAAACAACCTGTACCTGATATAAGTCATCACCGATCGGAGATACCATAGTCTGTGTAGAATCAAACAGGGAACCATAGCGGATACCTACGATATCGGAAGATACGATCTCATCCTCGTTGTAGCCGAAGGACTCAGTCTGAGCTGCCTTCATAGCCTCGTTGATAGCTTCCTTAGTAACGTCAGCTTTCTTAACAACGGCTGTCAGAATGGTAGTGGAACCAGTCGGAACCGGAACACGCTGTGCGGAACCGATGAGCTTTCCGTTTAATTCCGGAATAACCAGACCGATCGCTTTTGCAGCACCAGTGGAGTTCGGAACGATGTTGACAGCGCCTGCTCTTGCTCTTCTTAAATCGCCTTTTCTGTGCGGTCCGTCCAGAATCATCTGATCGCCTGTGTAAGCGTGGATGGTGGACATGATACCGGACTGAATCGGAGCATAATCGTTTAATGCCTTAGCCATCGGAGCCAGGCAGTTAGTTGTACAGGATGCTGCGGAGATAATCTTATCTTCCGGTTTCAGTGTCTTGTGGTTTACATTGTATACGATAGTCGGAAGGTCATTGCCTGCCGGTGCGGAGATAACGACTTTCTTAGCACCTGCATCGATATGAGCCTGTGCTTTTGCCTTGGATGTATAGAATCCGGTACACTCCAGAACTACGTCTACACCAATCTCGCCCCACGGAAGTTCAGCAGCGTTTGCCTTTGCGTAGATAGTAATCTTCTTGCCATCTACTACAATATAATCTTCGCCAGCTTCTACCGTATGTCCATCGTATCTGCCCTGAGCAGAATCATACTTTAACAGGTGAGCTAACATTTTCGGATTTGTCAGATCGTTGATAGCTACGACTTCGTAACCCTCAGCGCCAAACATCTGTCTGAAAGCCAGACGACCAATACGACCAAAACCATTAATTGCAACTTTTACTGCCATGATCTCATTCCTCCTAGAAATTCATCTTCATGATTGTTAAATATTAATCAACCCTGCTTGTATTGTACCCAACTTTTCCTAAAATAGCAAGTGGTTTTTTGTAAATTTTACAGCAAATATTCAGTATTTTCTCTCTTGCTGCGCACAACTTCGACGGATTGTCATACCTTAAATGGAATTTTGTGCTGACAGCCTTAATTTTGCATAATTTTTTAACCAAATGCTCTAATTCGAACTATTTTCATTTTAATCGATCTCTTCTTGTTTGTGAACCTCACATGGCTAAAGTCACGTGCTTCTCGGCCGTTTTAAACGGCAAGACTAAATATCGGCGGATACGCCAGTATCTTAGAATTCGTGCGGATACGCACTTTTTCCACACCGGATACGGCTGGTTTCCACATTACAGGTAGTCCGCTGTATATCTGCCTGCGTTTATGCTGCTTTTAAGTTGTTTACTTCTACATAAAGCTTTCTTAAATCTGCATAAACACAGGAGGTTCTACGCTTCACTACAGGGACTTTTGCCTCCAGTGAAGACCTTTCCGTTTCCGGCAAGGGTTTTAAAAGTTCCCGTATAAAATATCTCGCTCCAATATTATAGGCTGCTGACAGGTCGCAGTTATACTGCTTTCCTGTCTGGAAGATACATAGGCTATGGTTCTCCGGATTTCTTACTACCGCTCCACTTCCGTCACAGGCCAGCCTGCTGGTGTTCCGGGCACTAACTCTGGACACACGAATCCTGTTCCGATGTGCCTGATGTTCACATAGCTTCTGAATATCCCTCTTTCTCCATAAATGAAGTTTTTGCTTCTTTTTTCCGGATATTTTTCCTTGCATTTCCAGATACTCAAAAACAATTACACCTGCCTGATATTCTACGGCATATTTCGTGATTTCCGCAGCTATTTTACGGGACAGTTCCATATTCAGCCTTTTTGCATAATCCCATCGGCTTTGAACCTGTCTGGAGGAATGTTCTCTCTGAAAACGGCGGATTCTGCCAAGCACATGATACAAATGGTCTTTATCACTGGGGAAATTTATAAATTTACGTCCCAGAATAGTGCCATCTGCACGCATGATACTACAAACTGCATCCGTATTGATTCCTAAATCAACGCTGCATATCACCTGCTGTTTTACAGCTGTTTTCGATAAGGTTACTTCCTCTGTGTATGAAAATCGAAGGAAATATTTATGATGTTTCCTTTCCAAAGTTGGTGCGGATGCCTTTTTCCCGCTCCACTTTTTCCGAAGATATTCCATATCGGTATGAAGTAATTTTACCTGAAACCACTTCCACTCACGCCCATCAAATAGCTTTAAATGTGCCACATCTTCTCCCGGTTCTGCTTCTCTATACATGACATCCCGATAGAATACCGGCATCGCATGATTCTCACAGACCAGCTTCGGTTTCCCCCTCAGTTCTCCCTTTTCCCACAAACTAAGGCGTGATTGATAGGAGGACACGGCTCCAAGTGCGTGTTGAATCGCCGCTCTTCTCAGATAAGATGGCATCTTAGGAAAATGACGGTCAAACGGAAATCTGGCATGATTCTTTTTTGTCTCATGTACCAGATGTTCCGCCTCATTAAAGCGTTTTTGTAGATTTTTGATTTCTGAAAGTTCTTCCCAGATCTCTGCATACACCGGAATCAGATAGGAAACTGCTTTCCGAAAAATATCCAGCGTAGAGCGGAGCGGTATATTCTTTTTTTTAATTTCTACTCCATAGCTGGATACAATCTGCATAAAGGTCCCTGCTTTCTGTTTTCGATATTTCGCACACTGTGCAAAATGATACTGTAAAAAATACGCATTTCTTCTACCTACGAAAGTAATTTTTCTTTCGTAGGTAATACACTATATTTACATTTATATTATACCATGCATCTCTTTGCAAAGCAAACATTTGTTCTATATCTATTAAAATAATTGGCACACCTAACTCATCACTACTACAATATACTTATGGGTAATCCCCTTACATCCAGTAAGGATTTATCCATCTCATTACTTAAACTGTTAGAATGTAGGATGCAATGGTATATCGACTTCATCACTAGGACTTAGCGTCCGTACTTTAGACTGATAACCAGCTCCTCATTCACAGTGTTCGTTTTATGCAGGTTGAATCACATTAAGTGCATTCGTGTCACACACAGTAGTTTGAGCAGGTAATGAGTAAATCTGGTATTTATCCATTGTAATATTTTTAAGGAGTGACAAATTTATGAACGCAGTAGGTATTGATGTTTCAAAAGGTAAAAGCATGGTTACAATTCTAAGACCATTTGGTGAGATTGTATCCTCTCCTTTTGAGATCAAGCACACATCCAGTGATATCCTTTCACTAATTAAACTTATTCACTCTATCGAAGGTGAATCACGAATTGTAATGGAGCACACCGGACACTATTACGAAGTACTTGCTCAGCAATTTTCAGCAGCTGGTCTGTTTGTCAGTGCTGTTAATCCTAAGCTAGTCAAAAACTTTAATAATGACTCTCTTCGCAAAGTTAAATCTGACAAAGCTGATTCCATCAAGATCGCCCGCTATGCTCTTGACAAATGGCAAAATCTTAAACCATATAGTATTGTGGATGAATTGCGCACACAACTAAAGGCCATGAATCGTCAGTTTCATTTCTATGTGAAACAAAAAACGGCTATGAAAAATAATCTTATTAATCTCATTGACCAGACATACCCAAATGCAAATACTTATTTTAATAGTCCACCCCGCAGTGATGGCTCCCAAAAATGGGTTGATTTTGTCTATACGTATTGGCATGTAGATTGCGTTCGTAAAATGTCTCTAAATTCTTTTGTTAAACACTATCAAAACTGGTGCAAGCAAAAAAAAATATATCTTCAATAAATCAAAAGCCGAAGAAATTTATACCAAGGCAACGGAACTTGTCCCGGTATTTCCTAAAAACGAAATAACCAAACGCATCATTAGACAAGCTATCGCTCAGCTTAACAGCACTTCCGCTACCGTCGAAACAATACGCATTCTCATGAATGAAACCGCCTCAAAACTTCCAGAGTACCCGATTGTTATGCAGTTTAAAGGGATTGGTCCATCTTTTGGTCCACAGCTTATGGCTGAGATCGGTGATATAACCAGATTTACACATAAAGGAGCCCTTACTGCTTTCGCCGGGGTAGATCCTGGCGTAAACGAGTCTGGCTCCTATGCACAAAAAAGTGTTCCAACATCCAAACGTGGGTCTTCAAATTTAAGAAAGACTCTTTTTCAAGTAATGGATGTTCTTATTAAAACAATGCCGCAAGATGATCCTGTATATCAATTCATGGACAGAAAACGTGCCCAGGGTAAACCGTACTATGTTTACATGACTGCAGGCGCTAATAAATTTCTCAGAATTTATTATGGACGAGTGAAGGAATATCTCTGTATTCTTTCTGAGTCAAGCTAATTCAAAACTTTTATTTGCAAACCAGCACTGCTTGTGGTGGTCTTATTTTAGTGCCTAATTTTAACCATGTAAAATTTTATATTTTTTTACCCATTAAGTCTTGACTTTTTATTTGCAGGCTAAAGTAACGAGAATGCGGTGTGCCGTTTTTCAACCTTTTTCCATCCAGCGTCTCGTAAACCGTTACACTTTCGTTATTGTACACGCATACGTGTCCAGTAACGGAATTTGCCGTGGCTTCGCATTTGAATACGGCAAATTCCTGCTGCCACCACGTTTTCTTACGGCACTTTCGGTTCCAAAAGTGCCTACCCGTGAACAATAACCCGGCCACTTTGCAATTCGCCATCCAGCGCCTTGTAAACCTCCACACTTTCTTGCAGATCGTTTCTTTTTTTACTATAATAACTTTAATCATCGTTTTGGTTTACACATTTTGCAGACCGGATCAACTCATTTCCTACATCAAATAAATTCCGGAGGTTTTATATATGAAGATAAAGGAAGGAAAATCAGCGCTGGAACAGAATCTGTACCGATCCTTTCTGCTCCTTTCCGCTACCCTGGTGCTCATCTCACTCGGTTTTACTCTGTTTTTTGATATTTCCAGGCAGCGAAAGGATATGGACAAGCTGATCAGCGGTACTGCTTCTTATATTGCTGCAATTCCGGATGTCGCCGCCATGCTGGAAAACGGCTATCCTGATTCCACCGTGACCCGCGACCTGGATTCTCTTTCTTCGAATATACCAGATATCAATGTCATCGTCATCAGTGATAAAAACGGACTGCGCTTTTACCACACGAACCGTCTGAAAACCGGCGATTCCTACGTGGCAGGTGACGAGGACGCTATTCTGGCAGGAAGCGATCCATATATCACAACCGGCTACGGCACGCACGGAATGCAGCGGCGCGCCTTTCACGCAGTAAAAAACAGCGGCGGAGAGATCGTCGGTTTTGTGATGGTTTCCCTGTTCACCGCTACCCTGTCCGCCCAGCACCGCAGTCTGCTGTTCTTTTATATAATTATATTCCTGATCATGATGATCGTCAGCATTTCCCTGACGCACACAATGTTCTCCCTGCTGCGCGACTCCCTGTTGGGATATGACCCGGAAGAACTCGTCAATATTTATACCCGCCAGGATGAGGTCATGAATATGATCGACGAGGGACTTGCCGCAACCGATCTGGACGGCAGAATTCTCTTTGCCAACCAGAAAGTTTCCACAATACTCGGTCGTCCTGCAAACGACCCTCCGCTCACCCACTTAACGATTCAGGAATTGTTTCCACAGACCGCTTTCGATCAGGTCATAAAAACCGGCGAAAGTGTAACGCACGAGAGCATCAGCTTCGCCGGACGCCAGCTCATCGTCAAGGAGGTGCCGATCCATGGACGCGGTAAACAGGCGCGCCGAGGTGTCCTGATCGTTTTATTTGACCGCACCGACCTCCTGCGTCTCTCCGACGAGCTTTCCGGCGCCCACAATATGTTGGACACGCTGCGCGCGTTCAACCATGAATTTTTAAATAAGCTGCACATCATTCTCGGCTACCTACAGACCGGGGAGATTCAGCAGGCGATGAATTTTATCACCAACAGCAGCCTTGTCTCCAGCCAGTCCGTCCGTGAGACAGCCAACTGCATCCGCGTTCCGAAAATCTGTGCGCTTGTGATCGGGAAAATGATGCACGCCGCCGAGCTTGGCATCCGCCTGCAGGTCAGCGCCGACAGCACCTGCCGCGACCATGATCTGCTGATCCCGGTGGAAGGATTTGTCACCATTCTCGGCAATCTGATGGAAAATGCCATTGAAGAGCTAAGCCACGATCACACCGCCAGTCCGGATGTCATTCACGCATCTGAAAGTCCGCGCGAGATCCACATCGGCATCTACTGCCGCCCAGACGTCAACATCATCACCTGCGAGGACACCGGGCGCGGCATACAACCACAGCTGCTCGATCATATTTTCGAAAAAGGTGTTTCCTCCAAGGGCGAGAACCGCGGAACCGGGCTTTTCCTGGTTCATGAGCTGATGGAGGAGTACGGTGGAACCATCGATATCGACACAGAGCCTGGCGAGGGCACCTGCTTCACCCTGACATTTACCCGAAAGGAGACAGAATCTAATGTATAAAGTCATTATTATAGAAGATGATCCGATGGTTGCATCCATCAATAAACAGTACGTCGAGCTGACCTCCTCTTTTCACGTGGAGGCAACTTTCAAAAACGGCATCCTTGCCCTGCAGTATCTGCAGAACTGCACGGTTGACCTGATTATTCTCGACTACTACACGCCTCAGATGAACGGCGACGAATTTATCGACCAGCTCCACGCGGCTGGCATGACCCCTGCGATCATCATGGTAACCTCTGCCAACGACGCAGAGACCGTCCGCCGGCTTATTTCCCGCGGCGTCACCGATTATCTCGTCAAACCATTTGAATATGACCGTTTCAAAGCTGCCCTGGAACGATTTGCGAAACGTCAGGAGGAATTGAAAACATCGGCGTCCGCTTCTGATCTGGGACAGGCGGAGATCGACCGCCTCTTCTCCGTCCCGGATGTCTCCTCCCAGAGCGCTCCGCTGACAAAGGGCCTAAATGAACGCACCCTTGGACTGATCCGCCTCTTCCTCTCCGAACATCCGGAGGAGGTCTGGTCCAGCGAACAGATTTCGGAACAGGTTCATTTGTCCCGTATTACAGTCCGGCGGTACTTAAATTACTTAGTCGAAACCAACGAACTGGTCAGCATGATCGATTACCAGACCGGTGGACGCCCTTCTATTAAATATAGATATTCCGGAAAATAAGAACCACTTCGTTTTCCAGCAATATTCAGGTTTTTCCTGTCTTTTCGCGGCTGCAGCTGTACAGATTCACCATAGAGTCGAATCTATACTGCAGTCGCTTTTTTATAGTCATTTTTATTTACAATACTTACAAAACTGTATTTAAAATTACATAAATTGACTTCCCTTTTTCAATCTTATAAACTGTTTATAAAAGAAATAAACAAATTCTTAAAAAAAGAATGGAGGGAAGTTCTATGTTAGAACACATTATGGGATACTTTGGAACTTACACACCGGCAGCGGACGGTGCCATCGCAACATTCCAGTTCGAGTATCTGACCACACTTGGTTTCGCAGCCATCGTTATCTTCTTAGGACGCGCGATTGTCGCTCACAGCGCCCTGCTCAGAAAATATGCTATACCGGCTCCGGTTATCTCCGGTATCATCTTTTCTGTTGTTGTATCTATCATCAAGGGTTCCGGAATCATCGGTTTTTCCTTTGATGCAAAAATCGTAAAAGACTTATGCCAGAACTTATTCTTCCTGTGCGTAGGTTTCGGCTTCAGCTACAAGATGTTAAAGCACGCAGGCGGAAAGCTTTGTATCGCAATCGCAGTTGCAGCCTGTGTCCTGATTACCTTACAGGATGTCGTTGGTTACCTGGTAGGCAGCGCCATCGGTCTTCATCCGCTTCTGGCTCTGCAGTGTTCTTCCTCAGCTATGTCCGGCGGTGTTGGTACTGCTTCTGCATTTGGTCCTATCTTCGAGAACATGGGTGCTCCGGATGCAACCACAGTCGGTGTAGCAGCCGGTACTATGGGCAACATCATGGGTTCCTTAATCGGTGGTCCGGTTGCAGCTTTCCTGATTTCCCGTCACGGTCTGAAATCTGACCCGAACGACAGACCGGAATCCGCAAAAGCAGGTTCAGCAGCTGTTCTTAACAACACCCGTATGATCAAAGCATTTGCCCTGTCTCTGCTTGTAGCAGCACTTGGTATGCCGATCTACTGCCTGTTAGACAACATCCCGATGATCGAGATGCCGAAATTCATCGGCTGTCTGTTCGCAGGTGCTATCGCAAGAAACATCATGGATGCAGCTGGTATCGAATTCCCGGTTCCGGAGATCGACGCTATCGAGCATATGTTCCTGGAACTCTACCTGGCACTGGTTCTGATGACCATCGATATCACAAAGCTGGCTCCGGTAGCTGGTCAGATGGGTATCATCCTCCTTGCACAGGCTATCCTGATGGCACTCTTTGCAATCTTCGTATCCTTCAACGTATTTGGCCGCGATTACGGTGCAGCTGTTATGGCAGCTGGTAACTGTGGATGGGGCTGTGGTTCAGGTCCGAACGCAGTAGCAAACGAGAAAGCCGTTATGGATCAGTATGGATGGCACACCGTTGCTTGGGTTCTGTATCCGTCCTTCGCAGTTATCATCGACGATATTTACAACCCGATCTTCCTTTCCATCTTCTCCAGCCTGATTACAAAATAATCACTGAGACGAGATAGGAACACTTCATATAAGACATCTTTTATATAACAACATACCTAAAGCTCAATTGAAAATGTAACCTGAAAGAAGAGCGTCCGGTTCCCCCACATAAACCGGACGCTCTTTTTTTCATAGAAATTTTCTATTTACCTATCTTCTATCTTGGTCTTGTCTTATCACTGTTTTTTATGTTATACTTTTATAGAGTTTTAATATTCTTTTAATCGCTAAGGCAGCATTCGACAGAACCGCTGCGTTTTTTTATATACTGATAAACTACGAAAAGGTGAGATCTATGAAAATAAAAAAACTAGTAAAATTGGCACCAATGATGCTTCTTACCTTCCTGCTCGGACTTTCCGGCTGTTCCGGCAGCACCTCCGCAGATGCGCGGGTCAACGACCATCCCAGCGAAGCAGACGAAGAGCTGCACGTTCTGACCATCGGAACTGCCGACAGCGGCGGAACCATGTACCCGGTTGGCAGTGCCATCGCCTCTGTTTTAAGCGGACATGATGAACAGCTCAAGGTCAATTTAAGCGCCTCCAACGGTTCCTACACAAACGTGGAAAATATCAAAAACGGACAATTTGATATGGGACTGGTCAGCGGCGATGTGGCATTTTCCGCCTATCAGGGAACGGACGAATTTTCCGGTCATCCGGTCGAATCCCTGCGGGCGATCGGGGCCGTCTATTCAAGCCTGTCCACCTGGATGGCGCCGGAATCCGAGCATATCTCCTACGTTCATGAACTCGCCGGACACCACATTGCCGTCGGACCAGAAGGATCCACCACGGAGCTTTCCGCCCGCACCGCTCTCAAGGCAGCCGGGCTCAATATTGCCAACACTGCCCTTGAAAACTACAGCTTCTCCGCCAGCGTGGACTCTGTCTTAAACGGTAAACTCGACGCCGTCCACAGCTTCGCCGGAATCCCGGTCCACAGCCTGACCGACCTGGCCAGCCAGACGCCCTGCCGCCTGCTGGAGTACACTGACGAAGAACTGCAAAAAATTCTTGCAGCCAGCCCCTTCTACGTCCGCGCCACCGTCCCAGCCGGTACCTATCCGGGACAAACCGAGACACTGAAAACCTTCGGAATCAAATGCCTTCTCTGCGTGGACGCATCCATGGACGAACAGCTGGTCTACACCATCACCAAGATTCTCGACGAATCCCGTGAAGAACTGATCAGCGCCCACCCCTCCTTAAGTAACTTATCTGATCCGGAATATATATGCAGCCAGCTTCCTATTCCGCTGCATCCGGGAGCTGAGAAATATTATACGGAACAGGGGCTGTTGAAAACAGAGTAACATGATAGCAAACAAAAACAGGTAACACCAAAACCTGGCGCATGGACGAATTTTCCTAAGACAAAAAACCAGGGCTGCAGCATTCCGCAGTCCTGGCTTTTTCGATGCCCGATTACCTGATTATTTTTACTTCCGGATCTCCCGCAGCAAATTCACCATCTCGATTGCTCCCATCGCGCAGTCAAATCCCTTATTTCCGCTCTTTGTTCCCGCTCTCTCGATCGCCTGCTCGATCGTATCCGTCGTCAGCACACCGAACATAACCGGCACGCTGCTTGCCAGAGAAACCTGTGCGATTCCTTTCGAAACCTCGCTGCACACATAATCATAATGGCTTGTGCTTCCACGGATAACTGCACCCACGCAGATCACCGCATCATACTTTCCGCACTTCGCCATCTCCGACGCAATCAGCGGAATCTCAAAAGCACCTGGAACCCACGCAACATCTACATCCTCCTCCGAGACATTGTGACGACGCAGCGCATCCTGCGCGCCTGCAACCAGTTTCGAGGTGATAAACTCATTGAATCGTGCCGCCACAATTCCGATCCTCATATTATTTTCCGCTACTACGTTTCCTTCAAATGTACGCATAAGTACCATCCTTTCCGACGATCTATTTTCGCCTGTCACTTTTTCTATTTAAAATTCAAAATATGTCCCATCCGCGCCTGCTTCGTTTTCAGGTAAAATCCATCATACGGCGTTGCCTCCATCTGAATCGGCACGCGCTCCTTGATTTCCATGCCAAAATCCGAAAGCTGATATACCTTATCCGGGTTATTGGTCAGAAGACGCAGCGTCTTGATTCCCAGATCCTTTAAAATCTGCGCCCCAATGTAGTATTCCCGCAGATCGCCCTTAAATCCCAGCGCCAGGTTCGCATCCAGCGTATCCATGCCGCCATCCTGCAGCTTGTAGGCGCGCAGCTTATTTAAAAGCCCGATGCCGCGTCCCTCCTGCCGCATATAAAGGAGAACGCCTCGTCCCTCTTTCTCAATCTGGGTCATCGCCGACGCAAGCTGCTGTCCGCAGTCACACCGCAGGGAACCAAATGCATCGCCGGTCAGGCACTCCGAATGCACGCGGCAGAGTACATCTTTCCCATCTCCGATATCGCCCTTGACGAGTGCCACATGGTGTTCTCCATTTAAGAGATTCAGGTAGCCATACGCGCGGAATTCGCCGTATTTCGTCGGCATCCGCGTCTCTGCCACACACTCGACCAGCTTTTCATGTCTCTTGCGGTACTCCTGCAGCTGTTTAATGGAAATCATCGCCAGACCCCATTGTTCTGCCATCGCAAATAATTCTTCCGACCGCATCATCGTTCCATCCTCGCGCATGATCTCGCAGCACAGACCGCATTCCGGCAGCCCTGCAAGCCGCATCAGGTCTACCGTCGCCTCTGTGTGACCGTTGCGCTCCAGAATGCCGTTTTTCTTCGCCATCAGCGGAAACATATGTCCCGGACGGCGGAAATCCTCCGGCTTTGTGTCCGGATCCACGCACGCGCGCGCCGTAATACCGCGCTCCTCGGCAGAAATACCGGTGGTCGTCGTTTTATGGTCGATCGATACAGTAAACGCCGTCTCATGGTTATCCGTGTTATCCATCACCATCTGTGGGAATTGCAGCTTCCGGCAGATTTCTGCGCTCATCGGCATACAGATTAAGCCCTTCGCATGCGTCGCCATGAAATTGACATTTTCTGTCGTGGCAAAACTTGCCGCGCAGATAAGATCGCCTTCGTTTTCGCGATCCTCGTCATCCGTAACCAGGATTAAATGTCCCTGTTTCAGCTCGTCCAGAGCCTTTTCAACTGTATCAAACTGCTTCATTGTTCTCCTCCTCTATTAAAATCCATATCGCTGCAGAAATTCTCTTGTCATGCCCTTTCCTGCCTTATCCTCTTCTTCTACTCCCATCAGCTTCGCCACATACTTTCCAATGCAGTCATTTTCCAGATTGACGATATCGCCTGCCCTCTTAAACGCAAGCGCTGTCTCCTGCAGTGTATGCGGGATGATGGAAACGGAAAATGATACGTGATCCACCCGTGCGACCGTCAGGCTGATTCCGTCGATCGCGATCGATCCTTTTTCCACAATCAGCCGCAGAATCGGTTCTGGGGCCTGAATCGTATACCAGACGGCATTTCCGTCCCGGCGCACATCCCGGATGGTTCCAGTTCCATCGATGTGACCGGAGACGATATGTCCGCCAAACCGTCCGCCCGCCAGCATCGCCCGCTCCAGATTGACCGGGCTTTTGACACCCAGCGCCCCCAGGGACGAACGGTTCAGCGTCTCATGCATTACATCCGCACAGAAATAATCTCTCCCAAATGACGTGACCGTCAGACACACACCGTTGACCGCAATGCTGTCGCCCAGATGAACATCCGAGAGCACCTTGGACGCAGCAACCGTCAGCCGTGCCGAGACTGCCTGGCGCTCAATCGCACGGATCCTTCCCACTTCCTCTATGATTCCTGTGAACATCTTTTCTCCTTTTCAAATCAGCGATTTTTTCCCGTTCTAACACCGCCTCATGCATCTTGACCGGACACCTCATATTCCAGCAGCAGATCCTCTCCCAGCCACACTGCCTCCGGCTTTTTAAGAAGAAATGCCTCCGGCGGCGCATCCACACCGGTTCCCCTCACCGGGGTCGGGGCGCCTGCCCCTCCGAAAATCTTCGGTGCAATGTAGGCCTGCACCCGGTTCACAAGCCCTGCCTTTAAAAACGACCATGCCAGCGTCCCGCCGCTCTCGACCATCACGCTGTCCACTTTTTCCTCGCCCAGCAGCTGCATCATCGCCTGCAAATCCAGTTCTCCCTCTTTTGCCGGGACACTTAAAACACGACAGCCGGCGTCCTCATATGCTTTCTTTCTTCCGGCATCCGATACCGCCGTCACAATCCAGGTCGGTGTCTCCCGCGCGGTCTGTACCACGGTCGATGAAAGCGGCGTCCGAAGCTTCGTATCTGCAATCACCCGGATCGGATTTTTCCCTCCCGGAATCCGGCAGGTCAGCTGCGGATTGTCCGCCAGCACCGTCGAAACGCCAGTCAGAATCGCCATATAACGCCCGCGGTCCTCATGCACCCGCTTCCGCGCCGCCTCGCCCGTGATCCACTGGGATTTACCCAACACCGTCGCTGTCTTTCCGTCGAGTGTCATCGCGTATTTCAGCACCGTAAACGGAAGTTTCGTCCGCATGAAATGGAAGAACACCTCATTCTGCCGTTCACACTCTCCGCGTAAAACTCCGGCCACCACTTCCAGCCCTTTTTCCCTCAGAAGCCGGATGCCGCGCCCTGCCACCACCGGATTCGGATCCGTGCAGCCGACAATCACGCGCTTCACCCCGGATGCCAGCACCGCTTCCGTACACGGCGGCTGTTTTCCGGTGTGACAGCAGGGTTCCAGCGTCACATACAAATCTGCTCCCGCCGTCTCTTCGCCTCGCTCTGCCGCATTCTTAAATGCCTCCCGTTCTGCATGAAGCTGTCCATATCGTGTATGATATCCCTCGCCGATGATGCGTCCATCCTTTACCAGCACCGCGCCGACCATCGGATTCGGATTGACCCATCCGTGCCCTTTTTCTGCCAGTGCTAACGCCTGCTTCATATATTCCCGATCCTGTAGCTGCTCACCGGGAACCTTTACATGGATTCGTTCCATCTTTTTCCCCACCTTTCTATCAAAAGAATGTGCCAAGGCACATTCTCGCACCGAACGCGGTCGCCTGCGACATATTTCTGCTTCGCGCAAGTGTGCATCCTCACGGAGCGTTTTTTGTTTCATATGATACAATTTTCTATTGAAACAAAAAAGCCCTGAAATGTGAAATACTTTTATTTTCACATCTCAGGGCTTATAATTTCTATTTTATAATATCTTTCATGATATTAATTATCGTAAATATTTTTTTTACATCCATTCTCGATGACTTTTCTCTCTCTTTTGCCATAGCGATATATATCCGCCATATCCATCATCCGGGGGAGTGTATCTGGAAGCTTCCCGGCACCGCCGTTTTTATTTA
This sequence comes from Clostridium sp. AM28-20LB, assembly GCF_003480665.1. Classification (NCBI taxonomy): domain Bacteria; kingdom Bacillati; phylum Bacillota; class Clostridia; order Eubacteriales; family Clostridiaceae; genus Clostridium; species Clostridium sp. AM28-20LB. Next base: position 88,337 of record NZ_QUJN01000007.1, on the reverse strand, counting down.
CGTTTTCTCTTCTTTCATCCAGACTATACAGTCGGTTTTGGAATTGCACCAAATCATGCGCCATGCGCTCGCGGACTTTACCGCCGGTCGGGAATTACACCCTGCCCTGAAGATATCGTTATTTTGTTGTCATTCATTATCTGTATTGCATTATAGATCCAGAGGATCCGTTTGTCAATCTACTATTTTTATCATTTATTGATTGATGACAGCGTTATCTGAGTTACCGTTCAATTTAGCGCGCTCTACACAGCGCCCCATAATGCGCCCAATCAAAAGAAGATACACGATCACCGACACCGTCGTTCCGCCGAAATCCGATACCACTTCTGCGTAGAAAACATTTTCAACTCCCGCAAACACCGGAATCAGGAACACGCTGACCAGGTACAGCAGCTTCCGGAACATTGACAGCGAGATCGCCACCGACGGCACGCCCATTCCGGTAAATCCATCTACGACCTCATACTGGACTGCCAGTGGAATAATCCCCATCGTGTAGACCCGGATCGCCCAAACGGTCAGTTCCACATAGGACTCATTGCGCGTAAAGAGATACACAAAATACTGCGCCAGCGTCCGTGAAAACAGGAACATGATGCTGCACTGCACCACCGCCAGCAATGTGATATACTTCTGTGCGCTCCGGATCCGATCCGGGCGTCCCGCGCCGAAATTGAAGCCCAGGATCGCCCCCGTTCCCGATGTAATGCCTCCGAGCGGCATCGTCACGATCAGCATAAAGCTCTGCACGATTGTCGTACAGGTCAAAAGCATGTCCGCCTCCGCGCCGCCATGCATCTGAATTACCGTATTGAGCGAAATGATCAGCACATTGTCAAATGCAATAATTAAAAATGGCGACAGTCCCATCAGCGCAATCTTACAGACTGTCTTCACCTGCGGACATTCAAATTCAAGCCGCAGAAGCACGCGATTTCCTCGCAGGAAACGAAGGACAAAGACCGCCGACGCAAACTGTGACAGAACCGTGGCAAACGCCGCCCCCGCCACGCCCATGTCAAACACAAAAATAAACACTGGATCCAGCACAATATTCGTTACCGCACCGAGCGCCACCGAAATCATTCCGATCCGCGCAAATCCCTGGCAGATAATAAACTGGTTCATTCCGATCGAAAGCAGCGCAAAGACCGTTCCCAGCAGATAGATCGTAAAGTACGATTCCGCATACGGCAGAATCGCCTCACTCGCACCAAACCGCGTCAAAATTTCTCGTTTAAATACAAACAGAACCAACGTCAGAACCGACGACAGCCCGACAATCATCCAGAAGCTGTTTGCCAGAATCTTTTTCGCTTTCTCATCCTGCCCCTCGCCCATACGGATGCTCATGAGCGGCGAGCCGCCCAGACCGACCAGATAGGCAAACGCGGAGATCAGCGTCACAATCGGTCCGCTGACGCCGACGCCCGCAAGCGCCGTCTCCCCGATCACCGGGATATTTCCAATATAGATTCGATCGACCACGCTGTAGAGCACATTGATAAACTGCGCCAGCATCGAAGGAATCGCCAGGCGGAGCACCAGCTGACAGATATCGTCCCTCCCCAAATCATTTTCTATCTTCATATGTACCCCACCTCCTCTGTCCTTTATACCGTCTGCCCGCCAAAATGTCAATGAGATATTCCTGATAAAAATTACCCCTTTTTTGTACAGTAAAAAGCGCCGGCACTGCAAGCAGGTCCGGCGCTTTTTACCCAATATCGGTTGCTGGTTGTCAACCGATACCGAAAAGATCCCAGCAGAAAATCTTGGACAGTTCGTAACGGAGTGTAATGCATCAAGGAATTTCGAGTAACTTGATTTGTTTTTGTTCGTCTCTGTCCGCGTTCTTCCGCGCGGGAATGATTTTCATCCGTTCAATAAGTTAATGCGCTGCATACGCATTTTATTGCACGTTAATCAAAAAAATTTTAAAAACTTTTTTTGATATAGACTATTTTATTATGAAAACCTGTTTTCGTCAAGTTTTCAGGGGTTAAATTATTACAAGTTGTTACAGGAAAATGTATTTGAGAACGAAGAGTACCGCCAGCACATACATAAGCGGAGTGATCTTCTTTGCTTTTCCTGCTGCCACATTCAAAAGCACATAAGAGATAATTCCCATGGAAATACCCTCGGAAATGCTGTAGAACAACGGCATGGCAATGATTGCCAGATATGCCGGGATTGCCTCGGTGATATTGTCCTCATCGAAACGAATTTCGGTTACAGTTCCCACCATCAGGAAGCCAACCATGATTAATGCCGGAGCCGTCGCAAAGGACGGGATCGCCGTAAAAATCGGTGCAAACAGGGTGGAAAGCAGGAACAGGAGTGCCGATACCAGGGCAGTCAGACCGGTACGTCCTCCGACTGCAACACCCGATGCAGACTCAACGAAGGTAGTCGTTGTGGAAGTACCTAATACCGCACCAAAGGAAGTTGCGATCGCATCTGCCATCAGCGCCGGACGGATACCCGGAAGACGGCCTTCCTCGTCCAGCATGTCTGCCTTGGTTGCTACACCAATTAATGTACCAAGTGTATCAAAAATATCTACAAACAGGAATGAGAAAATAACTACGATAAAATTGATAATTCCAACTGCATCGAAGTCAACGGTAAAGCATTTACCAAATGTCTCTCCCAGTTTGGAGAAATCGGTGATTCCCAGGGTTGGGAACAGGGTGTAGAAACCATTCTCTACGTCCGGTGTGTAAATGCCGGTTACCTGGCACAGCATACCGAGAATCCAGGTTCCCAGAATGCCGTACAGAATCGCGCCCTTTACACGGTAGGTGTATAAAACCGCCATGATAAACAGACCGATCAGCGCCAGCAGCGCGCAGATACCTGCGGTATGGAAATTTTCCGGGAAGCTGATGATCGTTACCAGTGTGGAAGAGTCTACTGAAAGTCCCGCATTCTGAAGACCGATAAATGCGATGAACAGACCGATACCGACGGACACACCGCGCTTTAAAGTCAACGGAATCGCATTGAAGATCGCTTCGCGCACGTTTGTCAGAGACAGCACGATGAAGATCAGACCCTCTGCAAATACAGCCAGCAGTGCAACATGCCAGCTATAGCCATAGCCCGCGCACACCGTATACGCCATATACGCGTTGAGCCCCATGCCTGCGGACAGAACGAACGGCAGGTTCGCCATAAATGCCATGCAGGCAGTACCGATGAATGATGCCAGAGCCGTAGCCAGAAGCACCGCAGTCGGGTCCATGCCGGTCGATCCGAGGATGCTCGGATTAACTGCCAGAATGTACGCCATCGTCATAAAGGTCGTAATTCCAGCCATGACTTCCGTCTTTACGGTCGTCTGATGCTCGGATAGCTTAAATACTTTTTCAAACATCTTTTCTTCTCCTTGTGTTTTTCATTCTATGATTCAACCGCTACAAAATCTCATGAAGCGGACGGCGCACCTTTTTGCGGGTGATCTCCACCAGCCCAAGCCGCGTCATATCCACCAGGATCGTTTTGACCGGGTCACGGGAAAGCTCTTCCCCGAGCGTCCGCATCAGCGTCTCCTGATCTTCTTTCGATTCCATATCGATAAAATCCACAATAATAATACCGGAAAGATTCCGCAGGGAAAGCTGGCGCGCCACCTCATGCGCCGCCTCCAGATTAATCTTAAGAATGGTCTCCGCCGGTGTCTTCTTGCCGGTGTATTTCCCCGTATTGACATCGATAACTGTCAACGCTTCCGTAGGTTCAATCACAAGATATCCACCGGATTTCATCCAGACACGGCGATCCGACGCACTTTTAAGCACCGATTCCAGGCGGTACAGCTTCATTAATGGAAGGTTCTCATCTATATATAGGGACAATTTCGGAACCGCCTGTTTTATGCTTTCATTTTTATCTGCCTGGGTCTGATTTTCTTTTTGTTCCTTGTCCTCTTCCTTCTCTTCCTCCAGCCATGCCTCAATCTTCTTCGCATACTCCGGCACATCTGTGATGATCTCCGAAAGGGTTCCTTTCTTCGCATCCCTAAGACTCTGGATATAGGGCGGCGTACCCTGCTCTAAAAGGCTGTAACAGGTGCGGCAGGCTGCCCGGGCAAAAAGTTCTTCCATCTGCTGTTTCAGCTTCTCCGTCTCGGCACAGAGTGTTTCGATGGAAGCCGACGCCCCGTTCGTCCGGACAATCAGTCCAAAACGCTCATCCTTATGTGTCAGAAGTTCCTCCCGCACCTTCTCTTTCCAGGCATTATCCTTGATTTTTGCCGAAAATCCGATCTGCGGTTTTCCAACCGTCAGAACCATATAGGTACCCGGAAAATTCAGACAGCAGGTCACGGACGGATCCTTGGTTTTCAGGGCGTCGCGGGACACCTGGACGAGAAGCTCGTCTCCAGCTTTTAGTTTCCGTGGACTTACTTTCTTCTCAGAATTTCCAGAATATCCGAATGAACATAGCTGGTTCAGCTCGTCTGTATAAAGCGGAACCAGGTTTTCCGCCAGGCTGAAATATCCGGTTTTTCCACCGCCGAGGTCAATAAACGCGGCGTTGATGTTTTTTACCACATTTTTTACCTTGCCGATGTAAATATTCCCCAGCAGGCTTTCATCGCCAGATTCCAGCGTCAGCGACCGGCAGTGCCCGTCCGAGAGGAGCGCCGTCAGGCTTCGATCCTTCCATTTTGTCACTATTAACTGATCCAAACTCTTCGTCTCCTCTCATTTTTTGCTGCCGTTCACACTTCGCGCTACCTGCAGCCGGATTTTGCTGGCGCTTCGCATTTCATCTTTTAATGAACATTGAAGCATTTACACGATCTCGCTTCCATACGCCTCAAGCGGCACATATTCCGGTGCGCCCTCGGCGCCCTCGTCCGCATACAGCTCCTCGCGCTCGACCTGAATGGCAAACGGGCGGTAGGTCAGCCCCAGGCTCTCATAGAATGCCTGCAATACCTGCTCCGGCTTTCCGTTTGCCGCACTGCCCGATAAGAGACGCAGGAAGACACAGATTCCTTCCGCCTGTTTTTCCTCCTCAACCGTCTCATTTTCCAGATCCGGATACCAGTCTGCGACCATCGCCGGAACATACTCTTTCCGCTCTGCGATTCGCGCCTCACAGATCAGCGGACGCAGATCCACGGTTCTCTCGCCCTTTTTCGTCTGCTTCACAAACGGAATTGTCTCGTTTTTGCAGAATGTCAGGAATTTCCCGAAAAATTCTTCTACACTGCTGCCGTCCTCCGGTGCAAATCCCTCTTTAAACCAGAATGTGTAATCAGCAGCTGCCACCAGCGACATCGCATTCTTTGCCGTCTCCGGAAGCTCGCGGTAGCTGAGCACCTCCAGCCCCTCGGCGCTGACCTCATTTAAGCGGCGCACCATCCCGGTCGAATTTCCGCTGGAATTGACATCAATATCCACATACTCCGCATGGCTGATAAGCCCCACGCTGAGCGGAGACGCAAACGACATGATCTGGTGCGGGCTGAATCCTTCGCTATAACGGATATCCACTTCCGCCCGGCGCATCACCTTCTGGAAGTAACGCATCACGTCCAGATGACCGATAAAACGCACCGTTCCCTGTTTTTGAAATTTAATTCGTATCTTCATGACCGCTCCTTCCTCATGCCCGTTCTTCGAAACAGACTCCGCCGCCGTACTTACGGACACCACATCCCGAACAGCGCATCCGGCAGTTCGGCGTTACCGTTTCCGCCTGTGCGTTCGCCCACTCGCGTTTCAAGAAATCCTTCGTCACACCCGCGTCGATAAAATCCCACGGGAACACTTCATCAAGGCTTCGCTCACGCGTCGTATAGAAATCAATGTCCACGCCGCAGGTCTCAAACGCCTTCATCCAGATATCATTGTTGAAATACTCTGACCAGGAATCGTAGATTGCACCCTGACGGTACGCCTCTTCGATCACAGCTGCCACCCGGCGGTCGCCGCGCGCCAGAACACCTTCCAGCACGGTCACATCCGCCTCATGCCAGTTATAGCGCAGACTCTTCTTATTTAACATCTCTTTCATGCGGTGGTTGACGATGCTCGCGCGCTCCAAGAACTGCTCTTTCGTGCACATCGGCGCCCACTGGAACGGGGTAAATGGCTTCGGCACAAAGAACGAGGTGCTGGCGGTTACCTGCACCTTGCCGTGGCGCTGCTCCTTCGGAACCGTGTCATAGTACACTTCCGCCACCTTCTCCGAAAGCTCGGCAATGCCCTGCATATCTTCCACGGTCTCAGTCGGAAGTCCCAGCATGAAGTAGAGCTTTACGCGGTTCCAGCCGCCCTTGAACGCCTCGGCAGAACCATTTAAAATGTTTTCCTCGGTCAGACCCTTGTTGATAACGTTACGCAGACGCTGGGATCCCGCCTCCGGTGCAAAGGTCAAGCTGCTCTTCTTCACGTCCTGCACCTTGCTCATGACATCGAGGGAAAATGCGTCAATACGCAGGGACGGCAGAGACACATTGACGCCCTTTCCGTCAAACTCGTCGATCAGAAAATTGACGATTCCCTCCAGCTTCGTGTAATCACTGGAGCTCAGCGAACTCAGCGAAATTTCCTCATGTCCGGTGCTCTTTAGCATCGTCCGCGCCAGACGTTTCAGTTCCTCCAGGCTGCGCTCGCGCACCGGGCGATATACCATGCCCGCCTGGCAGAAACGGCATCCACGGATACAGCCGCGCATGATCTCGAGAACCACACGGTCCTGCGTCGCGCGCAGATACGGAACCACCGGCTTCTCCGGATACCAGGTATCGCTCATATCCATGACAAGCTGCTTGGAAACGGTCTGCGGCGCGTGCGGGTTGTTCGGCGTCATCGCCTCGATCGTGCCATCCTCTTTGTACGTCACATCATAAAATCCCGGCACATAGATACCCGGAATCTGCGCCGCCTGCTCCAGAAATTCCTTCCGGCTGCCGCCGCGCGCCTTGATCTCCTTGTAACGGTCGATCAGGTCAAAATAAACCACCTCGCCCTCGCCCATATAGAAGAGATCAAAAAACGGCGCGATCGGCTCCGGATTGTAAGTACACGGACCGCCGCCGATAACGATCGGATCCTCCTCAGTGCGATCTTCTGCATGGAGCGGAATCTGTGATAATTCCAGCACCTGCAAAATATTGGTGTAGCACATTTCGTACTGGATTGTAATTCCAAGGAAGTCAAATTTTTTGATCGGATCCTGGCTTTCAACAGCAAACAGCGGGATCTTCTGCTCCCGCATGATCGGATCTAAGTCCATCCACGGGGAATAAACGCGCTCACAGTAAACGTCATCCCGGCGATTGAACATATCATAAAGAATCTGGATGCCCAGATGGGACATACCGATCTCATACACATCCGGAAAGCACATGGCAAACCGGACTGCTACCTTCGACGGATCCTTCTTCACCATATTCACCTCACCGCCAATATAACGCGCCGGCTGGGAGATCTTGAGAAGGATTTCATCACTTAATGCTAATTTTCTCATAAAATTATTTTTACCTACATTTCTCATTTTTTGCGATGTGTTCATCGCTGTTTTTTAGTTCTTTTTTTGTTCTTCTCCGTAAACGTAAAAATACAAATTCTTGTCAAGTATTTTTTTGCAGACAGTTTACATAACTTTTTTCACTCTTACAGCAAAAAATTGTTTCTGAAATACGCACAATTCTGATTTTTCATTTTTTTACGGACAAATCTGTTGCATATGTGCAGATCAGACCGCATTATTATACGGTATTTCCCGCGTTTCCGCAACAGATTCTTTCCCGAAAGAAATTTTTCGAACTCCTATCATCGAACTTTTTATCAAGTTTTCCGAATATTCATCAAATTCAGGAATCTCAAATAACATCGGCTCGATGAGCTTTGCCGTTCCCATGACCAGTACGCTTTTCAGCGCACCAAAGTCCGGGGGCTTTTCAAAGACAGCAAGACTGACATTTTTATTCCTCTCAAGTCCTATGAACTTCTCGCCGCCTTCTGTAAAAATCCAAAACTGGCCATCGTGATAGCTATATTCCAAGAGAGTACATCGCACATAGTCACCGATTCCGGCAGCTAATGCACATACTACATTGCCGTGAGGGGACCCAGAACCTCCATTTCATTAGTTCGCTTAGCGCGAACTTCTGTATTGTCTGATTCAGAACAAAAAATACCCCGTTGGTTTTGAGGTAAATTGTTATCAGCTTACCACATATATTGTTCTTTTCAAATATTCCGCAAGCATATATAACGGAACATTTGTCAGCCAGTCTTCCTGCTTATAATTTGACATACTGCTACGAATCGCCATGCCCGGCTTATATTTATCGCAAAATGCCCTCAAACTCCTGGCACGGAGATTCTGTTCTGCCTTCACCTCAATCGGAACGCAGTCTAAATCTCCCTGCAACATAAAATCTATCTCTCCAGTTGATCGTGCTGTTGCAAAATAATAAAGCGGATATCCTGCAGCGTGCAACTCCTGTGCAACATACTGTTCCGTAAGTGCCCCCTTGAATTCTTCAAAGATCCGGCTTCCCTCCAATAGAAGTCTTGCTGATAGTCCGGCCTTTGCTGTTAACAATCCCACATCGAACATGAACATTTTAAAACTGTTCATTTCCATGTACGCAATCAGTGGAATATCTGGCTTTGATACTCTATAGCTTTTCAGGATTAACCCTGCATCTTCCAACCACTGAATTGCAAGTTCAAAATCTTTTGCCCGTGCACCCTCTCGTAGTGCTCCATACATAAACTTACGATTTTCCTTAGCCAATTGGGAAGGAATCGAATTCCAGACCATCATGATGCGCGGAACAACTTCCTTTGGCGCATGTTTGCTAAAATCCTCTTCATAGTACTGCAGAAGATTGTTTTGGATCTCACGTACCTCAAATAGATCATCGGAATCAATATATGTCTGGACTACTTCTGGCATTCCGCCCACATAATAATACTTTTTTAACAAATCCGTATATTTCCCGGCATATGCATTGATCAGTTCATAATCTTGGGACCTCAACGCTTCATGCAACCCCTTTTCACCAACTGCCAAAATGAATTCATTGAAGCTCATAGGGCATAATTTTAAAAAATCAACTTTCCCAACAGGAAAGGATGTTCCCTGATGTAATGCAACACCGAGCAGGGAACCAGCTGCAATGATAGAATACTGCGGTGCATTCTCATAGAAATATTTTAAAGATGCCAGCGCCTTTGGTGCTTCCTGGATCTCATCAAAAATAATCAATGTATTTTCAGCCTGAAAACTCTTTCCGTACTCAATTTTGATTGCAGAAAGGATCCGCTTTAAGTCAAAGTCTAGGTCAAATACATCCTTCATTGCTTTATTATTATCAAAATTGATATAGACTGTATTTTCATAGAACCTGGCTCCAAATTCCTTCATAATCCAGGTTTTTCCGACCTGGCGCGCTCCTTGTATGATCAGCGGCTTTCTGTTCTTTTTATTCATCCATCGTTCCAGTTTCGTAAACAGCTCTCTTTCCATTAAGAAACCTCCTGCGCAACATATACATCCAAAAGCATCTGTATTCTATCTTAACACTTTTCAGGGCATATTTCCATTGCTAAACAGCATTTTTGCGGACATTATTTTATTATAAATCACATTTTTTCGATTAATATTATTATAATTCCAACATTTTTTCGGACATATTCATTCTTCCAGAAGCGCCCATTTGACGGCCTCCAGATAGACCGAAAGCGTTTCTTCTTTTTCGTGTTCCAGAAAATGGGGGAAGGTTCCGCTTGGAATACAGTTGATTTTTATAGCCATATGTAAAGTCTTTTTGTATTGCAAAAAGCTATATCATAGATATAAGGATTCCAATCAGTAATGCTTCCCGCACCGTCCAAAGACATCAAAAATGAGGTGTCCTATACAGCCTGATTGGGTAAAAAAATACCCCGTTGGCTTCCCAACGAGGCATCGAAGATTATAATGTTTTAATTTGATTTCTGATTTCAGAATGTAGATGCATTCTTGGATTTTTATTCACTTTACAGTCCAATCATATAAAATTATCCCTGGTATCACTCCAGGAATCACTGAATCAGAAACAGGCAGAATACACAGAAGATGAATTATTCTTCCATACAGAAAATAAAAATGGTCGTATTTTTCTCGAGACGACACCGGAAGAATATCTGATTCTAAGCGATCCGATTCATACAGATGACCATCAGAAAATCATCCAGGCTCTTTGCCGCCACATCGGTTACTGCAATGCCCACGCTCTAAATGCCGGTCATCCTTATGGTGCCATGCTTGATGTGGCAGATTTACGAAAAAATCATCTGGATACCTATGCTTATTTTTTCACAAAAGTTATAACAAAACCGAAAAATCACCCCTATCACTTAAAACCGGCCGGAACCTACGTGGTTGCTTACTTAATGGGAAATTACTATGACTCGAAAGCCACCTACGAAAAACTCTTTGATTGGACCGATGAACACAAGTTTAAAACCGGCAAATACTCTTATAAAGAGGCTGTGATCGACGAATTGGCCACAGCCTCTCCCAGTGAATATCTGACGAAAATATCGATACAAGTGTTTTAACCCTGCCGCTTCATCGCGTTTCCTCCGCACTGCCTTTACATTTCTCATAAGCAAATAGCGCCGCTCCCAGCGCACCGCAGAGCTGCGCCTCATCACAGATATAAAGTTTAGCACCAAGCTTCTCTTCCAATGCCTGGATGATACCCTGGTTCTTCGCCACACCGCCGGTCATCATATATTCGCCTGGATGATCCTTTCCAAGGCGGGCTGCCAACGCGCCGACTTTTGAGGCAACTGACACATTTAAACCGTGGATAATATCTGCCACATCCTTATTCTGTGCCACCAGCGACACGACCTCCGACTCTGCAAACACCGTACACATGCTGGAAATCACGATATTATGCTTCCATTCCAGCCCTTTCACACTCATTTCCTCCAGGGAAAGTCCCAGCGTTTTCGCCATCATTTCCAGAAAACGTCCCGTTCCGGCGGCACATTTGTCATTCATCAGGAAATTTTTCACGGCTCCCTGTCCGTCGATGCTGATCGCCTTGATATCCTGCCCGCCAATGTCGATGATAGTGCGGACATTCGGATTCAGATAATTTGCGCCCTTGGCATGACAGGTAATCTCCGTGATGCTGTCATCCCCGCTGTCAATGTAGGATCGTCCATATCCGGTCGTATCGATCCGCACGATCTCCTCTTTCTTAATTCCCGCTTTCTCAATCGCCAGATCCAGACTCTTCTCGGCGCTCATCATCGCACCGCCGCCGGTCGGAATAATCATCGTCGATTTAATTTTTCCATCCTGATCCAGTATGACCACATCCGTACTTGTCGAACCGCTGTCGATTCCCGCTACATAAAAAATGCCCGACTCCATCTTCTTTCTTGCCTCCTCACTGATACCTTTTCCCGGATCCATATCCTCTGATCCCTCGATCGTCTCCTCAAATGCCTGAATGCGCGTCAAAAGCTGCCCCGCGCTCTGGCTCGTAAAATCAGTCTCAATCTTAAGGAGCGGAACCTTGATATCCCGCTTGATACTCGCATACTCAAATCCATAATAATCACAGAACTTGATCGTGTGATAAATAATTCCTTTTAAATTCGGATCCAGATACAGACGGTTTCTGCGGATCGAACGGTTCATGCGGAAACACGGCATCTGTCCCAGCAGGACGTCCGCGTAAGAAAGAAACAGCTCCTCTTCCTCCATATTCCACATTTCATCCTGTACGACCGACAGTTTCCGACCACCCGTACAGGTCAGATTTTCCACATCCATCTGGATATTGTCCCGGATCATATCCTCCAGAATGCCGCTGACCCGCACGCCCAGCACACCAATGTACGGCTCCGTGTTCATTTCCGGCGTAATAAAGGACTTGATAAAAGCGCGTTTATCAAACACTTTCCCGGAATATGCCTCATATGCCTTTTTAAGCTTCCGGATCGTGCCCGCAAATTTCACTTTTTCACATTCATTATCATCATGCGGCAGATCCAGCATATATAAAAACTTACATTTTCCCGTGCTCTCCACGATATCGTAAACGCGCCGCATCGAATCGCAGCAGTTTACCAGCACCAGCTGTTCAACCTTTCCTTCCAGCACTGCCTGAATGACCGATTTTCCAAAGCCGCACAGATTTGCATGTGCAATCTGATCCGACTGTTCGAAATTTTCCGGCATTTCCTCCAAAACATAACATTCTTCTCCAAACCCCCGGAACAGCTCAATCGGGGTGTACTTACAGACGTAATAAATCATGCGTGTTTCTCCTCCTTGCCCTTTTCCAGCATTTCCACAAACGCCTGAAGCCGCGTCGATACCTGACCGTCGCTTGTATTGGCAGGGTTGCAGCCGTCACCGTCGAGAATCATCGTCGGAAGTCCTGTCTTTTCTAAGGACTGCTTAATCAGGCTGGATGCACCGATCGTTCCCTTACAGCCCCAGTGGGCAAATAAAACAGCACCATCCGCTTCCGTGATCCTGGCAAGCCGTTCCGCTTCCTCAACTCTCTGTTTCACACTGCCATTGTAAATGCAATAGACCATTTTCTCTGCCATCGCCTCATACGGGTCTTCCGCATGCATCTCCTGAAAACCATCTGCGATGAAATCACAAGCGCGGATGTGCATTTTCTTACTATAATTAAAAATATCCTTAACCGGCTCCTGTAAAAATGGCATGATGTGCATCCAGATTACCGAAAGACCATCTCCCCTCGGTGACATCCGCACATCGCGCAGAAGTTTTTCCGTATAGGTAACCGCCGTCTCTGAGCCAGCCATCAGATGGCACATAAAAAGCGCATACAATTCATTCGTCAGAGAGGTCACCGGGTCATGCGCACACCGCAGGGCAAGCTGTTTTTTATAATTCGCCGCCGCTTTCCGGCTGTTATCTACCGCACTCCGCACTGTTTCCTCCGAAATCCGTCTGTCCGTCGTCTCCTCCAGAAACCGTTTCAATTTCCGCAGCTGATCCGCCACATACAGAACCGATTCCCGGTTTTTCTCATACGGAACATCAATATAAAAGCCTGGACATTCAAATTTATCCTTTAAATACGGAAACGTCATCATATTTCCATCACACGCAAGGTTCGTATAAATCATGCAGTTCGGTTTTGGCAGAATCCCCGTCAGCGCCGCCCCCAGAAACACCCTGTGGTACGAACACATCGTCTCCGGAAATCCTTCTTCCTCCGTTTTCCGAAGAAACGTCTGCTCACACTTCGTTCCCGCCATAAAACAGGACATCGCCTCCACTGAGTACGGCGTCAGCCCTGCCGCCATCACCAGCTCTCCCGGCACAAATATGCTGACCATCGCCGCATTCTCCGGTTCCGACAGCGACTGAATGATATTTTTCATAACCACCCGCGCCACATACTGTCCCGACGACGGCAGTCCCCGATCCGGCAAAAACTGAAGCTTCTTTTCCTGCAGGCGGTATCCCGCAAGAAGCAGCCGACGCGCTTTTTCCGGATCCTTAAGCGCCTGGCTGCTCACCCTATTTCCAAATTTTTCAATTACATCCATTGTTCTTTCTTCCATTCTTTTAAGTTCATTTTTCTGTCATATCGCCCTGATGCAGATGGATATGGTTCCGCGCCTTTGCAGACAAACGGGCATTCTTTATTATAGTCAGTTGGATGGGAATTGTAAATATATCGGATATGAAACGCGAAACAGAGGGGGGAAGAACTTTACGCCTTTTCAAAAAGAATGGGCTTTCACTTAGCAAAATATATTTGCTAATGTGACAAGCCCATTCTTATTCTTTAAAATCTACCATTTATTCTATTCTTGTTAACTCTCATCGATTACAGAGAAATCAATCTTTAAATTTTCATAAATGCACGCTGACACAATATCGGAAAACGTATATTCACCCATGTCATTCTGTTCGAAATTATATACCATAATCCGGTTTTTACTTTTATCTACAATCCAATACTCCTTTACACCTGCCGCCCTGTATTTAAACAGCTTAATCATATAATCGATTCGCTGACTTCCCGGTGTAACCACTTCAATAATCCAATCAGGTGCTCCCAGACACCCCCTATCATTTAACTTGGACGAATCACATATCACACTGATATCCGGTTCCACATAGGTTCGATCATCCTGATTTAAAAAGACAGCAAACGGCGCCACATAAGTTTTGCAGGAACCATTTTCCTTCTTGATATAATCCCTTATAACCCCAAACAGTTCTCCCACTATCTCCTGATGCACCCGGCTGGGCGACGCCCTCATATAAAGAGAACCATCAATTAATTCGGCGCGTGCGCCTTCGGGAAGATTGTATATATCTTCTATGGTATAAGATTTTTGGTTGGCTAATGGCATTGTTTTCCTCCTGGATTTATCCTCATAAGGAGAATGATACTATCATTTTTCAGGCATTTAATCGCCCTATGATTGGACATTGCACATATCTTTTTTATGACTTAGAATCTCTACTATATTCTTAAAAATGCTTTCGATTTTCACGAACTTACATGGTTCTCAAACAATCCAACGATAAACGCTAAACATTCCATAGTTTTAGATCCTTACAAACTTACATGGTTCTCAAACTCTGGTATCTGGTAATGATTCATCATTGATGTTTTAGATCCTTACAAACTTACATGGTTCTCAAACCAAAGGCTGTAGGACTGTCTAGGAGTGCTCGTTTTAGATCCTTACAAACTTACATGGTTCTCAAACAAAGATTCTGCGTATTTTCCTAACTTTATCGTTTTAGATCCTTACAAACTTACATGGTTCTCAAACACCCCAAACCTTTGTAACAATCCCAGCAAAGTTTTAGATCCTTACAAACTTACATGGTTCTCAAACTTATGTTGCGTGATTGGCTAAGTGCTAAAAGTTTTAGATCCTTACAAACTTACATGGTTCTCAAACTTCTTACTTGTAGAGCTATTGTAGAAAATGTTTTAGATCCTTACAAACTTACATGGTTCTCAAACTTACGTCGGTGGCGTAGCCGCCGTTTTTAAGTTTTAGATCCTTACAAACTTACATGGTTCTCAAACACGATACATGACGCCTTCGTCGAATTCCTCGTTTTAGATCCTTACAAACTTACATGGTTCTCAAACGTGCTGTGTATTATTATCTTGTGTATTTTGGTTTTAGATCCTTACAAACTTACATGGTTCTCAAACTAGCTAATGATGTTTTAGTAGTAAAAGAAGTTTTAGATCCTTACAAACTTACATGGTTCTCAAACAATTTACATCTACATGGCAAGTAAAATCAGTTTTAGATCCTTACAAACTTACATGGTTCTCAAACAAGTGGCGGGAAAGTGACGAAAAAGAGTTAGTTTTAGATCCTTACAAACTTACATGGTTCTCAAACCTATACTTTGCTATACTCTGCAATCGACAGTTTTAGATCCTTACAAACTTACATGGTTCTCAAACTACCGTCTTACCTTTTTTATTCCGAACGAGTTTTAGATCCTTACAAACTTACATGGTTCTCAAACCTGCTGGAACGGAGAGAGCGGCAGGACGCTGTTTTAGATCCTTACAAACTTACATGGTTCTCAAACTGCAAGGACAGGTTTATTCAGCAAAAGCATGTTTTAGATCCTTACAAACTTACATGGTTCTCAAACGTGCTGGGTGACATATTAATCCCCCTATGGGTTTTAGATCCTTACAAACTTACATGGTTCTCAAACCACTTGTAGGAGGACTGTTTGATTCGGCAGGTTTTAGATCCTTACAAACTTACATGGTTCTCAAACCTCAAATTTAAAAATTTTACGGTTCTCACCGAACTTTTACATACTGACATATGCTGTAAGCCTATATTTCTAATACCACGTTGTATATTTTACCACTTAAAACTCAATCAGGCAATCCTGCTCATCCAATATATGATAATCTTCACAGTTCAACCGTTCTTTTTGTGAAGATTCTACTAACAAAACATTTATTTTATAATAAAATACTGTTTTATACAGTTCCTTCACCTGGGTACTGCTCAAATAATCTTTTAGATTAACCAATACAACCAGTCTAATATTCCTCAAAAGCGCCAATATTTTCAAATACTCTGTCAATTTTTCCAACAATGAACTGAACTTATCTTCCAATTTAACATCATATATTTTAAATAATTCCACCTCGTTCAAATCTGTTACAAATTGAATTGCATACGGCAACTTTTGACTAATATCATTCAAATAACGCACTGTTTCCGTATTCAGCATACTCTTTGAAAGAAAGTATTCTTCCTGTGAAATCATATGCATTTCCTGATAAAGTTTATTTAAATTTTTCCGATTATTTATCTCAAATGAAAATGGATTTACTACAATTTCTGTACACTTATCTAAATTCATTTCCTTTTGATCTGCTAGTAGAAACTGCCCTTCTTCCCCAGAAATCTGAGCAAACAATTCCCCCACCAGTTCCGCAAATGTTTCTGCACGCTCCAGAACCAATACCTGTACTTTATTTTCATGAAAATCAATTTTCAACTGATACGGCGCATGAACTAACTTCATAAAATTATCAGCCTTTCATCACCATCTAATACTTCTGATTTCGATTCACCTACGATATACTCCATTTTGGAATATTGCTTTTCTGTCACTTTCAACATTTGAACCAATCCAGCTTGTGGTTTGTTTTTCTTTATATTTTCTACAATGCCATCTGCAACCACTGAATTCTGTGCAATTTTACAGTATACAGATTCCTGAAGCATGAGGAATCCATTTAAAATCAAAAATTTCCGAAATTTCCGATATTCTCTTCGATCTGTATCTGTAATAACCGGAAGATCAAACATCACTAAAATTCTCATATACCTATAACTCATTTGTATAAAACCGAATCAAAGAAACATCTTGTTCCTCTAATGCATCAAATATACTGCGGCAATATATTTTAACCGCTTGGCTAACTAATTCTCTTTTTTTATTAATAACAACTTCCTGATTACAGATATTCACTAATTCCATCTTCTGTTCATGTTCAAATACGTCTAATTTCATTCGATATACTTTCCGGTCAATCAAAATTCGAAACGGCTCCATTAAGTCAGAAGCCAGATTAAACGGATTGAACATATTATCATGAAATAAACCTAATTGTGTCAAATACCCATTTGACACAATTTCCCGATTAAACAGGGATAGAATAATACTATATCCATAATTCAATGCTGCATTGATATTGTTTTCTGCCGTTCTGGTAAAATTTTTTCCGAAAACAGCATTAAAATATACTTTTGCAGCATGACCCTCTCTATTTGTTGTATCACCAAATGTTATCTCATTCAGATAACTATAAAGCAGCTCACTTTCTTTCCGCCTTAACTCCTGTAAAAATTCTGCCTGCTTATGTATCTTTTCATATACAATTTCAGTCCATATAGTGGTTTTCCTTTCATCCGTCCAACTCATCTGCTTCTTTATCTTTGCACTAGAATTATGTGCCCCATAATAAGGAATTAACTCTGAAATTGGATTCCGTTTTTCATCACAAAATATCACTTTAATTTTATGCTTTACCAATTCGGATAATAACGCTGCTGTAATCGATACAGATGTTGACTCAACCATCAGCATTCCAATTTCTCCCAAATGAATTTTTGTTGTAACATCCTTTCGTACTACCATGTAGCCAAGCTGGTAATCCAGCTTGGCATTGGATGATATTACAACAGTACGCCAACTCATATTTTTAGTAAATCAATCTCTTGTTGGAATAAACCTGTTGGAGATTGACTTATTAGCACTAATTCACTTGCTCCCATAATTTTCTTGTTCATAGCCACTTTTCCTGCCTGTGAACTACCTCCTAATTCTCTCAAATCAATAATATCTCCTGTCCTAAAATATTCTACTAGTGCCTTCAATATTCTACACTGCTTTTCCAATGATAATGTTAAAAATTCATTTCTTTTTCCAATAATAGAATTTTTCATTGCACCACTTTGATTCTGATAAATTGAATTCTGATATTTTATAATAAATTTATCATACATTGCATTGTTTCTAGTTTTTGTCAAAATCACATTTTTATTTTTGTCCACTTCTTCATAATATGTTTTTTCTATAGCTTTTTCTATCTTTTTTATATAACATGTTTCTTCTTCTGAATATGCCATCTGTGTCGCATTTTTCAATACAATCTGTTCCACTGATTTTCCTCCGAGATAATAGTAATACCCATTATATCGCACTAACGACTCTCTCGGAATAAACTTCTTACAAATGCGAAGTTCTATTATTTCTTTTCCCTTATTTTCCTCTATCAGCACCTTTTCAAAATATTTCAAAATCGCCTCATTTGTCAATTCAGACACTCGTCCCAAGTAAATTGGAATCGCCTCAAGACTTCTTATTTTTTTACCTTTTACATCATATTCCAGCAAAGTGTACCCCGAAGCTGATACAGATGTCAAACCGCCATATTTTGTAACATCCAAAAGTCTTGCATCATTCATCTTAACCGGAATATATCCGCTGCCAGCAGCTTTGTTTTTATTCCAGATAGTTGCTTTCCTGGTTATTCCTCCATGTGCCTCCGCACACCTCTTAGTAACTAATGGTGTATTTTTTGCCAATATAGCCTTTACAATTTTAATACTACCTGCTTCTTTATCGGAACTTGCTATCCATGCCGTTTCATTTCCTCTTTTTACTGTCCAATCGAACATCCGGTTCATATTGTATTTATTTTCTGCATTCTGCGGATTCTTTTCTGCTTCCCGAATAAAATTCAACGGATTTTTCGTAAATTTCACATGATACGTATTTCCAACCACTATATTTAAGTATGCGTCATGTGCATGATGAAAATCATTTATACTGCGAACCTTATACAATCCATATATATGTCTGAACTCCGACACATTCGACGCTTTTGAAAATATGATATCCACATCTGGAAAAGCTTGTCCCAATATCTCTGTAATACTCTTTGTTCCCTGTCTTGTTTCCACCAATTGCCGATTGATAAAACCTGCTTTTTCCTCTTCCGAAAAGCCATACCTCCTCGTTAAACGCATATACTTTTCTTCTGATATAAAACCTCTTTCTTTCAGTTCTTTCCAGAACGGACTCATCTTTTTCTGAATATCCACCTCAATCGGAAATACATCACTTTTATGTGCATTTTTTTCCTTCTTTACCAGCACCAGATTCTGCTCTAAACTATCATCCTTCACAAAATGTCTCGGATAAATATGATCGATATCATATAAATTATCATTCATCAAATCTTCAAATCGAATAGACTCGCCCGTATACATACAGCGCCCCTTCTGCAGGTAATACAAATATAATTTTTTACTGCGGAATGCCTGCTCTGTTTTTTCATCAATCTCTTTTTTCCAGTCTATCTCCTCTTTTTTAATTGCTTTATAAAGATTCTGCAATTTCTGCTTTCGTGATTCTGTTCTCCTTCCTTTCTCCGCATCTTCGCGTGCCATCTCCACAAAAATACGTCGTGGAGCACATCCCAGCACCTTTTCAAGCTCTTTTACAATTAACAAAGTCTGCCATACCATGCGCTTAACCGGTGCTGACAGATACATTCCTTCCAAATCTTCAATCGTCCATTCAGAAAGGCTCTTCTCACACTCAAGCGTTTTTTCTCGTACTTCTTCGCTATATGTATATCGTTCACTTAAAAGCCCCATCAAATTTTCATTTGTCTCCCATAATGAACGAATCAATGTCCGAATCTCCCCTTCTTCTCTAGAAGCCCCCTCCAGTAACAGGAATTCTTTAGAAAGTCGTCCCCATCCTTCAAATTTCATACCAGTAATACGACGAATCTGCTCTTTTGACAATCTATCTCCATAAACTTCACTTAACCGTTCGCGAAGGAATTTTTTATCCTGTCCATATACTGTCCCCCAAAATATAATTTTTTCCATCATATTCTGGTTTTTACCATAATGGGCTTCTTCTCCCAAAATTCCTATAAATTTTCCTAAAGAGGACAAATAACTATGGAAACCACCATCTATTCCTGTAACTGCGTCCTTTTCGTCTTTTTCAAGCAGGCCGTTCAACTTCAGATAGTTTTCCAACTGCTTCATCGATACTTTTTTCCCAGTATGTTCAAAGACATCCTGATATATCTGCTGTTTTAATTCTACCGATATTTTTTCTCCTCTAATTTTTAAATTGTTTAATTCATTCAATACCTGAAATTTTTCATACAACAATGATTGTTTTGGCAATGCCTGCTCATCAGATAAATACGTGCAATGTTTTACCATTCTTTCTATAAAATGTTCTGCACTTGCCTTTAAATCAACCTTTTGTTCAAAATTCCATGGATACACAGTACCTTTTTCTTTTCGCTCTACCCAGCCATGTGCACATTCCTTTCCTAAATGTTGCTGCCCAAGAGGACCAACATAGTACGGGATCGTAAATGTAAACAGAGCTATTATTTTTTCTGATACACTTAATCCTGTTTCATCTCTTTCACTTAAAAATGGAAGGTATTTTTCTGCATTTTTCAAAATGACCTTCATTTCTTTTGCATGTACCTGATTTGGAATCACTCCATTAGAAGCTGTCAGTTGTTTTTGGAGAAGTGTATCCGAATCTATCTTACCCAAAAATTCCTGTACTGTAGCATCATCCTCTGGAAACCCTGTTAAAATTTTCTTTATATTTTTTAACAATTCTTCTCTGGAAGTTTTTACTGTCCTTCTCTCTATTTTACCGAAACTATTTACACTTCCAACATAGGCACTATAAGTACCATTCTTCATGATTCGAAACATTTCATCATATGCCTTATGGTCATATTGTTTAAAGACGGCTTTCAGTTTAGCCAAATCCTTTCGATGCTCTTCATAGACAGCCACCCGCGCTTCTGACAAATATGAATATCCTTTCATAATCTCCGCCAGCAAGCCAAAATCATGCATTTCTTTTGCTGTCAATATAAGTTCAAATGCATCATCCCCTATCATATTACGGACTTCCTCTGCCATTTCTTCATAATTGGACGTTCGAAATGAAAGAGAGATTTTTTTGTGTTCTTCATCAATCTTCTGCCCAAAAAGGTCTATCATTTTAGTATCAAGTCCACATATCATCTGCATGAGGCTATAAACTGGTTTATTCTTTTTATTAATCCCCATTATTTCAGATATATGTTCCAATGTTGCCTTTCTAGAGCATCCACGTGCTCCAAGTATCTGTTCTAATTTCTTTAAATCCACCGTTTCTGGAAGTTTGATTCCCTCTCCATCCGCACATACAGCTAATCTTTGATACATATCAAAAAACGATTCTAATGATTCCGAGGTTCCCAACGTTTTATTTAAAAAATGGCCTCTATGTTTAAACATATTTAACAGCGCCAGATAAATAAGACGAACATCATGAGGTTGATCTGACATGATCAGTTCTTTTCTCAGATGAAAAATTGTCTGATATTGGCTAAAATACTCTTTGTCCGTGTAATCTTTATCAGCAAATATCGCATACTTCTGTTTATTATTTTCCTGTCTATCATCAAGATAATATTTACTGTCGTCCAGGCGTGCAAAAAAATTAGCATCAACTTTTGCAATTTCATCGGCAAATAATTCTTTTAAAATTCCAATTCTAGCTACTTCCCGCTGACGTCTTCTTCGGTTAATCCTATATGCCCGCCGTTCTTCAGCTGTATTAGCACGTTCGAACAAACGAACTCCCCACAAATCTTTTCCCTTCGCCCGCATCAAACGATATTCTTTATCTGTTACAGCCCATCCGACTGAATTGGTTCCCATGTCAAGACCTAAATAGTATTCCATTTTCTCTTTCATGTACTTTATTTCCTTCTCTATACCCTTGATCTTTTTTATCCTTTATGTTACCATAAGTTTACAAACTTACATGGTGAGTGCAAATAAGGATTATCCGAAATTGTATGCCCGCATTGTGCGGCAATAAAAAGGCTCGAAAGAGTCTTTTTATTTTTGTAAAACCATCAAAGCAACAATCTTCCGTCAATATTTTCATATTTTATATATTCAATGTTACCATATGCTATATCAATATTTCAAGCTGCATTTGTAAAAAATGTCAATTCAATTAATTTCTAATGTATTTTATTTGTTGCTTTTCACTCTTTCGGCACCGCACAACTCCTCACTTCCTCATACCACTCCGAAAACTCTTCCACCAGAATATCGCAAAAATCCGCTTCTACACATATGCATGAATTTTTTCTCCACACATAGTACAAAAACGGATTCATTTTCACTCTTTTTCATTTATATCTTGTATCATTCGACGTTTACAGCAAAAGTTTCGCCACCAGCCACACTCCAGCAATTCCCAACAGCACCACTGAAAATACCGCCGACAATCCAAACACCAGCGTTCCTACTGCCAATGAAAGGATAAATCCTGCCAGGCTCAGAACAGCACCAAGTAGTCTTCCACACATGCCCAAGAGCAAGCCAACGCCCTTAAAAACAACTGCTAAAAATATAATTGCAAACAAAATCGGCATACAAACACCTCCTATCTATTTTCTTTTTTCCATACGTTATGCTTCATGATAAATGCGTCCACCCGATATCTTCTCTACGACTCCCGCCCCAGATACTCCCACACAAACCGCGATACTTCCGCCTTTTTATGGTACCGCTCCCGCACCGCATACACATGCAGCCGGGTCTTTGCACGCGTCATTGCCACATAGAACAGACGTCGTTCTTCCTCCATATCCTCATCCAGCATCGCGCGGCTGTGCGGCGTGATGCCCTCATTGGCATCGAGAATATAGACAATGGGAAATTCCAGCCCCTTGGCGCTGTGCATCGTCGCGAGTGTGATCGCATCCGTCTCCGTCCGCCGCTGCGCCGCCTGCCGGAGCAGTTCCTCCTTGTACGCGTCGATGTGTGTAAACCACTCGTCAAAGGTCTTGAAACCCGCCGCACTTTCTTTTAATTCGTCGGCAGTCTCTAAAAGTTCCTCCGGCCGCATCCGCCGGAATGCCGCATACTCGATCAGATATTCGTCGTATCCCATGCCCTGGCGGATATAATTGACGGCTGCCAGAGGTGACATCCGGGCGATGGCCCGCAGATCCCCTTCCAGACTCTCGATCCGCTCGGCAATCCAGTCTTTCTCCGCATAGAATACCTTCATCTTCTCGAACGAAACCGTCTCATCCGGCATCGCATCCCGGCTGATATACCGCTTCGGACGGTTGATGACCTGCAAAATATCTTCCCGCGCCCGGCTTCCCATGGCGATCCGGATATAGGTCAGGATATTTCGCGAAATCCAGTGTTCATAGAGGTTCGGCACCGTATCCCTTGTCCGGAAAGGAAGGTTGTATTCCATCAGCTTTTCCATCAGAAAACGAGGACCAGCATTGGTCCGGTATAAAACTGCGATATCCCCCGGCCGCACTCCCGACTGCAGATACAGCTGTATCTCCCTGACAATGGCCAGATTTTCTTCCCCCGGATCCTGCCAGAGCTTCGTGATCACGTTCTTCCCATGCCGTCCCGTTGTATGGATGGCCTTTGAAAAACGTTTCTGGTTTTCTCCGATCAGCCGCAATGCCGGTGCCACGATCTCCTCGGTACTGCGGTAATTCACATCCAGAAGAATCCGTCCGGCACCCGGATAATCCCGCTCAAACCCCAGCATAATCTCCGGTTTGGCCCCACGAAACCGGTAAATCGACTGATCATCATCGCCCACGATAAAAAGATTATCTTCCGGCTTGGCTAACATCCGCACGATCTCATATTGAAGCCGGTTGATGTCCTGAAACTCATCGATCAGGATGTACCGATACCTTCTCTGCCAGGCAGACAGGATATCTTTTCTTTCCGTAAAAAGTTCCAGACACAGCACCATCATGTCATCGAAATCGATGAGTCCGGCCCGGCTCATTTTCTCTTCATAGCCTGCATAGAGCTGACGGAAAACTGCATCCGGACAGTTTTTGGAATAGTAATGTTCCAGTGCAATCCTCTCTCCCTTGACAGAGCTTATCTCACTTAAAATGGAGGCTGCAAACTCATTTTCATCCTCCGGCTCCAGACCTCCGGCCTGAGCCAGCTCCCGGACAAACTGCATCTGCTGCTCTTCCCGGACAATATTGTCAGCAGTATATCGGTATGCCAGCTTTAAGATCCTAAAAAAGATCGAATGAAACGTGCCGAAGGTGACTCTGGATCCGCCGCCGGTCAATGCTTCATATCGCTCCCGCATCTCCTCGGCTGCTGCCCGGGTAAAGGTAATCACAAGAATATCCCCCGGATCGATTCCGTACTCCTTCGTCAGATACTGGACCCGATGGGTGATCACCGTTGTTTTCCCTGATCCCGGTCCCGCCAGAACCATCATGGGACCATCTTTATGCATGATTGCCTGTGTCTGTGCTTTACTGAATGCCATTTCCTGTTTCCTTACTCCACAATTCAAGAATATCTCGGCATATTTGCTTCGAAATTCGCATTTTGACGTGCAAGACATCCTTCTGCCGCGCATCTGAAGCAAATCTGTCAAGTACAAATGTAAGAAAAGTGCGCCTTGGAATGTATTTCTCACAAAGCGCACCTTTTCACTGCTTTTCATGCATCTACGATACATGAAAAAGCAGTTGTTTATTTACTACCTACTGATTTAATCTGCGAAGCCAAACTTGCTTCAAGTCGAACATCGACGGTTACGACAGCCTACTGCTGTGCCTCCAGAAGCTCAATTCCCTTCTTGATACGGCTGATCGACTCTTCCTTGCCAAGCACTTCCATAATCTCGGTCGCGCCTGCCGGCGTCATCTGCTTGCCGGATACAGCGGTACGGATCGGCCACATTACGAAGCCGGTCTTAACGCCCTCTTTGGATACATACTCGGACAACGCCGCGTACAGGGCGTCGTTGGAGTAGTCTTCCTGTGCTTCCAGAATCGGCAGAACATCTTTTAATACCTTTAAGGATGTCTCCAGATTGGTCTTCATCTTCTTGTGAACATACATCTGCGGATCGTACTCCGGCAGTGTCTCGAAGAAATCGATGTGTCCCTCAATATCCGGGAAAATCTCGATTCTCGTCTTAACCATCGCCGCGATCTTCTTCAGATCCAGATCCTTGGTGATTACTTTTTTGATGTACGGCTCTGCCATTTCATAGAACTTATCAAAATCCATCGCCTTGATGTATTCGCCGTTCATCCATTTCAGTTTTACCATATCGAAAACAGCCGGAGATTTGCTGATATTCTTGTAGTTGAACTCTTTTACCAGCTCGTCTAAGGAGAAAATCTCCTGATTATTTTCCGGTGACCAGCCAAGCAGGGCAACGAAGTTGACAACTGCCTCGGAAACGAAGCCCTGATCGATGAGATCCTGATAGGAAGAATGACCGCTTCGCTTGCTCAGCTTCTTGTGCTCCTCGTTCGTGATGGTCGGGCAGTGCACATAAACCGGAACCTCCCATCCGAATGCGTCGTACAGACGATTGTACTTCGGTGAAGAAGACAGGTACTCGTTACCGCGGACTACATGGGTGATCTGCTGTAAATGATCGTCCACCACATTTGCGAAATTGTAGGTCGGGAATCCATCCGATTTGATTAAAACCATATCATCCAGCTCGGAGTTATCTACGGAAATATCCCCGTAAATCTCATCGTGGAAGGTAGTCTTTC
This sequence comes from Clostridium sp. AM28-20LB, assembly GCF_003480665.1. Classification (NCBI taxonomy): domain Bacteria; kingdom Bacillati; phylum Bacillota; class Clostridia; order Eubacteriales; family Clostridiaceae; genus Clostridium; species Clostridium sp. AM28-20LB. The sequence continues at coordinate 62,623 of NZ_QUJN01000007.1, read as the reverse complement.
CCTCGGTCGGATTGTTCTGACGGATGACAAACGGCTTTCCTGCCTTTAAGTTTGCCTCTACCTCTTCCTTGGAAAGGTGCAGGCAGTGCTTATCATAGGTCATGATCTCTTCGCCGTTTACTTCTCTCTTTAAGCTGTTTAAGCGTTCCTGATCGCAGAAACAGTAATAAGCTTCGCCTTTATCGATCAGCTTCTTCGCATATTCCATGTAGATGCCCTGTTTCTGACGGTCGCTCTGTACATACGGGCCAACCGGACCTCCGATGTCCGGACCTTCGTCATGCTTCAGTCCGGTATCGCGCATCGTATTGTAAATGATCTCGGTCGCGCCTTCAACGAAACGCTCCTGATCGGTATCCTCGATTCGTAGGATAAAATCGCCGCCCTCATGTTTTGCAATCAGGTATGCGTATAATGCAGTTCTTAAGTTTCCTACATGCATTTTGCCTGTCGGGCTCGGTGCGTATCTGGTTCTGATCTTTGTCATACTTTTCACACGGCTGTCTGGAAGCTTATGTTCCAAACAGTTTTTCCTTTCCTAGAAATAATTAAAATATTGGAATTATAAAATAAAGTAACTGTTCCGTAAGTCTGCGCATTTACTGCGCTGACCGTACGAAAACATGGGCCAGCAGGCAGGTAATTTATATCACGCCTTCATATTCAGCAGATGGCACGCCAGCTGGAAATAAATCATCAGGCTGCACGCATCCACGATCGTCGTGATCATCGGCGACGCCATGATCGCCGGGTCGAGATGGATCGTCTTCGCCGCAATCGGAAGCACACATCCGATCGTCTTCGCGATGATAACCGTGCAGAACAGGCTGATAACTACCGTCAGGCAGATGAGTACCTGCCCCGGATACTGGATCATCAGGCGCACGAAATTGACAAGCGCCAGAGAAAGTCCACAGAGCATTCCCACGCGGATTTCTTTCCACATAACTTTCAGAATATCCGCCGGTTCTACCTCGCCGACCGCCATACCACGGATGATCATCGTGCTCGCCTGGCTGCCGGAGTTTCCGCCCGTATCCATCAGCATCGGAATAAACGTAACCAAAAGCGGAATTACCGAAAAGGCATTCTCATATTTTAACAAAATACCGCCGGTCACCATACTGCTCAACATCAGGATCATCAGCCACGGAATACGATTTCTCGCAAGCTGGAACACGCCCGTCTTCAGGTACGGCTTCTCACTCGGCAGCATCGCCGCCATCTTCTCGAAGTCCTCCGTCGCCTCCTGCTCCATGACATCCATGACATCATCGACCGTGATGATGCCGACCAGACGGTCTTCGCCGTCCACAACCGGTAAACTCAAGAGGTTGTACTCATTGAACGTCTCCACGACCTTTTCCTGGTCTTCCGTCGTATACGCCTTGATCACATGCGGATCCATGATATCGCCCATGAGCGCCGCATAATCATTCATCAGAAGATCCTTGACCGTCACAACGCCCTCTAAGCGGCGTTTTTCATCCATGACGTAGCAGGTGTAAATCGTCTCCTTGTCCACACCATATTTCCGGATATAATCAAATGCCTGCTCCACCGTCATATTTTTCTTGAGTCCCACGTACTCCGCCGTCATGACGCTTCCGGCGCTGTTTTCCGGGTAATTGAGGAACTGGTTGATCAGTTTTCTCGTATCCGGGCTGGAGTTCTGAAGTACGCGCCGCACGATCGTCGCCGGCAGCTCCTCCAGCATATCGACCGCATCATCGACATACAGGTCGTCAATGATGGCACGCAGCTCATTATCCGTAATACTGGTAATGATATGCTGCTGCTGTTCGACTTCCAGACAGGCAAATACCTCCGATGCCAGCTCTTTCGGCAGCATACGGAATACAACGACCGTCTTCTCTGAATCCAATTCTTCGATAAATGAGGCAATATCCACCTCATTCATCTCGACCAGCTGGCTTTTCAGCTCCCGGTACTTCTTCCCGGACAGCAGAGCCAGCAGCTCTTCTTTCTTCTCTTCTTCTAACATTCCCGTCTCCTTCCAAAATATTGTCATTTTGGAAATCGGACAGGCTGCTCCCTTCCTGCTCCTGCACACAGGCAGAATGCCGGAAACTTATCCACAGATGCGGCAGTGTACACAAGGAATCCGCTGTTTGCAGCTGTCATTCCTGCAAATGCATGTGTACGCTGCCTTCGGTTCTGGGTAGCTGCCGTCTGATTCCGCCTTATGACTCCGGCTTTCCATTGTGTTCACTCCTCTCCTGATTTTCTCGCATGAAAACATCCGGCAGATTGATGCTCGATACCGGATGTCTCTTTTTATTATAATAATTGAATGAAAAAATAGCAATCTTTTTATCGAAGTTATCCAAAAAAACGTTGTAAAAAAGTAATTGTTCACGGGTAGGCACTTTTGGAACCGAAAATGCCGCTCAGATACCACCACGGCGGCAGCAGCTTTCGCACACCCGCGGCTCCCGGCAAAAAGAGCGAAGCGTCAAAAAAGATCGGACAGAGCAGGAGGCTCGCAAGGATAAACACCGGAATCAGCGCCGCCAGAAATCCCGGCTTCCGGCAGACTGCCAGGCATCCAAAGGCATACATGGTCACGAAGAAGAGATAAAAAAGCAGCTTTCCCGCCTCTAAAAGCGGCTCTGCCCCATTTCCCGACGCCAGAAGCGCCGCATAGGCCGAAATGGATGCTAAAAAGACAAACGCCGCGATCTCCGCCGTCTGCAGCAGCCACCGCTCCCGGCTCCGAACCGCCGCATAAAGCCCACGCTCTGCATCCTCGCCCGCCATGACAGCTGCCGCCAGCCCCATGATAAAAAGGAAAACCGCCGTCAGCCCGCGCACTGGAAAGACCACCTTCATCGCCCCTGTCTGCAGTGCCGTTCCTCCCTGTAAGGTCTGATAATCAAAGGTAAAGGTGCTTCCGTTGCTGCGGTATTTTTCATAAAGTTCCATCAGCACGCCGCACGCCTTTTCCCGCGCCTCCGTCGTCTGGCAGCGCGCCATCACCGTCTGGAATGCCGCTCCATTTTTCCCATAGTCCGCCAGCAGTTCCCGCCCATACACCTCGAACAGTTCAGAAAATATCTTTTCTGATATAATTTTCTCTGCCACTGTGGACGGCGACACCAGCACGCGGACCGCACGGGTATAATGCCCCTCGTCCAGCCGTTCTTTTAATCCCTCTGGAAACAGGTAGGCGCACTCCGCCCGTCCGGTCATAACCGCCTCCTTTGCCTCTTCCTCCGTCCCGCACGGATAAAAGAAAAATGAACGGCTCTCTTCCGATTCCAGTCTTTCTGCAAGCGCCTGATTCCACGCATCCGTTCCCGGGCAGAGCGCCACCGCGATCCGCCCGGAATCCCGTTTTTCCACCTGATGGAGCGCGCCCATTCCCAATGGAAAGATCAGAAGAAACAGGAGGAACACCGGGCGGTAAAGAGCCCGCCGCAGCGTCATTCCAAACATACAGAACCACCACGCCAGCTTCCGCATCCGTCAATCCCTCCTTTTTCCGGCGGCAAGCGCCAGTGCAAAGCATGCCAATGCCGCCGCAGCCAGTTTCCACAGCACCGGAACCGCCCCTGTCTCCTCGCCCGAAGCAATAAAGCGGATTCCATCCATCCAGAGCACCGTCACCGTCATATTTCCGACTTTCTGAACCAGCTCCGGCAGAAAGACGGACGGGATGATGCCGCCCGCCAGAAAGAGAAATACCACATTAACCGCAAACAACGTCAAAATCGCCGCTGCCGAACTTCTGCACACCTCATAAAACAGCAGAATCCACGCCGAAACTGCCGCGCAGGTCAGCCCCCACGCCGCCAGTTCTTCCCGCCCCGCCAGCGCATATCCCTTCTGCACCGCCCAGCCATAGCCGCCCGCCGTGACTGCCATCAGAAGAAGCGTCATGCACAAGCATTTGCAGAAAAGCGGATACCACCGCCGGATCCCGATACGCCGAAGCCCCTGTTCCAGCGCCTCCGTCTGGGGCGCCAGAAACGGCGCTGCCGGGATTCCGGTAAGAATCATCAGAAATACAATCCCCGAAATTCCATAAAAGACCGCCGTCGATACATCCCCCGCCGCGCTGACCGTTTTCTTCCGGAAAAGTGCCTCCCGGTTCATCGCATATTTTAAAAAGATACGGTTCAAATCCTGTTCAGACACCGGAATCTGTTCCGGCACTCCCTGGATATTTAAACATTCATTTGCCGCGTAGATCGCCGCCTGCGAAGTGCCAAGCATCGAACTGCCCGACTCTGCCAGCTCCCTGAAAACGGTGCCTTCCAGCCCGCTCTCATCCGGAAACCAGATCGTGGCGGGCTGGTTCGTACCGTCCAAAATGCCGCGCGCCATGCCGGACGGCACCTCGAAAACCGCCTGAAGCTCCCCGCTTTTCATCTTTTGGAACGCTTCATCGTGTTCCAGATATGAAAAGTCGCAGAGACTTTCCACGCTGTCCAGCGAGGCAATCATTTTGGTTATCTTTTCCGAAAGCGCATCGTCCTCCGGAAGCACCACGCCCACCTCGATTTTCTTTAATGAAGTTTCCCCATATAAAACCTTAGATGCCGAAAACGCCGCCATGCCGACGAGCAGCACCATCACCGCCAGCCCTGCCAGAAAATACGGCAGCTGGCGGAGCAGGCGCTTTCCGGTCAGCAGCAGATATATCATATATGTTCGCATTTTCCGCCGCCTATGACATGACTTTCAGGAGAATTGCGAACAGGTTGCCTGTTATCTCCGTTGTGACCTGGTTATAATCCTCCTCGGAGGAAGCCAGCACATCAAATGGAACGCCGTCCGGCTGCGCGATCTCATCCTCCAGCGGGTTGACATAATAGGAACCGGCAAATTCAACATAAGAACTGCTTCCATTTAACAATGTAGTTTCCAGACGCAGGGAATCCATATCGATATGGACGCTCTCGCCCTTTGAAAGGTCGCTGACCGCGCCATTCGCCGTGAGCGACGCCTGAGACGCACCGTTACTCTGCAAATCCAGCTTTACCTCATAGCTGCCGTCCGCGATCTGATAATCGCCATCCAGGATAAACTGGTATTTCTCTTCGTCATCTTCCAGGGTCGCAATTACCTGACCACTCCAGCTCTTTCCAGCCTCGTAAGCGCCTGTTTTATCCAGGGAAACCGTGATAATCTGACCGTCCGAATCCTCAATATTTAACGCCCCATTCACATTCGACAGCATGTTGTAACCGCCGCCAAAGGAAATATCACCATAAAAACGGACATTTTCTTCCTCAACCGTTGCATCCGTCTCGTAGGAAAATCCAGCCATTTTGCCGTCTTTTCTCACATAGACATCCATCGTCACATCCCCGATGGTATTTTCCATTTCCTCTACCAGATTGTCCAGCACCGCTTCCGCCTGGGCCCAGAGTTCCTTCTGCTGTTCCTCCGGATCCACGCTCTCTCCGTCCCCGTCCGCTGCATAGATGCCGCTTGCGCCGCCTGCCAGTTCCAGATAGCGCACCACATCCTGCTTGAGCGTCTCATCGTTCAGGAAAAATTCTCTCGTCGTCTTTGCAAAGCTGATCAGCGCATCCTTCGGCAGAGTCACATGGTAACCGCGGCAGTTCTCGCTCTGTCCGTCGATGGTAAACTCTTTTTTGTCATTCTCAGTGACGGTCATAGCCGCTTTGAGGTCATCAATCGCCTTGCTTCCCTCTTTGTAGCGGTTCCAGAGTGCTTTCAGATCCAGCATCGGCTCCTCGTCCGAAAGCGCTTCCTTGTACTGTCCCAGATAATTTGCCAGCCCCTCAATATCAATCCCCTGCTCTTCGAGCTTCTGCGCCGCATACGGAGAATTAATGAGCTGTCCTTCCAGATCATTGGCATAGTCAAGGGTAAACATACGGCTGGAAAGTACCGGAATCGCCGCCATGATCTGTGTATCATCCATGTAAAGCTGTGCGTCCGCCAATTCTCCTCCGCCATACTGCAAGGAAAGATTTAGCAGCTGCCGTCCGCTGTCCACATCGCGCTTCACATCCAGACCGATGCCCGCACCGCTCATCTGGTTCAGGGATTCATCGGAAATACCTGTCATACTTAACTCCATCCCCGTCTGCGCGGATCCCTTCTGTAAAAGTTTTTCCAGCTCTTTCGTCCCAAAGATCTCCTCAGACGGATTTAACTGCCCTTCCGCCGTGATGCTCTTGAACGCATCGATCACTGTGTCCTTCGGGTCTGCCTGATGGCTGAGCATCACACCGCCGCCGACCACGGCCACCGCTGCGGCTGCTCCGGCTGAAATGAGCCATTTCTTCCTGCCAGAACCATTTCCGCCCGTTCTGCCACCGTCACTGCCGCCTGCAGCATTTCCACCGATTCCGCCGCCAGCACCAGCGGATCCGCCTGCACTGGTTCCATCCGCTGTGTCAGATGCGGCCGTAAGCGCCTGCGCCGCTGCCTCTGCCGGGTTTAGCGGGGTTGAATTGCTTGACATGTTTGTATTGTTTGCATTGTTTGTGTTGTTTGTGTTGTTTCCCTCTTTCACCTTGTACCTCCTCCTGTTTTCTCACTCTTAAAACGTTACTGTTCACGCATACGTGCCCAGTAACCTTAAAACCTCTGTATCAGCTCCCGCGCCGAAAGCCCTGCCTCCGTCGGAACCAGCACACCGCCCTTTAATACATACAGGGTTGTACACGCCCCTATCTCTCCCATCTCATGGGACGTCAAAAGAACTGTCCCCCCTGCTTTCACATAGCTCCTGATATAAGTCAGGATCTGCTCCTTTGCCTCCAGGTCAAGCGCTGCCCCCGGTTCATCGAGAATCAGGATATCCGCGCGTCCGGAGAGTGCCGCCGCGATGCTCAGCCTCTTTTTCTCTCCGCCTGAAAGCCGTCCCGCCTGCGTTTTCAAGAATCGATCCACACCCAGCACATGACCGACGCCGCATTCCAGATCCCGCTCCATCTCCCGCCGTTTTCCCCGGAACCAGAGACGGTAATTATCAAATGCCGTCAGCTCCGGGATCAATGGATTTTCCTGAGGCACATAGGCGATTTTTTCTTCTAATAGACGATGTCTTCCAAGCGCCTCCTGCCCGTCAATCCGAATACTCCCCCGATTCGGCTTGCGGATCCCCGCGAGGATCGAGAGCAGCGTCGTCTTGCCGCATCCATTTCCGCCGACAATCCCGATGCATTCCCCTGGATTTGCCCGAAAAGAGACATCTTTTAGGATCGTCCTTCCGCGGTACCGTTTTTCTATCCCTGTTACCTCTAACATATTTTTCCTCTTTGTAAAGTAAAAAGGAACACCGCAAAGCAGAAGCGAACCGCTTCTCTGCCTTGCAGCATTCCTTACTTTATCTGGTCTGCGCCGCAGTGATGCAGGCACATTGATTTTATGATGGATGATTGCAGCACATCGTGTGCATTTGCAATCTATTTATTATTTATTTTCAGCCAGATCGCCTGGTTTCATGCTCAGGTTGATACGACCCATCTTATCGACCTCGATTACCTTTACAGTAACTTCATCGCCGATGTTGACAACATCCTCTACCTTCGCTACGCGCTTGTCCGAAAGCTTGGAAATATGAACCATACCATCTTTGTTCGGAGCCAGCTCTACGAATGCACCAAAATTCATGATACGGACAACGGTACCTGTCAGAATCTGACCCGGCTCGATGTCGGTCACGATGCCCTTGATGATGGAAACTGCCTTGTCGATCATTGCCTGATCGGTGCCGCATACAGATACGCTTCCGTCATCCTCGATATCGATCTTAACGCCGGTCTGCTCGATGATCTTGTTGATTACCTTGCCCTGTTTGCCGACTACATCGCCGATCTTCTGCGGATCGATGGAGATCTGAACGATCTTCGGAGCATACTGGCTGACGGTCTTTCTCGGCTCGGAGATAACCGGCGCCATAACTTCATCCAGAATGTAGAGTCTTGCCTCTCTCGTCTTAGCGATTGCCTCCTCGATGATCGGGCGGGTCAGACCGTGGATCTTGATATCCATCTGGATGGAAGTAATACCCTTGTGAGTACCGCCTACCTTGAAGTCCATATCGCCGAAGAAGTCTTCCAGACCCTGGATATCGGTCAGAACGATGTAATCATCATCGGTGTCGCCTGTTACCAGACCGCAGGAAATACCAGCTACCGGAGCTTTGATCGGTACACCTGCTGCCATCAGGGACAGAGTGGATGCACAGATACTTGCCTGGGAGGTAGAACCATTGGATTCCATCGTCTCAGATACGGTACGGATTGCATACGGGAACTCTTCCGCAGTCGGAAGTACCGGCACAAGCGCACGCTCCGCCAACGCACCATGACCGATCTCACGGCGTCCCGGTCCTCTGGACGGTTTGGTTTCGCCTACGGAGTAGGACGGGAAGTTGTAATGGTGCATATATCTCTTGGATGTCTCGTTCTCATCCAGTCCGTCGATCTTCTGTGCCTCGGACAGCGGAGCCAGTGTACAGATATTTAAAATCTGTGTCTGTCCACGGGTGAACATACCGGAACCGTGTACACGCGGCAGAATGTCGATCTCTGCTGCCAGCGGACGGATCTCGGTGATACCGCGGCCATCCGGACGCTTGTGATCTTTGAGGATCATCTTGCGGACAGTCTTCTTCTGGTACTGATATACAGCCTCACCCAGAACAGCCAGCCACTCCTCGTTATCAGCAAATGCCTCTTCCAGGCGCTCGGTGATTGCGCGGATATTCTCTTCTCTCTTCTGTTTCTCGTCTGTAAATACAGCCTCTTCCATCTCTTCCTGCGGAACCAGCTCACGAATCGCTGTAAACAGCTCTTCCGGAACTGCACAGCTCTCGTAGGAATGTTTCGGCTTGCCGCACTCTGCTACGATGGTGTCGATGAATTTGATGATCTCCTGGTTTACTTCGTGTGCCTTGAAGATCGCATCGATCATGATGTTCTCCGGAACTTCCTTTGCGCCAGCCTCGATCATGATAACCTTCTCGCGGGTGGAAGCAACGGTCAGAGCCATATCAGATACTTTCTTCTGTGCGTTGGTCGGGTTTACGATAAACTCGCCGTCGATCATGCCGATCTGGGTGGTCGCACACGGACCATCAAACGGGATATCGGAAATGCAGGTTGCGATTGCAGAACCTAACATTGCGGTATACTCCGGGCTGCAGTCCTGGTCAACGGATAATACGAGGTTATTTAAGGTAACATCGTTGCGGTAATCCTTCGGGAACAGTGGACGCATCGGACGGTCGATAACACGTGCAGTCAGAACTGCGTTCTCAGATGCCTTTCCCTCTCTCTTGTTAAATCCGCCCGGAATCTTTCCGACCGAATACATCTTCTCCTCAAACTCAACGCTTAACGGGAAGAAATCAATACCGTCACGCGGCTTGTCAGAAGCTGTCGCGGTTGATAATACGGTTGTATCTCCATAATGCATAAATGCAGCACCATTTGCCTGAGCTGCTACACGGCCAACATCCACTGTTAAAGTTCTGCCAGCCAGTTCCATCGAAAAACTCTTGTACATCTCATATCTCCTTTCATCTTGTTTTGCAGAAGAACCTTCACATTCTCATACGCCGCTTTCGGTTCCAAAAGTGCCTTTCTGTGAAAAGTAATACCGAAACTACTGCTCTGCCCGCAAATATGTTTTTCTGCTTTACGGGTACAGCAGCGGTCTCGGACTTTTCTTCTACATAAACAACTAGGGTGGATTGCTCCACCCTATACGTTTTAATCTTAATTACTTTCTGATGCCTAACTTCTCGATCAGTGCACGGTATCCTTCCAGATCGGATTTCTTTAAGTAATCCAGAAGACCACGTCTCTGTCCTACCATCTTCAGAAGTCCGCGGCGGGAATGATGATCCTTCTGATTGGATTTTAAATGCTCTGTAAGCTCAGCGATTCTAGCGGTCAGAATTGCGATCTGAACCTCCGGTGAACCTGTATCGCCTGCTTTTCTTCCGTACTGTTCGATAATAGCTGCTTTCTTTTCCTTTGAAATCATTGTGATTTCCTCCTTAAAATTATTCTTACCGTATGCTAAGTTTATGTCGGAGTCGTCAAAAAACTGAGCACCGGCGGACTCATACGTATTTAGTATAACACAATATGTTTTCGGTGTAAATCATTTTATGCAGGTTTTTTCTCGATTTTTATTCCCGTTTCTTCCTATGCTCCTGGTCCCACTGCAATATTTCCACCATTATCCCCCGAAGGACCTCCCGGTCCTGCCTGGGTCGGTGCCGCAGTCTCTGGCGCTTTCGTCTCCGCCTGCGTTGACGCTGTGGTCGGTGCCGGACCCGGTGCCTGTGTTTCTGCCGGTGCTGGCGCCTGCGTCTCTGCCGGCGCTGGTGTTTCTGCTGGCGCCGTGGTCTCTGCCGGCTTCGTCTCCGCCGGTTTTGCCGTACCGCTCGTCGTACTCTTCTCCGTACCAGGCAGATTGTAGCAGATCACCGGAGTTCCTGCCGAAATATTGTCAAAGATCGTCTTTGCAACACTCGGCGGCAGATTGATACAGCCGTGGGAACCGCCCGTCTTGTAAATCGCACCGCCAAAACTGCTTCTCCACTTCGCATCATGCATACCGATACCATTATTGAACGGCATCCAGTAATTAACCGGCGTCCGGTAATTCTCACCCTTCAGGACCGCATTTTTCTGCTTATATGCCAGCGGATACGAGCCTGCCGGGGTTCCCCAGCCTTTCGCTAGGTTTCCAGATACGAAATCCGACTCTACCACCAGCTTTCCTTCTTTATAGAAGAAAAGGTGCTGTCCGGTCAGGTTGATCTCCACGTAAGTGTCGCCGTAGTCATTTGCCCCATGGCTCGCCGCCTTCTGGGAATACTCCGGCTCACGCGTCGTACTCTCGCCGGAGGCAATTATCGCTGCCAGCGCTTCCGTCTCTGCCGCCTGGTTGATCTTCCAGCCATAGGTTCCGCCGCTTACCTGAATCGTGGAACCATACGATGTTTTCAATGTTTTCGCTTTGTTTGAAGTATTGTGTGCTTTCGCCATCTCAGACACGTACTCCGACACCTTGGAGGAATCTACCGAAACACTTCCGTCTGCATTGGCAATCAGCCACCTATGAATCTGATCTCCATTTAAGGTCTCCGTCGAATCGCCAAACTGGTATGTCACGCTCATTTTCGCGTATTTATTCATCTTATCCAGCTGTTCTGCCAGAGATGCATCGTCTTTCAATACCGTCGGCTTCTTATAGACATCTGCTTCCTCCAGCGATAAATGATCCTGCAGATTCTCGATCGCACCCGTTACCGCCTGTGTCAGCTTCTCCGCCTCGACTGCCGTTCCTTCCTGTTCGGGCTCAATCGAATATCCCTGTCCGGACACATACTCAGAAATCTTTGCATTGACCGGTTCTACCGCTTTCTCCGGGTCTAAACACGATAAATTCCGGATCTGGCTTTCCAGCGCCGCATCGTCATACGCCACCATGGTTCCGATCGTATATTCTTCCTGTTTCATATGCCACAGCCATGCGAACGGGTTCTGCGCCGCTACCATCTTTTCCAGGCTGCCGTCAAACTCCGCATGCAGTTTGATATCGGTTCCGGCGATGGTTTCTGTCTGATTATTTCTCTCATCGATCGTCAGTGTATAACCATTCACACCTTCCGCAATCAGTTCCTGCACCTCTGCCGCTGTCTTTCCGGACGCGTCAACACCGTTGATCTGCGTATTCGGAAAGAAACGGGTCTTATATTTCTGGGACATTCCCACATAGACGCCTCCGGCTGCCACGAGCAGAATGCCCGCCGTACAGGCAGCGATCCACGCCGCCTTTTTACCGTTTTTTCTATGCTCAGCTTTCAGAGCTGCCTTTTCCGGGGTGGCTTCCGTCCAGGATGCCGTCTTTCCGGAATCCTGTCCCCGCTGCGGCGCCGCATGGGCTGCCTCCCGCCCTGTACCCGCGCTCTGATTTCCACGGGCGCGGCTGCGCTTTCGACTGGCTGTCTCCTCCGGCTCTTTCTCCGGCAGGCGTTCCGGCTCTTCCCACCGGTTCTGATCCTGACGCTCTGGCTGGTGTATGTTTTCCATGTCCAGCTCTGCTTCCCTTAGGATCCGTTCTTCCATATCCCGGTCGAAATAATCATCATCCAAATAGCCCTCATCCGGCTCATCCAGATAATCTTCATCTTCCAGCATAATCTCCCGGCTGTTCATCGCCGTATTTCGTCTCACCGGCTCCCGCCCATCTTCGCGGCTGCCGGAACGTGAATTTTCATTCAAATTCCCGTTTCTATCTGTCATCTTCCTATTCTCCCTTTAAAAATCCAATACGGGTTCCTACTCCCGGAAGGACCTGCCATTCAAGTAATGGTTTTATCATTTGACATATTTTTCTGACAAAAATCCATGCTATCTGTGTTGCTGGTCCTCCATCGTCCTATTGTATATAAGTTTTAAACGGAAGTCAACTTACAAAACTCTGTCATTTTCTGGTATATTCTGTTACGTTTCTGTTCACGGGTAGGCACTTTTGGAACCGAAAGTGCCGTAAGAAAACGTGGTGGCAGCAGGAATTTGCCGTATTTAAATGCGAAGCCACGGCAAATTCCGTTACTGGGCACGTATGCGTGAACAGTAACTATATTCTGTTACAGAACGCGTAATGGGACGTGATTTTCTATGAAACAGAAACAAAGAGCTGCCGCGCCGCATTTTTATGTCAGCCCGACAGCTCTTTTCTATTTTTGTCCTGTCCGTATTCTATTTCTCCAGCTTTCCGAACAGTCCTTTCTTCTTATGTTTCTCGCCCTCCGGTGCAATTCCGTTCATGGCATCGTCAAACTTGCGAAGCGCTTCCTTCTGTGCCTCGGTCATTCGCTCCGGAACCTGCACCACCAGCGTCACGAAATGGTCGCCGCGCACGTTGCGGTTACGCAGAGACGGAACACCTTTTCCTTTCAGACGGACTCTCGTATCTGTCTGGGTTCCCGGTTTGACCTCATACTCTACCTCGCCGTCCACCGTCTTGATGCGGATCGGACCGCCGAGTGCTGCTTTCACGAAGGAGATCGGCACGGTTGAGTAGATCGTTGTATCCTGACGCTTGAAGATCGGGTGCTGGGATACCACTACTTCTACCAGCAGATCTCCGCGCGGACCGCCGTTGGTACCTGGTTCGCCATTGCCGCGGTCACGCAGCATCTGACCGTTGTCGATACCTGCCGGGATCGTCACTTTGATCTTCTTTCTCTTCGCTACATAGCCGGTTCCGTAGCAATCCGGGCATTTATCCTTGATGATCTTTCCGGTTCCGTTACAATCCGGACAGGTCTGTACATTCTGAATCTGACCAAAGAACGACTGCTGCGTGTACATGATCTTGCCTTTACCGTTACATTTCGGACAGGTCTGCGGCTGGGTTCCCGGTTTTGCACCCGTTCCATGACATTTCTCACAGGTTTCCTTTAAGTTTAACTCCAGCTCTTTTTCACAGCCGAAGATCGCTTCTTCAAAAGTAATCCGCACACTAGTACGCACATCCGCGCCGCGCATCGGTCCGTTGCTTCTGCCGCCGCGGCTGCGTCCGCCGCCAAAAATATCTCCGAAGATATCTCCGAAAATGTCTCCCATATCGCCGCCGTTGAAATCAAAACCACCGAATCCGCCAGCGCCGCCTGCACCGCCGTCAAAAGCCGCATGGCCGAACTGATCATACTGACGTCTCTTCTCCGGATCACTCAGTACGCTGTACGCCTCCGATGCCTCCTTAAATTTATCGGCTGCCGCCTGATCGCCCGGATTTGCATCCGGATGATACTTTTTGGCCAGGGTTCTGTATGCTTTTTTGAGTGTCGCATCGTCCGCATCTTTCGGGACGCCTAAGACCTCATAGTAATCTCTCTTACTCTCTGCCATTTCAGCTCTTCCTTCCCAAAATCCGCCGGTACATTTGACCGCATCCGGCAGAGTTTCTATCGTATCTATTTATCTTCCCACAACGTAACTGTTCAGTACCTTCACAGTCACGCGCAGTAAATGCGCAGACCTACTGAACAGTTACCCCAAAACCTACAAATGGGGGTCTGCCGCAGATTCCTGCGACAGCCCCTCACTGCGTTTTTCTATTGATACCCCGATGCCCCGGATTGCTCCGCACTACCTGCTCCCGCAATCCTCAAAAGCATTCGTAATCCGCTCATTTTTCTTTGAAAAATGGCTGCCTATTATATTATACCTCTTTAAAGTCGCCGTCAACTACATTATCGTCGTGCGGTGCACTTCCTGCATCAGCTGCACCCTGAGCACCGCCCTGTGCTCCTGCTGCGCCAGCTGCCTGTGCCTGCTCGTAAACCTTGCTGAAGAGTGCCTGTGCACTGTTCATCAGTTTCTCCTTGCCAGCCTTGATTTCATCAATCTGTGCATCGGTCATCTGGTCGATCGGAGCTTTGTTGATAGCTTCTTTCAGTGCATTTAAGTCAGCTTCTACGGCTGCTTTATCGTTTGCATCGATCTTATCGCCTACATCCTGCAGAGCCTTCTCGGTCTGGAATACCATGGAGTCAGCTTCATTTCTTGCATCGATGCCCTCTTTTCTCTTCTTATCCTGTGCCTCGTACTCAGCTGCCTCTTTGACTGCCTTGTCGATATCGGAATCGGACATATTGGAACCAGAGGTAATCGTGATGTGCTGCTCTTTACCTGTACCAAGGTCTTTTGCAGATACATTTACGATACCATTTGCATCAATATCGAAGGTAACCTCAATCTGCGGAACACCTCTTCTTGCCGGAAGAATGCCATCCAGACGGAAGGTTCCCAGTGTCTTGTTGTCCTTTGCGAACTGTCTCTCGCCCTGTACAACGTGGATATCAACAGCGGTCTGGTTATCAGCTGCGGTAGAGAAGATCTGGCTCTTCTTGGTCGGGATTGTGGTATTTCTCTCAATCAGTCTGGTTGCTACACCACCCATAGTCTCGATGGACAGGGACAGCGGAGTTACATCCAGAAGAAGGATATCACCGGCACCAGCATCGCCAGCCAGCTTACCACCCTGGATAGCTGCACCGATTGCTACGCACTCATCCGGGTTTAAGGATTTGCTCGGCTCTTTACCAGTCAGACGTTTTACTTCTTCCTGTGCTGCCAGCATACGTGTGGAACCACCTACCAGAAGTACTTTGCTTAACTCAGAAGCAGTGATACCAGCATCTTTCAGTGCGTTCTGTACCGGAATTGCGGTTCTCTCGATTAAGTCTCTGGTCAGCTCATCAAATTTAGCTCTGGTCAGGTTCATATCCAGATGCTTCGGTCCCTCGCTGGTTGCAGTGATGAACGGAAGGTTGATATTGGTTGTAGTTGCGGAAGAAAGCTCTTTTTTCGCTTTCTCAGCTGCTTCTTTCAGTCTCTGAAGCGCCATCTTATCAGCGGAAAGGTCTACACCCTCTGCTTTCTTGAACTCGTCGATCATCCACTGGGTAATACGGTTATCGAAATCATCGCCGCCCAGATGTGTATCGCCGTTGGTTGCCAGAACCTCGATAACGCCGTCACCGATCTCGATGATGGAAACATCGAATGTACCGCCACCTAAGTCATATACCATGATCTTCTGCTCTTTCTCATTATCAAGACCATACGCAAGCGCTGCTGCCGTCGGCTCGTTGATAATTCTCTTTACATCCAGACCAGCGATCTTACCTGCATCCTTGGTTGCCTGACGCTGTGCGTCGTTGAAGTAAGCCGGAACAGTAATAACTGCCTCGTTTACCTTCTCGCCCAAGTAGCTCTCTGCATCTGCTTTCAGCTTCTGCAGAATCATCGCGGAAATCTCCTGCGGCGTATATTTCTTGTCATCAATGGTTACTTTGTAGTCGCTGCCCATGTGTCTCTTGATAGAAGAAATTGTCTTCTCAGCGTTGGTAACTGCCTGACGCTTTGCCGGCTCGCCGACCAGTCTCTCGCCTGTC
Organism: Clostridium sp. AM28-20LB; assembly: GCF_003480665.1. NCBI lineage: Bacteria > Bacillati > Bacillota > Clostridia > Eubacteriales > Clostridiaceae > Clostridium > Clostridium sp. AM28-20LB. Next base: position 46,683 of record NZ_QUJN01000007.1, on the reverse strand, counting down.
TTTGTAAATGCCACAACGGACGGTGTGGTACGGATACCTTCTGTATTTGCGATAACAACCGGTTTACCACCTTCCATAACGGCTACACAACTGTTTGTTGTACCTAAGTCAATACCGATAATCTTGCTCATAGTTATTTCCTCCTGAAATTATCTTTTTCTGGCAGTTCTCTTTCTCCTCATGGGAGCTAAATTCTGCCGCCTGTCTGTCTATATTATATCAAATCAACCACCAGCACCGAATTCTGGGTGCCAGCTGTCTACGTGTTACCTATTTTAATTTGCCACTTTTACCATGCTGTGGCGAACCACGCTGTCACGGTATACATAGCCTTTCTGGAACTCCTCGGCTACCACATTCTCACCCAGGTTTTCATCCTCAATATGCATCACTGCATTGTGGAAGTTCGGATCAAATGGCTGACCAACCGCTTCGATTGGCTTTACACCTGCATCGCCCAGTGTTTTTACGAGCTGCTTGTAAACCTTATCCATGCCCTCGGCGAAAGCACTTTTTTCTTCGCCCTCCGGGATGGTCGCCAGACCACGCTCGAAATTGTCCACCACCGGGAGAATCTTCTCGATGATGTCCTTTGCGCCAATCTCATACATTGCTGATTTTTCTTTCTCCGTTCGTTTCCGGAAATTGTCAAATTCAGCCATCGTGCGCTTCAGGCGATCCGTCAGCTCCTCGATCTGCTCATCTTTCTTATCCTTCTTCTTGGAGAAAAATCCTTTTTTCTCTTTTTCTCCCTCCGGCGCTTGTGCGTCTTCCGAAGAAGCTTCCTTTTCCTTCACTGCCTCAGCTTCTGCCTGATTTTCTGTTTCTTTTACCTGCTCCTCATTTGCCGCCTCGGCTGCTTTGGAATCTATCTCTGTCTTTGCCATGTCTCTCACCTCTTTATTTTGCACATCCGTGCTACTCGGTATCTTTATGATTGAATGTCTGATCGAGCTGGCTCTTTAATGAGCGCAGGGTCGATACAACTTTGTCATAATCCATTCGTTTCGGTCCAACGATTCCTATCGTTCCCCGAAGTCCGTCCCCCAATTCATAATTGGCAGTAACGATACTGCAGTCCTTCATCGACTGCACCTGTGTCTCACTTCCGATGTAGACCTGAATCTCATTTTTCTTATCGCTGTCCGCATCGTCCTCGGTAAGAATCTCTCTCCAGAGGTCTTTCTGCTCCAGTGTCCCGATGAGCTGGCTGGCTTTCGCGCCATCGCTCAGTTCCGGATATTTGAAAATGTTCGTCGTACCTTCGGTGTAAATCTGTAAATCTTCCTCGCCGGAACGAATCGCCTCGGCCACCTCGCTTAGTACCACATCCACGATGTGGCTGCGCTCGCCTGCCTGCCCTTTCATCCGGGTAATGACATCCAGATTAATCTGCTCCATCGTCAATCCGTTGAGACCGCTATTTAAAAGAATATTCAGATTCAGGATGTCCTCATCGGTAAGCTCTGCATCAAGTGTCACAATCGAGTTCTTGATAATGTTGCCTTCTAAAACAGTGACAATCAGGAGTTTCCCGGCTTCCACTCTGGAAAGCTGTATAAACTTGATCTTCGTCTGGTGATACTGCGGTCCGCTGATCAGCGTCGCATAATTCGTATTGCTCGCCAAAAGCTTTGCCATCTGCTTTAACAGAAGCTCCACCCGATCCACTCTCTGGATGACCATATCACGCACTTGCGTGACCTCCGTCTCTTTCTCATGAATCAACTGATCTACATAGAAACGATATCCTTTATCCGAAGGAATCCGGCCTGCCGATGTGTGCGGCTGAATGATATATCCCAGTTCTTCCAGATCCGACATCTCATTTCGAATCGTCGCCGAACTGAGTTTCAAATCGGAATACTTGGAGATCGTTCTGGAACCAACCGGCTCTCCGGTCTCCAGATAGTTCTGGATAATCGCTTTCAAAATCTTTTCTTTTCTCTCATCCAGTTCCATCCAATCTCTCCTTCCGTGCATCCGCTTCCGCCGATCTCTTAAACCCGCTCTGGAAGTTTTCTGTTAGCACTCAATCTATCAGAGTGCTAATATCTACAGTTCATACTATATTACTTACGCAAGTATTTGTCAATGATTTTTTTCGGTTTTTAAAAAATTTTTTTTCTTCTTTTTTCGAATAAAATTTTCCATTCTGCATACCCTGTTTTTAGGCACGCTGATTTTCACACTTTCTATAGGTAGAAACTCCCTTACCCGCTTTCCCGTTTGCGTTCGAACAAGTTTTCGACTTGTCGAACCTCCGACTGCTTCCAGAGCCCTATTTCCGGCTCTCCGGCTTGACATTTAACATTTTTGTAATATAATAGTAACAAATTATAACATTTGTAAACGCATTGCAATATTTGTGAGATACACAATCGTTGCGGTGAGACAAATGAATCTAAATTGAAATGAGAGGTTTTTATTTGATGAATATGATGAACACCATGCGGCGCGGTCTTGCCACAACGGCAATGAGCCTGGTCTGTCTCATGGCAGGCACCATGAATACACTGGCAGCCACAGATGCCGGAACCGAGCTTGTCTCCCAAATAGATGCGGCAACCGGTGAAGAAACAAACGGCACTTCCACCGAAGCAGCCCAGACACCATCTGGTCCGGCTTCCGATCCGGAGCTGATTAGAAAGCAGACAAACGCTGCTGCGGAAGAAGCAGCTGACACGAACGCTTCCGAGGCAGAAGTCGCTGCATTTTCAAATGAGTCTGCACAGGCGGAGGCAGAGAACGCTGACGAAGCTGCAATGACTGAAAATACTGACACAAATGCTGCTGCCGAGGCACAGGAAGCAGATGCACCTGCTGAAATCTACGCCGGACGTTTTACGACAACTGCTTACTGCAGCTGCCGCAGATGCTGCCGTGGCGGAAAGAACCGCACTAAATCCGGCACCATTCCGCAGGCAGGACATACCATTTCCGCCGACTTGCGCGTATTCCCGCTCGGAACCAAACTCCGCATCAACGGCGTTGTCTATACCGTCGAGGACAGCGGCAGCGGCATCCGCGGAAACAAACTGGACATCTTCTTCAACTCCCACAGTCAGGCACTGCAGTATGGAAAGAGAAGCGCCGATGTCTATATTGTCCGATAATTACATTGATTTTAAGCAAAAAAGGGTCTTGCAGATAGAAAATCTTTCATCTGCAAGACCCTTTTTTTATAATTCTTATTTGTAACTGTTCAGTACCTTCACAGTCACGCGCAAAAATCCATTAAAAATTGCCTACGGCAATGGGATTTTTGCCTGCTAGCCCATGTTTTCGTACGGTCAGCGCAGTAAATGCACAGACCTACTGAACAGTTACCCTTATTTTACTTAATCCGTCAGCGCCTTATGATATTTCGTTTTCCGGTAAATTTTCCAAATAATGATACCCGGAATGCTCACGGTACATACGACGGTACTCACGCCTCCGATTACTCCATATATTCCAAATAAGATGGCTGCGATGATGTTCATACTTAATTCCTCCTGACTCATTCATTTTTCAATGCAAGCTCACTATGCTTTGTTCCCCATTTTATTCTTTTTATCCAAAATGAAAAGAGTTTCGGCGCATCCTTAGCAAGACTTTAATCATCCTTTCGCTTTCTTACGTTATTCATAATAATTTCGAAATATAAGTTAAAAGCGTGAAAATATTGATTTTAAAGGGTTTTTTCAATTTTTTAAAACTTTTTCAATTTTTTTCAAAAAAACGCTTGCATTTTTTGGGAAGGCGTGATAGTATATAGGAGTCGCTGATGAGCACCGCTTCAAAAGCGAGAAAATCATATCGAGGCGTGGCTCAGTTTGGTAGAGCGCTGCGTTCGGGACGCAGAGGTCGCGTGTTCGAATCACGTCGCCTCGATTGAACAAAATTAAATATGGCCTGTTGGTCAAGCGGTCAAGACGACGCCCTCTCACGGCGTAAACCCGGGTTCGATTCCCGGACAGGTCACTGGAAAGAGATTCGAGATTCGAGTCTCTTTTTTATTTTCTTCATTCTTGACCTTTCACCAAATCATGTAAACTATAACTGATTTTTGCCGATGCTCCGCATTCCAGATCGGCAAAATACGCTTTTCTACAGTATCGAACAGAATTTTCAGTCCAGAAAATTCCTGCCTGCAAATAGTAACTCTCCTTTTTTCTTCTTCATATACTGCAATATAGCCAATATGAAAAGAGGTATCTTTTTATGGAAACATACAACTACGATGCAGCAGCAGTGCCTGGGGGGGATGCTGACACGACTCCGGCGGCGGCACCGGAGACGGATGCGGCAGCAGCTGGAACCAGTGATACGGCACAGTCTGGATTTAGTTCTCAGCCTCCTGTTATCTTAACATATCCGGACAGCTCATCCAATGATCTTCAGGTATCTCCGGGCTTCGGACCATACGGGGATGTGATGCCCAGCCTGCCGTCCAATAATTATGACCGCCCAAACACCGGCGGCTGCATGAACTGCGGCGGTTCCAACTGGAAGCCATCTCCAAATGGCGCGCTCTGGACCTGGGGCATTCTCTCGCCGTTCTTTTCCACCTCATCGGAGATCGCGCACCTGCGTTTCTACAATGCCGCCTCCATCCGCGAACCCATCGATATATACCTGAACGGGCGTCTGGTCGTATCCGATCTGGATTACATGAATTATACGCGCTATATGCACATCATCCCCGGCATCTACCAGCTGACCGTCTACCGCCGGACCAATCCGGGCTTCGCCATCGTCAACACGAATATCCGGCTTCGCAGCGGTTACAGCTACACGCTGGCGGTTCTGGGTACTTTTAATGATTTTTCGGTACAGATGCTCAACGCCTGATCGCTTTTATTTGAGAAAAGTGTAAATGCGCAGACCTACTGAACAGTTACAGAAAAGCTTCTTCGCGCGAGTACACATCCTCGCGGAGCGTTTTTTGTTTCATAGGACGCAATTTCCTAGGACGCAATTTCCTATGAAAAAAGAGACCGCCACGTTCACGCGTGCGGTCTCTCTTCCGTGTCCTCTGCAATTATAAATTTATGATGAGAATATAACTGTCCGAACCTTAAACAGCCATCTATTTTTCCGGCTCATCTGTCCGGTTTGCTTCCTCGATCTTTGCCAGATGCGCGGCTGCAAATTCTTTGATTGCCTCAAAACTCTGCGGGCTGATCACATGTTCAATGCGGCAGGCATCTTCCACTGCCACCTCTCTTGGCACATCCAACGCTACCAAAAGCTTTGTCAGTAATGTATGACGCTCATAAATCATCTCCGCGATCTTCCGTCCCGACGGCTCCAGAGTGATATATCCCTCATGATCCATCGAAATATAACCGTTTTCACGAAGATTCTTCATCGCAACGCTGACGCTTGGTTTTGAATACCCCAGCTCATTGACTACATCGATCGAACGGATCATCGGCTTGCGATAGCTTAACATAAGAATCGTTTCCAGATAATCCTCTGCTGACTGCTGTATTTTCAAAGTGATTCCCTCCAAACTTCTAACACATAACCGGTCTGGCTTCGTGCCTCCCCGTCTCCCGCAGAATCATCTGCCCAAGCTTCCGACCAGTTACCATAATATTATATATTAGAATACCATACTTGGAAGAATATTTCAAACCATATTGAACAATATATCGGTTCCAAAAGTGCCTACCCGTGAACAGTTCCCCGGCGGATGCCCCTATACTATACAATCTGTTTTTTCATATTTTTCATCTAATACTTAGCAAGCTGCACAGTGTTCCTGCAAAATTTCTTCCAACGCGGTTTTGCTGCTGGTGTGGCAGCGGACAACTTCTGTCCGGCTTCCCTTTGCACCATCAACCGCCGTCCGAATCATTTTATGGGAAACGGTGCTTGTAAAGAGTACAAGCAGATCCGGCGCTCCGATCTGTTTGCCGAAATCCGCCGTCATCTGTGTAAATACCTTTGCCTTACAGTTAAATGATTTGCAGATTTTCACGTACTGGCTGACCATGCGGTCATGACCACCTACAATTACAACACTCATATTTTATCCTCCGAAAGTTAGCTCTGTCTAACTGCTGATGAAGTTAGTGTACACTAACTCATCTTGTTTGTCCAGAGGAAAATTGAAATTCATAGAAAATTCATAGAAATAAACGTACCGTGCAAGACTATTTTTCACCAACCAACCTTATCTTACACGGTATGCATTTTCCCATTATCCATTTTTATCCAATACTAATTTTTATCGTATTTTACGCTTTTAACACCTCCTCTGTTACTCCCGTTTTTCCTATCCCAGCTTTATACACCTCCAATCCTGATATCGCTATATCAAACATCCAATCCGTTTCGCACAGAAATCTCATTTTCTGATACACATCCCAACGGCTCATCGACGCATGTTCTTCTAATTGATAGTTTCTTCCCAGCTGCCGGTATGCATGAAGCCCCAGTCTATGATATGGCAGAAATTCCAATTCCTGACAATTTTTAAGTTCCTGGCATAACTGCGCCGTTTTCCGAATATTTTCCACATCATCATTGACTCCTTCTACCAGCGGCACACGGACATGAATCGAATGCGGCGCGCAGATCGCATCGGCTTTGCGGATATTTTCCAGAATACAGGCATTGTCCTGCCCCGTCCATTTCTTATGCTTTTCCGGATCCATGGTTTTCACATCCACATAAAACATCTGCAGATGCGGCACGATCCGTTTCACATTTTCAAACGAAGTAAACATATCTAACTCTGCCGCCGCATTGATACAGGCATCATCACAGGCCTCCAGCAGTGCTTCCGCAAAATCCGTCTGACAGAACAGATCACCTCCTGAAAGTGTCACGCCACCACCAGAATAGAAGAAAAACATCTCATCCTTCTGGATCTCGCGCATTACCTCTTTTACGGTCATCTCCTTGCCATAGATCTGCTGTGCCCGGTAATTGCAGGCATCCACACACTGAAAGCACTGTTTACAGCTGCTGTAATCCCTCACGATCTCTCCCGTTTTTTCGCTCCGGCGAAGTGCCTGTTCCGGACAGACCTGGATGCAGGCACCGCATCCGGTGCAGCGCTCTTTCATATAGTAGACTTCCCGCTGCCCCGACTGTGACTCCGGTGTCGAACACCAGGCACAGCGCAGGGGACAGCCCTTAAAAAATACAACCGTCCGCATTCCCTTCCCATCGGAGAGGGATAACCGCTCAATCCGAAGAATATTTGCTTTTAATTCCATACGCTGTTCCTCCTGTCAAGTACACCTTGCCTGCTGCCCGCCACCGCGCATGATGCACATCCCCGGTAGCTGATTTGCCGTATTTTTTATGAAACACGGCAGATTTCACTCTTTTTCCTAGCAGATATTGGAATGTGAAGTTCTGGAAATGATATCGTCCTGTACTTCTTTTCCAAGCTCTGTAAAATATGCTGTATAACCAGCTACACGTACCAGCAGTCCGTTGTAATCCTCCGGATGCTTCTGTGCTTCTTTTAAGGTCTCCGTATCGATGACATTGAACTGTGTGTGGAATACGCCCAGGGAGCAGAGACTCCGCAGGTAGTTCATCAGTTCTTTTGTCGAGTTCGGGCTGTCGCGGAATACCGTATCCATCTTTACATTCAGCAGGGTTCCCTGATTGAAACGGCCATGCGGAATGTGGGAAATGGATTTCAATACAGCGCCCATGCCCTCGGTATCGGTTCCCTGGTTCGGAGATACGCCGTCTGCTAACGGTTTCCAAGCCAGGCGTCCGGACGGAAGTGCACCGACCTCCAGACCAAACGGAGTATTTCCAGATACCGGAAGAATACCTGGCGTCATCTTGCCGAATTTGCTGTGGAACGACTCGATATAGTCCGCGATAAAACAGAACATATCACCGGTCAGCTCGTTTACTTCGTCGTCATCATTGCCGTACTTCGGAGCTTCATCACACATCTTCTTGACATCCTCATAACCCACAAAGTTTGCATCCAGTGCATCCAGAAGACGCTGCATCGTTACTTTTTTCTCATCAAATACAAGTTTCTTTACTGCAATCAGGCTGTTGATCAGGTCTGCTACGCCGATCGCATCAATACCATTTCCAAGGTTATATTTCGCACCGCCCCATGCGTAATCTTTCGCATTCTCTACGCACTCATAGAAAGAAAGGGAAAGTGCCGGAACGACCCTCTGGAAGCCAATGTCATCGCATACATGGCTGGAAGCCACGGTTCCGCGAAGTTCATAGCGGATCTGCTCTTTGACTGCCTCTTCAAACTCTTCGTAGGTATTAAAGGCAGTCGGATCGCCGGTCGCCTCAGATGCCTGAATGCCATATTTACGGCTCTTGCCGTTTAACAGGGCAAATTCAACCGCAGAACCTAAGTTGAAGTCTGCATATGCGGTGTAGCATCTCTGTTTTCCTTCCAGGTTCGTCTCTACACAGCCGCATGGATTCCAGTTATATGCTTCTTTTAACGGGATTCCCTTGTTCAGGAGCATCTCGATACCAACTTCATCGTTGTGGAATGCCGGGAAACCGGTTCCAAGCTTGATAACCTCTGCAATCTTCTTTAAGAAGCTGCTCGGATTCTTCGCCATATTGTAGCGGACAGACAGGGACGGCTGATATAACTGTACTTCTGCGGTTGCCTGCAGAATCAGGTACGACACGTCATTGACTGCGTCCATGCCGCGCTCATCCACACCGCCGCAGCATACGTTCTGGAACATTGGGTAACCGGCGGAAAACTGTGCAGTTACCTGATCCTGGAACAGGCACTGCTCAGAGAATTTAACCCATAAGCAGTCCAAAAGTTCCTGCGCCTCTTCCTCTGTCAAACGGCCAGCCTCGATATCTGCCTTATAAAATGGGTAAAGATACTGATCCATACGTCCCGGGTTGTAGCTTGCTGCATTCTGCTCCATGAAAATACAGGTCTGGTAAATATACATCGACTGAATCGCCTCGCGGAAGGTACGCGCCGGTTTTTCCGGAACCTGATCGCAGGTCCCTGCAATCTGTAACAGTTCTTTTCTGCGCTTCTCATCCGGCTCTGCCTCTGCCAGCTTTCTCGCCTCTGCCGCATAGCGGTGTCCCAATGCGGAGATACCGTCAGCTGCCAGCTCCATCGCTTTCAGGTATTCAATCTTCTCATAGTCACCCGGACGGGTAATATCAAGTGTATCAAGCACTTTATGGATATGCGCCTTGATTCCCTCCATGCCTTCTTTAATGACTCTGGAATAACCCGCAGTCGTCTCGCCCCAGCCACGAACCGATTTACGGTTGATGTAAAGAGCGCCGCAGTCACGTAAGGTTGCCGCAAAATCTGGGCATTGTACCAGCCACTGCTCATACGTGGAACGTCCCTTCCAGTACGGGCGGATGATCTCCTCAAATGCCTTCCGATCCTCTGGGCGCAGATAGAATGGGTCATATGGACGGGTACTGATGGTATCCAGCTCCTCATCCAGAACCGACCAGCAGGTATCGACACTTAAAATACCGCCGCGCTGCTTGCTTCCGGCATTGCCGACAATCAGCTCATCCCCCCAGATTTTTACAGTTTTCTCCAGGCACTGTTTCTTAAATGCATATGCTTTCCGGATGCACAGCGGCTGTCCCTCTGATTCCTGGAAGCCCTTTGTCAGGATAATTGCATTTTCCAGATCCATCTCTGGCTTGGTCTTTAATACTCTCTGTTTTAATCGGTCAATCCGATCCATGTATGGTTTTCTTTCGATTGCTGCCATCTGATTTCCTCCTATTTTTTACTCACATTCCCATTCTGTGGGATTTATTTTTTTAGCACCTGATATAAATCTCTTTTCGTTTAAAAGTATAGCAATTCTTATGTGGAAATGGTACAATATCAATAACTAAAAATACCAAAATCTTAACATATTGAATTTTTATAGAAAGAAGGGATCCTTTGAAATCTACTTCCCAGTTACAGGAAGTCAACCACTATCAAGATCAAGATTTTCCGGTCAATGTCTACTATTCTGATATTCATTCCATGCAGCCGCCGGGACGCTGGCTGCGCGACTTCCACTGGCATGATGAGCTGCAGTTTACCCTCGTACTAAGCGGAACATTGACAATGCAGGCAGATAATCTTTCTCTGCCCGGACAGGCTGGAGATCTGATTTTCGTCAACACCTCCCTGATTCATGCCGTCACACAGATGTCGGAAGACGGCTCCTATGCGAGCCTCAATTTTCCTTACCGCCTTCTTGCCTTTTTTCCTGGAAGCCGCATGGATCAGGACTACGTCCTGCCCTATACCGCCGGCGGGAAATTCTCCGCTTTCTCTATTCACCCGGAATCCGAATGGCAGAAAGAGTTGATCGGACTGCACAAAAAAATAACCGATTTATTTCTTTCCAATCAGGTTAAAGGCAATGAATATTCTATCTGCATTAAGATTGCCTCGATGTGGAATCTGCTGATTTCCAATTTTCACAGCAGTGGGAATTCTACCTCTATTAACCTCCTGCGCCAGCAGCGCCTGCAATCCATTCTCCTGTTCATCTATGCACATTACGCAGATGATTTACAGCTCTCAGACCTGGCTGCATCAGCCAATATCAGCGTCGGAGAATGCTGCCGGATTTTTCAAAATATTCTTCACACAACTCCCTATGGATATTTAACTAATTACCGCATCCAGACCAGTGTTTCCCTCCTTCACCGCGATCTGCCCATCTCACAGATTGCCGGACTGGTCGGATACAACCAGGTCAGCAATTACATCGCCACATTCAAACGGATCATTGGCTGCACACCGGCACAGTACCGGAAACAGCACTTATCAAAACCAGATTTCCCAAGCAGTTAATGGAAAACCGGTCGGCTTCTCTTTATCAGAGAAACCGACCGGCTGCTAAGGTGGTATAAAAATATAAAGGGGGGCTTTTTCAGGATGATGCAACGATTATTTTAATTTTCCAATTTCATCAAATCGTTTATAAGCATCGACAACTGCATTGATCACGCTGCTGCGGAATCCACGGTCTTCCAGTGTCTTCACACCGATCATCGCCGGACCAGCCGGAGAACACACATCATCTTTTAAATTCTCAAGATGCTTTTCGCTCTGTAAAAACAGCTGCACGGTTCCAAGGATTCCTTCCAGTGCATATCTTCTCGCCTGATAACGTAGAAGACCATTGTAAACGCCGCCGTCTGCCAGAGAATTAGCAAACATTGCGATAAACGCCGGGGATGTAGATGTTAATACTGTGCCTGCCACAAACTGGGAGGCCGGAAGGCTGTCAAATCCACCGGCTTCACGTAGAATATACCGGAATTCGTCCTCCTGTTCCTTCGTGTAGCTGTCGCCCTGTTCGATCAGGATAAAACCTTTTCCAATCAAGCAGGCTGTATTCGGGAGAATACGGATAACCGGAACATTCTTTCCTTCTAACTCTAATTCTTTCATATAGGTTGAAACCTCAACACCCGCTACAATCGAAACGATAATTTTTTCCTGCCCTTCTTCTGCACATGCCGCAAAGACCGGTTTCACCTCTTCCAGAACACTCTTTAAAAACTGCGGTTTTACACAGAACACAACATAATGAGCTGCCTTGATCGCTTCTCCATTGGTCTCAACAAAGTTGCATCCCAGCTCGTCCGCTAATTTCTGTCCTTTTTCTGTAACCACATCTGTAATCACAACTTCCGATGGATCAATTCCCTTGCAGGCTGCCGTTGCAAGAGCTGTACCCATAGTTCCACTTCCAATAAAAGCAATTTTTTTCATAGCTGGTCTCCTTTCAACTTAAAGTCCGAGTTAGTAATATACTTCAAATATATCTTATGTGGCTTATATTTCCCTTCGCCTTTCAGCGAAGGGAAGTTCCCGCTCTCAGCGGATAAATTTTTCTTTAAATGCCTGAACATGCGCTTTCTGAACCGATATCAATTTATCTACATCTCTCTCCTGAAGACAACGATAAATTTCCTCATGATGTCCAATATCCATATCATCAATCGAAGATAAATTAATCCGGTTTAAAAACAGAAGACGAATACTCAAATCCTGGTAATTATTCATCTCCCGCTCAAGAAACGGATTCCTAGTCATAGAAGAAATAATTCTATGAAATGCTCGATCCAAAAGAACTCTTTCTTCCGCATCTGTCTCCTCTCTCAGGACTTCCAGGCTGTCTTTCAGCCGCTTTAAATCTTCTTCCGTCCGATTCATAGCAGCAAGCTCTGATTCAAGTGGAGACAGAGCAAATCTCATCTGATAAATCGATTCCACTTCATATAAGGAAATCTCATTTACCATAATACATTGTCTCGGGACAATTTTCACAAAGTTTTCCCATGCCAGTCGATTCAGTGCCTCACGGATGGGAGTTCGTCCCATCCCCAGCTCTTCCATCAATTCAGCCTCTACTAATGTCTGTCCGGGGCGAAGTCTGGCTGTAATAATCATCATCTTAATCTTCTCGTATGCCACATCACTAACTCGCATTGTTTCCCTCATCTTTCTTGTAGAACAAATCTGTGATTTGCATCCAACTTCTTTTAGTCTACAGGAATGCTTATTTTTATAATAGCGCAAATAAGGATCAAATTCAATTAGACTTTTGTATATACCCCGTTTCTGATATAGTTACTGTTCACGCATACATGCCCAGTAACCTGATATGCCCTATTTTTTTTATAATTTTTCGACGCATCGCTTGTAATTTTCTTCCGCGTTGCCGCCCTTATGCCAGATATCCGCGATCGCTTCCGCGATTGGAAGCGGATCCGATTCATTGTACATAACATTTCGTCCCAGCAAGATTCCGCGGATATTGCTGCTGATTCCGATCTCTTTCGTGTACTCTTCTACAACCTCAATCGGCTCACTCTTTACCTCGTCTGGAACTACCAGCACCGGACAGGTGGTCGCCGCCGTCGGAACTGCATATTCATGATTCAGCGGAACTTCAATCCATTTGCCGGATGCACGGCAGCCAAGAGCGCCTACCACGCCGACTACCTTACACAGACTCTCTGAATCCGTCTTCATCGTAAACCCCGTTTCCGTTGTTTCTACATACAGCGCCTCGATAAAAATTGGAAGACCAGCTGACTCTGCTGCATTGACAGCTTCTGCACAGTACCGAACCGTATATTTGCTTCGCTCATCCATCGGATTCAGACGGATCATAAACTTTACACCGTCCATTCGAAGTTTCACTAGGCGATCGACTGTATAACAGGACGGCATATCGTCCATCTCCCATACTGTATTTTTCAGACCGCCCCGGTTCACAGTGCCAACCAGCATCTTCCCATCCAGAAACGCCTTTTCTCCACGTTCCCGCTGCAATTTATTGAGGATAAATAAATCTTCAATAATATCCGGTGTCGCCTCGATTCCATCAATCTGATCACTCTGCAGCATCCGCACCAGGCGGGATAAATACTCCCGCCTATTACTTAAACCAATCGGATTTCCTTTGTACTCATTGATCATTCTGGCATTGTGATCCGCTGCCGCAAATACCAGCTTATCATGCGGAAATCCCGGTTTTTTTCGCGCCGCCGCTTCCTGCTCAACAACCTCCGGAGAAAAGGCTTTTATCTTGTTTAATTCTTCAAAAATCTTGTCGTTCAAAAAACTTTGATAATCAAATCCCATATACACCTTTGCCTTTCTCTGTCACTGAACACATTTTATTTTCCAAAATTAACGATTGCGTCAATTTTATCTCTTCCGCCTACTTTATCGCCCCACTGATCATATACGCTCTGGGCTGCCTCGATAAATGGTTCGCGATCCGGCTCTGTGATTTCGATGCCCTCTCCCTTTAACAGTTCCAGGCACTCATCCTCAGATGCTGTATAAAGTTCTCTCTCTTTATCGATCATTTCTTTGGTGCACTCATCGATAATCTGTTTGTGCTCGTCCGAAAGAGAATCATAGAAATTCTTAGCAACTACGCAGATACCTAAGTCGTTGGTCCATCCAACCATTGCCCAGTGCGGCGCTGCCTCATAAAACTTCTTGGAATAATAGTTTGTATTGGCCGCTTCTGCACCGTCAATGATGTTCTGCTGCAGCGCTGTGTATAATTCGCCGTATGCCATCGGCAGCGGGCTTGCGCCGAATGCGGTAAAGGAATCCAGCTGTACCTGATTTTCCATGGTACGGATCTTGAGGTTCTTTAAATCTTCGATGCTGTTGATCGTCTTCTGCGTTGTCATGATATGTCTGGTTCCCAAATCCAGGAAGCCCATCAGATGGAAGCCTTTCTCCTCACAGTCACCGCTATAGGACATTCCAATCTCGTCAGAGTCCAGAACGGAATACATATGTTCCTTATCTCTCCAGAGGAACGGAAGGCAGAATATATTAACAGATGGAACAAAGCTGGAGAACGGCGCTACCGACGTCATCGCCATCTCTACAGTGCCAAGCTGCATACCCTCAATGACATCTCGCTCGTTGCCAAGCTGGTTATCCGGATATACTTCTACTTTAATTTCGCCATTGGAGCGCTCTTCCACAATCTCTTTAAAATACTCCGCTGCTTTTACCGGAGGTTCGGTTGCTGCCTGTGATAAGGAAACCTTTACGGTCACCGCACCACCGGATGAACCGCCTGTATTAGCCGCTGCCTTTGCGGACTCTCCTGTGGAAGCGCTGCCGCCTCCTCCACATCCTGCCAGAGAACCAGCTGCCACCAGCATCGCCATCGTCATGCTTACAAACCGTTTCACATTTTTCTTCATAACAATAAATCCTCCTTTCATTTCATCTTTTTATCCCATTAACTGCGGCAGCCATAAATAGGTCTGCGGGAAATATGTAACAATAATCAGTACAACTAACATTGCAAGAATCGTAGGAATTACAAACGGGAATACCTCTCTTACACTTTTGCCGGTCAATCCACAGGCAACGAATAAAGTTGCTCCATAAGGCGGTGTTACGTATCCAATCGCCAGGTTGATGCAGACAATAACACCAAAGTGAATCGGGTCGATTCCATAAGCGGTTGCTACCGGGAATAAGATCGGCATTAAAACGATAATTGCAGAGAAACTTTCCATAAACATTCCAACTAAGAACAGCGCAATATTTAAGAAAATAAGGAATGCAGTCTTACTTGTGATGAATGTATTCATAACCTGGATTAAGAGCTGCGGCAGCTGTTTTGCTGTGATAAACCATGCAAAGATATAAGCGCAGCCTGTGATAATCATGATGCCAGCCGCTGTCTGCGCGGACTTAACAAAAATACCAGGTAAATCTTTCAATGTAATTTCTTTGTAAATAAACATACCTACCAGGAAGCCATAGACAACCGCCACAGCCGCTGCTTCAGTTGCAGAAAAGATACCGCTGATGATACCACCGATAATGATAATCGGAAGTCCTAAACCAGGAAGTGCAGAAAACATCGTTCTCCGTACTTCTTTCGGATCAAACTTGGTTGTCTGGATATATGCATCTCCGCCCCTGGAAGCGTGAATATAGGAGTAGACCATCAGTGCCACACCAATCATAACTCCAGGAATAGCGCCTCCGAGGAATAACTGACCAACAGATGCACCTGTGGAATATCCAATCAGAACCATTAAGATACTTGGCGGAATAATCGGTCCGATACTTCCTGCTGCTGAGAGCAGAACCGTTACGAAACTCATGTTATAGCCTTTTTCTTTAAATGCAGGCGTCATGATCGAACCGATTGCTGCTGTTCCAGCCGTTGCTGAACCGGAAATTGCCGCGAAAATCATGGATGCCAGTACGGCTACCATCGCCAGACTTCCTTTTACAAAGCCGATCGACGCACTTGCAAAATCTACAATCCGTTTGGACATACCGCCCTGATCCATCAGATTTCCTGCCAGCATGAACATCGGAATCGCCATGATCGGCCAGCTGTCAAGACCCGCAAACATTCTCTGCGGTACCAGAACCAATGGGAAATTTCCCTCAAGCATAATCGAAAGTGTCGTTCCCATTCCGAGTGCAACAAAAATAGGGGCTCCGATTAGAAACAGACACAAAATACAGATAAATAAAAATCCTAACATATCGCAGCCTCCTTTACTAATCTATAAATTCTCTCGGTTCTTCCGGTGCATTCTTGTTTTTTAAGCGTTCGATAAAGGTAAGGAGCTGTTCCATAATCATCAAAACTCCACCGGTTGGGAATGCCGCGTAAATCAAAGCCATCGGAATCTGCATCGCCGGAGACGTCTGAGCCGTCGTAGACTGTACTACTTTGAACCCGAAATATGTCATAATACATAAGAAAACAATCGTTAAAAGATCTACAATCGCGGTCAAAATGCGTTTCGGCTTTTGCGGAAGTGCAGATGTCAGAACATCTACCTGAAGGTGAGAACGATTTCTCATCGCAATCGCCGATGCCATCAATACCAGCCATATCATCAGATATCTCGCTAATTCTTCGGTCCATCTAAGAGGACTCTGTATTACAAAACGAAAAAAAACCTGAATAATAACTGTAATTGTCATCGCAAGGAAAAGAACAACTACTACCGCATCATTTACATTTCGAATTATCTGGAGAAGTGGGTTCCCCTTTTCTTTCATAATGTATCCCCCTTTCCTGGATAGTTTTTACAAAGGCGGCAGCCGGTGAAACTGCCGCCGGTTTTTTATTAGATCTTTCTCTCTAAGCCGCGTTTCTCATAGTAAGAATCCGGGATATCTTTCGGATCTTTGTACATAACCATCACGCACTTACCGTCACTGCCGATAGTCGGCACATCCATAATGAATAATGGCCATCCAAACCATTTGTACCAACCAAACTCCCACATGGTTGTACAGTTCAGGCAGTAGCACTGGAATCCTTCCTTATTATAAGCTCTTGGATCCGGTTTATCTAAAGTCTGTACCTTGTCTTGACATTCGGTTACCAGCCAGCCGCCGCTGTTACAACGCGGAAGTGTAAAGGTAATCTTCTCCTCATCCTCTTCCCAAATCTGATCGCCGTTATCATGAAGAGCAGACCATAATACTGCACGGTTCTCCAGGAAATCTTCCATTGGGAAATCTTTATATGTAGCCTGACCCGCTTTATATTTCTCCATCCAGTCCTGCAGACATGGCGGATAGCACCATAATGCATAGTCTTCCATACATTCAAAGATCGCCTCATCCGGTGCCCATTTCTTGAAATTGCGTAATGTCTGATTTACCCAGCGGACTGCGAAATGGTGAAATCCTGTCTTTTTCTCTACATTTAATTTGTGCAGCTCCAGCGCTTTTTCCATATCACCGGCTTTGATCGCTGCCTCTAATTTATCAATATTGCGAACCGCATAATCATTGCGAACCTTTTCCAACGTCTCTGTATACATCTTCTTTTCCATAATCTATACCTCCTTATTACCAAGCTGTCTTCTTTCCGTATTTTTCATCTTCCTGGATCGGGAAATGCACTTCTTTACCAAGGTCGCTCGACTGATAAATCGCACGGATAAATTCAAGTGTTCTTCTTCCCTCTACGCCGTCTACCATCGGCTCACGATCTTCTTTGATCGCATGGATGAAATCAGTAAGCTGTCTTCTGTGATTTTCGGTTGCCACATAGCCAGCACCCGTTGCTGTATCACCAGAGTCAACTTTTACCTTGGTCAGGTAATCATCCTCGTTCATGCCTTCTACTTTCCATTCTACGATCTCTTCTTCCACAATCTTGATCGTACCTTTTTCACCATGGATTTCGATGTGACGCGGATAACCCGGACGGACTGCACTACTACTTACCAGGCTTCCCAACGCCCCATTCTTAAATTTGAATATTGCGTTGGCTACGTCATCTACTTCAATATCCGGATGCAGGGTTGTCATATAATTACCAGTCAGTCTCTCTACATCGCCGACTAAATAAAGCATTAAGTCAATAAAATGAACGGTCTGGCTAATCAGGGAACCGCCGCCCTCACCTTTCCATGTACCTCTCCATGCACCGGAAGCATAGTATTCATCGCTTCGGAAGCATTTTCCAGAACAATCAACCGAAAGAAGTTTACCAAGCTTGCCTTCATCCAGCGCTTTCTTGATCAGCTGAGCCTGATCCATGAAACGGTACATAAAGATAACACCAAATTTAACGCCCGCTTCTTTACATGCTGCAATCATCCTGTCAGCTGCATTACAATCGACAGAAATTGGTTTCTCACACATTACGTGTTTGCCAGCCTTCGCACAGTCCACAACCATCTGCTCATGCAGGAATGGAGGTGTTACTACACAGACAGCATCGATATCATCTCGTTTCAGCATCTCTTTATAATCCGTGTAATAAGACGGAATATTGTACTCTTTGCTGAATTCCTTTGCCACATCCTCTTTCACGTCACAGAATGCAACAACCTCTGCTTCCGGGATATCCCGAAGTGCTCCTGCATTTAACGGACCTGCCATACCGCCGCCGATAATACCAAATCTGATTTTGTCGCCCATACTCTTTTTCCTTCCTTTCTTTTTTAATCTTTTATTAGTACATGCACTTTGTTTTCTTTAATATATCTCAGATATCTTACTGATATATTAGCACTTTATTTTTTTATTTTCAAGTCGTTTTCTGATTTTATTTGACGAACTTTAAATCGTATTGATCTTTTATCATGTTTTATTTCATTGTATTGTACATTTCCAATCCATTTTCCCCCATATTTCCCTTATTGCATAAACAATCGGTCAATTTTATTCTCATTCAAATATTCTTCCGCCATTGATTCCACATAAATCTTGAACAGATTTCATAGAACAATTCTTTTCTACAAAACAAAGAAGAGCCATTTAATGTCTCTGCATCAAATGACTCTTCTCATTTTCAATTCTTTACTGCCCAATCTCCGCCGCCGGACCCACTGCCGGTTCCTGCGCCGGACCGTGTCCTGGTCCGATGTCGCTGCCCGGTCCTGCCGGCACGATCGTCGTGCTAGATTCTGCCGGATCTTCAACTGTCTCGGCAGGTGTTTCCGGCACCACCGCCGGGGCTGAATACCGTTTTCCTGCCGTACCCGTCTTGTGGATCCGCTGCATCCGCTCTTTGATGGATTCGCTCTTGATCTGCTCGATCTTGGCGCTGGCGTCTTCTTTTAACTCCTTGCTGCTGCGGCCGGAATCGCCGCTCTTTGCAGACTCCAGAAGCTTCGCCGCCTCATCCGAGAGCAAATGATCCCTTCTGAAATTCGCCGCGGTATATCCGCTGGTTGTGATTTCAAATGCATCCGGATGACCTGCCAGATAGGTTCCTTCTCCGCGTCCATTGTCCGTCTCCGGGGTATCAAAGGACGCCGCCGGAAGCCCCTCTACCATCTTTTCCATCGCATTTTTCCAGATCTTCGCCGGATACGTGCCGCCGTACAGGCTGGAAAGTGTCTTCTGCTGGTCGTAGCCAACCCAGACCGTCATCGTATAATATGGCGTCATGCCGCAGAACCAGCCGTCACGGCTGCCGTTGGTCGTACCGGTCTTTCCGGCCGCCTCTATATTGCCGCTCCACCCCATCGATGCCGCCGTACCTTTTGTGACAACTCCCTTTAAAATATCGGTCATCATCACGGCGCTGCTCTCCTGGTAAACCTGAACCGATTCATAATCTTCAAAAATATCTTCGCCCTGGTTATTGATCATCTTGATAATACAGGTCGGTTCGCGGTACTGTCCCCGGTCTGACAGCGCTGCATAAGCGCCCGCCATCTCCTCGGTCGTCATACCGGTGGTAAAGCCGCCCAGGGAGGTCGCCGGATAATAGTCCGCCGCCTGCACGCTCGCGAAGCGCATCTGGGTTAAATATGCCATGCCGACATCCGGTGTGATATCATCATAGATATACCATGCCACACCATTTTTACTTCGCTCGACCGCATTTCGAAGCTCCAGCCTCTCGCCGGAAAGGGACTTCACATCCACGCCCTTCTGCTTCGCCGCGTCAATATCGATATTCGGAATCTTTGTTTCCGATGTGTAACCATTTTCCAGTGCCGGTGTATACACGATCAACGGTTTGATAGAACTTCCCGGCTGTCTCGGGCTCTGGAACGCACGGTTTAATGTGTAGGTATCCGTCTCCTGACTACGTCCACCCACAATCGCCACGACGCGGTTCGTCTTGTTGTCAATAACGGTGGACGCGCCTTGCAGCTTGTAAACGCCGTTTTCGGATGTATTGCCATCAAAGGACAAAACTCCATCTAATGCATCCTGCAGGATCGTCTGCTTGTCCGGATCCAACGAGGTATAAAGGTTATAGCCGCCCGTGTAGAGCGCATCGCGCTCCTGGTTGTACACCTCGTTGTAATTGGCATTGTACTCTTTGTAAGCCTCGTCGCTGCGGAATCCATACTGGAATTCAAAGCCGTCACGGCGCATCAGATAGCGAATCGCACAGTCGATCGCATACGTCGTCTCATAGTTGTGCAGCGGCACTCTCTGGCGGTTGACCGTGATCTCCTCCGCCTTTGCCTCTTTGCACGCTTTCTCCGTAATAAATCCCATACTCAGCATATCTTCCAGAATCTTATCGCGGCGTGTCAGCGCATTTTCCGGATGACGGTACGGGTTGTAATACGTCGGCGAGTTCGGAATCGCACACAAATATGCCGTCTGGCTCAAGGACAGTTCATCCGCATCCTTGCCAAAATAACCTCTTGCAGCCGCCTGAAGCCCGTAGTACGTGTTCGCGAAGCTGATATCATTGATATAGAACTCCATAATCTGCTCTTTGGTGTATTTCTTCGTCAGATCTAAGGAAATCAGCATCTCCTTGATCTTCCGCTCCATCGACACCTCGCGGGTCAGAAAACGGTTTCTCGCTAACTGCTGGGTGATCGTACTCGCGCCGTGCTTTTCTGCTCCCTCAGTCAAAAAGTAATTGACTGCGACACGGAAAATACCTTTTATATCAATGCCTGGATTTTCCCAGAACGTCCGATCCTCGATCGCCACAAATGCGTTGACTGCATTCTGCGGTATCTGGTCATACTTCAAATAACTGGAATCCTCGTCTCCCGTCAGCTTCGCCAGCACATTACCGTTGGAATCATAAATATAACTTGCCTCCTGCAAACGGAATGTATCCAGCGTACTGTTTTCCACCACTCCCTCTATCTGGCTTTTATAGTCCTCATAGAGCGGAATCAGCTTATATGCTCCAAATCCGGCACCGCCAATCACCAGCAGTACCAGACACACCAGAAGCGTCTTGAACATGGTTCCAAAGATCCTTGCCATCGCATGGAACACGATCCGCCCACCGCTCCAGCTGTTATTTTTGCCCGCTTTCTTTCGCTTGCCGACATCGATTTTCCCGCTTTTCTTTGCGGTGCCCCGCCTGCCCGAAGATCGTGCGGATGAAGCTGCCGGTTTCTTTCGAACGCCGGAGGCGTCCTCTCTCGTCTGTTTCTCCCTCATCTCTTCCCTCATCTTCCTATGTATCTATGATTGCTGCCATTCTAATTTCATGCGGCACCTCAGGCTTCAATAATGCCAGTCTGCGGACAGCAACTTTTTATACTTTTCTGACAAAATCAGCTTGGACTCCATTTTATTATAAGTTTTTTTGTCCAAAAGAACAAGCCTGTTTTCGAAATCTGCCCAATCTCCTACCGCGTGTTACTGTTCACGCACACATGCCCAGTAACGGATTTTTCCGTGGCTTCAAAAATGCCTATCTGTAAACTGCATTTTCGCTATATCAATGCCGTTTCCGAAAAAGAAATGCTAGAAGTTCATGCACTAACAGCGGCGTGGCGGATAACAGGAGAAGCGCCAGCCACTCTGCCGGGCGCAGCCGCACCGTGTGAAGGAGTTTCATCAAAAAAGGAATCTCCGTCACCGCAACCTGCATCAGAATCCCCACAAGGACTGCCGCAAGCATCAGCGGATTTTTCCCAAGACTGCGTGAAAATGCCGAGCCCGTAAGCGAGCGCATGCCGACCGCATGAAAGAGCTCCGACAGCCCCAGAACGGTAAATGCATACGTCTGTGCCCGCAAAAGCTCCTGTCTGCTGAAAAATGCCCCCAGCGTGACTGCTGCAATCAGAGACCCGTAAAATACCATGCAGAACCACCCGCCTCCGGCAAACAGCGACTCGCCCGTCCGGCGCGGCGGCTGACGCATCAAGTTCTCCCGGTCGTTTCCATCCATGCCGAGTGCCAGCGCCGGAAGCGAGTCCGTAATCAGATTGATCCAAAGGATGTGCCCGGCTCCCAGCGGCGCCGGTATTCCGATAGCAACGGCGGCAAACATGGTTAAAATCTCCCCCAGATTGGAGGAAAGCAGAAACAGTATAGATTTTCGTATATTTTCATAGATGCCGCGCCCTTCCTCAATTGCCCTCTCGATCGTCGCAAAATTATCATCCGTCAAAATCATATCCGCCGCCTGCCGCGCCACATCGGTTCCGCCTTTTCCCATCGCGATCCCGATATCGGCTGATTTAAGCGCCGGCGCATCATTTACGCCGTCCCCGGTCATCGCCGTCACGCACCCGGCGCGTTTTAAAGCCCGCACAATCCGGACTTTATGTTCCGGCGACACCCGTGCAAAGACTGATACAGAACCGATTCGTTCCTCCAGAGCTCCCTCATCCAGCGTTTCCAGCTGCGCCCCCGTCATGCATTCTTCCCGCCGTTTGGCAATCCCCAGCTGCCTGGCGATCGCAAGCGCCGTGTCTGCATGATCTCCAGTGATCATGACCGTCCGCACAGATGCCCTGCGAAATGCCTCAACTGCCCCGGCTGCTGCCTCCCTCGGCGGATCCATCATGCCTGCCAGACCCAGAAATACCAGGTTCTGCTCCAGCTGTCCCACCTGTTTCTCCCACTTTCCATCCGGCATTTTTCCTGTTTGAAGCTCCCTATACGCCCCCGCGAGTACTCGCAGGGCACGCGCGGACATACGCGTGATCTCCGCCTCAATCTCTGTCCGCCTCTCCCTGGTCAGCGGCACAATTTTGTCCTCTTCCATCTCATAACGACACCTTTTAAGAATCACATCCGGCGCCCCTTTTACACAAGAAATCCAGTTTTCTCCCTGCTCATGCACCGTCGTCATTCTCTTCCGATCCGAATCAAAGGGAATCTCCCCTTTCCGCGGATATCTCCGACGCAGATGCTCCGGAGAAACACCACAATTTTCACAAAATCCGTACAGCGCCCGCTCGGTGGCATCCCCCACCGTCTCCCCGGCATCGCTGCACAGCGCAAATACCTCCAGAAGCCGTTTTCCCACTTCTCTTTCCTTAGAGCGCGCCAATTCCTGTTCCGTATACTCCTGTCGATTTACATAACATGTCGTCACCGTCATCTCATTTTTCGTCAGCGTCCCCGTTTTATCTGAGCAGACCACGCTGACTGCCCCCAGTGTTTCCACGGACGGAAGACGGCGCACGATCGTGCCAGCCCGCGCCATTTTCGTCACTCCCAGCGCCAGCACAATCGTCACCGTCGTCGGAAGCCCCTCCGGCACGGCAGCTACCGCCAGGGAAATCGCAGTGAGCAGCATTTCCATCACGTCGCGCTTCTGCCAGACGGCGAGGGCAAATAATAAAACGCACAGCCCGATCGTAAGAATACTCAATAGTTTCCCCAGATCCGACAGCCTTTTTTGCAACGGTGTCTCCTCCTCCGGCGCCTCGCGGATCAGAGAAGCAATCCGCCCTACCTCCGTATTCATGCCGGTGGCGATGACAATTCCCTTTCCCCGCCCTGCCGTCACGTAAGAAGTCATAAATGTCTCATTTTTACGCTCTGCCACCGGAAGCGCACCGGCGGCTAAAAAATGGCTGTTTTTCTCAACCGCCCGCGATTCGCCGGTCAGCGCTGATTCTTCTGCCCGCATTTCAGCTGTCTCGGTAAGACGCAGGTCGGCTGGAACCTGCCGCCCGGCATCGAGCACGACCAGATCCCCCGGCACCAGCTCCCGCGCGGCAATCTCCCGCTCTTTTCCTTCCCGGATCACAACCGCCTCCAGCTGCGTCATCCGTTTTAAGGATTCGAGCGCTTTCTCCGCCTTCCCCTCCTGAATCACGCCCACCGTGGCATTTAATACGACAACCGCCAGAATTACCCCCGCATCGCCGTACTCGCCCAAAAGCAGGGAGATCCCGGCTGCCGCAAACAACACAAAAATCAGGGAGTCGCAAAGCTGTGCCCCGATGCGCACAATCAGACTCCGCGGTGGTGCTTCCCGCAGCTCATTTTCCCCATAATGGCGCTGCCGCACCTCCACTTCCGCTGCCGATAAGCCTGTCCGCAAATCGACCGAAAACTCCCTGCACACCTCTTCCACCGTCCGGTTCTCATACATGCGCATTTCCCCCTTTTTCTGTCCCTGTTCTGTACTTTTCACAGACTGCATTTATTCATATGCGGAAAATAGGGGGGATTAGAACTGAATGGTTGGAATAAAGAAATGGAAAGCATAGTCCTGTTTGATGCTCAAATGGCATCGGAACTCTTATTGTTTCGATGCCATTCTATAAATTCTATGATTTAATTTTATCGTTCTGTTTCGGTCACATACCTTACACCTGTGGTTCCGGCTCCTGCGTCTGCGCGGCCGGTTTGCGCTCCATCGGCATATAACCTTCTTTCTTCCGCTGTATCGGCTGTACAGGCACCGTTGCTGCCGTATCCCGGAACGCCGGGAGGCTGCCTGTCTCCATGTAAGCGCGGAACGGAATTTCGCCCTGCGCCGGATCTCTCACGACCTCATTTTTCTCCACTTCTGGTCGTTCTCCTCTGCGCGGTGGACGGCGCTCAAACCGCTCCCGTCTTCCAGAAGCCGGGCGGTCTTCCCGTTTCTCATTTTCCGGCACCGCGCGGTTTCCGCTACGTCTGTCCGCTGCTCTCTCGGCTCCCGAAACACGCGCTGCCCTCTCTCTCTCTGAGCAAGCTCTTTCTCTGCCCTGCGTGCGCTCAGTATTCCCCTCAGCAGCACGATCCGCTGTACGGTTCCGATAGCTTCTCTCCGATCGTTCCGGTCTGTCACTGCCAGACGGACGTTCTTGTGCGCTGCGCTCCTGTTCCGGCTTTTCGGCTTTTTCCGGTGTTTCCAGACGTGTTCCCCTATTCGGACCACTTACGCCTCTTGGCGCCTGTGTCCGCTCCGAAAGAGGTCGAACCTGCATCTTATTTTTCTTTTCCTTCTCCCGGAAGCTTTTAAGTACGATCGCCGCCGAATACTGGTACGCATAGATACAGCTTTTCATCAGTTCCTGCTCTTCCTCCGTCTTGCAGGAACTCAAGAGCATCTCTTCCTCTTCTTTTTCCAGATATGCCTCTCCGTTCGTATCGCGTTCCTTTACCGGCTTGTAGATCCGGTATTTCTTGTAATACGGTGGACATGGAAACTGCTTATTCTTAACCGGTTCCGGTACAATCCGCAGTTTGTAGGTATCGGACATGCGCGCCAGAACATTATGTATTTTCTCACAATTCTCTCTCGTATTTGTCTCCCGCGCCGGGATACAAAGTAAATAATCCATCTATTTTCCCTCACATCTATCAAACGATCCTTTTCAAAATCGTTTTCTTCTCAAATTTTCTACATTTACGCCAATCTTTATTGTATCATGTCAGAGAAAAACGGGCAAGTGAAAAAGAATGTGCCTCACGACAATTTCCTGTTACACAAAAAAAGGCTGCCACACGAATGCCAAACGAACGATTTCCGTCCGGGGCCTTCTGTTTGTGACAGCCTGTCTTCCTTTATCTAACGCAGCCATATTTACCTGCGTGTTACTGTTCATGCATACGTGTCCAGTAACACCTGCGTTCCTCAGTCTCTTACACCATCCAGTCTTTCAGCACGCCGTGATCGCGCAGCAGCTTTCCAACCACCGTCTTGTCAATCTTCCGGAGAATCGGCTTTTTGAGTGCTTCAAGCGGCATCGGCAGCTTCATTTCCAGGGGCGATCTGCCGTCCATCAGCTTGACCGTGCTGTCCAGAAGCTCGCGGATATCGTAGACACTTCCCCATACCTCCGGTACGCCGCGGTCTACGCCGCACAAGCCGTACACCGCTTCCATCGCGGTGCGGACGGAATACTCGGTCGTGAAAATAGTATCACGCGGGGTCTCCGCAAACTGCCCCAGAAATGCCGCATTGACACATCCATCCGGGATAACGTCCGGGCGGTCTCCGGCACGCCGCGGCATAAAGAATGCTGTAATATACGGCATCATCGTCGGCGTACAGTTCGCATGGTTCTCAGCCAGTTCCTCGATCTGATCCTCCGGGATTCCGAGATGGTACAGCCATTCTTCGGTGATCTCCTTGCCCGTGCAGGCGCGCATCGGCTTCTTCACATAATCGCCCGGTACATCCGTAAATAAACTGTATACCCAGACGCAGATCTCGTCCTTATTCTGCGCTTTGAACTGTCCCTGACGGTTGATCGTCCAGCTGAGCAGCCAGCTTGAATCACGGCAGCTCACGATACCGCCTGTTACGACGCGTCCACTTCTCGGATCCCTGCGGCAAATCTTGCGGATCTGGGAAATGATTGTCTCATCCGAAGTCGTGACCGTCGCAGACTCCCAGTTCGTCTTCTGGATATCCGAGCAGAATTTCTCCGGATGTCCAAATGCCGGATCCTGCGCAGCAATCTGACGCCACAGACTCCAGCAGCCGCTGGTACGCACTTCCGCACCTTCTACCGGTGCCTGATTCTGGTCGCCGTAGATCGTTCCCTCAGTACAGCTTCCGTTCGTAATAAAGACAAAATCATCCTCAGTCAACGCGATTTCCTTCTTCTCGCCGCCCTTCACGTACTCGATCGCCTTCGCAACCTTTTTCTCACCCTGGATGTCAAACCGCACATTCGTAACCTCAGTGCCAAACTGGATCTGGACGCCTGCCGCCTCCAGATATTTCTGCATCGGCAGAATCAACGACTCATACTGGTTGTAACGCGTAAATTTGAGTGCCGAGAAATCCGGAAGTCCGCCGATGTGGTGGATAAAACGCTGAAAATAGCGTTTCATCTCTAATGCACTGTGCCAATTTTCAAACGCAAACATTGTTCTCCAGTACAGCCAGAAATCCGAATCAAACACCTCATTATCAAACACATCCTCAATGGATTTGTCATACAGATCCTCATCCTTCGTGAAGAACAGCTTCATGATCTCCATGCTGCCTTTCTGGCTCAAGCGGAATTTGCCGTCCGTGTGTGCGTCCTCGCCTCGGTTGACCGTCGCACGACAGAGCGAGTAGTTCGGATCGTGTTTATTCAGCCAGTAATATTCATCGAGAACTGATGCCCCCGGCACCTCCAGGGACGGGATGCTGCGGAACAGATCCCACAGGCACTCAAAATGATCCTCCATCTCGCGGCCGCCGCGCATCACATATCCACGGGTCGGATCCTGAATACCGTCACATGCACCACCTGCTACCTCCATCGCCTCCAGAATATGGATATTTTCTCCCGGCATCTGTGCGTCTCTCACTAGAAAACACGCCGCCGCCAGAGAAGCCAATCCACTTCCGACGATATAAGCCGATTTGCCCTCGATTCCCGCCGGTTTCTCCGGACGTGCAAATGCCTCATAATTTCCCTTTGAATAATAAATTCCCTTGCTGTTTTTCTCCTGGCTGCCGCGTTCCGTATTCCGGTAATCCGAAGCCGACTTAACCACTTTTCCTGCCTTTTTCCGCTTCGACGCCGCTGCCGCCAGCCCCGCTCCAACTGCCAGTGCCGATACCGCACCCGCTTTCCATGCTTTCTTATTCATGTCCTGATCGCCCCTGCCTTTCTTCAACTTTCAAACCACTTCTTTTTTACATTACCCCGATATCTAGTTTTTAATACTATCTAATAGTAGTTTGATAGTAAAACTTTTTTGGAGAAAAGTCAAGGGCATCATCTTCTGGCACTTCCTGTTTGCCTTTGGTCATTCCATTTTCTTACTACCTTTTGTACTGACTTTTCATGAGCTTTGGCTTTATACTTCTTGGCTTTGAATTGATTGTAAAATGTGAATCCCAAGTATTTTATCTCTATTGGTCTTCCTATTTTACTTTTCTTGCGATTTACTTTTAGAAGTAGCTTAGATTCAATATATTTTGTAATTGAGTCCATCACTCTTTGGGCAGTTTTCTGACTTATTACTTCTATGTAATGAATTATAAAAAGCTTTCATTTATTATTTTTTTGCCTTGCAAAAATAAAAAGCACGATTAATAAAATAACCGGGAACAATAGCCCAACTCCCATACCTGCACGAATATTGTCTCCTGCACTTTGTGTAACACGTCCAACAATCCCCGGACCTATGCTTCCACCCAGGTCCCCCGCCATAGCAAGCAAAGCAAACATAGCCGTTCCACCTGCCGGAAATCTTTCTGATGAAATACTGATTGTGCCGGGCCACATAATCCCAACAGAAAAGCCACAGATAATACATCCAATCAAACCTGATATCGGATTCAACGATACAGAAACAAGCAGGTAGCATATCACACATAAAATTCCAGATCCGATCATAAATTTCATCAGATCCATTTTATCACCATATTTTCCGAAAATTATACGACTGATCCCCATTGTAACAGCAAACATGCAGGGACCGGCCAGGTCACCAACTGTCTTTGACAGCCCCAGAGCAGCTTCCGCATAAGCAGATGCCCATTGTGCCATAGCCAGTTCTGATGCACCGGAGCAAATCATCAAGCATATGGAAAGCCAGAAAAGAGGTTTTCGAAACAGTTCTTTTATTCCCATTCCTTCCCCCTCATCTACCAAATGCTCGATCGGACAGGTTGCAAAATTATAGATATTTATGGCCGGAACAAGCGCCCATAAGACAGCCAGCCATTTCCAGCTGTCCATGCCAAACACCGCAAAAAACAGTGTAGAGATCACAATCGTTCCCACTGCTCCCCAACAATAAAAAGAGTGAAGCAGACTCATCGTTGCCTCTTTGTTATCAAATGGACACGCCTCCACGATCGGGCTGCAAAGCACTTCAATCAGACCACTTCCGACTGCATATACAATCACACTCAGGATAATTCCAACAAGCGGTTCCGGCAAAAGCTCCGGCAAAAAAGCCAGACCAACCAATCCTGCTGCGGAACATACCTCAGAAGTAACAATACAGATGCGATACCCTATTTTGTCCACAAACTTTGCACAAAACAGGTCTACCAACAACTGTGTAAGGAAAAAGCAGGTAGAAATCAACGCGATTTTTCCAAGTGCAATCTGATAATCATTATGAAATTTCAAAAATAACAATGGGGCAAAATTAGCTGCAATTGCCTGTGTAATAAATCCCATATAACAGGCTATTTTTGTTTTCCGGTAATTTGGCACGGTCATCACTCCTCGTTTTTTATTGAATTATATAACATAACATCTTTATTTTCATTGATTTATTTCCGAAATTTATTGTATAATATCGTAAAGTATGTTTCAAAGAGTGGGGTTTCTATGAATATAAATACAACCTATACCAAAATCATTACAGGTGAAGATTTGATGGAGACAGCTCAGCACGGAAGCACTCTCTATCCTTTCCAGTTTTACTATGAAGATCTGTCCGTTTTTGATTTCAACTGTATCGAATGGCACTGGCATACTGAATTGGAGTTTATTTATATTGAATCCGGAACCGTTACTTTGTGGATTGGAGAAGACCAATTTCATTTAACCGAAGGAAATGGCATATTCATTAATACAAAGGTACTCCATCGCCTTTATTCTCCCTCAAAAGCCCTCATTCCCAATTTTGTATTTATGCCTTCTTTTATTGCCCCTTGCGACAGCCTGATTTATCAGAAATATATTCTGCCGATCATTTCTTCCTCATTGCCATTTCTCGTATTTCATAAAAAAGTATGCTGGCAAGCAAAGGTTTTATCTATCATGCGGCAAATTATTTCTGCACAGGATTCCGTTCTATCCAAAGAACTCCTTACCAGTTCTCTCCTTCAGAATCTCTGGCTGGAAATATTTGAAAACACAGACATTTCATACCAGGAAGAACACAAGGATCATTCAACCGCTTCTCAAGCCCGGTTACAGCTCATGCTTCAATTTATCCATCTAAATTACTCACGGAGTATCTCATTGGATGACATTGCAGAACAGGCAATGGTCAGTAAAAGTACCGCTTTGAATCTATTTCGGAAATATTTACATATAACGCCGGTTAACTATCTCATTAACTACCGTTTAAAACAGGCCGGTCAGTTGCTTTCAAAAACCGAGAAAAAAGTCAGTCTCATTTCTTCTGAGACAGGATTTCATAACGTTGACTATTTTTGCAGATTATTCAAAAAACGCTACCAATTAACCCCAACGGAATACCGGAAACAGAAAAGCCGCTGATTGGGACGGCGCTGCATTTCCGGCTGCCATCCGCGGGATTCTGGTCAATGCCTTGCCGAAACTCATGCATCCGACACACAGCTTGGAGATTTGAATATCCTCTGCACCAAAAATGGCGATTTCCATATTTATATTTGAGATTCTGATAAGCATTACAGCGGCTTTTGAAAAATCTGTATTGATTTTTCTGAGCGAGGTGTTATAATCGGTATATACCGAAAATAAAAGGAGGAACGCGTCCATGCCAAGACCGCCACGGTGCCGTCGGATTTGTGGCGCACCACAAGTTGATACCTTCTGCCCCAATGGGTGCGAGAATACCAAGCCGATCCTGCTGACGCTAGACGAATACGAGGTCATTCGTCTGGTTGACTTGGAGCAGCAAACCCACGAACAGTGTGCCGCGCAAATGGACATTTCACGCTCTACCGTGCAGGAGATTTACGAAGTCGCACGGCGCAAGATCGCAGCGTGTCTTGTCCACGGGAAACCACTGCACATCACCGGGGGAAACTACCGCATCTGCGGAGGACAGGAGGCAGCCCACTGCGGCCGTTGGTGCCGGATGCAGAGAGCCAACACAGAAAAATCCAACAAAAAATGCAAAGGAGATTCCATTATGAAAATTGCAGTTACCTATGAAAAGGGTCAAATTTTTCAGCATTTCGGCCACACCGAACAGTTCAAGCTTTATGAAGCTGTGGACGGCAAAATCACTCATGTGGAAGTTGTTGATACCAACGGCAGCGGTCACGGCGCACTGGCAGGCTTCCTGATGCAGAACGGCGTGGACGCTTTGATTTGCGGAGGCATCGGCGGCGGTGCTCAGGCAGCACTCGCCGAAGCGGGGATCAAGCTCTACGGCGGTGTCAGCGGGGACGCTGATGCAGCGGTGAGCGCATTGCTCAGCGGAAATCTGGGCTATGACCCCAATGTTCATTGTGATCACCATGACCATGAGCACGGCGAGAAAGGTCACACCTGCGGTAACCACGGCTGCGGCAAGCATAGCTGCCATTGATATGGAACGAACACTGACACAGCTTCCGTTCTGGTCATCCTTGACCGAACACGAAATGGACACGCTTTTCTGATGTGATGTGGGCGATGCAGCAGATCATGTTCAAGGGATTGGATCGGCGGCTGGCAGAGTTTCTCCTTGCCGAAGCGGAGCGTACCGGCTCCGACACGATACGCATGACCCATGAGCAGATCGCGGCGTTGTTCCTTAAAACCGCTGACAACGAAAAGGAACACGCCAAGCTGTGGTTCAAAGAACTGAACGGCATTGGCGATACCTCTGAAAATCTTCTCTCTGCCGCTGAGGGCGAGAACTACGAGTGGACGGATATGTACGACGGCTTTTCCAAAACCGCCGATGAAGAAGGCTTTCATGAACTGGCGCAGCGGTTCCGTCTGGTCGCCGCCATTGAAAAGCACCACGAGGAGCGCTACCGCGCCCTGCTGCACAATCTGGAGATGGCAGAGGTCTTTGCTAGGAGCGAAGTCAAGGTGTGGGAGTGCCGCAACTGCGGTCATATCGTGATCGGTGAGAAGGCGCCCGAGATCTGCCCTGCCTGCAATCATCCCCAGAGCTACTTTGAAATTCACGCGGAGAATTATTAAAGAAAGAAAAGGAGAATCATCATGGAGCAGAAGTTTTACATTTGCAAGCATTGCGGCAACATCATTGCCAAAGTTAAGGACGCAGGTGTCCCTGTCATCTGCTGCGGCGAGCCGATGAGCGAGATCGTTCCCGGCACCACCGACGCCGCCGTGGAGAAGCATGTTCCCGTCTGGACGGTAGAAAACGGCATCGTCCATGTCAAGGTCGGCTCCTTGGAGCATCCTATGCTGCCGGAGCACTACATCGAATGGGTATCTCTCCAGACCAAGCAAGGCAATCAGCGCAAGGAACTGCATCCCGGCGAAAAGCCGGAGGTCTGCTTCGCTCTCTGCGAGGGCGATGAAGTCGAAGCGGTCTACGCCTATTGTAACCTCCATAGTCTGTGGAAAGCGTGATTCATCTTTCAAAAACCCGGTGCTTTTTGAGCACCGGATTTTTTTATCAATGTGACTTCGTCACAGAAAAATGCTTTGCCCTGCGGTATGATAAAGCCACAATCATGAAACAAGAAAGAGGTGGTGAACATGAAAATCAAGTTCAATCCCGATCCGGAGATTGTCAATACCATCAAAGAAGGACTCAAGCGCACCGACGGATACTGTCCCTGCCGCAGGGAGCGCACAGAGGCAACCAAGTGTATGTGCCAGGAGTTTAAGGATCAAATTGCAGATCCCGGCTTCGAGGGATTTTGCCACTGTATGCTCTATTACAAATCCTTGCAGGATTAAGGGAGGAACGCTATGCTGTCAAAGAAACTGACTGCCGTAGATAAGACGCGGTGCGTCGCCTGCGGTGTGTGTGAAAATACCTGTCCACTGGGGGCTGTCAGGGTGCGCCGCGGCTGCTACGCCGCCGTGGAGGCGGAACGATGCGTAGGCTGCGGCAAGTGTGTATTCATCCTACTTGTCACGCTGGCGAATGCGGCAGGCGCTTTGCTGATCCCTACCATCACCGCCGACAAGATCAACATTGCCGTGGAGGGCAGACACATGGATTGCGATCCTCGGCGGTGGGATGCTTATGAAAGGCAGCCTGACCCCCGGCACG
The DNA here is from genome assembly GCF_003480665.1 of Clostridium sp. AM28-20LB. NCBI lineage: Bacteria > Bacillati > Bacillota > Clostridia > Eubacteriales > Clostridiaceae > Clostridium > Clostridium sp. AM28-20LB. The sequence goes on along the minus strand of NZ_QUJN01000007.1, from coordinate 13,688 downwards.
TTCCAGGCCTTTTTCCAGTACATGAACATGTCCAGCGAACCGATCACAGAGCTTTCCTATATGACAAACTCTCTGCAATCGGCGCTGGCCTCCATGGAGCGGGTATATGAGCTGCTGGATGAGCCGGAGATGGAAGCAGAGCCGGAAGCACCGAAGCGAATCGGCCATGCGCTGGGAGCGGTGGAGTTTTCCCACGTTCGCTTTGGCCAATTATTGGTGAATCGACATTTTGTTTCCTTTATCCACTCATTTTTATGATGTTCCAAGCACTTGATTCAAGGCAGAAAGTCATGTCGCATCACTTAATACTACAGCCCCTTCTTTATTTCTTCAATTGTCATCTCATATACTTCTGTTACTTTTTCCATTGCTTCCGGTATCCCCGGCTGCTCTCCGGTTCTATCTCTCAAAAGTTCTGTCAACTCATGACTAACCTCATACAGACGGTCAAAAGAAAGATTCTGACACACCCCTTTCAGTGTGTGTGCACCGCGAAAAGCATCTTCATAATTTTTATTTTCCAATGCCTGTTTTAACTGTATATAACTCTGATCTTCAAGGAACTTTAATGCAAATCTCCGAATCAGTGCTTCGCTGTGAAGGCGTCCCAAGACAGCTTCATAGTTTCCTCCAATAGCTTCGTAACACTCTTGCATTGTCATATTTTAGTCCTCCTGTCAATTGTATTCCACTAATTCATGAACCTCTGCTAATCAATTATATACATACCTTAAAATCGTTTTTATAACTTCATCAATCACAATCGGCTTTGACAAATGTGCGTTCATTCCTGCATCCAGTGATGCCTGAACATCTTCTGCAAATGAATTAGCTGTCATTGCTATAATAGGAATGTTTTTTCCATCCGGTCTGTCATTCATTGCCCTGATTGCTTTTGCTGCTTCATAACCATTCATTTCAGGCATCATGATATCCATCAGGATTACATCAAATGTGCCTTCCGGATGATTTCTGAAAATCTCAACAGCATTCTTTCCATCCACAACTCTTTCTACATTCATCCCGAACTCTTCCAACTGCACGGCAGCAATCTCTGCATTCAGTTCATTATCCTCTGCAAGAAGGACATTCACACCTGTAAGATTCACCTTTTCAGAAATACCTGTGTCTGACTTATTACATTCCTTATCTGTAATTTCCAAAGGAATATCCACAGTAAATGTGGTTCCCTCATGCTTTTTACTCTGCACGGAAATGGTTCCACCCATCATATCTACATACTTCTTTACGATAGCCATCCCCAGTCCAACTCCATGGTACTGCGTTCTCACATCGGAATCTTCCTGTGCAAATTCCTCAAAAACTTCTTTTGTAAATTCCTCACTCATGCCAATACCAGTATCCGAAATGCGGTAACGCATATTTATATATCCATCCCCGCCCTTTTCCAGACACCGGGCTTCAAATGTAATCGTCCCTCCATCCGGAGTGTATTTTACGGCATTGCTCAGAATATTGACCAGCACATCACGCAGGCGTGCAGGATCCGCAAGTACATTTGGAATCTTTGCTTCTTCACGCTGAATCTTAAAGTTGATATCCCTGTTCGTAAGAAAGCCTTTTGTAATATCCAATGCAGAATCTGTAATGCTTTTCACATCCGCCGGTACCGGATTGTATTTCACTTTTCCACTTTCGATGCGGGTCAGATCTAATACATCATTGAGCAGCGACAGTAAATGCTCTGAGCTTTCGTCAATCTTTTCCAGACAATTTTTCACCTCGTCTGACGGATTGTTTTTCATTGCAATACCAGTAAATCCTATGATTGCATTCATCGGTGTCCTCATATCATGGGACATATGTGACAGAAATGCTGTTTTTGCCTTGGTTGCAGCCTGTGCATGCTCTGCCAATTCCGCCATTTCCTCAGCTTTCTCCTGGGCCGCCTTCTGCGCTTTTTTTCTTGCACTGAGACGCACCATTATCACAGCCATAGCAGTCAGCAGCCATCCAAAAATAAGAAGAACCCAAACAGTAACAGCAGGATGCAGACGGATCCAGTCAACAAATGTCAGCTCTGTTGCTTTGTGTGTAGTATACTGTGCTGCAAGATCTTCAATAAGATATTGTGGCATGGCATACATTGCTTTCGTCAGAATACCAGCCAGCGCATGGTTCTCAGTTGATGAAATTACCATGCGGTAGGTGAATGTAGGCTGCTCCAGCAGAGTATATGTCATGGTGCCCGTAGTGTCACTGTTCACAAACGCCTGTGCCATGTAATAGTAGACGAAGGTAGCATCTGCTTTACCCTTACGGACAGCTTCCATCATTTCCTGTCGGGTACTGCACATCAGCTTTTCTGCACCGGGTGCCATTGCATCTTCAATTGACTTTGATGCTGTCTGGTCAACAGTAGCAACAACATTAATTTTTCCATCAAAGTCACGCCGTGTCACCCTTGCCAGCTGCATCGTAATGAAAGGTGCAGTAATCCCCCATTTTTTCGTTTCAGCATAGTTATCTGTTTCCAGGCGTGCATCGATGCTCATATCTGTGGTTTCCGTATTTTTCTGATAAGCAATATACTCATCTCTGGTGGCAGGTGTAAGAAACTCATAGGAAATCCCGGCATAGTCTGCAATTTTCCGGAAGTAATCCGGGATAATACCCTTCATCTCACCATTTTCATTATAAGAATATGGATAACGGGTCGGATCACACAGAACATGAAGCGGGTTGTCCTTGGTATACTGTGAAATAATACTTTTTTCTTTCTCCGTATATTCCAGATTCTTAGTTTCGATGCTTTCATAATTTTTATTATAAAGTGTCGTTTTCCAGTCACCCTCAACTGCATTCATCTGGTCGATTGCATAATTGATCTCATTCAGCAATTCTGTATTACCTTTTTTAACAATGACATAGAAATCGCTGCTGCCAAATTTATCCACGATTCGCTCATTGTTTGTTTTTCTCAGAGAACTGGTAACAATCGCATCAACTTTTTCGCTCTGAAGGGCTTCCTTCATTTCTGCGGTCGTATCAAAATAAGATGGAACATATGTAAATCCTTTGTTGTCTGCAAAATCCGCAAACTCTTCATTCCGGGTGTTTCCGTTCAAAAGCGCCACACGCATACCGTTGTAAGTGCTGTAATTGCCGTCCACAATCGTGCTGTTGTCACTGAGGACGGTCAGCATCCCATAATTGGTTCCGATGGGACGTGAAAAATCAAACTTTTCTTCTCTGTCCGGTGTTTTGCGGGCAGATGTTACCATGTCGATCTCGCCATCTTCAAGCATCTGCTGCATATCATCCCAGCTCTTATCATATCCGACATATTCGTAATCTACATCCCAATAACGGGCCATCAGCCGAAGAAAATCATAGCCATACCCACTGCGGTTGCCTTCTTCATCCATCACATGATAACCATCCATGGCAAAGAAACCGACTTTGACAGTTTCATGCTGCGAACTGTCCTCGGCTGCATATGCAGTCTGGGGAGAAAATATCATACACACGCATACAAAAGTCAGTAACACTGCCACATATTTCTTAGCTCTCGAAATCATATTAAATCTCCTGGTCAACCTCCTGGTTTAATAAAATTGCACTGTCGCATCAAATCCATTTGTCACTGTTCAGTGACCTGCGGTTCGGTACCCCCCCCCACCAGATTTTATGCTTCTGATCGTCTTTTCCAGCACCTTCATCTCAACCGGTTTTGAAATATGTGCATTCATACCGGCTGCCAAAGAATTCTGAATGTCCTCCGAGAATGCATTGGCAGACATTGCAATGATTGGAATCTTCTTTGCCGCTTCATGGGAGCTTCTGCGGATTGCCTTCGTTGCATCATAACCATTCATAACAGGCATCTGCACATCCATCAGAATCATGTCATAATCACCTGGAGCAGACTGTTCAAATGCTTCCAAAATCTCTTCGCCATTTTCACAAATGGTACATTCCGCACCTTCAATTTTTAACAGTTCTATCAGGATCTCCGCGTTCAACTCATTATCCTCTGCACACAGGAATTTCATTCCCTGCAGAATATTTCCATCCTGCTCATCTGTTTCTTCTTGTGCCGCCAGAGCAACCGTTCTATCCTCTGCAATTTTCAGATCCAAGAGAACCTCAAAACAGCTTCCCTGTCCCAATTCACTCTCCACATCAATGGTACCTCCCATTGCCTCAACCAGATTCTTAGTAATCGCCATTCCAAGTCCGGTTCCCTGTATTTTATTTGTAAGGGAACTTTCCGCACGGGTAAACGCATCAAAAATTGTATCCTTGAAATCTGCCGACATTCCCATACCATTATCGCTAACTAAGAAACGGTACTTTGCATAGACAGATGACTTTGTCTCACATTCTTCTACAAAGAACTGAATTTCCCCACCTTCCTGGGTATACTTCACTGCATTGGAAAGCAGGTTGCTGAAAATCTGCATCAGGTGAACCTGATCCGCATTCACCCACTCATGCTGAATATTTTCTTTTATGATTGTAAGGGTCTGCTGCTTTTCATATATTTGAGTATGAAATATAGTGTCAAGTTCCTGTACAAGATCCAGAATAGAAAAGTCAGAATACTTGAAGACTGTTTTTCCTGCCTCAATCTTGCTCATATCCAGAACATCATTGATAATTCCTAACAGGTGCTGTGATGAAATGTCTATTTTTTCTGCATACTCTATAACTTTTGCTTTATTACCTGCATCATGTCTGATCAAAGATGTGATACCAATGATTGCATTCATAGGTGTACGAATATCATGTGACATATTAGACAGGAAATCCGTTTTCGCCTTATTTGCATTTTCAGCTGTCTGCAAAGCCTCTGTTGCAACGTTCTTTGCCTTTTTCAGTTTTTGATTGACTACTTCCATTTCCTTCATTGTTTGTAAATGAAGTTCATTATTTCTTTTTTCATATTCTGCTTTTTGATCTGCAAGACTAAGTCTGGAAATACTGTAGAATAATCCGGCAAAAAGTAAAAATATATAACCTGCCATGAGTATTGTTGTAAACAACACCGTTTTCTGGTAATCCCTCAGCACATTGTCAACAACTCCCCTTTCCACAATACATACCAAAATGGTGTTGTTGCTTTCTATCGGGCAATACCCCAGATAATAGGGGTTCTGTTTTCCCAAAAGTGCAACTCCGGATTCTCTGTTATCAAACTTCTTTTTGAACAAATCAGCCTCTTCTTCTGTAATAGCCTGTTCTCCTTTTAAATGTTTTAACAGAGAATAATTACGCAGGTATTTATCACCACTCTGGTTCGTATATGTAATATTTCCGTCATTATCCAGCATGAACAAATATGCTTTCCCGTCATAACCTTTCAGTTTTAACATGGAATCCAGTTTCGAATGATCAAACACAGCTCCAATTGCCGTATAAGTTTCCCCATTGATGGTATATTCCTGACATGGAATCGCAACCAGATAACCGTCTTTTTTCTTCTGAGCATAATCAAGACGCACCAGTTTTCCAATATTGTATCCGTTCTTTAAATCCAGCAGAAGTTTACTTGGCATATCAATCCGCATTTTTGTTCCACCTGCTGATATTGCCTGACCATTTTCCTGAAGGAATATAAGTGTACTTTTCAATTCTTTTTCCCATGCTTCAAAGAAACTTTTGTTCACATCCGTTTCAAGAGACAGCTCCCTCTCATGAAGTAAAAATTCCTCAACCAACTGCAGCTGGCTGTAGTACCCACTCACTTGAAGATCATAGGTCTGCTGCATCTGTTCAACAACAGCTCCCATACTGCTTTTTCCATTTTCACTGATATACTTGCTAGACTTACTTATAAGATACTTTATACAAACTACGCTTAAAAGAATAATAAGTAGTATAAGCAACAGCCTTGTTATTTTTTTTCTTTTATTTACCGTTTGTTCTATCTCCACTTTTACTGTTCAACCTCTATATAATCTTCCGGTGCTGACGGCTGCTGTCCTTTTGACATTGCTTCGATCCATGCACTTGATAATGTTGTATCTTTAAGCTGCTCAATCTCACATTTCGGATTTATTTTTTTCAAAACAGACATTGTGGTGTCTGTAAGAAGAATCGAGTATTCCTTTTCTTTGTCTATTTTCTTATCATTAACTGTCAAGTCCTTTAATGAAAATCCACTTTCCTCTTGATTGACGATCATTTTCATACCGGATGCAATTGGTAATTCGTATTTATTGGTTACATAAAAATTCTCATCCGCATCGGTGAAATAATTTTCCACGAGTTCACAAACCTGTTTACCACTAATTTTTGTAAAATATAATGCTGTATCTGAACTCTTTGCTGTCATCATGCCAACCCGGCTATTGGTGCATTCTCCTTTATATATAGAAGAAGTGAAATAATAATATGGTGCCAGAGCCAGCTGTGCATCATTTTCTTCTCTGATCGTAGTTAAAATGGAAGATGCTGCATCACGGCCATTTCTATCGTTCAGTGAAATGGAATATTCATTTTCAAAATTCACCGTTGCTTTTTCTTCTGGAGCTTTACGATTCATTACACTGCGCAAAGTATCATAAGCCTGCGTTTCATCCATTTCCCCTGACAGTAATCCGTGAACAGCCTCAAGACTTGCATCAAATGATTTTTGAGCGGAATATCGGATATAAACAGCATTATTTTTAATTTCCTCTTCCAGTCCAGGTACATCCTGCATCATGGTTGGAACGTCTGTATTCAATGAAATAACACCGCTTCCATCCGCAATCAGCTTTTGCCCCTCTTCTGAAATCATACAATCCAGCACATCCAGTGCAGTATCCAGTTTCTCCCGGTCTTTTTCCAGGTTTTTGTTAAATGCAATGTTTAATGACGGAGTCATGTACACATAGGATTCATCCGATGTCTGTGAAAAGTAAGGAATACGGAGCAGCTCCGCATCCATCTGTTTCTGCAGCTGCTGCATAACCGTCGGATGTCCATGAAACATTGCTGATTTTCCCTCGACAAACATCTGGGTTCCTGTATTGATGTCAATATTGATATCTTCTTTGCCAAAATGCGAGTCCTTAAGAAACTGACTGGTTTCTGAAAAAATACGTTTCCATAATATATCATCAAACTTCACTTCATCCGCTGCAGTCTCTGCACCGTTTCGCCATTCAATACCATCCAGGCTTGTAAACTCACCGATTGCCGCCGCCTGGATGATTTCATTATTAGACCAGTCTTCCCCAAGATCCATGGAATACGGTTTTATGCCCTTATCATAAAACTGCTGACAGGCCTGTACATATTCCTCATAATTTTCTGGAATCTTTACGCCATACTGATCAAACAGTGTTTTGTTGGCAATGATCGTCTGAGGAATACCACAGATTGGCAGCCACTGGATTTCATCCTCCGCATTCTTATAATATTGCACCGCATAGGAATAATACTTAGAAACAACATCATAAGAAGCAAAATCCATAAGATAAGGCTGTAAGTCCTGTGCATCTGTTCCGGAAAATCGACGTACTGTTATGATATCCGGTAATTCATCATGTTCTTTAAAATAACTGTATAAATCGGTATCATTGTTCCCAATAATAAATTCAATATCCTGATCAGGAAACTGTTCATGGATATAGGGTGCAATATTTTTCATCAAACGATTTTCCCACAGATAAACGGTAAGATGATCATCATTTTTAGATACTTCTTTCTTTGACTGTCCACATCCAGACAAGACAGCAGTTGCTACAAGTACACCTGACACCACTGCTATCAGACAATGTTTTGCCTTTTTCATACTTTACCTCTTTCTTTCCTGATAAAGTCATTATAGTTACGCCTATGAAATAACACCACAAAAAAGCACTGTCAGACAGACAGTGCACCTCATTTTATGCAACTGGCTGCCATTTTACAGGCCCTGTAGCTTTGCGTCCCAGACTTTCATCTGGTTTGCCGATTTCCTTATTATAGCTTTTAAACTTATGCAAAAAACTGGTTTTATTATACTATAGCGCTCTACTGTACACAAGAAAAACATTACCGTTTTAACACCTGAAAACAAAAAAAGAACAGCCGATATATATACTCGAACTGTTCTTCTACTTCCGAAGTCCACGAAGCATTGACATTACTGTTTCCTGCTCATTTGCATTCAGATTGTTCCATATCCCTAGAACTTCTTTCTGTTTTTCTGTCAGATTCTCTGAATTACCTTCCTGAAAAAACTGCGATAATGTCACGCCCAAAGCTGCACATATTTTTTCAAGTGTGATCAGCGACGGCAGGTTTTCCTGCGCCATGATCCTTCCCAGTGACGACTGGGAAATTCCCGACAGCTGCGATAATCTGTATTTACTGATATCACGCTTTTCACATAAAGATGTTATTTTATCCGCAATATACTTCTCTACCTGCAAGTAACTATACCTCATTTCCGCTATTACATGTTCTTATTGTACCTGTAATAATGAAAAAATATTAGTAATCAACTTTGCAAGTATTTATCCCCATCATGGGAAGTATACGGATAAAAAAATATAAAGATACTTTCGTTTCCGCAAAAGTCATTTTCGCTTATATCATTTTTATAATAACACAGACAGTTATGTTTGTCACATAAAAGTTTGAAACCCCAAACAAAAAAATAAACCTTCTCATACCGCAAAGCCGCATATCCACGGATAAATCCCCATCCCAGAGGGATCACCCTTCTGATGAATATAAAGGCTATTCGCAGATGGCTACGCAATCTGACATGGATGCCTTTTCACAGAAAGTTCACAGCTCATATAATGACACTATATTGACGTGACACGAGTATGTGAGTATACTGTAAGCCATGTGGAGGTTGTGCGTATGTCAGCAACAAATCTGAACATCCGAACGGATAAGGAAACAATTAAAGGATAAATCTGAAAAGCGAATCAGCTGATGGAAAAATGCACGCTCTGCAGATGCGGTATTTACATCAGCCCCTTCCACATATTTCTATGAAATAAAAAGTGGAGTCAAATTGAATGAAAACACAAGCAGACAAGAAGTCAGTCAAAGACATCCAAGAGTTAAAGCAGAGATTTACCAAGTTTTCCATAGGTTTATTTGCAATTTTGACGCTTTCAATCACATTGTTGGCATCAGCATATACATATATTCTGCAAAAATCGTATACAGATATCGCCCTTGAAACGGAACTCAAACGTGATATGGAAAATGCAGATGCAATTCATAAATTGGTAAATAAAAAAATCGGAAGAGAAGAATTTGCCACGCTCCGCCATCAATCTGATGAAAATACAGAAATGTATCACGAGGTTTCCTCGTTTCTAAATGAAATTCGAACGCTGAATTCAACCAGATATTTATACACCGCCACCCGAAATGAAGAAAACAGGCTGATCTATGTGGTGGACGGTCTGGATCCCAACGCAGGAGATGTCAGACATCCGGGAGACTATATTGAGGATGAAATGATTCCGTATATTAACAAGGCTCTTTCAGGAGAAACGGTGTATTCGCAGAACATTGTTGATACGACATGGGGTCCTATTTTCACAGCCTGTTATCCTATAACGGGCGATTCGGATGAAATAGTTGGTGCTTTATGCATTGAAATGGATATGCAGTCTGTGAATGGGCTTGTAGAGCGAACAAGAAGAGCATCCGTTTATGTTGGAGCTATGGCAGGATGTGTGCTGTTTTTGCTTTGTGCTGTCTGCTTTATCGGCTACAAAAGAAAAAGAGAAGATGAAATTGAACAGACGATTTTGTTGCGCGAGGCTGCGGAAAAAGCAGAGACCGCAAACAGAGCAAAATCATCCTTCTTACTTAACATGTCACATGATATTCGATCACCTATGAATGCTATTATCGGATTTACGGACATTGCACTGAACCAGACAAATGTATCTGAAATTCACGATAGTCTGCAAAAGGTAAAAATAAGTTCAGAGCATCTGCTGTTGTTATTGAATAATGTACTGGATCTTAGCCGTATCGAGAACGGAAAGGTAAGCTTCTCACCTGAGCCGGAGAATTTGCCTGTCCTAATAGATAATGTGATTGCTATCGTGGATGGACTCCTACTGAATCGTGATTTAACATTTGAGATACATCGCAACATCCCCAAAGAACTTTATGTTCTGACGGATGCAACAAAAATTCGTGAGATATTGACGAATCTTCTGAGCAATTCGGTCAAGTTTACAAAAGATGGCGGAACGATTACTTTTGAAATTAGTATCAAACCGGGCATAGACGAACGGCATATTGTAAGCAGTTATGCGGTAAAAGACAATGGCATTGGTATGAGTGAAGAATTTCAAAAAAGGCTGTTTGAACCCTTTTCACAGGAGGATAACGGCGCACGAACCCATTATGCCGGAACGGGGCTTGGAATGGCAATTTCCAAGCAATATGTAGAACTGATGGGCGGTACAATTACGGTTCACAGCAAGAAAGGGTGTGGTTCGTCTTTTACAGTAGAAATTCCTATGGAACTTGCAGACCCAAAACAGATACCTGAGCTGAATCTGATACAGAATGTCAGCCTTAATGGAGTAAAGGTTCTTCTCGCAGAAGATAATGAGCTGAATGCGGAATTGGCAATCACGCTGCTCGAAGAAGCAGGTATGCATGTAACTCGTGCAGTAGACGGACAGGACGCAGTTGCTTGTTTTGCCAACAATCCAGCAGACACATATGATGTGATTCTAATGGATGTCCTGATGCCTAAAATGAATGGGCATCAGGCGGCAAGGGCAATTCGTGCAATGAGCAAGGAGCGCCCAGACGCTGCGAAAATTCCAATCATCGCACAATCTGCAAATGCTTTCAAGGAAGATGTACAGGCATCCTTGGATTCTGGAATGAACGGACACATTTCAAAGCCATTCAATATAGATGCAGTGACCACTGCAATAAAACAAAATATAAAGAGATAGAAGATTGAGCAACAATCCGCTAACTATCAGAGCATCGTTCAAGGGTTATTTGGACGGTGCTTTTTCTATACCCATTTTGCAGAGAGGTGGTGCGCTATTTCATAAAGCAGCAGCCCGCACACCTGGAAGCTTTCGACGAAGCCCTGGTAAAGCGCTGGCTTGAGCGGATCATTGTCTGGGAGGACCACTTCACTGTGGAGCTTAAGTCCGGACTGAAAATTGATATTGGAGGGTAATCCCGTAAATGCACGAAACCCTCTCGACCATGATGGCCGGGAGGGCATTTTCTATATCCACAAACTAAAACTTCATTCCATTTGAATACTAATAATGCCGTATATTTGTCTCTAAAGGGCAAATATGCAGCATTTCTTTATTCTTTATGTGCGTGATCGTACATCTTTTGAATATCCTCCGGCAACTTATCCGGTATCATACTATGTACCCGATCTTCGTTGCCATCCTGCATGGCTTGTTCATAATACCAGCGCTTGAATTTAATCATATCCAACACACGACTTAAATGTTCAATTTCAGCTTCCACTGTTTTCTTTTGCTTCTCAAACAGTTCTTTTCGTTGAGGATAAGTAGCTACTCCCTCCACACACCAGTCCATAAACTGTTTAATATCCTTGATTTCCAGACCGGAGCGTTTCAGGCACTCAATTACACGTAATGTTTCAATCTCTTTCTCACTGAATTTACGGATGCCGGAAATTCTTTCCATTCCCGGAAAAAGCCCCTGCTTGTCATAATAGCGCAAAGTTGAAATCGGAAGTCCAAACATTTCCGAAACCTGTCCAATCGTATACATGTATGCCTCCACAAAAAGTTAACAAATTTATTTTGCAAACCTCTTGACCTAAAGTTAGGTTTAGGTTTTATCATTAGTATAGCAGTTATACAGAAAGATTGCAATGGCTAACATGGATTATGAAAAAAGTTATATCGTTGTTACTCATACTTTTCATGTGTTTTGCCTTATCTGCCTGCAATAGCAGTCAAAATGCCGAAACAACAGAAACTACCGGGTATACCGTTTCAGAAGAAAGTAATGCCGCAAAAGAAGAAAGTAGCAGCACACAACAAGATGAGAATGGAGATACAGAGACTATGAAAGTTCTAGTAGCATACTTTTCCCGCACTGGTGAAAATTATGGTGTCGGGCATATTGAAAAAGGAAACACTCACATAATAGCAGATATGATTGCAGAACAGGTCGATGCTGACCTATTCGAAATCAGCACCGTTGTGCCATATCCCGATGAATACGAAGCTTGTACAGAAACCGCAAGGCAGGAGCAGGAAGAAGATGCTCGTCCCGAACTGTCAGCTACCGTGGAAAGCATGGAAGATTATGATGTTATCTTTCTCGGTTACCCGATTTGGTGGAGCGACATGCCGATGGCAGTCTACACATTTCTTGAGAGTTATGATTTTTCGGGAAAGACAATCATTCCGTTCTGTACCCACGAAGGCAGTGGTCTTTCTTCCACCGACAGCAGCATTGCTGAAATCTGCACAGGTGCAGATGTTTTGGATGGATTAGAAATAAGAGGTTCTGTGGCACAAAATTCGCAGGATGAAGCATTAACAGCAGTTACAGACTGGCTTGATAAAATTGAAATTTTAGACGAGAACTAAGGAGATATTACCATCATGGAAAAATTAAATTTAACACAAGAATGGGACAAGGTGTTCCCGAAAAGCGACAAGGTGGATCACAAAAAAGTGACTTTCCATAACCGCTACGGCATCACACTGGCGGCGGATATGTACACGCCAAAAAGTGTGGTGGGCAAGCTTCCCGCTATTGCCGTCAGCGGTCCGTTCGGTGCGGTCAAGGAGCAATCCTCCGGTCTATATGCTCAAAAAATGGCAGAGTACGGATTTTTGACCGTTGCTTTTGACCCGTCCTTTACAGGCGAAAGCGGTGGTAGTCCTCGTTATGTGGCTTCTCCGGACATCAATACGGAAGATTTCTGTGCGGCTGTGGATTTTTTGTCCGTACAGGAGAATGTTGACACAGACAGAATTGGTATCATCGGTATCTGCGGCTGGGGCGGTATGGCAATCAACGCTGCTGCACAGGACACCCGTATCAAAGCAACTGCGGCAATGACCATGTACGATATGACCCGTGTAAATGCCAACGGTTATTTTGACAATGAAAACACACCCGAGGCTCGTTTCGCCAAAAAACTGGCAATGAATACCCAGCGTACTGAGGATTATAAAAATGGCAGTTATGCCCTTGCAGGCGGTGTCATCGATCCTTTGCCGGACAATGCCCCACAGTTTGTAAAAGATTATTATGCTTACTATAAAACCGAGCGTGGTTATCATCCTCGTTCTCTTAATTCCAACAACGGATGGAATGTGACCTCTCCTCTGTCCTTTATGAATATGCCAATTTTGCAGTATGCCGCTGAAATTCGGTCTGCGGTTCTACTGGTACATGGAGAAAAAGCGCATTCCCGTTACTTCAGTGAGGGAGCTTATGAAAAAATGGCCGGAGATAATAAAGAACTGCTTATCATTCCGGGAGCGAGCCATGTTGATCTTTATGACAATTTAGATGTCATTCCTTTTGAAAAGCTGAACAGCTTTTTTAATATGCATCTTAAATAAGGATAGAAAAATCTGAAAGCTTTTGTCAAGGGGGTGCGTGGATATTTTTCATATTACTTACGCAGATTCTCTCTCTGCTTCTGCCTGAATAATGCGTTTCAACCTGTCCTCCGCAGTCAAACCGCTACTATGGTCAAAAAACACTTTGACTTTATAATTTGTTTT
>NZ_QUJN01000006.1:0-168535 GCF_003480665.1 Clostridium sp. AM28-20LB | reverse complement strand
ACCCACGCGTTACTCACCCGTCCGCCACTCAGTCAATCTAGCTTCCATCCGAAAACTTCCGTTAAATTGCTTCGTTCGACTTGCATGTGTTAAGCACGCCGCCAGCGTTCATCCTGAGCCAGGATCAAACTCTCATGTTAAAGTTTTGATTCCAGTCAAAATTCGCTTGGCTAATTTTAACCGTTATTACTGTTGTTTTGGTTTTGTTCTGAATGTTCTCTTGAACTTCAAGGCTTAACCAAAAGCCTTTGTTCTTAGAATTTTCAGGGTTTTACATACTGTTCAGTTTTCAAGGTTCTTTGTTGTTGTCTCATTGACAGCTCATTTATATTACCACAAGCGGTTATCTTTGTCAACAACTTTTTTATTTTATTTTTCGCAACTGAGCTTTCGCTCAACAGCTTGAATATCATATCATAGGCAGTTGTCGTTGTCAACTATTTTTTCTTAATTTTCAAAACATTTTCGCAAATAAGAAAACCTGTGATATTTGATTTTCCCTGCATATGCAGACCAACGTCAAAACACGTTAGAGTTAGAGTTTACCATTTCAGCATTAACTTGTCAAGGGATTTTCACTTGTTTTTTCGCTGACATATTCCATGCAGAATCATTGCGCATCCTCGCGAAGCGTTTATCTCAGCCGAAGACCCAACTCCCACTGAGACAAATTTGCTATTACTCGCCACCTAAAGAGGTGGGTGTCTTCTCGACTGAAATAAAAAATTTGGCACACCTAACTCATCACTAAGTAGCGAGAATGCGGTGTGCCGTTTTTCAATATCACAGTTTTTCTCTATACGCTTTTAAATAATCCGTTTCACAACACCCATCAGGATGCTTCCAAGCATATTGTGGTCATACAGCCAGGTCAGCCAGATATTGCTTTCTATCTGGTTCAGGAAAAGTTCACCAATCGCCGTTGCCGAGAACAGTGTAATAAGCAGTGCTGCAATCCAGACGAAAAAGATCCCTTCCGCGCCCCCCAGCACGGCACCTGCCAGACGGTTCAGCCCCGATATGATCGGCAGCCGGGAGACCACATTGAGCGATACGGACAGAACACGCAGTCCGCCGAACACGGCTGCAAACAGCAGAAAAAAACTTATAATATTGATCAGGCTGTTTGCCAGATAACGGCTGACGTAGTGGGTAAAGCTGCTTACACCCAGCGCCTCGTAAACTTCGCTGTTATTATTCTCCAGAAGCGCATCCTTTAACTGTTCCGGAAGCTCCATTTCTTCAATAATACTGCGCTGTACGGATGGCGGCGCCGCGTCAGCTGCCTCATTTTCCGCCTCATCGTCCTTTTGGATAAATTTCGTCACGCTGTCCTCCACCGCCTGATAGACCACCTCATTGCTGCGAAGCAGATTCGCGACAGACGGCGCACCAAAATGAACCACCCCCAACGACAGCACCAGGGAAACGGCCGAGACTGCCAGGCGGACAAATCCGCGGTAATGCCCGTACAGTACCATGGAAACCAGATAGACTGCCACCACCACGAACAGCCAGTTTTCTTTTATATAAGCACCCATTGTCTGATCGCCTCCGCTACGCCCTCTTCCCGGTTCGAAGCGGCAATCCGGTCTGCGCGTTCCTTTAAAAATGGGGCGCCATTTTCCATCGCCACGCCGATTCCTGCTGCCTCCAGCATGGGCCAGTCGTTTTCGCCGTCTCCAAATGCCATCGTCTCCTCCGCTTCAATTCCCAGATACTGACAGAGATTCCGCAGCCCGCTCCCCTTTGTGATGCCCGCCGCGTTGAGTTCCAGATTCCACGGAAGCGAGGAGGTCACCAGAACCTCCGGCATCGCTTCCAGCTTTGCCCGGACTGCCTGCTTGCTCTCCCGGTCCTTAAAATTTAAATTCATCTTCTGCACCGGGCATTTTTTCTCCCGCAGATACTCCACCATGTCAGTAACTGCCCGGCGCGTCGCCCGGATATAGGCGCATTCACGTTCCGGTATCCCGTATTCTTCCAGCTGTGCCAGCAATCGCGTCTCGCTGACGCCGCCCTCCGATACATACATATCGTAAATAACCGGATGCCGGCGCAGCACCTCAATCACCCGGATCGTCTCTTCCCAGCTCAGGCAGCTTTCCGACACCCAGGTATTTTTCCCGAAATCCCGGACGACCGCCCCATTTGTAAATATGCCATAGTGGACGCCCGGCAGGCTCAAAACCTCCTCTGGCACTGCCGGGAGCGCGCGCCCGGTCGCCGGGACAATCTCAATTCCCCGCTGCGCGCACAGTTCCATCACCTGTCTTGTTTTTTCCGACACGTGCATTTTTTCATTTAACAGTGTCCCATCTAAATCGAGGGCTATTAACCGTGTTCCCATCTTTCTCTCCCGTATCTCTTTTTACTGTCCACTACCAGAAAACGCTGCCGGGAAGCATTCCCCCGCAGCGCTCTCTTTTACTAATTAGTTTTAATTTTAAAATTTCTCGAATTGTTTTAATTAATCAAAGAAATGTTTCTCTTTCAGAATCAGAAGTCCATCCTTATCATATTTCGATGAGAACAGTCCGCTGAAGGATTTCTTCTCCGCCTTATCTGCAGCTTCCTCGATCAAATCTTCGGCACTTGTCTTGGTAAGCGGTTCTCCATCCTCCTCCATCATCTCAGCGCGCTCGTACAGAGCCAGCATGCTCTTTCCCGAAATACTGCAGTCGATCTCCGATGCATATTTGCAGGCATACTGAACAAACTCCTCAACATCCATATCGCCGGACTTTTTGGACGGTTTCTCTTCCGGCTCATCCTCTGGATAATTGGAATACTCGTCGTCTTCGCGTTCGTCTTTATAGCTGTCTTTGTAATCGTCCTTATAATCATCACGATAGCCGCCACGCGCATAATCATCCTCCGGCTCATACTCGTCCTTCTCGTAGTGATCTTCTTCGTCTTCATACTCCGGCTCGTCATCGCGTCTTGCCTCTTCCTGACGGCGCAGTTCTTCTCTCTGCTGCTCTGCCAGACGGCGATCTTCCTCCGCTTTACGCGCTTCTTCTGCCTCTTTGGCTGCCAGTGCCTGTGCTTCTTCCTTGGCGCGCTCTTCTTCCTCACGGCGGGCTGCTGCTTCCTGCTGTCTGCGTTTTTCCTCTGCCTCTTTTTCTGCCTGACGGCGGATCTCCGCTTCACGCTCTGCCTGACGTTTTCTGGCTGCTTCTGCTTCCTGCTGCGCCTGCTGGCGTTTCAGCTCTTCCTCGCGCGCCTGTGCCAGCTTCGCTGCATCGTCTTTCTGGTTTTCACAGCCGATATACTGGAAACGCTCTGCTAATGCCGGATATGCGCGGTGCATCTGCTCCAAACGTGCCTGCGTATCAATCAGAACAACGACCATGCCGGTTTCATCCTGTGTCATCAGTTCTTCCAGCTCTTCCACCGTCAAATCGTCCAGATCAGCTGCATGCTCGACCACCAGATCCTTGCCTGCCAGGCGCTCCGCCACCGATGCGATGCCGCGATGGGAAAGGTTTGCACCGCTGATCTTGGCAACCGGATGCTTGGTTCCCAGCTCGCGGTGAATCTTTTTCAGGGAATCAAGTGCCATCGCAAGACCGGCTGCCGGATCTTCCGCCTCGATCATCAGATGATTTGATTCCTTGATCTCCTCTTCTTCCTCTTCCGGTTCGAAATCCCAGTCTTCCACTATGGTTTCCTCTTCCTCTTCAAATTCATGAATCGGAGCTTCCTCGCCCTTTTCCTCTGCCTCTGCCGGTTCCAGGTCGCGGAGATTCCTGAAAACACGTGTCTCCCCTTCGGATGCGCCCTCTTCCTCATCGTAAGGCTTGATCTTGGACACTTCTTTTGCCAGCGCTTCTTCCGCCTGTGCTTCATGAAGGCTTGCTACTACATCCTCGTCCAGCGCAGTCTTTTCTACTTTCTCGTCCGCCGGTTTTGTCTCGGCTTTCGGTTTTCCAGCCTTCTCTTCTGGCTCTGCCTGCTCTGACTGTCCCTCCGGCTCATTCTCCGGTTCGTCGTCCAGCTCTGCCTCCGGCTCATCCGTATCCAGATACTCTCCTTCCGGCTCCGGCTTGCGGTATGTACCGTTCTTGTACTCTTCTTCCACCGCACGCAGCTTCTCTTCGTACTTCTCGCGGTTTTCCACCAGATCCATCTGATATTTCGTCAGCGGCGCATACTGAAGTTTCAGTTCCATTGCCTTGTCCACATATTTGCCAAGACCGAACATCAGCATGATCTTGTCGCAGATCCGCACACAGTCGTCCGCCTGGTTCGCCTGATGATAAAGCTCTGCCAGGTGGTACAGCCATTTCTCATCCAGCTCTTCCTGACAATATCTCTCCAGAGAATTGATCTGCTGCTCTAACGGCGCATCCTTCGCCTCCAGAATCAGGAAACGAAGCAGGTACTGGCGCGGGTCATCGCCGGACAGCTCACAGAACTCCCGGTAATATGCCTCTGCCTCCTGAATATTATTTTCACGCAGTGCAAGGTCGGTCAGCTTATATAAAAGCCCCTTTCCAAGCGGCGCTCTCTCATATGCCAGCAATAAAATATCCTTGGCATCCTGATACTCTGCATTTTTCTCATAAATCTGGGAAATCATCGTAAGCAGGCTGGTGCTGCGTACACGACGCCAGTCGATGGTATCGGCGATCTTCATCGCCGTCTCGAAATCTCCCTTGTTAACCAGTTTCTTAATCTGCTCTACCTTGATGTTAAACTCGTATTTATCCATCTTATGCATCTCCTAACTTCCTGCCGCGGCAGAAGTTTTATTGTTACTGTTCACGCATACGTGCCCAGTAACGTTTTATTTGCTCACCGGCTACAGCTCTGTACGCCCATCCAGCGCGCGCAGAAGCGTTACCTCATCAATATATTCCAAGTCGCCCCCGACCGGAACGCCGCTGGCGATTCGCGTCACCCGGATCCCTGTCGGCTTAATCAGCTTGCTCAAATACATCGCGGTCGTCTCGCCCTCCAGGCTTGAGTTGGTTGCGATAATGACCTCACGAACCTCCTCTTTCTGCAGGCGAGTCATCAGCTCCTTGAGCCGGATGTCGCCCGGCCCGATCCCCAGCATCGGGGAGATCGCCCCATGCAGCACATGATAGACCCCGTTGTATTTTCCTGTCTTTTCATATGCCGCCAGATCGCGCGTATTTTCCACCACCATGATCGTCTCATGATCTCGCCGGTCGCTGCTGCAGATCGGGCACAGTTCCTTATCAGTCAATGTGCAGCACTCCTTGCAGTAACGCACATTCTGCTTGGCTTCCAGAATCGCGCCGGACAAGTGCCTGACCTGTTCTTCCGGCATATTGATGATATGAAATGCAAGACGCTGCGCCGATTTACTTCCGATTCCGGGAAGTTTTGACAATTCTTCGATTAGCTTGCTAATCTGGCTGCTGTAATAATCCATCACTTAAAACGGGAATCCGCCTCCCAGACCGCCAAGGCCACCGGTCAACTGGGACATCATCTGGCTGCTGTCCTCTTCCGCCTGACGGAATGCCTCGTTGGTCGCCGCCACAATCAGATCCTCTAACATCTCGATATCATCCGGATCCACTACTTCCTCAGACAGTTTCACCGAAAGAACCTCTTTTTTACCAGATACGGTCACGGTTACAGCGCCGCCGCCTGCGGATGCGCTGTACTGCTTCTCCTCCAGCTCTTTCTGCTTCTCTTCCATCTGGCGCTGCATTCTCTGCGCCTGCTTCATTAAATTGTTCATATTGCCCGGCATACCGCCTGGGAAACCGCCACGTTTTGCCATGGTGTCATTCCTCTCTTTCACTTCTTTTTATTTATATTCAGACTGGCTGCCGATTGCAGCCGGTTCTATATATCATATAAACCCACTAATATCATTTATCTGCATTTAATCACAGCTTCTTGCATTACAAAACAAGGCTCATCTTTGGCAAGCTCCACTACACGGAATCATCCTCTTCGACAATCACATCGGTATGGATTGCGTTCTTTAAATCCTCATCACTGACATAAACCGTTCTTTGCGGCACAGCAGATGATTCTAAACGGACTTTAAATTGCAGAGTCTTTTTGTATTTTTCTTGCACTACTTCCTGCAAATTTTTAAGCTCAGGCTCCCGATTGATAATTCCAAACGTATTTTCATCTGTACACACAATGCAAAGGCAGCCTTCGCCCGCCGGTTCTACACTTGTCTTGGGAAGACTGAGTCTAATCGAACCCACAAGCTGGCTCAGGGACGCAATCCGTCCCCATTCTTTCCGCATCAGCATCAGATCTTCGTACTGTGCCGGTGGAAGGGATACCTTCTTCGGCTCAGGCGGCGTTTCCACCACAGCCGTTTTGGAGGATACCGCCTGCCCTGCTGCCGATGCAAGGGACGCCAGTTTCTGTAGATTGTCCGGCATTTCCTGCATTTTCTGCTCTAATAGCGTAATCCGCTGTAAAATGGAATCAAGATTCTGTTCCATCGACGGCGTCGTCAGCTTGATAAAGGCAATCTCCACCAGAATCCGCTTCTGTGACGCGTAGCGCAGCTGCCCGGAAAGTTCCGAGAAAATACGGATGTAACGCATCAGCGTTTCCGTATCAACGCCTGCCGCCTCTTCCTTTAAAACTGCCAGATTTTCCTCCGACATATCGAGCATATCGCCCGGTTCGTCGGTCGTCTTGGCAATCAGGAGATTTCGCATATACCAGACGAAATCGTTGACAAGCTGCGAAAGATCGCGCCCCTGGATGATCATTTCCTCAATCTCACGGATGCACGCCTTCGTATCACTTGCAAGCACCGCCTGAAACAGCTTGCTGAACACGCGGTTATCGACCGCGCCCAACACCTCGAGCACATTGTCATACGTCAGCTTTTCCCCGAAATGGAATGCCACGCACTGATCGAGAAGACTTAACGCATCTCGCATCGAGCCATCCGCCGCACGTGCCACATACCTAAGTGCCCGATCGTCTACATCGATCTGCTCCGCCTGCGTCAGCTCCGCCAGCCGTCCCGCGATGGTATCGATCGAGATCCGCTTAAAATCATATCTCTGGCACCGGGACAGGATCGTGATCGGGATCTTGTGGACCTCCGTCGTCGCCAGGATAAATATAACGTAGGACGGCGGTTCTTCCAGCGTCTTTAAGAGCGCATTGAACGCGCCAATCGAAAGCATATGAACCTCGTCAATGATGTAGACGCGGTAGCGCCCGTCCGTCGGCGGGTACTGCACCTGCTCCCGGATATCGCGGATATTTTCCACACCATTGTTGGATGCCGCATCGATCTCCACCACATTGAGGGAAGCTCCTTCCGCAATCTGGCGGCACATACTGCACTCGCCGCAGGGGCTGCCGTCCACCGGATGTTCACAGTTGACTGCCCGTGCAAAGATCTTGGCAATACTCGTCTTACCGGTTCCGCGCGTCCCGCAGAAGAGGTACGCGTGCCCGATCCGCCCGGAGTTGATCTGATTTTTCAGGGTCTTTACGATATGGTCCTGACCCCGAACCTCTTCAAAGGACGTCGGACGCCATTTTCTGTACAGTGCTGTATATGACATAAACTACTACTTCCTTACTATTCGTCGCCGAAGCTGATGCCTACATCCTTAGCTTCCCGGATAATATCGCTCTTCGGATCGACCATCTTTAATTTACCGGCAATGTCCGCGAGCGGAATTTTTTCAATCTTATTGTTGTTTAAAGCGACCATATAGCCGTATTCTTTGCGGCGGATCATCTCTGCTGCCTCCGCGCCGAGGCGCGTCGCAATCACGCGGTCATACGGACATGGCTCGCCTCCGCGCTGCATATGCCCCGGAACCGTCACACGGATCTCCTGCCCCGTCCGCTCGGAAATCTGGGCGCCCAGCTCGTAAGCGACCGACGGATAAACCGGTCCATTTTTCTTCTTTTCTTTTAATTCTTTCTTGGTCAGGGCTGCATTTTCCTTGGAAATCGCGCCCTCTGCGACCGCCAGAATCGTGAAATTCTTGCCATTTTTAGTACGGCTGCGGATCGCATTTACCACCACATCAATATCATACGGGATCTCCGGCAGGAGAATGATGTCAGCTCCGCCCGCGATGCCTGCATAGAGCGCCAGCCATCCCACCTTGTGGCCCATGATCTCCACGATGAAGACTCTGCCATGAGACGCCGCCGTCGTATGAATACAGTCGATGGCATTGGTCGCTACATCAACCGCACTATGGAATCCAAACGTAAGATCGCTGCCCCAGAGATCGTTGTCTATGGTCTTCGGAAGAGAAACGATATTGAGTCCTTCCTCCCGCAGCAGATTTGCCGTCTTCTGGCTGCCGTTGCCGCCTAAAATGACGAGGCATTCCAGTTTCAGCTTGTAATAGGTGTGTTTCATCGCTTCCACTTTATCCAGACCGTTCTCGTCCGGCATCCGCATCAGCTTGAAAGGCTGTCTGGAAGTTCCCAGAATCGTACCTCCGCGTGTCAGAATCCCGGAAAAATCCGACTGTTTCATAATCCGGTAGTCTGCATACATAAGACCTTTATAGCCGTCTTCAAATCCAACTATCTCTATGTCATCAAACATTTTGTACAGCGATTTTGCCACGCCTCGCATCGTCGCATTTAAGCTCTGGCAGTCGCCGCCGCTGGTTAACATACCGATTCTTCTCATGAGCGCTTTCCCTTTCTTCATAACCGTCCAGTACCTTCACAGTTACCCTTATTCTAAGTTTCCAACAACCCCCATATCAGGATAAACTACACCCATTTTGTAATTATAATACAATCATATCCCGCGGGCAAGAAAAAATTCCTTACAAATATCATAGACATAAAAATACCGGGATACGCGCTTTTAATCTGCCCCGGCACGGTATTCCTACCCCCTGGCAAATCAAATTCCACATATCCCGGCTATATTCACACACCTGCAAAAATGCTTGTTTCTGTATCTATTATTTTCTATTTTTTATTCATAGGAAGCAATTTCCTATGAAATAAAAAAATCCGCACGCCCGGCTTCGAACGTATGCCATGGACGTTACCCTGACAGTTAACTCGGTCCAGGCTGCCTTGCGGCACACAGAAGCTTCTGCTTAGTGCTGCTGCATTCCTGCCCTGACACGGTTCACAGATTTCTGTTGCGCAAGACCCAGACTTCAACGCCACTTTTCAGGGGCAGCCCCACAGTAAAAACGCCCTCGGTCGGACAACACCCCTGCTATAGCGGATTGCAGGTACAGGGCACCGCTAACTCCCCGGCTGTGCGGAAACTTTATGACTTGATCTTATATGACGGAATGACCTGCAGACCGTCAGCCTGTTTAGTATACATGGCAGCCGCCGTTTTGTCAAGCCGGAGCTTGACTAACAAGCATTGTATAAAAATACACAAGAATACATTTTATTGTTTTTTTATCATTTTTTATCCCAGAATCTTGCAACAGAAGAAAGAAATCATTATAATAGGTATAAATCTAGCGACTGCAAAAAGTCAAACAGTTACTAAATCATAAAATTCTGTAAGATTGGAGCAACGATTATGGAGAAGAAAAATATCGACTGGAGCAACATCGGTTTCGGCTATATGCCAACGGATTACCGCTATGTTTCCATGTACCAGAATGGTTCCTGGGACGAAGGCGTCCTTACCTCCGACCCGAATATTACCTTGAATGAATGCGCCTGTGTTCTGCAGTATGCACAGACTTGCTTCGAAGGTCTGAAAGCGTATACGACCGAGGACGGCCATATCGTTACGTTCCGTCCTGACTTAAACGGCGAGCGTATGGAGAATTCCGCAAAAGGTCTTGAAATGCCGCCATTCCCAAAGGAGCGCTTCGTAGACGCCATCACAAAAGTAGTAGAAGCCAACGCAGCATTCGTACCGCCGTATGGTTCCGGTGCAACCCTGTACATCCGCCCGTATATGTTCGGTTATGATTCCATCATCGGCGTTAAACCGGCAAACATCTATCAGTTCCGCGTATTCTGTACACCGGTTGGCCCGTACTTCAAGGGCGGCGCTAAACCGATCACCATCCGCGTCAGCGATTTCGACCGTGCAGCACCTCACGGAACCGGTCACATCAAAGCCGGATTAAACTACGCGATGAGCCTGCATGCGATCGTCGATGCTCATAAGAACGGTTTCGATGAGAACATCTACCTGGATCCGCAGACACGTACCAAGATCGAGGAGACCGGCGGCGCAAACGTTATCTTTATCACCAAAGACGGCAAGCTGGTAACTCCGAAGTCCAACAGCATCCTTCCGTCTATCACACGCCGTTCCATCCTGCAGGTTGCAAGAGATTACCTTGGCATGGAGACCGAAGAGCGTGAAGTATACTTAGACGAAGTAAAAGATTTCGCAGAGTGCGGCCTGTGCGGTACCGCAGCTGTTATCTCTCCGGTTGGCAAGATCGTTGACCACGGCAAGGAAATCTGCTTCCCGGCAGGTATGGAGAAGATGGGTCCGGTTACCCAGAAACTCTACGAGACACTGACCGGCATCCAGATGGGTCACATCAAAGCTCCGGAGGGCTGGATCCACGTAATCAAATAAGGACTGTATTTTTCGGTTTGAATGGGAAATATGGAATGCAAAAAGCTGGTGGAAATCATTCACCAGCTTTTTCTTCTTTCTTCTTTTTTCTCTTTTCACGCAATTCTTTGAAAAATTCTTTCAACATCATCGAACATTCCTCGCCCAAAAGTCCTTCTTCTGTCTCCACCTGATGATTGAATCCTTTTTCATCCAGAAGATTCAGTACCGAACCGGCGCAGCCGGCTTTCGGGTTCATGGAACCGATGTAAACTTTTGGAATCCGCGCCTGCACGATCGCCCCTGCGCACATCGGGCACGGTTCCAGCGTCACGTACAGCTCGCATTCTTCCAGGCGCCAGTCGCCCATGCGCTTGCACGCTTTTTTGATTGCCGCGATCTCCGCATGTGCCAGCGCGCTATGATCGACCATCCGACGGTTGTAACCCCTGCCGATGATTTTGTCCTCATACACGATCACGCAGCCGATCGGCACTTCTCCGAGCGCCCAGGCTTTCTTCGCCTCGCGGATCGCCGCTTTCATATATTTCTCTTCCCGTGTCAATTTTGCTGCCACTGTTTTTTCCTCTTTCTTGTTTTATATATTTCTATCTTTTCCTCCATTCAAATTTATCCGCTTCCAACAACAGACATCCTTATCTCAGTTTCCCGGCAAGTTTGCTCCGCTGCCAACCAAACACCTGAAAGCATTTGACCTATATCCATCCTACTCAGAAAAGCTATCCTCTGTCAAGAGTTCTGTAAAAGGAGCGACCGGCTTTTATGTAAAATTCAAATCCGTATACCAATACCCGAACCGGCTGTCGCGCGGCGGCTGGCGGGTGGAACGGACAAAGCGGTCAAAGCCGAACATCGCCGCCATATATTTTTCATTGTTTCCATAATGTCCCGGCACGCCCAGAATGTAGCGCCCCCGTTCGCCGGGTTTCCCCAGTCTCGCCAGAATCAGATATCGGTAGTTGTAGTAACCGTGCAGAAGAAAGCTGTTATTTCCATACACCCAGTTTTCCCGCGGCAGAAGCCCGATATCCTGCGGTTTGATTACCAGAATCTCGCAGCCGTCGGCGCATTCGAAGGCGGTTACTTTGGGATAGGCAGCACGCAGACGGTTCCAGAGGGACTCGGCGGGATCTTCTTTCGAAAATTCCTTGGATGAATCTGGTTGCGGTTGTTTTTGATTTTGAGAGTCCGACCGAAATGCCTCTTGATGGTCTGGTGGAGAATCTGGAGGCATTTCTTTCCGGACTTCCCAGGTGGATTCTTGAGAATCTTTCCGTCGCGCCTCTGTCTGCGCTTCCTGAAAGGATTCCTGAGAACTTTCCTGCGGTGTCTCCGTTTGCACTTCTTGAGTGGATTCCTGAAAACTTTCTTGCGGTGTTTCCGTTTGCGTTTCCTGAACAACTTCTGCCTCTTGATGATCGGATGTTTCTGAGATATCTGGAACCGCTTCCATGGTTTCCGTGTCCTCGAAAATCTCCAGGTTTGAATCCTCCAGCTTTTCTGGCTGGGGCTGGCTGATTCCGAAGTCCGTTTCGTTTATATTCACAGCTTCTTTCTTCTCTGTCTCCGTGGATGTGTCCTGACTCTCCATTTCTCCCGACCGGGTAAGTTCTGACGCCTCATCCAATTTTTCTTTCCCTACAGACGCGCTGTTCACTTCCCCAGATACATTCTCTGCCAGTTTCCGCGTTGCCTCTTCCTTCTCCGCTTCCTGCTCCCGCACTTTCTCAGCAGTCACATCCGCCAGCTCAACCTCTGCCGCATGCGCGACGGCATCTTCCCAGATCGTCGTATAGGCACGCCATGCGCTGTCCGTCTCATGAAGAGTCAGACCACAGCACTCTTCCATATTGCAGCCGCTTCCTTCAATATTTTCACAATTGACGACGGCACGGAACTCCCCATTTCCGCCACGGACAAACAGGGTGCCGATACGGATCTCCTCCTGCCCTGCCAGAAGGTATACGCCGATCGGGCTGCCGCCCGCAAAGACACGGCGGACGCTGACCTGAATCCGGCAGGAAGTTCCCCGCGTCTCCAATTTCGCAAATCCCGTATTTTTCCCTTTGATTCCGCCCTCGTATGCATAGATATATGATATTAACCGATGATATGCAGACATGTTTTCACTCCTTTGCTTTGTATTATATGCAAAAGAAGCGCCGGTTTATGACAGGATTTCTATATCCCGATATAAACCAACGCTGCAAATACGTCCGTATAACGCAAAATCGGGAACAGTTAAAAACTGTTCCCGATACTGCCGGCGACCGGAATCGAACCGGTACGAAGTTTAACCCTCGCAGGATTTTAAGTCCTGTGCGTCTGCCAGTTCCGCCACGCCGGCATCATGATTACTCATGACTGGCACAAAGCCAAATGGATGGAGGTGGATTCGAACCACCGAAGCGAGACGCAACAGATTTACAGTCTGCCCCCTTTGGCCACTCGGGAACCCATCCAAAATTGCTCTGACAGTTGAAGATTATAACATGGCTGTCTCAAAAAAGCAAGTGTTTTTATATATTTTATTTAATATTTTTATTTCCATTTTTTCCTGCTTTTGATTCTTCTCGCTCAACTGCCAGAAATCATATATCTTGTCGAAGCCACATTTCCTACAATGCCGTATCATTTCCCGTCAAAACGATACTTCCGACCGGTGGGATTTTCACCTCGATATAGCCGTCCTTTATCTCATGTTCAACCTGTCCGGCGTTGTAACCGTCCTCATAGGTCATCATTTCCCGGCGCAGGACCGCCCCGTCGCGCACCCCGATCTGCCAGACCGGAATCTTGAGCGTCAGCCAGTCATCACCTGTATTGACCGCCGTCACGCCGCAGCACGCGCCGCCAGCTCTCTGAGCACTCTGAAAACGTCCATAGGCAATATAGCCATCTCCCGCCGCCAGCGCTTTCAGAGAACCATTTCTAAATGCCGGACAGCGTTTCCGGATGCCGCTCATGTAGCGGTGGAACTCGATCAGCTCCAGGTTTTCCCCGCCCCACGGGTACGTCCGTCGGCTGTCCGGATCGGTCCATCCACAGACGCCCGCTTCGTCACCGTAATAGATCGTCGGCGCGCCCGGCCAGGTCATCTGTATGACAACACCCTGGCGGAAAATGCCATAGCTGATGCCTTCCTCCGCTGCTTTTGCACCTGCCGACGCAAGACGGCCCACCCGGCGGTTTGTCCGCGTCATAAAGCGGGAGTGATCGTGGTTGGACAGCTCGTTCATCGCACACTGCACGGAAGCCGTCGGCATTTCACTCATATGGTAGCGCATCGCCTCAAAAAAGGCACATCCATCCCCAAACAGCGCCGGATTTTCTTCGTCACTGTGCTTCTCCATCCCGGTCAGAAACCATGACAGCGGCTCCATAAACGCATCATAATTCATGACCGTATCCCACTGATCGCCCTTCAGCCAGTCATACGGGCTGCCGTAATGTTCCGCGATCATGACCGCCTCCGGATTTGCCTCCTTGACTGCCGCGCGGAAATCACGCCAGAACTGATGGTTCATCCCGGCACTCCGCCCCAGATCTGCCGCCACATCCAGCCGCCAGCCATCTGCTCCAAACGGCGCCGACACCCATTTTTTCGCAATCCCCAGAATGTACTGGTACAATTCCAGCGATTCCTCGTAATTGAGCTTCGGAAGCGTCGCGTGTCCCCACCAGCCGTCGTAGCTGTCATTAAACGGCCAGGCATTTTCATTGTGGAACTGAAAAAAATAGCGATACGGGCTGTCCTCCGAGACATATGCCCCCTGCGGATAGCCGCCCGCGTGCTGGTACAGAAGTTCCGCATCCAGCCATTTATTGAAAGAACCACAATGGTTGAACACACCGTCCACCAGCACCCGGATTCCCCGCTTGTGTGCTTCCTCAATCAGGCGGGCAAAAAAGGCATCGCTCGCCTCCAGGTTCTGCTCATCCGCCGTCCGCGTCATATATTTATGTGCGCGGTCATTGTCCGTATCTTCCGGGCACACCAGCCCGTCTGCGTCCTCCAGAATCACTCCATAATGCGGATCGATATGGTCGTAGTCCTGACAGTCATACTTATGGTTCGACGGTGATACAAATACCGGATTTAAGTAGATTGCTTCTATCTTGAGACTCTTTAAATAATCAAGTTTATCTAAAACACCCTGCAGATCACCGCCGTAAAACCGTCCCACATCGAGTGTACTGATCGGTTCCTTCCAGTCCGTCACCCGGGTGACCGGCTTTTTCAGATAAATATATTCATTGGTTTCCGTATCGTTTGTAGGATCGCCGTTGCAGAACCGATCCACATAGATCTGATACATCAGCGCGCCCTTGCTCCACTCCGGCACATGAAATCCCGGAATCAGGCGGAACGGGTGCGCCGCCGCATCCTCTGTCAACCCGATCCGGTTGTAAAGACAGACGTTCTCGCCCCAGGTCACCTGAAATACATACGAAAATGTTTTCGTTCCCAGAGTCAGCGCACAGCTGTAATAATCAAAACGGGGGTCTGACTTGTCAGCCATACCGCTACCATCTATGCCTCGATTTGTATCTGCACCGTTCCCAACGCTGCCAGCACAGCACTCCCACGAAAGCCGTTTCATCTGCCACTCCTGCAAAAGCGCCCCGGTCTCCGGGTCATATTCCAGCAGTACAACCGCATCTGCTCCATTTTTCTCTGTTCTGAAATAAAATGTAACGACTTCACCCGCATCTGCCTCCGAAGGACAACGGTAATCCTCTGTCTCGTCGCAAAATAGCGCGTCGCGATTGATCTGCTCCATCTGTTTCCCTTTCCAGCGGTTTCACCGCTTTCACAATCATGTTATTTTCTGCCCATATTTTACAGGATTTCCCCAAATTACACAAGTTATTTTCACACCCCTAATTTTAGGTAATAAAAAAGAATGTGCCTTGGCACATTCGGGCGTCTCGCGCGGTCGCTTGCGACATGTTTCTGCTTCGCGCGAGTGTGCATCCTCGCGGAGCGTTTTTTGTTTCATAGGACGTAATTTCCTATGAAATAAAAAAGGTCAGCGGGGTAGCTGACCTTTTTAGGAGAAGGTATTTCGTTTTATGGGGTGTAGCAAAAACTATATAATGTATTGGGGGGGGGTTACGTCTATTATAATAGCATAGGAGCGGAAATAAGTGTGCACAAACATCGTTTTATTTCGATTTCTTTTTTGTGCAAATCAACACTCTCTCCCGAAATGTCCAGCAAAATCCGCCTGAAATTTGCATAAAAGAAGGTGCCACCACTGCCATTTCCATCTATCCGATGGCTGTCCGGGATGTCTCCCGCACATTCTGGCAGCTGACTGGCACCTTTTTTCAGGCTTATTTGCAGACCTGTCTCATGCTTTCAACTTTTTATGCTTCTGTCACCGGAGTTTCAGCTTCCCCTGACGGCTTTTCTCCATCCTGGAACAGCGCTTCAAACTCAGCCTGACCGATCTTCTCTTTCTCCATCAGCAGGGCACAGCAGGAATGAAGGACATCCTCGTGATCGAGAATGATCTGTTTTGCCTTGGCATAGCATTCGTCGATGATGCGTTTTACCTCGCTGTCGATCTCGCTCGCCACTTCCTCGCTGTAGGTTCTCGTATGCGCCAGGTCGCGGCCAATAAAGACCTCGTTGTTGTCTCCACCGTAGTTGATCATGCCCAGTTTTTCTGACATACCGTACTCGGTTACCATCGCGCGCGCCATCGAGGTCGCCTGCTTGATATCCTGGGAGGCGCCGGTCGTGATGTCGTCAAAGATAATCTCCTCGGCGATTCGTCCGCCCAGCGAAACCATGATATTTTGAAGCATTCTGCCCTTCGTCATATGAAGCTCATCCTGCTCCGGAAGCGGCATCGTATAGCCTGCCGCACCGACACCGGTCGGAATGATCGAAACGGTGTGAACCGGTCCCACATCCGGGAGGACATGGAACAGAATCGCATGACCCGCCTCATGGTATGCGGTAATCTTCTTATCTTTCTCGGAAATCACCTTGCTGCGCTTCTCAGCACCGATTCCCACTTTAATAAAGGCTTTCTCAATATCCGTCTGGGTCAGGAACTTACGTCCCTCTTTTGCGGTATTGATCGCCGCCTCATTCATCAGATTTTCCAGATCGGCTCCGGTAAATCCAGCGGTTGTCTGCGCGATGCGGTGTAAATCCACATCCTCGCCCAGTGGTTTTTCCTTCGTATGAACGCCGAGAATCTCCTCGCGTCCCTTGACGTCCGGTCGTCCGACTGCCACCTTTCGGTCAAATCTGCCCGGCCGCAGAATCGCCGGGTCGAGAATATCCACGCGGTTCGTCGCCGCCATGACGATGATGCCCTCATTGACTCCGAAACCATCCATCTCAACCAGGAGCTGGTTGAGCGTCTGCTCTCGCTCGTCGTGACCGCCGCCCATGCCGGTACCACGCTGTCTGGCAACCGCATCGATCTCATCGATAAAGACAATACACGGGGCATTTTTCTTGGCTTCCTCAAACAAGTCGCGGACACGGGATGCGCCGACACCGACGAACATTTCAACAAAATCCGAACCGGAAATCGAGAAGAACGGAACGCCTGCCTCACCCGCCACTGCTTTGGCAAGCAGGGTTTTACCAGTTCCTGGAGGTCCGACTAAGATCACGCCCTTCGGGATGCGCGCCCCGACGCCGGTGTATTTCTGCGGATTTTTCAGGAAATCTACGATCTCCTCCAGTTCCTCTTTCTCCTCTTCCAGACCGGCAACTTTGGTAAAGTTGACCTTGCTGGTCGATACCATCCGGGCACGGCTGCGTCCAAAATTCATCATCTTGGCATTTGCCCCGCCGCCGGAACGGGAATTGATAAACATAAACAGGAAGATCAGGACGCCTGCGGACAAAGCGATCGGCAAGATCACCGTCATAAAATAGCTATCCTGGCGGACGCTGGTGGTCGTGTACGGAACCCCCGCCTTGCGCAGCGCCATCTCTACTTCCTTCACATCCAGCACATTGAATTCCTCCCGGTCGCCGGAGG
Organism: Clostridium sp. AM28-20LB; assembly: GCF_003480665.1. Lineage (NCBI taxonomy): Bacteria > Bacillati > Bacillota > Clostridia > Eubacteriales > Clostridiaceae > Clostridium > Clostridium sp. AM28-20LB. Next base: position 150,985 of record NZ_QUJN01000006.1, on the reverse strand, counting down.
TTGTCTCAAAAACAACCTCACCGGTCGGCACCTCGCGGTTCGGGCGGATCTGTGCGCTCTCTACGGTCTTATTTTCCAGATATACCATGAACTCCGGATAGCTTAATTCCCGCTCCGTCGCCATTCCAGGGACTTTCAACGAGAAAAACATGATAACGAGCAGCATGAGGATCAGAAGCCCCACGCCTCCCATCGACTGACGTTGTTTCAACTGGCTTCCTCCTTATACTTCCACAACACCGATGTACGGCAGGTTGCGGTATTTCTGATCGTAATCCAGGCCGTAACCTACGACAAACTCATCCGGGATTGTAAAGCAGGTATATTTAACCTGAACCTGTTTTTTCACGCGGCGCTCCGGCTTGTCAAGCAGGGTGCACAGCTCGATATTTTTCGGATTTCTCTGTTTTAATACCTCAATCAGATATGCCAGGGTGCGTCCGGAATCGATGATGTCCTCCACGATGATGACATTCTTGCCCTCCAGCGGCTCGTCCAGATCCTTGATAATCTTTACCACACCGCTTGACTTGGTGTCGGAACCGTAGCTGGATACAGACATGAAATCCAGGGAAACCGGAATAGTCAGGCGTTTTGCCAGTTCGCAGGTAAAGAATACGCCGCCCTTTAAGATACAGATCAGGTGGACTTCCTTTCCCTCATAATCTTTGTTGATCTGTGCTGCCACTTCACTGATCTTCTTGTTTACTTCTTCTTCCGTTAATAATACACGAATCTTATCAGCCACTGCTTTTTCCTCCGTTAAATTCCACCTCAAGGATGGTTTTTGTCTGTTCTGTTATCTTATAATATGCGCTGATCCGGTGCCCCACTATCCACAGGATATGTTTTTCTTCCGCCAGAAGCCAGATTTCCTCCCGCTCCTGTCTCGGAATTTTCTCATCGATCATCCAGGATTTCAGCGTCTTCCGACCGCCGGACGGCAGTGTCAGGTAGTCCCCCGGCTGCCGGTGTCTCAGCGATAAGGTACCTTTTATTCTATCATAGTCAAACCATTTCGTATACTGGTTTTTCGGAAATTCATCCCCATTTTCACAGGGGAAAGTATGCATCTGCAAAAGATTCCCATTCTGGATACCCGGAAGCAAACCCCCTTTTCTTTCCCCTGGATGACTAAGCGGGCGCACTTCAAGAAATCCATATATATTTACCGCCCGGAACCCATGCGGCAGCGAAATACTCTTTCCGGTTCCCTGATGCAGAAGTTCCCGCACCGCCTGCACATGCGTCTCCGTCACGTCCCGGAGCGGCATTTTGCTCTTTAAAAACAACCGCCGCACAATATAGCCCTGCACAATCTCCGCCTGTTCTGCCAGCGCTCCTGCGTCCGCTTTTCCGTCCGGTGCATGCTCTTGAAGCCATTCCTCTGCCACCTCTTCCAGATAGGCATCTGCCTGCCGGATGCGTCTGCCCGCCTGGTCGATATGACGAACTGCCTGTGCATTCAGGCGCTCTTCTACCGCCGGAAGCAGTTCATTCCGAAGCCAGTTGCGGCTGTATTCACTCTCCTGGTTCGTCGAGTCCTCGACCCAGTCCTGTCCCTGCTGCAAAAGCCATGCCTGAATCTCACTCCGCTGCGCCCAGAGAAGAGGACGGATGATGCGCCCCCGCACCGGAGCAATGCCGGAAAGCCCGGTCAGACCGCTTCCGCGGAACAGGTTAAAAAGAACCGTTTCCGCATTATCATCCGCATGGTGGGCGGTGGCGATGTGAACCCGGGCGGCTGCCGCCTCTTTTTCCCCCGCATTCTCCGATGTCAAATCCGGACACATCTCTTCCTCCCACGCAAGCGCCGTCTCCTCATACAGGCGGTACCGTGCCAGTCGTCCCGCCTCCTCGACGGAACATTTCCGGTCAAGCGCCTCTTTTGCCGCATCGATACGGAACTCATAAAAAGGAATTTCCAGCCGTTCACACAGCATCCGTGAAAATGCCGCGTCCCGATCCGCCTCCGCGCCGCGCAGCCCGTGATGGACATGGAGCGCCCGCAGGGAAATCTGAAACGTCTCCCGCAGCTTCCAGAGTACCAGCAAAAGACCGACGGAATCCGCTCCCCCGGATAAACCGACCAGAACGCCATCCCCCGGCCTGGTCATATGATTTTGTTTCATATAAATTTCTGTTTGTTTCTGCATTCTTTTATATTTCTTTTTATCCCTCTTAAAAATAAATTCACTCGTAACTGTTCAGTACCTTCACAGTATAACGGATCTCCTCTTATTTCTCAACCTGCCAGATTCTACGTTACTGTTCACGCATACGTGCCCAGTAACGGAATTTGCCGTGGCTTCGCATTTAAATACGGCAAATTCCTGCTGCCACCACGTTTTCTTACGGCACTTTCGGTTCCAAAAGTGCCTACCCGTAAACAGTAACTACCCACGTTCCAGCACCGTCCCGACCAACACTGTGCAGTCATCCACCACACCCCCGTCCGAAAGCCCGGACGCAAACGCCAGGATCTGTTCTGCCAGTTCCTGCGGGTTGCCGCCGGAAAGGTTTGATACAAATTCCATGAACGTCTCTTCCTTGTGTTCCCCCGGCATCGCTTCGAGAATACCGTCGCTTATCATAATGATTTTTTCGCCGTCCCACATTTTCCGCGACATCAGAACCGGCTCCGCGTTCTGTACGATTCCCATCGGCAGCCCGCCTGCTTCCAGAAACTCAACACCCTCACGCCCCAGAATAAAGGTCGGCACCGCGCCCAGCTTCATCGCTTCCAGCACACCTGTCCCCAGATCGATACAACATAGATCAATTGTTGCCGGATTCTGCTCCGTACCCGCCAGCAGAAGCACCGTATTTACCAATTTGAGCGCCGATCGCGCCGAAAATCCCGTCTCCAGCAGGCGCTGGGTCAGCTCAATGACCTTCTCGCTGTCCTCGCTGGCGCTTCTGCCGCTTCCCATACCGTCCGACAGGCTCATAATCACCTGCCCCGGAAGCCCGGTCTGCACCGTACACGTATCGCCTGAAATCGGTTCACCCTCCCTGGGGCTGCACGCCATGCCGTACACCATCCGGTATTTACCTTCTTCCACAAAACGGAAGGTCGCCGCATTGCGGGTGATCAGGCTTTTGCTGTCTTTCGCCACACTCCAGTGGCTTCCGGCGATCGCGCGTCCCAGAAGTTCCGCCACATCCCGCGCCGTCATGCATCGCCCGTTGACGCTGCGGAGTGTGAGAAACGCCTCCTTCTGCTGATTTTCATATTGAAGCACCAGCATGTTGTCCACGCGCAGATGGCTTCTGCGGAGTATCCCTGAAAGCACCTCCTCCCAGGATGCCGTCACATCCGCCGCCTGTTCCATCTGGTTGGAAAATTCCTCCAGAATCGCCGCCAGCTCCCGGAACTGGACGATCACCGCGTCCCGGCTTTCCAGAAAACGGTTTTTCCATCCCAGATTCATCGTCGCCCGCCCGAGACTCCGGTTCAATTCCCGCAAATATGCCTCTCTCTGGGAACAGATCTCATGAAACAGGCGAGGCATGTCCTCCAGGTCGATTTTCCCTTTCTGCTCGAACGTCCGAAGCAGATAATAGAGATAATAACTGTCGTCCCGGCGGCTGCCATAATACAGGTTGCACCGTGTACAATCGCCGCATACCGCCGACGCCGCCGTCTGCATTGCCGCCAGTCCGTCCTCCTTCGTCAGATGCCCCTGCCCGCCGATCTCATCCGCAAACGCCTGCGCCAGACCACCCAGTGACAGCGCCATGCTCTTTAAACGTCTTGCCGTGTAGACGTTGACATCCGCCATATCTCTATGTAAAGTTCTCCGTTTAAGCACAAAAATCCCTCCTAACCTGTATAACGCCATTATATACAGGCTGGAGGGAAATATTTGTCAAACGGAGGGAGCAAAACCAGGGAAAACTTCGACATTTTCCGACCTATCTATGAACACTGCTCCCCCGTGTGCCATACTCCAGGCATTCTAGGATGTGCTGCAAGCCTAATTCGGATTCGACGGCTTAAGCAGGATCTCATTGCGGTTTACAAGTCCCAGCTTCTCCTTCGCTACCTTCTCGATATACTGCTTGGTCTGCACGTATACGCGGTATTCCTCAAGCTGTTTGGCACGTTCTTCTTCTTTCGCAACCTGTGCCTCCAGATTTTCCTCACGAATTGAATAACTCCTATCCTTTTCCTTGAGATCGATGCCCTTGATGTGCACGGCAACCGCCAGACTCAGCACTACCATCGTAACGCCCACAAGCGCCATCCGGTTGTTTAAATTGTCCTTTTTCTTTTTCCGTGCATTCCCACCCGGTCTGCCTTCTGACATCTGTCTACGCACCTTCATCTCACTTCCTTTCCAGATTCTCTGCCTGTCCCCTTGTTGTATGTTCCTTTCCGGTCTTCTGGCTTTTTTTGCCTCTTCTTTTCATTTTAATCCATCTGCTGCATTTTTTCAATACCGTAAACAAAAGACGGCTGCCCGTCCGGTCATAAAACACCATGCCGCCCAGCACGCCCGCCACCGCATAGCCCCGCAGGACTCCGTCATTGTGCCAGAACAAAAGCCGGAACGTCGCAAAGCTGGCAAAGAGCCAATACGCCGCATCCTCCATGCCTGTCCAAAATGAGTCGTGCCGTACCAGCCACCGGAAGATCCTAAGCCCGTCATACATCATCATCAGCGCGATTCCCGTACACACACTGCCGCCAAGCAGCCATATTTCCCCTCTCACCATCCCGCTCATCCGCCACCGCCTAACGGAACAGCCGTCCAAAGAACGACTCCTGCGATTTCCGGTGGGACTCGTTGCAGGAATACGAAAAGCTTTCAAACTCGCCCTCAATATCCACTTCGCCCTTTTCCAACGTCAGACGGCTCACATGCAGCGCCTTCCCACGCACCGTCAGAAGCCCCATGTTTGTATCGAGAATCATCTGGTTCTCATCAAATGACACCACATCCTGGATCCCCGTCACACTCCCCTTTTCCCGGTTCAGAAGCTCCAGCTTGTGAGGTCTGGCATCCAATTTTTCTTCCATGCAAAAAACCTCCCAATTTATCTAACTTATAGCCTATAGCTGCCTATTGTTAAATATATTGGGAGGTTTTCAGGTTTATGAATGATTATCTGGCCGGTTCCCAGACACCGTCTGCATTTACATAATAGCCGTCCGGTGTCCACTCAGCCATATAAAGGGAGCCGTATGGACGCCCTGCGCCCTCCATGTAAACCCAGGTTTTTAATGCTTCATCATACGCCCAGGTCGGCTGCGGTGCATACGGATTTAAGTATACATAGCCCAAATCCGGAATCAGCTGCCACTCCGTCAGCATCTCTCCCGTTGCCGGATCCAGATAATACCATCTGCCGTCCTGCGGATCCAGATACCAGCCCGTCCGCATGCCTGTGTTTTCGTCCACATAGTACCATTTGCCTGCGCTGTAATCATAGACCCAGCCCGTCCGGATATATCCATCGGCTCCAAACGCCCACCATGCGCCCCGGAGCTGTTTCCACACAACCTGTTCAACCTGTCTGCCAGTCATCGGATCCAGAACCAGGCTTCCGGACAGATACGTGCCATTTGACAGGCGGTAGCGCCATCCGGCACTCTCTTTTACCCATGTGCTGGTACTTCTGTCGCGGCTGGAAGTGGCCGTTCCCTGCGGATTGCCTGGAGTCGATGGATTCGGGTTTACCGAGTCTGGATTGCCTGGATTCGGATTTACCGGATCCGTTTTACCTGCCTCCAGCGTCCGCAGAACCAGTACCTCGCTCGTCTCAGATGCGAAAGCCGTGTCCGTCGCTGCCAGGCGTCTGTAAATCCGATACTCTGTATCTGCAGACAGTCCACCAAAATACGGCGCACTCTGCCAGCTTCCCTGCTCGCCCAGGCGGTATTCATACGCACTTCCCTCATCTTTCAGGGCAATGGAATCCGATGTAATCTGCTCCGCTTCGGCAGATACCGGTGCCTGCGGGCGTACCGGAACGGTAACCGCTACCACCGGTCCCGCCGGATCCTCTGCTGTCGCTTTCACACGGATGTAAACTGTCTTTCCAATCCACGCCGTAATGCTGCCGCCCGCTGAAAGAGACGTCGATGCCCCAAACGCAGGATCGGTATTCATCTCATATGCCGTCTCTGCAAACTGGATCGTTTCCGCCTTATAATCATAGCTGACACTCGCCTCTGACGCTACCGCCGTCTTCGTCCGAATCGTAACCGCCTCGCTCGCTGCAGATGCCTCTGTATTTTCATCTGCCTTGATTCTCACATAGAAATGATATGGCGTTCCCGGTGTCAATCCGTCAAATAGCGGCGAATCCTGCCATTCTCCCTGTTCGACACTATACTCCAGATGATAGCCTGCCGGAATCGTTGTCTCATCCGCAAATACAGACGGCGCTTCCAGTGTAACACTGTCTTCGTTCCGCGCAGCAGCCAACGGCGCTTTCGGTGTCTTCGGCGTTGATTTTTTGATTGTCAGGCGCACCGCAACCGGATCGGCGGTGTAGCTCACGTTACTCTCCGGAATCTTGACTATGCAAGAATACGTTCCCGCATTCGTCGGCGGTGTTGTGCTTGAATAGATAGTCTCTCCCACACCTTCATACTGCACTTCATATTCATCCTGAAGTACCTCTGAAATATTTGTGCCGCCTGCTTCTGCCCGAATCCATTCATTGACAGACTTCGACGTACCATCATAATCAGTCTCCCGATCATCACCGCTCAGCACAACCTTCTGTTTTTCTCCAAAAATCACATCCGTCTCAATATCTGTCTTCGGCATCTCAAATGAAGCCGTCCACACCCCATCTGACTCGGTAAATTTCGGTGCGAATAAAAGAATATGCAAACCACCGCTATAGGTAAAGATCGCGTTCTGGTTCGGCGTCTTCTTCATCTGATCCACACCTGCCTGGGTCAGCGTCGCTGTTATTGTCTCCCCAGCTTCTGCTGTATTCATGTTCAAGGTATAATAGGACTTATTTCCCGATTTCTGCGTAAGCGTATACTCCGCATTTTCATCGTCCTCAACCTCGATATCCACAGCTACCATGCCCGGACCATCTAAGTATATATAAAGAGTTGGAAGACCGGTTTCATCATCTTTAATACAATAATCACCATTTGCGTTTAGAGCCGAGCTGCTCTCTACCTGGTGCGGTTCAATTACTCCCTGCTGATACCGTGACATTGATTTTATATTAAACCCTTTAAATTTCTTTCCGTTGATAATGTCGGTTACTTTTAAAGAGCCAATATGATTTGCACGCCACTCCGTAGTCTTATAGGTTACCGTATCTTTTCCCGTAGAGCTCCATTCCTGTCCTACAAACCAGGTGTACTGGTATGCATTCAGGTTTTCCGCATAGGCAACTTTTACCGAAGTATCTGAACACGGCATTGTGAAACAATATACGGTTGGATTTAGATGACACAGTTTCGCATTTACCCCCGTACCATTTTCATCTGTAAATAACACCGTGCTTACCTTATCGCTCTGCGCCAGGTTTTTAAATGCAAGATAAATCTCATTTCCAGCTTTCCATGAGAATGTAAAGGTTCCCTTTGGATCTCCCTGTATTTCAATCGGATTGGCTCCGCTGACTGCATCTTCAAGAGAGCCATATGCGGTTGCTTCTGCGTCCGGAGAGTTTCCACTGTTTCGTTCCACCTCAACCTTGTGCATTTCCGTATCAACTGTAACCTCGCAATTATCGCACACCGCCGGATTATCCTCACTGGCAGCTGTAATCGTATAGATTCCTTCTGCATCCTCAGAAGCCACTACCAGTCCATCCTTTACAGCGACCTCTTGCGGATTACTGCTTGTCCACGTTACTGCCCTGGATGCACCATTTACCGCATTAACTGTCGCTGTCAGCTGTACGCTTCCTTTCGGATAAATCGTCGTTCTCTCTTTATCCAGCTTAACACTCTGAACCGACGGGGTCAAATCCAAATGTAAGCTCGGAAGTAACGTCTGATTTTTCAGAACCGGGAACGCATAGCCATTACTTGTCCCCATCGTCCAGACGGAGTCGAAATTCCAGCCCAATTCTTCATAAAATGTCTTGCTTTCCAGCTGTGCTGCACTTGCGTCCGCTCCATATGGCTTGTCTGCCCCGATCATATCTGGATCCGGGGTCAAAATCGTTCCATCTGATTTTCTCGCAACTGTTCCGGCAAAGCCGTAGTTACCCTGGTAGGTTCCCGTTTTTCCGCCAATCCGGTTGAGCGATCGCATCTCCGGGAAAATGCTGACACAGGAGGAAATCGAACCGTTGTTGGAAATGCCCGCCACAGCTGCTCCAGTAGAACTTTTTGTCAGCGCTTCGCCTGCCGCGTAGCTGTGGGAGATCGTTACTTTGCTGTCACTTCCGCATCCTACCAGTCCGCCAATATCATATCCCCTATCAACGTCCATATCCACGACTGCATAGCTGTTTTCAATGGTTGTAGTTCCACCGGTCCAACCGACCAAACCGCCTGCAAAACCGTTGCTTGTGATCCCTATAATCTGAGGATTCGCATAGCAGGAACGAATGGATACACTTCCAGAGCTATGTACATCCCCAATCAATCCACCCGCATATCTTACGGCATTTTTACCCACTATCTCTCCACTAACATAACAGTTTTCTACGGTTATGGAATCACCTGCATATCCCATCAAAATACCCGCTTCACAGTCTGAGCTAGTGGAAGTATTCTCAATTACTGCATCTTCTATCGTCAGATTCTTGATCGTACAATTTGTGGAAGTTTTTTTAAATAATCCCGTATATGCACCACTGCTGACCGCATGTAAGCCTCGAATTGTATGTCCGCATCCGTCAAATTCAGCTCCGGCATTATTAATTGACATAAAATCATGATTATCCAAGTCAATATCACACATCAATTTGGCTTTCCAATTCGAAAGAAATGTATCGCGGAAATACGCAAGCTCTGCACCTGTGCTAATAAGATAATAACCATCCTGCCATTCTGGTTTTGTGGCTGTAACTCCATCCCACTTATCCAGATTCCATACCGCCTTAAATGTCACATTTTTTCCCGGCATGGTATAGCTTACACCGCTGGCATATGTAGTGGTTCCGTCATTCCAGCCTTCGAAATTCATGCCATATACCTTAAATTTATTATCTGGAAGTGTAATTACAGATCCGGCTGCGGCATTTTCCAGTGTCGGTGCATTTCCCTGGAAATCCTTGCGTCCAGACGTAAAGGTAATTTTATACTTCGCTGCAATCGAAAGATCCACCTCGATTCTTTCTACCGTATCATTCCTGGATTTATAACTCAAACAAATCGTTCCTGTGATACTTCCGTTTACTCCCGGTTCTGTTCCGTCTGTTGCCTGCTTTTTCTGGAAATCAGACGGTTTCGACCATGTTGCCTGAATTTCTTTATTTGTGATAACGTTCCGTACAACCTGCAAAATTTCATCCGCTGTCGTCTCATTTGTCACTGTCTTCGCCTGCAGCGCTTCCTGTGCCGCTTTTTTGACATCCACTAAGGTCTGCTCGGAAAATACATATTCTTCACTTGTCGCTTTTTCACTATCCCCATAGACGGAATTACCGGTTGCCCAAACTTTAAACGTATAGGTTCCGCTCTCCGCAATCTGGGAGGTAAAATCGTAGCTGGCTGCGCCTGTCCCAAGCACCACCTCACTGCCTTGTTTTGAGCTATTCTTATAGAGCTGTACTTTATAACCCGACGCATTCGCAACCAGACTCCAGACCGCTTTTCCTTTTACTGTCTCATCCCATTTAACATCCACAGGCGCTGCAAGCTGAACAAGGTTTATCTTTTTTTTCAGCGTGATTGAGCCAATCAAGCTTCCCTTATAATGGACATAAAGCTGTTTTTCATTTTTGTTGCCAAGATCCAACGATTTAGCGAATTGGAGCTTGATACTGCCAGTTCCATTTCCGGTAGTCACTTCAAGAAGTCTCACTCTGTCATATGCCGTTCCATCTTCCTCGGATGAAAGTTTAAAATCCTCCGCCTGTAAATTTTCATTTCCGGTATACATAAGCTCAATTTCTCCTTCTGCTGTGGCACTTTCCGCATCGGTTGTCTGGAAAGTTCCTGTCACCGTTTGTCCCGAAAGCATGGAAACCGGGTTGGCTTCCAAGGTGAAATCAAGGGCTCTTGAATCCACATCTGAAATTGTAACACTATCTGTCCACGTCAGATATCCGGTCTTTTTGATCGTTACCGTATACATTCCATCTGCAAGCTCAATGCTAAAATTTCCAGCTGAATCTGTTGCCACCTTTTTCTCGCTGCTGCCCTTCTTAAAAGTAATCTTCGCGTCCGCGATTCCGTTTTCTCCAGACTTTACACTTCCACTTAACGAATTGGTCGCCTGAAGATAATCCGGTATGTCTGTGCCAGAGAATATCTCTACTTCGTCATTACCTCTCTTCATCTTTAGCGTTGGAAGCTGTTTATCGACAAATTCCCAGTTTTCCGTATCACTTCCCCAGCCAATCTTGTTTTTCCAGAAATCGGTTGTTAAAAGTTCTGTTTTGGAAACACGCTCGCCACGATGCGACTTTGGCCACAGTATATTTTTATCATTTTCTTTATCAAGAAGGATTTCCCCATATTTAACCCTCATACCCTGATAGGCAAAATTTTGTCCACCAGCTACATGAACATTATAATCACTGAAATAGCCAAAAACTCTATCTACACAGTAATTCGATTTTTTTGTGGAAACCTCTTCTTGTAATGCTGCGCTATTCTTAATTGTGACCGTTTGACCTTGTCCACCAACCAATCCACCTGCACCTTTACCATTTCCATTTGAGACAGTTCCCATTGCAATACATTTTTTGATCGTTACCACGTTACTCCCACTAACAGAACCGATCAAACCTCCTGCCAGAGAATCTTTTTTGCCTGTGATATCTGCATTAACAACACAATTTTCTATCGTCAGGGGAGCTCCGTTGGTCGTTTGAACAGCTCCTATTAGCCCACCAGCTCCAATATTATCATTTCCTGTCGCCGTGATACTGCCACTAACATAACATTTCTCAATTGTTGCTTTATCTCCTACCGTCTGAGCAATCGCTCCTTGATTTCCATTTCCATCAATCTCTACATCTGGTAAAACTAAATTTTTCACTGTCCCATTTGCGACACTGAATAATGGTTTTGTGAGATTCTCTATCGGATATCCATTCCCATCAAATATATTGCCATTTAATTTAAGCGATTTCTTCCGGATCGCCTCTTCAATTTGACTAAAATCAATTTTTCCCTCTAATCGGATACATCCCAGCAAATTACCAGAATTACAATATAAACGACTTGTTGTAATGGTTTCCCAATCTTCTTCATCTTTTACCTGCCACGGATTTTCTTCCGTTCCCTGCCCTTCTATCCTACCACTATACAACGCAATCCCCGCGTCTCCCACCTGCACATGGATCTCCGGCAAAGCTGTGTCTTCCGGTATCTCTTCGCTTTCCGGAATCACCGGAATATAGGTATAGATCGCCCCATTGTATTCTTCATTGGCTTTATCGTAGCCCTCCCATGTCTTTTCTTCGGTTTCTTCTGGTTCACCGTCCTCATCGAAGCGGTCAAAATAGTCCTCCGGTGCCAGTCCGCCCCGAAATTCAGAATAGTCGCTGTTTTCTGCATCCAGTTTCCACGTGATACCCGACAAAGTCCGCTCGGTGGTTTCTTCTCCCATCGTCTCACGCACGGTAAGAGTCTCCGGGAACTGGATATCGGATTCTTTGCTTCCAAGCGGGAGAATCTGATCGGTGATCGATTCTTCCAACGGTACAAATTCCAGCGTTGTTTTCACCTGCTCTTCTTCCAGGACCGTGATCTGGATCACCGGAAGTTCGTCCTCATCTACCTCATAATTGCTGCTTTTCAGCTCTGCACGGAACAGGTAGATGCCCGGATTTTCCCCATCATAACGGGATGCCTGGCTCTCTTCTTCATCCAGAACCCAGCGCACCCTTACTTTTCGCCAGAAACCTTCCTTTTCGTCAATCTCTTCCTCGGTTTTCTCATCCGTCTTGACATCTTCCTTCGATTCATCCGTTTTTCCATTCGAAGAATCGGCATCTTCATTCAAATCTGCATTTCCACCCGAAGAACCGGAATCTGTCTTACCGGAATCGTCTTTCTCATCGGATTCACCGTTCCCCGGATTTGCATTTTCATCCTGAGAGTCCCCATTTTCCGCCGAATTTCCATCTTTCCCAGAATCTCCCTGTTCACCTGAACCGGATTCCGCTTTCTCTAAGCCCTCTCCACCTTCGCTTTTGTCTTTGCTATTCTCTCCGGCATCTTTTCCTTCGGTATCTTTTCCTTCGGTATCTTCTTTTTCTCCATTCTCTTCACTGTCCGTTTTTTCCAGCACGGCATCATCATTTGTGCGGTTGGCAAACGCTGCTACATTCTCATCGCTCCCTGCGTCAGGCACATCTTCGGTTTGCCCCCCCCGCTGACAAAAACGTCTATGCTGTCCGGCATCTCCAGATCCTGATACCGGGTGCCATAGGGAACTTTCTGATACAGAACCTGTTCCGATAAACTCTCGATCTCCCGGATCTGATAAAAATTCGTGTTCGCATAAACTCTAGGCACAGAGCCATATGAACTGCACGTTATCACTACCACCATTCCTGCTGCCAGGATTCTTCTTTTTCTCCTTCTCATACGCTTTTTCCTCTCATTCTCGAAATGTTGATTATCCGTCATAAAGTGTGTATACACAAATGAGTCGTCACTATATTTATATTATAATAATCAACTCTCACAAATTCAAGACAGAATCTGTTCTTTTAAGCGCATAAAGAAAAACGAGACGACCGAAGTCGCCTCGTAAAAGTCTAACTTTGAGGGGGCACCTCATTCTCTTGACTTCTTTTTTTATTTCCCTTCTTTATATCATTGTTTTCCCAGGTTCTCCGGGGTTCTGCACCATGTCAGGAGCATTCCTTTTAAAAATTCCAGTTCCTGCGTGTGGTCTTCCTTGTGATCGTCCGCCCACACAATTCCCTGTGCATAGCGCTCAGCCACCGCCAGCATCGCAATCGCAACACTTGTAAATAACTGCTGCTCCGGGATATCGGTCCGGATGCTTTTATCGCTCCTCGCCTGCTCATAGAACTTATGATACAGCGCTCCTGCCGGCTTCAAAACATCCAGATGTTCAGCCAGCGCTTCCCCCTTGACTTTCTCCCGGGAGATAAAGTTTTTATAGTTATTACTGAACCGGAGTATTTCCGGGCGTTCCCGGTAAATCCGGATAATCTGGTCCGTATAAAACTCAATGTACTGATACGCCGTGAATGATTCAAATATCTCCGGTCCCTTTTCTTCCAGAATCTCCTTCCAGAGATCGCCCCAGATTTTTCCGCTGATCGCTATCACAAGCTTGACCTTCGTCTGATAATAGTTATATAGGGTCGCAACGCCCACTTCCGCAGCGTCCGCCACTCTTTGTAAGCTGACATTCTCGATCCCATATTGCGAAAACAGCCTGAATCCAGCTTCCATCAGCTGTTCTTTCCGGCGCATCGCCTCTTTTTCATCCCGCTCTATATTTCTTGGCATTTCGTCCTCCGCGCCTTTTACTGACGTCTCTTGGATTTTTACAGGTATTCAAACATTTCTTTGGCATCTTCCTTGCGGATGGTCTCCTGTACGCTTGTAACGCGGACCTTCACCGATTTATTGCCGAAAGCAATTTCAATCACATCCCCAACCTTGACCTCCGCGCTGGCTCTTGCCACTTTATCATTCAGCATCACTCGTCCGCTGTCACACGCTTCATTGGCTACGGTTCTTCTCTTGATGATGCGGGACACCTTCAAATACTTGTCTAATCTCATATCTTCCCTTTCCATAACCCTTGCAGGGCATTTTCATCATAGCGGATTTCCCTCAATCCCCATAATATCAAAAGCCCTCCATGATGTATCATCACGAAGGGCTGTCTGTCACACATATATGTCTGAGATAATTATGCGTTTACCATATCCTTTAATGCTTTACCAGCTTTGAACTTCGGAGTCTTGGAAGCTGCGATCGGCATGGTCTCGCCGGTCTTCGGGTTTCTTCCCTCTCTAGCTGCTCTCTCAGCTACCTCAAAAGTACCAAAGCCAACCAGCTGAATCTTTCCGCCCTTAACCAGTTCCTCGGATACTGCATCTGTGAAAGCCTTGATTGCCTTCTCTGCGTCTTTCTTGGAAAGCTCTGCTTTCTCAGCTACAACTGCGATTAATTCTGTCTTGTTCATCGTATATTCCTCCTAGCTTATATCTTTGCACATGAATCCTCTTAGTTTTCTTCGTACATGCCCGCAAATCTTACTTTACATTTATATACATTTCTCCTTGCTTTGTCAAGGTTTTTTGCACTTTTCCTCACATTCCGAACCGACAATCGTTACGACTCGCAAATAGGAATTTTCTAAACTGAAAATTCCGTACGATGCCGTTTAGGCAGCAGATTTTTCCGATTTTAAATGCGAAGCATCGCCAAAATCATAGTTTGAAGCACACGCAAGCACTTCACACTGTGATTTTTTGGTGAAAACCCGTGTAGTATCTGTGAAATCCCTTGTGCTTTTATATCATTTCCGATATACCTCCATCTTATTCAGCATACTTCTCTTTTCCGATCATGTTTTCTATCGTTTTTGCATGCTTTTCTCCGTCTTTCAGAATATTGTTTTTACAGGCTTTCGTCAACCTTTTCGTTACAGTTACACTGTCTTCTTTACTTGCCTGAATCCCATTCTTATGGTAAGATCAAATAATGTATATCCGGCCTATTACGGCAAACATATAGAAAGGCTGAAAATTATTATGAAAAAGCAAAAACTATCTTCCCTTCTGCCTATCGCTGTATTTCTGATCTTTTATCTGGGGCTAGGAATCTGGTCAGAATATATCATGAAGATCCCGATGGGCTTTTACAACATTCCGATTGTTGTCGCATTTATGCTTGCGATCCTGACGGCCTGTTTCCAGAACCGTTCTCTTTCCTTTGACCGGAAACTGGAGCTGATGGGGCAAGGCATCGGAGATAAGAACATCATCACCATGCTTCTCATCTTCCTGACAGCCGGAACCTTTGTCGGTGTCGTAGGACGAAGCAGCGCTGAAAGCGTTGCTTATCTGATGCTGTCTCTTATCCCGGCCCGTTTTTCCGTTGCTGTTCTCTTTGTGGTAGCGTGCTTTGTCTCTACTTCCATGGGAACCTCCGTTGGAACCATCACCCTGATTGTTCCGATTGCCACTGCCGTATCTGAGACCTCTGGTTTCTCTCTGGCCCTTTGCGTCGCATCTGTCATCGGCGGTGCCATGTTTGGAGATAATCTCTCTTTCATCTCCGATACAACCATCGCAGCCTGCAACGGTCAGGGATGTGCTATGAAGGATAAATTCCGTGAGAACTTCGGCATCGCACTTCCGGCTGCCATCGCTTCCCTGGCACTTATCCTGGTCGTTTCCTTCCATCAGGATCCGGGAGCTGCCATCATAAAACCATACAACCTGATTCAGCTGATCCCCTATCTTCTGGTATTAGCAGGCGGCATTGCCGGTATTCAGGTATTTGTCGTTCTGTTAGTCGGAATCGTATCCGGTGCCATCATTATGCTGGGCTCCGGCCAGACTACTCCCTGGGAAATGCTTACCAACATGGGGTCCGGCACTTCCGGCATGTTTGAGACCAGTATGGTTGCCATCTTAGTTGCAGCTATGTGCGCACTGATCCGTGAAAACGGTGGCTTCGATGTTCTTCTTAACGTTATTCATCGCATCTTCCGCGGAAAACGCGGCGGTCAGTTTGGTGTCGGCCTTTTAGTTACCCTGCTGGATATCGCAACTGCCAATAACACAGTGGCTATCGTTATGGCTAATCCTATTGCAAAGGAAATTTCTGAAGATTATGGCATCAGTGCCAGAAAGACAGCCTCCCTTCTGGATACCTTTTCCTGTATCTCCCAGGGAATCCTGCCTTACGGTGCTCAGATGCTGGTAGCATTATCGGCGGTTCATGAGCTGGGCTATGAACTGTCTGCCTTTGAGGTCATGCCGCTTCTGTTCTATCCAAGCATGCTGTTTATCAGTTCTTTAATCTGTATCTTTCTGCTTCCAGAGCGCGGAGACCGTGTCAAAGCAAAAAAATAACAGCGGAACCCTTTCCACTGTACATATAAAAAGCTAAACATAAGAAGAGCTGTCCGACTTTCTCGTCATCAGACAGCTCTTTTATGAAATCTCTCGAAGTTTCACTATATAACCTCTCTTTCTTAATTTTAACAAAAAAGGGGCGTGTTCACAATTTATTTACTCATGCGTTTGTCATGCGCCTTGCTGTGCTTTTTCTGTGAAAAATCATTGAGTATCTGTGAACTCTCCTGCGCTTTCGTCTGTTTTTCGATATATCTGTTATATCAAATACCAGTTTTTATCAAATACAGGACTATCAAAAACAAGATCGATGGACAACCGCCCAGGAGTTTTATCTCTCTTTACGTTTTCCATCGATCCCGTCTTCTTTTTTCTCTCACCGCCTGTTTCCAGGCAGATTTATCTCATTTATCTTTTTTTATCCTTCCATCTGACGTCCCAGAAATCCGGCTGCCGTCGCTGCCAGCTTCATCTCCGCCCCTCCAAGCGCCTGCTTTGCCTCCCGGCTGAGGAGAATCACCGCCCCGATCGCATCGCCCTCGCTCAAAATCGGCACAATCACCTCGGCGCTGCTCTCCTCCACCTCATCCGAGGTAATCGGGATAAATGCTTTTTCTCCCCGCGCCGCACAGATATTCTGACGTTCGGAAACTGCCAGCTCCAGCGCCCGGCTGATCGTCTTCTGGTAATATTCCTTCTTTGGTCCCCCGGATACCGCGATGATCTGATCCCGGTCCGCGATGCAGACCATCAGCCCCGTGGACTGCGCCATCGCCTCCGCGTACTGCACGGCAAATGCCGCCAGCTCTACCATCGGTGAATATTTTTTCAATATAATCTCGCCCTCGCGGTCCGTGAATATCTCAAGCGGCGTCCCTTCCCGAAGGCGCAGCGTCCGGCGTATCTCTTTCGGGATGACAACGCGACCCAGATCATCGATTCTTCTCACAATTCCTGTAGCTTTCATGATTCTTCCTCCTGCATACCACGTTTGCCATATCGTGTGTCTTATGGGTAGTATGTGGAAATGCAGGCGGATTATACATCTGAAATGGTTCGTCCCAATTTTAGAACTGAAAATTTTTGCGTTTTTTATTCCTGCCGTTTCTTCGGATTCGGATTGATCGCCACACCGCGGTTGATGTCGCCCTGTAAATTCTTGCCGAACTGGTAATCATTACCCGGAAGAATCACATTGAGCAGAACGCCCGCAATCGCTGCGATCGCAAGACCTGTCAGGGTAACCGAGGTTCCTGCCGCCTCAAAGGTCAGACCGTCGGAGAATCCCAGCCCGCAGACCAGAATTACCGCAGCGATTACCAGGTTCCGGGATTTGGTTAAATCCACCTGGTTTTCGACCACGTTGCGGACACCGATCGCGGAGATCATACCGTATAGCATGAAACTAACGCCGCCGATGATTGCAGACGGCATCGAACCGATGACCTCTGCCATCTTCGGAATAAAGCTCAGAATCACAGCAAAGACAGCTGCAATCCGGATGACACGCGGGTCATGAACACGACTTAATTCCAGAACGCCCGTATTTTCACCGTAAGTCGTATTGGCAGGACCGCCAACGAGTGCCGACAGAGATGTTGCGATACCATCGCCGACCAGCGTCCGGTGCAGTCCCGGATCCGCAAGGAAATTTTCTCCGACCGTCGCGGAGATCGCCGACATATCGCCGATATGTTCCATCATCGTCGCAAGCGCGATCGGCGCCATTACCATGACCGCCGTCGGGTCAAATTTGCACAGCTGGAACGGAGGAAGTCCGACCCAGGAAGCCGTCGCTACCTCTGAGAAATTCAGGATCGCACTTCCGTCCGGGTTTGTCATTCCCATCATCTGGAAGACTGCTGCCGCTGCATAGGAGATCACAACGCCCATCAGAATCGGAATGATCTTGAACATTCCCTTGCCCCAGATATTAAAAACTATGATGGTTCCCAGCGCGATCAACGCAATCAGCCAGTTTGTCGATGCGTTGGCGATCGCGGACGGCGCCAGTGAAAGTCCGATACAGATAATGATCGGACCTGTCACAACCGGCGGCAGATAGTGCATGACGCGCTCCACGCCTGCCAGCTTGATGATCAGCGCCAGAATCAGGTACAGCGCACCCGCTACCACGATACCGCCGCAGGCATATGGCAATTTCTCGCCCATCGTCATATCTGCAAAAATACCGCTGTCCAAGTTTGCCACCGTCGCAAATCCACCGAGGAATGCGAACGAGGAACCGAGGAACGCCGGGACTTTTAACTTAGAGCAGGCATGGAAAAACAGTGTTCCCAGACCCGCACACATCAGCGTTACCTGAATCGAAAGTCCCTCTCCCTCAAAATAGGTATTGACCAGAATCGGCACCAGGATCGTCGCGCCGAACATCGCAAACATATGCTGCAAACCTAAAAGCAGCATCTTCGGCAGACCCAGTGTTCTGGCGTCTTTAATGACCATGTCGTTTTCATTCATTTTAGATAGATACCTCCAACAATTCCCTTCATTTTATAATGTACATCATTTTCATTTTCCAGAATATCCTTTTTGACTTCATTCGTCAACCTTTCTGCCGCGCTTGCTTCGATTTTCTGTAAACAAAACAAAGAATGTGCCTTTTTGTGTAATGGGGAATTCCAAGGAATTTCCTATTGCACAAAAAAAGAGCTGTCCGACTTTCTCGTCATCAGACAGCTCTTTTATGAAATATCCCGAAGTTTCACTATATAACCTCTCTTTCTTTTATATTTTGTTTTAAATGTGCTATGGACCTCTTCCTTTCATATGAATCTCCTCCTTTGATTACATGTATCTATGTAAACTCTTTTAGAGATTGTATGATGATGGATTCCATCGATACCGATTTTTATCTTTTTATTTAATTGGATAAATTCGGTTTTTAAAACCATGATCATGTTTTTTAGTAACTAACTATCCCATTGGACCGTCCTCCTTGTTCCTTATTTCGTCCTAGAAACTATGGTAACCGTTTGTTGGGGTTATCTCTGTTTCTTTTGATGGTTTTATTCTACTAGATAATTTTCATTTTGTCAAGCATTATTTCTAATTATTTTCCATATTTTTCTTTATTTATCTGATTATATTTTTGTAATTGTTGTGTATTTCTGTTTTATTTGTTCTGTTTCTAACTATTATTGCGCTTTACGATCGCGTTTTCTTGTATTTTTTGTTTTATAGGACGCAATTTCCTGTAAAATGAAGAAAGTCCCATGAACAAATCATGTGTCTTGACACATCCGGGCTTCTCGCGCGGCCGCTTGCGGCATGTTTCTTCTTCGCATGAGTACGCATCCCGCAAAGCGTTTTGTCATAGGACGAAGCTTCCTATGACAAAAAAGAACCACCCCAAAAGAATATGCCGATACCGAACTACCTCTTCTGGAAATGGTTCTATTTTCTTCTATCTTCCCTAGTGGAACTGGAACACGATTCCAGTCACAGCCGCTACCACGATGTAGAGGATCGGGTGCTTTTTCCATTTGACTAAGCCGTACCAGATCGCAAGTGCCAGTACGATCGCCTTCCAGTTGATGATGGAAAACAGCTTGGAAAGCACCAGGCTGCCATCCTCGCCGACATGGAGGAACGCTATCTTTGCCACGCCGATACCGGCTGCCGCAATCAGGGCGGTGGATGCCGCGCGAAGTCCATAGAGGGCATTCTGTACGATCGCGGATGTTTTAAACCTATCGAGAATCTTCGAGATGATTATGATGATAATCACGGACGGAAGCACCAGCGAAAGCGGTGCCGCCAGGCCGCCGAGAATCCCCTTGATATGGAAGCCGACGTAGGTCGCCATGTTGACGCCCATTGGTCCCGGCGTGGACTCGGAGACAGCAATCATGTTGGAAATATCACTAAAGGTATACCATCCTGTCTCCTTGGAAATATTGTAAAGGAATGGCAGAGTCGCCAGTCCACCGCCAATCGCAAACAGTCCGCAGCAGAAGAAACGGAAGCATAATTCAAGTATCAGCATCATTTCTTCTCCCCCTTTCCGCCCTTCAGTACAATCCCGATCACACCCGCCACGACAACAAGAAGCGCCGGAGAAACCGATGTAAACAGTGACAGTACAAACACAACCGCCGCAATCGCGATCGCACCTTTATCAACCAGCGATTTCTTCGCCAGCTTGACAACCGCACTGCCGATCAGCACACAGACGCAGGCGCGGATGCCTGCAAAGGCACTGCTCACAAAGCTAAGTTCAATAAAGTTCGAGATAAATGCCGCGATAATCATAATGATGATAAGCGACGGCGCAATGACTCCCAGCGTCGCCGCAATTGCCCCCGGAATCCCCCGATTTTTATAACCGACAAACGTCGCCGTGTTGACCGCGATGATACCCGGTGTACACTGACCAATCGCGTAGTAATCCATCAATTCTTCATCCGTCGCCCAATGGCGTCCATTGACTACCTCTTTCTGCAGCATCGGCAGCATCGCATATCCGCCGCCGAAGGTAAATCCTCCGATTCTGGCAAACGTCAGAAACATATCCAGCAGTTCTTTCATTTCTGCCCACTCCCTTCCGTATTATCCCTACACTTTTATTTCTCTGGAATTTCCAGTATATATCTGCTTATGTATCATACCAGAATTCAAGGAGCCTGAAAAATACCATTCGGATATAGAATATATATCAAAAAAATATAGTTAGCCTGTTATTCTATCGGATTTTGTTATATAATATATCTGCCGTATACACAGTTTTACAACGAATCCGAACAGGAAGGAGCATTTATGGAACTTCGCCAGTTATCCTACTTCACCACCATCGTCAACGAGGGAAATATTTCCCAGGCAGCCAAAAAACTGAATATCTCACAACCACCGCTCAGCCACCAGATGAAGCTTCTGGAGGCAGAACTGGGTGTGACGCTGTTTGAGCGCGGTTCCCGCCGCATCCGACTGACACCTGCTGGAAAGACGTTCTACGACCGGGCGCTTGCGATCCTCGATCTGAGCCAGGCTGCCCGCACGGAGCTGACTGCACAGAAACAGGAGATTCAGGGCGTTGTGCGCCTTGGCATCATCTCCTCCGCCGTCGAATTTGTGACCCGGCATTATCTTGCCCCATTCCGGCGATCCTATCCCAAAGCCCTGTTTGAACTCCATGAGTCCAATTCCTACCACCTGCTCGATCTGCTTCACTCCAACCAGATCGACCTCGCCGTGATCCGGACGCCATTTGCCAAAGCCGGGCTGGAGATGCAGACACTACCGCCGGAGGCATTTCTGGCGATCGGGCGCGAAATGATCTGGAGCCATTACCAGGAATGCCCGAATGCCCTTCTGACCGATATTCCTCCATCCGACACTGGTTCTGTGATTCAAAGTTCCCACCCTATGCCTGCATCCGACGCTTCCGAACCACAAAAAAGCCATACGCCCACATCTCTTCCCCTCTCCGCCCTCACCCGCGCGCCGCTCATTCTTTACCGCCGCTGGCAGCCGCTGATTCTGGGATATTTTGAGGAACAGGCACTGGAACCGAACATCGTCTGCATTGCCGACGATGCCAGAACCGCCCTTTTATGGGCGTCCGAAGGGCTGGGCATCGCGCTCGCGCCTGAATCTGCCCTCTGTTTAAATTCCGATCCCGCCCTGATCCGCCGGATCATCACCCAGCCGCAGATCCACTCAAGTATCTGTCTGGTCAAACGGAAGGAACGAAGTTTATCGCTGGTGGGGAATGCGTTTTTCCAAAGTTTCCATGCCACCGCTATTTCATAAAGAGGGTGCGGACAACCTTCTGCTCCGGCAGAAACAACCGCAGCTGCTACCGATGCCCCAGCGGAAGATACGACCGCTTCCTCCGATGAAACGAAAGAAATCGGCAGTAAACGAACCAATTTTCGTTTACTGCCGATGCTTTTACGCCTCTTTCGTCCCTTTATTCTTTCGATCCAGAATAACCAGAACCACAATCAGCGCTGCGAATCCCACGCCGGTTCCCACCCAGCCATTGGCGGTAATTCCGGCTGCCAGATAACCGAGGAAACAGCACGCTGCTACGCACAGCACATACGGGATCTGGGTCGATACGTGGTTGATGTGGTGGCACTGGGCGCCAGCCGACGCAAGGATGGTCGTATCCGAGATCGGGGAAACATGGTCGCCGCAGACCGCACCTGCCAGAATCGAAGCCGTCACGATCGTAAGGCTGTTCATATTTTCAGCGCCAACCACCGCAAATGCAATCGGAAGCAGAATACCGAAGGTACCCCAGGACGTACCGGTCGAGAACGCCAGCCCCGCCGCGATGACGAACATCAGGGCCGGCATCAGGGAGCCGACCAGCGCATTGCCGCCCACTACCTCTTTGACATAGCCGCCGATGTTTAAGTAATCCGCACTGCAGATACCAGACAGAGTCCAGGCAAGGCACAGAATCATGATCGCCGGGATCATCGCCTTGACGCCGATCGTGAAGGATTCACAGAACTCATTGAACCGGATGACACGGCGGATCATGTAGAATACAAAGATAAACACCAGTGTGAAGAAGGAGCCAAGCACCAGGCTCAGTGCCGAATCACAGTTAGCGAACGCCTCGACCAGACCAACGCCGTCCAGGATGCCGCCTGTATACAGCATACCGCTGACGCAGAACGCGATCAGAACCAGGATCGGAAGAATCAGATCGATAACCTTTCCGTTGCCGGAGATCTCCATCGCCTCCGCCTCGACCGTCGTCTCTTTTCCGGTCTTTTTCACCTGTTCTTCATAGCGTTTCATCGCCGCGAAATCAAAATCGCCTGCTACCAAAAAGAGCATGAAGCAGATCGTGAGAAGCGCATACAGATTAAACGGAATCGTGTGAAGGAACAGACTGAAGCCGTCCACCCCGCTGTCCTCCGGAAGCGAAGAACCGACCGCTGCCGCCCAGCTTGAGATCGGCGCGATGATACAGATCGGCGCCGCCGTCGCATCGATGATGTAGGCTAACTTCGCACGTGTGATCTTGTGCTTGTCCGTCACCGGACGCATAACCGTGCCGACAGTCAGGCAGTTAAAATAGTCATCCACGAAAATCAGCATACCGAGGAACATGGTTGCAAACAGCGCGCCCTTCTTCGTGCGGATCGCGTGGGACGCCCACTCACCATAAGCCTTCGACGCACCAGACTTTGTGATCAGTGCTACCACGATGCCGAGAAATGCCAGGAAAAGCAGAATGTTGACATTGCCCCCGATCTTCTCGCCCATGATCGCGATCATTGTTTCCACCGCATGAAGCGGATTTGGACCCGTAAATAAAAACGCGCCCGACATAATACCTATCAGCAGAGACAGGTACACCTCTTTCGTAATCAATGCAAGCGCAATGGCTACGATAGGCGGTATTAAAGAAAAAATCGTACCGCTCATAATTACCCCCTTATGGATTATCTGTACACATTCGGGCAAATTCTGCCCGTTTTTGAGCACACTATATCTACATAATAAATGTCCCCGGGCACTTTGTCCAGCGTCCGGGGACATTTTTTCATATTTTCTCTCTTTTTACTTTCTTTTCCTGCTTTTTACTCTGCTTTCTCCAGCTCTGCCAGTTCCAGAGCTGTCGCCTCATATTTGGCAAGAATGACATTTTGAATCATGTCTCTGGTTTCCGAATTAATCGGGTGGGCAATATCCCGGTATTCTCCATCCGCAGCCTTACGGCTCGGCATAGCAATAAAAAGTCCTTTCTCTCCCTCAATAACCTTGATATCATGAACCACAAATTCATTGTCAAGTGTGATGGATACGATGGCTTTCATCTTACCTTCCTTCTCTATCCGCCGCACTCTTACGTCTGTAATCTGCATACCCATTTACCCCTTCCGTCTGTTCTTTGATGTACCCTATAATGTAAACCGCTCGTTCTTCTCAATGACAATCTTTACATCTTCCGGCGTACCGATGTGCGTCGTGTTGGCGCGGATCGTATCACGGCTCTCTACAATACAATTCTCAATCACTGTATTGTCCCCGATGTAAACATCATTTAAAATAACAGAATTCCGGATGATACAGTTATTGCCTACATATACCTTCTTAAACAGAACCGAGTTCTCCACCGTACCATTTAAGATACAGCCGCTGGATACCAGGCTGTTCTTGACATTTGCACCCGGATTGTATTTTGCCGGCGGAAGATCATCTACCTTGGAGTAGATCTCCGGGTATTCCTTGAAGAAATAGTGGCGTACATCCGGTTTTAGGAAATCCATGTTCGTCTTGTAGTACGAATCAACCGAAGCGATGTTGCTCCAGTAAGTTCCTAACTTATACGCGTAAATGCGTTTGAGGTTCTTATATCTGACTAAAATATCAGTAACAAAATCATACCGATCCTCTGCTGCACAGCGCTCCAGAAGTTCGATGAGCTGACGGCGGCGGATTACATAGATACCGCAGGAGATCATGCTGGAGGTCGCCAGCATCGGTTTTTCCTCAAAATCTGTGATACGTCCGTCATCATTTAACTTCACCAGACCGAAGCGGGTAACGTCCTCCTCCGGAGGCATCTCCTTGCATACTACGGTAATATCCGCTTTCTTTTCAATATGATACTCCAGTACCTTGCCGTAATCCAATTTATAGACACAGTCGCCGCCTGCAATGACCACATACGGCTCATGACTTTTCTTTAAGAAATCGAGGTTCTGATACAGAGCATCTGCGGTACCGCGGTACCAGTCGCTGCTCTCTG
Source organism: Clostridium sp. AM28-20LB (assembly GCF_003480665.1). Classification (NCBI taxonomy): domain Bacteria; kingdom Bacillati; phylum Bacillota; class Clostridia; order Eubacteriales; family Clostridiaceae; genus Clostridium; species Clostridium sp. AM28-20LB. The sequence continues at coordinate 126,057 of NZ_QUJN01000006.1, read as the reverse complement.
CCGTGATCGTCGGTGTGAATACATACATGCCGCCCTGCTTACGTCCGAAATCCCACCACTTGGAAGAACTCAAGTGCTCATTCAGGGAACGGGAGTTGTACTGCGTCAGTACCGCCACACTCTGGATGTGGGAATTGCTCATATTGCTCAGAGCAAAATCGACACTGCGGTAGCTGCCTGCGATAGGCATCGCTGCGATGGCTCTCTTATTGGATAATTCTCTCATTCTCTTGCTGTTGCCGCCAGCTAAAACAATCCCGATCGCTCTCATTGTATTCCACCTGCCTTTATGATATAATCGCCGCTCTCCAGCTCGCCGCCGTGATAATCGTCTGCCGTCGTCACACCGGAAATCGCTGTGTTCCGTCCTATCTTCACTCCATCCGGTATCACGGAGCGCTCTCCGATCGTTACCAGATCGAACTGATATACCTTCTTGTCGTACTTGCTCTCGGCATATTCTCCGACGCCGACCTCGGCATTCTCACCGATGGTAACGTCCTCCGCCACGATCGCCTTATCCACAACCGTGCCAGCGCCGATCGTCGTGCCCTTCATGATGATCGAATCACGGATCACCGCACCTTCTCCGATCGTAACGCCTGCTCCGATGACCGAGTTAATGACTTCGCCGTATACCTCGGTGCCCTCGCCGATGATACTGCGCTCTATCTTGGACTGCTCCGATATAAATTGTGGGGGAATAATATCGCTCTTCGTGTAAATCTTCCAGTATTCTTCATACAGGTTGAACTCCGGAATGATGTCGATCAGTTCCATGTTTGCCTCCCAGTAGGAGCCAAGGGTTCCGACATCTTTCCAGTAGCCGTTGTACTCGTATGCGAAGATACGTTTTCCAGCTGCATGGCAATACGGGATAATGTGCTTTCCAAAATCACATCCAGGCTCGTCCGAGAGCTTGATGAGCGCTTCTTTGAGCACCTTCCAGCTGAATATGTAAATACCCATGGAAGCTAAATTGCTGCGCGGATTCGCCGGTTTCTCCTCAAACTCCGTAATGCGGTTGTTGTCATCGGTTATAACGATACCGAAACGGCTTGCCTCCTCCATCGGAACCTGCATCGCCGCGATCGTCACATCCGCATTGTTTGCTTTGTGGTATTCCAGCATTACCTCGTAGTCCATCTTGTAGATGTGGTCGCCGGACAAAATCAGCACATACTCTGGATTGTACGTTTCCATGTATTCCAGGTTCTGGTAAATCGCGTTCGCCGTACCGGTGTACCAATCGCTTCCTTTGCTCCGCTCATACGGCGGAAGTACCGTCACACCACCTACGTTGCGGTCCAGATCCCACGGAATACCGATTCCAATATGTGCATTCAGCCGCAGCGGCTGATACTGGGTCAGAACGCCTACCGTGTCCACTCCCGAATTGATACAGTTACTTAACGGAAAATCGATGATTCGATACTTTCCTCCGAAAGAAACCGCAGGTTTTGCTACTTTTTGAGTTAAGACACCCAGACGACTGCCCTGTCCGCCTGCCAACAGCATAGCTATCATTTCCTTTTTAATCACGATATCACCCCTCGATGCTCACATATAATGTGTATTTTAAACCTGTTTTTATTATAACATACTTCACGAAAATAGTGAACAAATTTTTAATAGAATTTGTCCCAATTTTGTACATTTTCCGACATTTTTCGTTCCTTTTACATAATATTTTCGTAATTCCGGGATGTGGAATCTAAGAGCGAACCTCCCGTGAACTGAAAAAAAGCCCTGAATCTGAGACACTTTTGACTCAAAAGCATTTCCGATTCAAGGCTTTTTTACTGTATACTCTTTCTCAATTCTTCCAGACTCATCGAATCTGCAATCCGCGGCAACTCCTCCTGTAAGATATGGACAAAGTCCTGTATATACATCGGATGCATCGCATTCCGGTGGCTGACCAGCTCAATCTTTAACTCCCGTCCCAGGTTCCGGATCGGGAACATATAGAGTTCATCCTCTGGCTTACAGGTCTGATTGTGACGGTAAGCAGCTGCCAGCAGCATTTTCGGGCACAGCGCCGCACAGATGCCGGACGCGCAGAGCAGAATCTGCGTCTCACTATCACTGATGTTATAGATGACATTAAGCTTTACATTATAACTGTCCAGATATTCCTGAATCGCATGGTTGACTTTTCCGGTCTTGAAACTCTGCGTAAACGGAATGTTGGAAAACCGTTTCAGATCAATCCCATCCTCCATCTGCCGGATCTCCTGCTTGCTAAATTCCCGCCTCAAAAGCTTGGCGGAGATAACCAGGATGATCTCATCCGTCGTCAGGGTCTGGATTTTATAATCCGGATGCGGTGACGTATTGACCCCGATAAATAAATCTACCTGTCCGTTCAACAGGCGTTCCTCCAGGATCTGTGTGTCCTCCTCCGTAAAGGATATATTTACCTTCGGGTAACACTGGTAATATCGCGGCAGCACACGGGGCAGTATGATCGGCGCGCGGGATGTACTGATTCCCAAGGTAAAACCGCCCACCGTCCCCTCCGCTATCCCCGCCAGACTCCGGCTCATACTCGTCTCCATAATCTGGATATTTAACAGGTTATGAAGCATGATCTCGCCAGCCTGCGTCAGACGGAATTTGGGACGCCGCTCAAACAACACGACATTATACTCTTTTTCCAGCCTCTTTATATGATCGCTGGCGCACTGCTGTGTAATATGAAGCTCATTTGCAGCTTTTGTAATACTCATTTCTCTGGCTACCACCAAAAAAACTTCGAATCCTATTTTCATTGTTTCCTCCGCCAGTTCTCAGTTCTATCTATTTTCTTATTCTAACCAAAAGGAGCCGTAAAAAAACAGCGCATTGACCTTTCAAGTCTCTTCTGCTGTCTTTTCATAGCCCCTTTTTCTTACGTATTTTTCTAATACTTAGTATCCGTACCCCATTAGTCTCGGAAGCCATGTGATGATTCCCGGTACATATGCAAATACAAACAGAAGCAATATTTCCGTCAAAAGGAACGGAAGCGCTCCCTTTACAATCTGTTTGAAATTCAAGCCTGAAATCGAAACCGCCGTAAACAGATTATATCCAAACGGAGGTGTTACGAATCCAACTACCAGGCAAATACAGAACAGCATACCGATGTGGAGTTCATTACATCCGAGTGCAATTCCAACCGGAATTAAAATTGGTGCCAGAATCAGAGTTGCCGCTACGTTATCCATCAGACAGCCTACAATTAAGAGCACTACAACTAGTACGAAGAGATAAAGTGCCTGGCTGCCACCTACGAAGCTGATAAATGCATTGGAAATCACGATTCCGATCTGGGATTTCGATACAACCCAGGAGAACAGGGACGCCGCCGCGATGATGAAATTGACCATTGTCGATGTTTTCAGGGAATTGATCAGGATCTTCGGTAAATCTTTTACTTTCAGTTCTTTCAATGCAAAACCCAGAATCAGCGCATAAACAATGCCGACCGCTGCGGATTCGGTTGGTGTAAAGATACCGCCATAAATACCGCCTAGAATCAGAACCGGAAGTCCCAGAGCGCCCAGCGCTTTCCAGAACAATTTCATGGATTCTTTAAAATCAAACTTCATCGTCTTCGCATGTTTCAGAACCTCCGGATTCCTGTATGCGAATACGACATTGACTAACGATAACGCCAGTGCGATAACAAGTCCCGGGACAACCCCTGCCATAAACATTGCCGGAATTGAAAGATTCATTGTAACTCCATAAATAATCATGGGAATACTCGGAGGAATGATTGGTCCCAATGCACCTGCCGATGCAACTAACCCCGCGCTCGTTTCTCTGGAATAACCTGCCTTCAGCATGGAAGGAAGCATAATTGAACCAATCGCTGCTACCGTCGCCGGACCAGAGCCCGTCAGCGCTGCAAAGATCGCACAACTGAATACGGTTACAATTCCAAGTCCGCCCGGAAGCCAGCCTAAAATACTCTTCGCCCAATCGGTCAGACGTTTGGAAATACCACCGAAATCCATCAGGTTTCCTACCAAGATAAACAGTGGGACTGCAAGCAGTGTGAAGGAGTTAAGACCGTAAATCAGCCGCTGTGCGACTACCAGCATGCTCCCTCCCGTTGTCGCCAGATATGCCATTCCGGCAGAAAGGATTGCAAATGCAACCGGAATACCCAAAAGCATCAGACCGAATAATACTACTAATACAAGTGTCATAATACCGGTTTATCCTCCTTTCTCTCTGTCGCTGATACGATCATCGCAATCGCTACAAATGCCTGGAACATCAAAAGGATTCCGCCGACTGCCACGGAGGAATTGATACACCACATCGGGACAGAAAGCGCGGTGCTCAAGTTGGTTCTGGAGCTGTACGCAAGCTTTAAGCCTGCGTACAGCATTACGGTTCCATCAAAAAAGATAACTAATTCAATGATAATATCGACAATTTTTCGAAGTGTTCCATGCATCAGATCCAGGATTGCTGTTACTGTAGCATGTCCGCTTCCCTCAATCAACAAGGAAGCCCCCAGCATATGCATCCAGATAAAGCAGTACCGGGCAAGTTCTTCGCTCCAGGACAATGAATTATTCAGAATGAAGCGGAAAAACACCTGTGCCACACAGGCAACAATCAGGATAATAAAAATCACCATTCCTATGTAACTGACGCACTTATTAATTATGTCTGAAACCTGCTGTAATTTTTTCATGCTGTCAAACCCTCTTTCTGCAATCACCTCTCCGTGCCGGTCAGGGATTTAATCTGATCCACCCACTCAGAACCGATGTAGGATTCCATCTCGTCATAGCACGGCTGTACGGCACTCTGGAATGCCTCTGTATCTACATCCTCAGAGGATACAATCGTCATGCCCTGAGACGTCAGATCCGACTCCATCTTTTCAGCGGTTGCATCGTTATTTTCACGTGTTTCTTTGGCTGCTTCCTGTGCTGCTTCTTTTAAAATCGCCTGATCTTCCTCAGATAAGGACTCATATACGCTGGTAGAAATACATACCGGAAGTGGAGAATAGAACAGGTTTACATTATCAATGTATTTGCAGATATCCGGGAAACCGTTGGTATATAATACACTTAACGGTGCGTCACAGCCATCTACGGTACCCTGCTGCAGAGCGGTTAAAAGCTCGCCCCATGCCATCGGGGTTGCATTTACACCCAGCGCCTTGTAAGCAGACAGATAAATCTTTGTCTCCATGCAGCGGATCTTCAGTCCATTCAAATCGGACGGTGCTTTGATTTCTTTGTCCTTTGTACACAACTGACGGAATCCGCCCTCAGAAAATGCAAGACATGTAACGCCTGTTCCGTCCATATTGTCGATCAGGGACTGACCGAAATCGCCGTCTACGATCTCACGTGCCTGTGCCAGATCGCTAAAAATGAACGGAAGATCCAGTGCGCCGTTTGCCGGTACATAAGAAGAAACATATGCATTCGTCATGACTGCCATGTCGCATGTTCCGGTCTGCATGCCTTCCCACATCTCCGGCTCGGAACCAAGCTGACTGCTCGCATACAGGTTGACTGCAATTCTACCCTCGGATTTCTCTTCCACGATCTCTTTGAACTTGGTTGCAGTAAAGTGATACGGATCATCCGCGTTTGCTGCGGTCGTATAACCGATGCTGAGTGTTGTCTCGGCATTCGGGTTAGCGGTGTTCTCGGCTGCCGCCTGTGTTCCTGCCGCCGCTGCCTGTGTGGTACCACCTGCCTGTCCGCCGCCGCACGCTGTCATGCTGAGCGCTGTCACTGCTGCTAATGCCCCTGCCAATACTCTGTCTTTCCTCATAATGTAAAATCCTCCTTCTAAAAAATGTGCATTTATATAAATTTATCTGCATACCACTTCTTCCGGTACCTTCTGGACCATGTCCCGTATCTGTGCTTCCGCAATCCCACAGGTCAGCATCACGGCGATAAACCGTTTCAATTCCGAAACGGGTGTCGGCGCCCCTTTCTGCCCTCGGTCCGTTGCCAGATATACGTGTCCACTTCCAACGGTCCGAATCGTCTCTGCCATCTCTTCCGGCATCACACTTTTCTGTGCCAGATTAAACCAGTTCTTCTCAATCACAACCCCCAGCTTCGCCAGTTCCGCCTGATCGTCTCTTCCTATCCTCGTCCTTGGAAACTCTGGATGTGTCAAAATCATATTGACCCCCCGTTTCCGTCCTTCCCTGCATAAAATCAGGGATTCCTCCGGGCTGATATGTCCTGTTGCCAGAAATGCGTCTTTTTCCTTGATAGCATCCATGATGTCGTAGACGCATTCTTTTAATGTTCCATCCTGTTCCAGAATGGTAATACCCCTGCGGTCGAAGAAATCTCCCTCCATGTTTCCGAATACTAGGCTGTTTTTCGCATCCCGGGTCGGCATCCATACAATTTTTGCCCCCGCCCGCAATGCATTTTTCACCGCGTATACATTCAAGCCGCCCGCCGGGCAGTTGAGGCAGAGCCCGCCATACGCTTTCGCCTTACAGCCGCTGTAGCGGTTGATCAGTTCTGCCCGTAAAGCCGTTGATTCATAATGACTTTTCAGCATCACTCCCGCCATTCCTGCCGCGTCTGCCTCCCGGATCAACTGGAATCCATCCAATTCTCTCGGAAAAACAGAGGGCGATGAATGTACATGTAAATCGTACGCACCTTTCAGAAGCTCTTCCGCTTTTTTATTTGCGTCAAGTTCAGTCATAATTCTTCTGTCTACACCCTTTCCGTTTGATAGACTCTTTGAAAGTATTCCGCGGTTTTCTTTCTTTATCCCCATTCTAACACCGGGCATTTGTCTCTGTAAAACAAGTATTCACAGAGTTGACACAATACCCAGCTTGTTTTCTGCCCTTTCCTTCTGTTTTTGCATTTGTTTCTGTTAATTTTTAAAGCTGTCACTTTTTATACGGGCAGGTTTCTTCCCCCCGCAAATTTCCCTCCGTCCCTTGAATCTACAAGAAAAATACAGTATAATGAAAGTTAAACACGGTCTGCACACTGCAGGGCAGTCCGCATGAGAAAGTTTATTTTGCAAAATAAGGAGTTTACTGAGATGAATTTAACCACTGTAAGAGAAATTTACCGTTCCAGAGAGACGTATCTGGACAAAGAAGTTCAGATCGGCGGCTGGGTACGAAGCGTGCGCGGTTCCAAGAACTTTGGCTTCATCGTTGTGAGCGATGGCAGCTACTTTGAGACGCTTCAGGTTGTTTACCATGATACAATGCCGAACTTTGCGGAGATCTCCAAGTTAAACGTAGGCGCATCCATTATCGTAAAAGGTACCCTGGTTGCGACCCCGGAGGCAAAGCAGCCGTTCGAGATTCAGGCGACCGAGGTAGCCGTTGAGGGACCGTCCGCTTCGGATTATCCGCTTCAGAAAAAACGCCACAGCCTTGAATATCTGCGTACCATCTCCCACCTGCGTCCGAGAACCAACACCTTCCAGGCTGTGTTCCGTGTACGTTCCCTGGCAGCTTACGCGATCCATCAGTATTTCCAGGAGCGCGATTTCGTGTATGTCCACACTCCACTGATTACCGCAAGTGACTGCGAGGGCGCCGGTGAGATGTTCCAGGTTACCACGATGGATCTGAACAATGTTCCGAAAAAGGACGACGGCACGGTTGACTACTCCCAGGATTTCTTCGGAAAACCAACTAACTTAACTGTCAGCGGTCAGTTAAACGGCGAGACCTACGCGATGGCATTCCGCAATATCTACACCTTCGGACCGACCTTCCGCGCAGAGAACTCCAACACGACCCGTCATGCAGCTGAGTTCTGGATGATCGAGCCGGAGATGGCATTTGCGGATCTGAACGACAACATGGAAGTTGCCGAGGATATGTTAAAATATGTCATCCGCTACGTCTTAGAGCACGCACCGGAAGAGATGAATTTCTTCAACCAGTTCATCGACAAGGGACTCCTTGACCGCTTAAACCACGTATTAAATTCCGAGTTCGGTCATGTAACCTACACCGAGGCTGTCCGCATCCTCGAAGAGCACAACGACGAATTCGACTACAAGGTATTCTGGGGCTGTGACTTACAGACCGAGCATGAGCGCTACTTAACCGAGAAGATCTTCCAGAAACCGGTCTTCGTTACCGATTATCCGAAGGAGATCAAGGCATTCTACATGAAGATGAACGAGGACGGCAAGACCGTTGCAGCGATGGACTGTCTCGTACCGGGCATCGGCGAGATCATCGGCGGCAGCCAGCGTGAGGACAGCTTAGAGAAGTTAGAGGCGCGTATGGACGAGCTTGGACTCAAAAAGGAGGACTACGATTTCTATCTGGATCTGCGTAAATACGGTTCCGCAAGACACTCCGGATTTGGTCTTGGATTCGAGCGCTGCGTGATGTACTTAACCGGCGTTTCCAACATCCGTGATGTCATCCCGTTCCCGAGAACCGTAAACAACTGTGAACTGTAAACAATAAGCAACTATGGGGCTGTCGCAAATACTGGAATCCGCTTTCTGCTATTTGCAGCAGTCCCTTTTCTATTATTATTTCAATATGTACATACGGAGTGACAGACTCCTGAAAGGGGGAGAGAATGTGAAATTTATCCATACCGGCGATATCCACTGGGGCATGTCCCCGGACAGCGACAAGCCGTGGAGCCGGGAGCGCAGCCGCGATATCCGCGATACGTTTACCGCCATCATCGCCAAGGCAAAGGAACTGCGCGTGGACTGCCTGTTCATCGCGGGGGATCTGTTCCACCGCCAGCCGCTGCTGCGCGACCTGAAAGAGGTCAATTACCTGTTTTCCACGATCCCGCAGACACAGGTTATCATCATCGCAGGCAATCACGACCGGATCCGCAAAAATTCCGCTGTTTTAAGCTTTTCCTGGGCTTCCAACGTGACGTTTCTGGAAAGTGAGGATGTCTCATCCGTCTATTTTGAGGATATCAACACCGAGGTGACCGGCTTTTCTTACTATACTGCGGAGATCCCGGAGCCGCGCCTCGATACTCTTGAAGCGCCGGAGGATGGAAAAATCCACATTCTGCTGGGGCACGGCGGCGACGCGAACCACGTCCCGATTGACCGGGCGGCGCTGGCTTCCTCCGGATTTTCGTATATCGCACTGGGGCACATCCACAGGCCAGAGATCCTACTGGACAAAAAGATGGCATACTGCGGTTCCCCGGAGCCGCTTGATAAGACCGAGACCGGCAGGCACGGCATCCTTTACGGCGAGATCGACCCGGAAAGCTGTCAGGTAACGACACTGGACTTTATTCCGATGGCGAAGCTCCGCTACATCCCGCTCATCGTCCGCGTCACGCCGGATACGACCAACACGGAGCTGTACTTAAAAATCGCCCATGAGATCGAACAGCGCGGCAATGACAATATTTTCCGCTTCAAGGTGCAGGGCATGCGCGATCCCGATATTTCCTTCGATCTGGACGCCTTAAAGCTGCGTTTCCGCATCGCGGATATCATCGATGAGACGGAACCGCAATACGATTTTTCCGCCCTGTTTGCCGAGCATCCAAGCGATATGATCGGCTTTTACATCCAGGCACTGAAAAAACCGGACATGAGTCCGGTGGAGAAAAAGGCGCTGTTTTACGGCATCCACGCCCTGCTTCTCACTACCGATGAAAGGAGTTAGCTTCCATGCGTTTTCTTGATCTTTATATCAGTGGGTTTGGAAAATTTCATGACACAGCCGTCTCCTTTGAGGACGGGTTAAACGTCATTTACGGTAAAAATGAAGCTGGCAAATCCACGATCCACACCTTTATCCGCGGCATGCTCTTCGGCATCGAGCGTCAGAGGGGGCGCGCCGCCAGAAACGACATCTACAGCAAATATGAGCCGTGGGAAAACAGCGGCACCTACGAGGGGCAGCTCCGGCTTGAATCCGACGACGGCACCATTTACCGGATCGAGCGCTCGTTCCAGAAAAATAAGAAGGAATTTACCGTCATCAACGAGACGACCGGACGCGAGGAACCGGACGGTCGCGCCGTTTTGCAGGAAATCTTGGGCGGCATGAGTGAAACCATGTACAACAACACCATCAGCATCAGCCAGTTAAAGAGTGCGACCGATGAAGGCATGGTTTCAGAACTGAAAAACTATATTGCCAACATGAATACCTCTGGCAATATGGCGCTCAATATCACTAAGGCGACCGCCTATCTGAAAAATCAGCGCAAACAATTTGAATCCCAATTAAGCCCGGAGGCTTCGGTCAACTATACCTCCCTTCTTAGCGAGATCCGCGCGCTGGAACGCGAGCTTTCTTCGCCAAAATATGAGAATCAGTTACAGGAATACTCAAAACTACGTGACTCGGTCCGAAATGAACTGGAACATCAGAAAATAGAAAAAGAAGATTTATCCGACCGGCTGCAGAAGAGCCGTCAGGTACTGAATGAGTTTTCCTTTACGGACGAGGCGTCCATCGAGGCATACCGCAGTCAGGCTGAAACACTCTACCAGGACTATCAGCATGCACAGGCGTCTTCCTCCAGCAAGGGATCCCGGTTTTTCCAGGTGTTTTTCTTTGTCGCAGCAGCAATTTGCGCTATCTGCGCGGCATACTGCGGATATCTGGCATTCTTCCCGCTTCCGTCCCCATGGCTGGGAGCTGGTCCCACCGCCCTCATCTTTGGAGGCGCCGCTCTTGTGCTTCTCATGCTGGGAATCTGCGTCACACGGCACCGGAGCCGCCGCAGGCAGGAGGCGGAGAAAAGTGCCTCTGTTTTATCGGAGATTTTGCGCCGCCACCTGGGCGAATCCGAGATTTCGGATGAATCCATGAAGCTTTTGTCCCAGCGGCTGGACCGCTTCATCACGCTCTGCCACGCCGTTACAAACTCGGAGGATTCACTGGTAAAACGTTCCGAACAGATCTCGGCGCTGATGGCAAAGCAGAATGACTGCAGCCTTGTCATCGAGGAACAGCAGCGCGTCCAGTGGGAGTTAGAAAAAAAGCTGGAGCACCTATCCGCCTGCAAAGACCGGGCAGCGGCGCTCAAACACATTTTAAATGAAAATGAGCGCATCCATCAGGAGATCGCCTCCGTGGATCTGGCGCTTGATACCTTAAAAGAGCTTTCCACCACCATCCGGGATTCTTTCGGCCTGTACTTAAATAAGACTGCGTCCGACCTGATCGCCGGAATTACCGGCGGAATTTATTCCAGCATCAGCATCGATGAGAACCTGAATGCGTTTTTAAACACCCGCCGGAAGCTGATCCCGCTTGAACAGGTCAGCAGCGGCACCGCCGACCAGATCTATCTGGCGCTGCGCCTCGCCGCCGCCCACTTTATCCAGGGCGATGCAGACCGGCTGCCGCTCATCTTTGACGACAGCTTCGTCCTCTACGACGACGAGCGCCTGAGAACCGTCCTCAAATGGCTGCCAAGTGCCTATTCCGGGCAGATTCTTGTATTTACTTGTCATGAGAGGGAGATGCGGGTGCTGAAGGAAGAAGGAGCTGCGGTACATGAAGTGCGGTTGTAAGACTCTTTTCATACATAACCGTGACATTGCCTGTTTCCTATGACATTAAAAAGAACGCCATTTTCTGACATGTATTGGTCCGGAAATGACGTTCTTTTTGTTTCTATTTTAAAGGTCTATTTTTAGTCCCGTATTCCCGCCCGATACTTCGCCAGCAGCTTATTGATACGCCCAGTCGGATTTAACAGCTCGCTTAAGGAGGCATCGTGGTTCAGGTTATCGATGATGAGCGCGATGTATTTGCTCATATCGACGCTGATATAGTACGGTCTGGAGAGAAGCTCCGGTGTCTGGTATACCAGGTTGGTGGTCAGGACGCGGTCGATCAGACCGTTCTCATAGTACTCGTCAAACTTCTGCAGTCCGTTGGTAAACAGACCGAAGGTCGCACATACGAATACCTTTCTCGCCTTGCGGCTCTTTAATTCCTTCGCTACATCTAACATGCTCTCGCCAGAGGAGATCATATCATCGATGATCAGGACATCCTTGCCCTCTACGCTGGATCCCAAGAACTCATGAGCAACGATCGGGTTGCGTCCGTTGACGATCCTGGTGTAATCGCGGCGTTTGTAGAACATACCCATGTCGAGTCCCAGCACGTTGGAGAAGAAGACAGCGCGGGACATACCGCCCTCATCCGGGCTGATGACCATCATGTGATCGCTGTCGATCTCCAGCTCTTTCTCATTTTTCAGCAGATATTTGATAAACTGGTAAATCGGCTGAACGGTCTCAAAACCCTTGAGCGGAATCGCGTTCTGGACACGCGGATCGTGTGCGTCAAAGGTAATGATATTCTCAACGCCCATATCTACCAGCTCTTCCAGTGCCAGCGCGCAGTCTAAGGACTCACGGCCGGAGCGCTTATGCTGGCGGCTCTCATACAGGAACGGCATGATTACGTTGATACGGCGTGCCTTTCCGCCTGCTGCCGCAATGACACGTTTCAGATCCTGATAATGATCATCCGGGGACATATGATTTACCATGCCGCACAGAGAATATGTCTGGCTGTAGTTGCAGACATCCACGATCAGATACAGATCATCGCCGCGCACCGACGCCTTGATCTCGCCCTTTGCCTCGCCGGAACCAAATCTCGGTGTGTTTGCCCCGATGATGTAGGAGTCTCTCTGATAACCTGAAAATGCGATCGACGTCTTGTGCTCGCTCTCGCGCTCATTTCTCCAGTCCACCAGATATTTGTCTACCTTGCCTACCAGTTCCTCACATCCCTTTAATGGAATCAGTCCCAGCGGACCTACCGGTATCGTCTCAATGATTTTCTCTTCGTACAGCATTTTCCATTTTCCTCCAGCCTGTTTACTCTCTGTTAATTCGCTTTTTTTGCATATGTTAGCGCATTCTAACGTCTCTTTTATATCATTATGTCCCTTATAAGTCAACCCATTACCGGTTTTCCAGCTTTTTTCGTATCCGGATATCCTCGCCGTAGAGCGGAATGATCTGATACTGGCTTACGATCCGTGACATGACGCGGTCGGTAAACTCGTCGCGCATCTCATTGACCGGCAGATTGGTGGAAATGATCGTGCCTTTCTTCCGGTTTAAGCGCTCGTTGACCACATAGAAGAGCTGGGAAGTCGTAAACGTATTCACCAGTTCCGTCCCCAGATCGTCGATGATCAGCAGATCGCACTCTAATAAATACTGGGAGCGGTCGCGATCCTCATCGGTCGCATCATTTGCGAAGCGGTCCCTTGAAAATATCTCATACATCTCCACCGCTGGGAGATACACGACGCTGAAACAGCGCTCAATCAGCTCTTTCGCGATGCAGTTGCTTAAAAACGTCTTTCCAAGCCCCGTTTTTCCGGTAAATAAGATATTTCCCTTTTCTTCTTTAAATCCGTCCACATAGCGGTGGCAGAACGCCGTCACTTGCTCCATATACGCGCGGGCAGTCTTGCCGCTACGCGGATCGATCTTCGTGTCATCAAAATAATCATAGGAAAAATGAGAAAAATTTTCCCGCTCCAGCACTTCCCGGATATTCGACTGGGCGTATAACAGATCGATCTCCCGCTGACGGAAACAGTGGCATTTTTTGCCGTCTTTGTACCCGGTATCCTTACAGTTCGGACAATTATACTGCATCTCCAGATAGTCCGCCGGATAGCCGTAGGCGCTCATCAGCACCTGGCGCTGCTCTTTCAGGTCTGCGATTGTCCCTCGCAGACGTTTCACCGCGTCCGCATCGCCCGCCAGAAGCTCTTTCGCGCTCTTGACCGCCGCGGCGGCGATCGCGTCGTTCATCTCCCGGACCGCCGGTATTTTCTCATAGACCTCATCAACCCGCGCGTCCAGCTCATGTTTCTTCTGAAGCTGTGTCCGGTTATAAACACGCATGATCGATTCATACTGCGAATTACTGAGTGCCATCGTCCCCTCCTGTCTTCTGCGCTCCGTTTATCATGCTCCATACCATCTCGTCGTAATCATATCCGTGTTCCTCCAGATTGTGGAACCGGTTGGAAGAACGGCTGCTGCCTGCAGACGCCTGCCGGCGCTTCGCCCCGCCTTCTTCCTTCCGTTTTTTATCTAGCTCTGACACATCCCGGAAGCTCTTGACCCCGGCATTTTTCCAATCCCGCAGGATCTTGTCTGCATAGTCAAACGACGGTTTATGTATCTGCCGGATCGTGCGGCTGCACGCCTCGACGATCAGCTCGCGCGTGAAACCGTACTCCCAGAACCATTTTTCGATAAATTCACTCTCGACCTCCGCCGGGCTCCGGTCCGAAAGCCCCATCGCCCGCATAACCGCGAATGAACCCTTCGTGTAGCCCCTGCCGCTCGCTTTCGCCTGTTCCACATCCTTGATGCCGCGCTTATGCCAGCCGAGCGCCACCTTTTCCATATAGCGCAGGCTGGTGTGATGGTTCTGCACGCAGTACTCAATCAGGTATTCCAGCAATTCCCCGGAAAATCCCAGATTCGAATAGAGATTTCCAAGAATCTGGCAGTCCGTCGGTGTGAGCAGCTTGTTTAAATACTGCTGGGCAATATAAATGAGCTGCTTAAACGACTCATCCGAGGTCAGGCGTGACATATCGCAGGCTGCGGCTTCCCGCGCGGCAGTTTTTGTAGATGGCGCAAAGGAACCAGCGCCTGCCAGGGATTCCGTTGAAGCGGAAACCGGCGAAATTTGCTGTCCCGGCGTCTCCTGAAACGATCGCTGTGCCTCTTCACCGACTTCCGTTCCCAGCACCCCGGCTCTCTGCCAGTATGCCAGCGCGCGCTGCACGTCCGCCTCCGTGTGGTTGAGCGCGTCCGCGATCTGTCCGATCGAGACTTCCTCCTGCTGGTGGCGGAGCAGGTACAGATATACCTTCACATATTCTCCACTGGCTCCCGCCATATATGTATCAATAAATACGTCCGGAACCGGCGTCGCGCCCACCGCCAGCCGGTTTTTGAGTCCTATTCCCATCTTCTAACTTCCCTCTTAGCCATTCTGTGTCCTCACATTTCCTGTTACCATTTATCTATCAGCAGCCTGCGGCTGTGTGAAGCATTCAAACTGCTGTATTTTACTTTTATTTTGAAATATTCTCTATTTGTTCCATCCAAATCTTCCTGTTTTCTTACTTTTCCACCGTTTTGATTTTGTTTCCGGACTTTTCCACAATTTTGCTCCGGACAAGACAGTTTTCATCCATTTATCACAGGCTCACTGCGTCTGTTCCTATCATAACATACCTTTTTTTAAAAAGAAATACTCCTAATTATGGTTCGCGACCGACACTTTTAGACCGATTTTTCCACTATTTTGATTGTGGATAATGTGGATAATGTGGAAAAAGCCTTCAAGAATCCTCAAAAAACAACCCTGCCCCCGACAAAATCCTTATTTTATCAACATTTTCGGCATTTCACCATTTTCACATTTAGGCGCAAAAAATCCACATAGTTCCTTTACATAATATGTTGAAAACTATGTGGATAATGTGGATAACTATATGTACACTCAGAGCGCATCTATTTCGCAAGGAGGTTTTCCCCTACATTTACAACGTCTCCGGCGCCCATGGTTATCAACAGGTCGCCCTGTGTACAATGTTCCATGACAAATTTTTCTATTTCATCGAACGTCGGCAGATACCATGCTTCTTTTCCTTTTTCTTTTAGAAGTTTCACGATATCCTCTGAGCTGATGCCGAGCGTGTCCGTCTCGCGCGCCGCGTAGATATCCGCCAGAATGACTTTATCTGCCAGTGAGAGCGCCTCGGCAAACTGCGGCAGAAATGCCTTCGTCCGCGTGTAGGTGTGCGGCTGGAAAATGCACCAGAGTGTCTTGTGTGGATAGTTCTGCGCCGTCTTTAAGGTAGCCTCGATCTCATGCGGATGATGCGCATAGTCGTCGATGATGGTAAATCCATTTACCTCACCCTTCTTTTCGAACCGGCGGTTGGTTCCGGTAAAATGTGCCAGTCCCACGCGGATGGCGTCCATGGAGATGCCATTTTCCAGGGAAACTGCAATAGCTGCCAGCGCATTATATACATTGTGCTCACCTGCCACACCGAGCGTCAGGCGCTCTTTCTTCTCGCCGCCGATATAAAGGTCGAAGGACGGATGCGCGTAAGCGTCATACTGGATATCACCAGCGCTGTAATCGTTGCCGCGGCTGTGACCGAAAGTAATGACCTTGCCTTTTACCGCTTCTATGATCTCCTGATAGTTCTCGATATCGCCGTTGATAACAACCGCGCCCTGAGCCGGTACGCGCTCGGCAAACAGCTTGAAGGAGCGGCGGATATCCGCCAGATCCTTGAAGAAATCGAGATGGTCTTCTTCTATATTAAGGATGACCGCCATCGTCGGGTAGAAGGATAGGAAGCTGTTGGTATACTCACACGCCTCCGTCACGAAAAATTCCGGTCCGCCGACGCGGATGTTACCGCCGATCGCCGGAAGGATGCCGCCGACCGAGATCGTCGGGTCATTTTTCGCCTGCAAGAAAATCTCCGTCACCATCGAAGTGGTTGTCGTTTTGCCGTGTGTTCCGGCAATCGCGATCGCATTTTTATAGTTCCGCATCATCTCGCCCAAGAGTTCCGCACGGGTCAGCATCGGGATGCCGCGCCGTTTTACTTCCTGAAATTCCGGGTTATCCGGGTGAATCGCCGCCGTGTAGACTACCACATCGATGCCATCCTGGATATTCTCCGCTTTCTGTCCGATATATACCTTCGCGCCGCGCGCCTCCAGGTTATCGGTCAGCTCCGAACGGTGTGCGTCCGAGCCGGACACAGTGAATCCCTCGTCCATCAAAATCTCTGCCAGTCCACTCATGCTGATACCGCCGATTCCGATGAAATGGACGGATTCTGGTTTATTAAAATCAATCTGATATACATTCTCACTCATATTTGTGCATTCCTTCCCCGCCGCAGGCGGTTTTTGTTTTCGCAGACGCCATAGAAAAACGATATGGAACCGCGAGGCATTGTGTTTTCACGTCCTTTTAATTTAACTTCTTTTACATGAAATTGTCAATATAAGGCAAAAAAAAATAAAAGATACACGCCAGCCATCGCACTGCGATCCGTCTGTAACATGCATCTTTTATATCATTTAAGTTATGTCTTTTTCTTAGCGTCCCGTTGCCAGACACTTGCCGAACAGCATGGTTTTATAACGGTTTAACGCCGCCAGAAGAATGCTTCCCAGCACACCGATTGCCAGCACCTCGCCGATCCCGACGGTCAGCATCATGAACGGAATCAGATCCTCAGAGCCGTATGCAAACCGGAGCACCCACGGTACAATGATCGTGTTGGCCAGAATCGGCGGTACACATACTAAAACCTTACTCTTGCGGAGCGCATAGGAGCCGACTGCCCCGATCAGGGTTGCCAGGCTTCCGAATACGATATCCAGTCCGGCTGCGCCGCAGAACAG
Source organism: Clostridium sp. AM28-20LB (assembly GCF_003480665.1). Classification (NCBI taxonomy): domain Bacteria; kingdom Bacillati; phylum Bacillota; class Clostridia; order Eubacteriales; family Clostridiaceae; genus Clostridium; species Clostridium sp. AM28-20LB. The sequence goes on along the minus strand of NZ_QUJN01000006.1, from coordinate 108,612 downwards.
GTTAGATAAAAAGCATCCGACAAAGAGTCCCGGGATCGCTGCCGGGGTAAAGAACGGCAGGATGCAGAGTGCTTCCGAAATACGGAACTGCACCGGTCCGAAGCTGATCGGCTGGAATGCCATCGTCAGCGCTACGTAGATGGCCGCGATCACCGCGCCATACGCCAGAAAATACGTGTTTTTCAGGTTGTTTTCTTTCATATTCAATTCTCCTTTAGTTTTGTTTTACGAGTGGAAGGTCACGAACACTCGATTCATTTTACGCCGGGAATCGGCGGCAGCCCTGTAAGACCTTGTTTTTATGGGCTTTGCAACGGGTATGAGTATAACATAGAGCAGATAGAAATACAAGTTTTCTTTTCGCTTATCGCCACTGCAAGTTCTGCCACTGGCCACACGGAACACGGGCAAAAATTTTTTCTCTATTTCTCTATCACTCTGCCATAAAAAAGCACTTTCCCTTTCTTTCTATCTCCTGTATAATAGAATCTACATGATTTTGTGCCGGATGCTGCACAGACAGTTGAATCATTCGGGAGATATTGCATTTGCACATTTGACTCAGCTCCCCGACACTCGTCAACCCCATTTCATCATCACAAAGGAAGTATGTATTTTATGAAAGCACTCTATGAACGCTGGACAGCCATCAGCCTGCCTAAACGAATTCTGGGCGGCATGATTCTCGGCGCTGTCCTGGGAATGATGATTCCGCAGGCAGTCGGACTCTCAATCCTTGGAAATCTATTTGTCAACGCATTAAAGGGCATCGCGCCCCTGCTCGTATTTTTCCTTGTTATCAGTTCCCTCTGTCAGGCAAAGCAGAGCCACGGCGGCATCATCCGCACCGTTGTCTGCCTTTACCTGTTCAACACACTGCTCGGCTCTGTGATCGCGGTCGTCGCAAGTAAACTGTTCCCGATCACCCTGACACTTGCACAGGCTGCAGAAGAAACCTCTGCCCCGCAGGGAATCGCAGAAGTTATGCAGACACTTTTATTAAATGTCGTAAGAAATCCGATCACCTCCATCGCAGAGGCAAACTACATCGGTATCCTGGCGTGGGCGGTTCTCTTCGGCGTGGCGATGCGCGGTGCCAGCGAACGCACGAAAGAAATTATGGACAATTTTGCAGCGGCACTGTCCAAGGTTGTTACCTGGATCATCAACTTTGCCCCGTTCGGTATTCTCGGACTTGTGTTTGACACTGTATCCACCAACGGTTTACAGGTATTTACCGAATATGGACGGCTTCTCGCTGTGCTGGTTGGCTCGATGCTGTTTATCTACTTCGTAACCAACCCGATCCTCGTATACTGGTGCATCCGCCAAAACCCGTTCCCGCTGATTTTCAAGTGTCTGAAACGAAGCGCGGTCACCGCCTTCTTTACCCGGAGCTCAGCGGCAAATATCCCGATCAACATGGAAGTCTGCGAGGAAATGGGACTGGACAAAAATACCTACTCCGTTACCATCCCGCTCGGTGCGACCATCAATATGAACGGTGCGGCTGTTACCATCACCGTCATGACGCTGGCGGCAGCCAATACGCTGGGAATTCCGGTGGATATTCCGACCGCCATCATTTTAAGCGTCCTGTCGGCACTTTCCGCCTGCGGCGCATCCGGTGTTGCCGGTGGTTCCCTGCTCTTAATTCCGCTTGCCTGCTCTCTGTTTGGCATCTCAAGCGATATCGCCATGCAGGTCATCGGTGTCGGATTTATCATCGGCGTGGTGCAGGATTCCGTCGAGACAGCACTCAACTCTTCCTGTGATCTTCTGCTTTCCGCAGCGGCACAGTTTAGGGAGTGGAGAAAAGAAGGACGGGAGATTACCTATTAAAATTATATTATATGCATATTGAAATCAATTTTTCCATATGCTATAATGCCAATAGGCAAACGAATGACAGTACTCACAGAGTACACAAAAAGCCCCCGGTGTGTGCTGACACCGGGGGCTCGCCTTTTTTGAAAAGGAGGCTTAAACCTTTGCTACCTACTCATCTCCATCCAGCCACTTACAAATATAGTAAGCCACAATGCTGGCTATCACAGAGAGCACGAATGACAGTATTCCTCCCACACAGTACACCCCCTTTCCGCACCTGTCTAGGGGCGGTAGCTGTATCAGTATAACACAGAAATTAATCACTCGCACTATATTTGTGCTTCTGCATCTTTTTTAATTGCATTTTAAAAGCGGCTTGATTTTTTCCAGCCGCTTTTATCTTATTTATTCTTCTTATAGATAATCCACAACCCCCGCAATAACAATTCATCATCTAATTCTATCTGATGCCGGCACAGCGGAATGATTTTTCTGGCAAGACCGCCGGTGGCTACAACGGTGGCTTTCTGGCCGAGTTCCTCTTCAATCCGATCTACCATGCCGTCGATGCAGGACGCATTGCCATAGAGAGCGCCGCTCTGCATACATTCAACCGTATTCTTGCCGATCAGGCGCTTTGGCGGGTCAAGGCTGATGCGCGGAAGCTGGGCGGTCCGGCTGGTCAGGGAATTCATCGATACACCTATTCCCGGCAGAATCATGCCGCCGATGTACTGCTTGTTCTCATTCACCACACAAATGGTGGTTGCCGTTCCCATATCGATCAGAATGAGCGGCACCGGATACCGGTTGATTCCCGCGACGGCACCGACGATCAGATCGGTACCGACGGAGGACGGATTGTCCATCAGCACTTCCAGACCGATATTCATATCCACATTGACGACCAGAGCTTCCTGCCCCGTCACCTTGCGGATCGCCTCCCGCATCAGGGATGTAACCGGCGGCACTACCGAACCGATGATCGCGCCGGTGATCTCACTTACCTTGATTTCCCGCAGCTCCAGCACCATTTTCAGGGAAATCGCATAGTCAAGCTCTGTTTTCCCGCTGTCTGTCGCCATCCGCTCGGTAAAGAGAATTTCCCCATCCGCAATACAACCGAGAACCACATTCGTATTTCCGATATCCAATGCCAAAATCATACTGTCTTACCCCCTGCTTTTTTCCAGAGCCGGTACAAATTTTGCCCGGTAAAGCGCTGCGCCGACTGCACCGGTGATGATTGTGGACGATACCATCTCGCATACTGCATTGATTCCTACGAAACCGCATACGAACAGGATGATATTTTTTCCGCCGATCAGCCCCTGCATATATTCGGTATTGCCAAACAGAACGACTAAAGCCGTCATAAAGAAAACTGTATTTAAAAACGCGGAACAGAATCCGGTTACCAGACTTGCCATGTACGCATCGGTTCTGCGGCGTACAAACTGGAAAATGTAGCCTAACAGAAGACCGTCCAGCATACGTGGAACGAATCTCTGTACAAATGCCAAAAACGGGTTAATGCTGAAAAGCATCGCGCCCATCGCACTGCTGCCGCCGATGCCGATGCACTGTAAAAAGCTGGTCATGCCAAAAACTGCACCGATCGCTGCGCCGCCTGCCGGTCCCAGCGTGATCGCCGCAATCGCAACCGGAATCACATTAAATGTAATCGCCAGCGGTCCAATATTCAGATATCCGAGGGGAGTGTACGCCATCAGCAGAAGAATGCCGGTCATAAGACCTAAGATGACAAGTTTAGATGTGTTGTTTGTTGTGTTCATGAAATTTTCCTCCTTGTTATTATTCCCGATTTGAAAACCTGCTGCACCTTTTGTTCACCAGACTGCCGCTCACCTGCGCCAATATCATGTGCATAAAATCCTTACAAATTCCGTTCTTTCCGGCGATACCATCCAGAAAAGCTGCGAGCCAGGGCATTTTAATTCCCCGTCTCTTCCGGTATGATTCTCCATCTCAGATACAGATCCGTATGCAGATACGCACATTCCGGCAGAAGTTTCTTCTGCCGCTTTCCGCGGATTTGCTGCCAGCACGTTCAGTGCCTGTTTTCTATGGGATACAATACAACTGCTGCCGCCTGTCCCTGTTCACATCCAGTGAAAACCAGGCCAGTCAGCAGACACTTCCACACTATATCACATCACTTTTCAACATACAACCAACAATTCTACCAGAATATGTACTGTTTTTTATTGTCTTTTCACAAAATACATGTTTCTTTCCTCTCCTGTTATATGCGCTTACCAAAGAATCTGGCAGAGAACGGAAGCCAAAAAGGGTTTACAATTTTTCCTCCAGATGCTATGCTGTTCGAAAATGACCCAGAAAACCAGAGTACAAACCGAAAGGATATATATCATGTTAACTGGAAAAACGATTATTTTGGGAGTAACCGGCGGAATCGCCGCATACAAGGCGGCGAACCTTGCCAGCCTTTTAAAGAAACAGCACGCGGATGTACACGTGATTATGACTAAAAATGCGATGGAATTTATCACACCGCTTACCTTTGAGACCCTGACCGTCAATAAATGCCTGACGGACACCTTTGACCGGAATTTTAAATTTGAAGTGGAACACATCGAGCTGGCGAAAAAAGCGGATCTGGCGATCATCGCCCCGGCGACTGCCAATGTCTGCGCCAAACTGGCACACGGACTTGCCGATGATATGCTGACGACCACGCTCTTAGCCTGCCAGTGCCCGCGCATCATTGCTCCGGCGATGAACACACGGATGTATGAGAATCCTATTACCCAAGATAATCTCCGCCTGTTAGAACATTACGGCTTTACCATCATCGAACCAGCAAGCGGTCTGCTCGCCTGCGGCGATTCCGGAAAGGGCAAATTCCCGGATGAGGGGCTGATCCTGGAATATATTCTCCGCGCGATCGCCTACCCGAAGGATCTCGCTGGAAAGAAGATCCTTGTGACCGCCGGTCCGACCCAGGAAGCGGTCGATCCGGTGCGCTACCTCACGAACCATTCGACCGGAAAAATGGGCTATGCGCTGGCACGGATGGCGATGCTGCGCGGTGCCGACGTGACACTCGTCACCGGCGAAACTTCACTGACTCCGCCTCCATTTGTCAATACTGTCCACATCAAAAGCGCACACGACCTCTTTGAAGCAGTCACCTCCCGGAGTGAGGAACAGGACATTATCATCAAGGCGGCAGCCGTCGCTGACTACCGTCCGGCAGTCGTTTCTGATGAAAAGGTCAAGAAATCCGACGGCGATCTGAGCCTGGCGCTGGAGCGCACTGAGGACACTTTAAGCTACCTCGGCGCACACAAACGTCCGGGACAGCTGCTCTGCGGCTTCGCGATGGAGACCTCCCAGCTCGAGGAACGCGCCCGCGGCAAGCTGGAACGCAAAAATCTGGATCTGATCGCTGCCAACAACTTAAAGGTAGCCGGCGCCGGATTCGGAACCGATACAAACGTCATCACGCTGATCGATAAGCAGCAGACCCGCCATCTGGAGCAGATGAGTAAGGAAGCAGCGGCGATGGAAATATTGACGGTTTTACGCGATATGATGAAATAGATTTTGATTGAAATAGATAGAGAAAGAGGAAGCAACCGAGGTTGATGGACGGATGCCTCCTCTTTCATTGAATATGGAATATATCATAAGCATTATTTTTAGAATGTGGCTATTTAAAACGAATCCGCCATACTCCTATGATCAAGATAATTTCACAAAGCAATCGCAATACTTTCGTGATTCGATAAGCCGTATCCTCTTTTATCTCTGGACTCTCCTGCAAGTATTTGCATTCAATAAAAGCCCTTGCCGCAATTTCTCCAAAAACTGCCAGCGCTAAAAATAAGGAAAAGCCTGCCATGCCTTTTGCATAACTGTACAATGACAATAAGAATAAAATAGAGACGCCTAAATTGTATAATGTCAGCCAGAATTTTTTCTTCATATCGATCACCTCTCGATTCTATCTAAGCAAAAAATCTCATAAAATATTTGTTATCGCTTTTTATTTTTACAAAATTGCTTTTCTAGTTTCTTATTCATATAATATCAGATCTCCCCTCCGAAGTATATAGACAATTTCTTACGAAATCATTACGATAAAACTCTCTGTATTTTTGTTGAAATTTTGTTCGAACGGCTATATTTTTATTTGAATAAAATAATAAAGCCGTTCGACTATATTTTATGCTGCATATCGTCAAACGGTCTTATCAACACTTGTGAAGTTTACTCTATACTCGCCTCTTACCCCTGCGTAATCAACTCCGCGATCAATCTCGCCCCATTTACAATATCGCCTATCTTCGCATACTCCCGCACGGAATGAACATCGTACATACCGCATGAAAGCACCGCGCATGGGATTCCGTGCTGCATCATCGTGTTTCCGTCGCTGCCGCCGAAGGTGCTGCCGAATTTCGGCTCGATTCCCAGGGTGCGGCAGACCTCGGCAAAATGAACTGCCACCGGCGCGTCCGGTTCCAGATGGAAGGCTTTAACATGGAGGCGGTGTGTGAAAGAAAGCTCTGCCCCCGCCTCTTTGACGGCGGTTTCAAAGACATGGCGGACATCTTCCAGGGTCTCCATTGCCTTTTCATGGCTGTAGCTGCGGATCTCGCCCCGGCAGGTGCAGAGTTCCGGAACGGCATTCACAACCGAACCGCCCGAAATCAAGCCCACATTCAGGGTTGTTTCCTCATCCACGTGCCCCAGCTTCAATGCGGCAATCGCGCGGGCCGCCGTCTGAATCGCGTGGATGCCTTTCTCCGGCTCGAATCCGGCGTGTGCTGCACGCCCTTTGACTGCCGCCTCAAAGGAAAGGATCGTCGGTGCCTGCAGGATCGCTGTCCCGACTGGTCCAGTTACATCCAAAACGTAAGATTCCTTCGCTTTCATCTGGCTGAAATCGAACTCCGAGCTTCCTCTTGTAAACGGCTCTTCCGCCGCCGCAAAGAGGATCTCGATATCCCGGTGCGGGATTCCTGCCTCCTGCACGGCACGGATGCCTTCTAAGATGGCGATTACCCCGGTCAGATCGTCCGCGCCAAGCACGGTGGTTCCATCCGAAGTGATGGTTCCGTCCTCATGAAAAACCGGCTTCTTTCCGATTCCCGGCGCGACCGTGTCCATATGCCCGGACAGCAGGATCGGCGTGCCCGGCAGCCCGCCCTTTAACGTTCCAAACAGATTTCCCGCATTGCCTCCTATTTTCTCGGCTGTGTCATCTTCCTTTGCCTGGATTCCCAGCTCTGTGAGCTTTTCCTTCAGGCGATCCGCCAGCTCGCGTTCCCCGAAACTTTCCGAGTCGATCCGCGCCAACTCGCCGAATTCGGCGCGGATGCGGGCTTCGTTTATCTCAATCTGTGCCATGATGACTTCCTCCTGTTTTCCATTCTTTTTTCTATCTATTTTTTACTCTCCCGCTAATTCCTACTATTTTTCTCTGTTTTGTGTATTATACACCGGAACATGATTGTAAGCAACGCGGAAATTTTTAAATGTACTTTCATATTCTTTTTTATATTCGCTGAAAAATCTGTTATACTAAAAATACAAAAAATTTTAATTTCAAGTCGAACGTCCGTGAGACAAATTTGCTATTACTCACCACCTGAAGAGGTGGGAGTCTTCTCGACTGAGATAAAAAGGAGAGACCATATATGTGTACAGCCGCAACTTACAAAACCGCCGATTTCTACTTCGGCAGAACCTTAGATTATGAATTTTCTTACGGGGACGAAGTAACCGTCACACCTCGCAACTATCCACTTACTTTCCGCCACGCAAGCGCGGTTTCTACCCACTATGCCATCATCGGCATGGCACATGTGGCGGGGGATTATCCGCTTTATTATGATGCTTTTAATGAGAAGGGGCTTTGCATGGCGGGACTGAATTTCGTCGGCAATGCTTCCTACCAGAAGCCGCAGGAGGATCATGACAACATCGCACAGTTTGAGTTCATCCCCTGGATTCTCAGCCAGTGCGCGTCCGTGAAAGAGGCTCGCATCCGCCTCTCCCAGATGCTACTGACCGACACCCCATTCAACGAGCAGTTTGCCCCGGCGCAGCTTCACTGGATTCTTGCCGATAAAAATGAATGCATCGTCATCGAGCCGATGGCGGACGGGCTGCATATCTACGACAATCCGGTGGGTGTCCTGACAAACAATCCGCCGTTCCCGCAGCAGCTGTTCTCCCTCAACAATTACATGAACTTGTCCCCGAAGCAGCCGCAGAATACATTTTCTGCCGATCTGCCGCTTACAACCTACAGCCGCGGCATGGGCGCTCTCGGACTTCCGGGAGACCTCTCCTCCGCTTCCCGGTTTGCACGGGTCGCTTTTACAAAATCAAATGCCCGCTCCGGCGCATCCGAGCTAGAAAGTGTCAGCCAGTTTTTCCATATCCTAGGTTCGGTTGACCAGCAGCGCGGATGCTGCGAGGTCTCCGATGGAAAATATGAAATCACACTCTACACCTCCTGCTGCAACGCGGATAAGGGGATTTACTACTACACGACATATGAAAACCATCAGATCACGGCAGTGGATATGAACCGGGAGAACCTGGACGGGGAGACTCTTTCAAGATTTCCGCTGGTACAGGGGGAACAGATACGGTGGGAGAATTAGGACGAAGCATTTTCTTCTATCCTCTTCTTCACGCATGGCAGGCAGCCCACCGTATGAAGACTCCGGACACACGTTCCTATAAAGCAAAAAGCAGGGAGAGGAAATATTCCGCAAACATTTCCTCTCCCTGTTCAAGCCGAACGGCCGACATCAATAAACCGGATATACGTATTCATCCTCTGCCGCCTCTGCTTTTTCTACCTTCAAGACCTGAATCTCCATTCCTTTCTCTTCATCATAATGATAGGTTCCTGTGACTGTCACCCATTCATCCTGTGAAAGAGTTTCCGCCTGATCCCAGATACACAGCGGTCCGCAGGGCTGCAGATCTGCCACACAGCAGCTCATCAGCATACGGATCAAGCCAAACTGCCCCACTGTGAGTGTATCATCCCGGTAAACAGTTCCATGCATCTGGATTTCATATCCTTCGTACATCTCCGGATAATAGCTGAGCTGCACCAGCCACGGATAAAAACTGGCATCATCCACGACAATCCGCCTGTTTTCTGTATCCAGCCCAGGAGGCGTTTCGATCCTTTCTGAATCTTCCTGTGCTCCTGCTGTTTCATCTATATTACCGCCCTGTGTTTCTTCTAGGGATTCTGTCCCGTCATCAGACGAGCCGGTATACATATCCGCTGCCTGTGTCACTGCCGCTTCACTCTCGCCAGACACAGCCTGCTTATCCGTCTTCTCATTCTGTCCGCTTTCTTCTCTCGGACGCCCCGCCTGTACCAGTCCCTGGCTGGAATAGGACATATTCCCCGATGCCCCCAGCGCCTGATATGGCAGCTGCAGCGCCATGAGTGGGATTAGAAGAACCAGCGTCCGGTTCAGATGCTGCCGGTATTCCGGTATCCCGATCCAGGCAAAGCAGGAAAATGCCCAGACTGCCATTACCAGCGCCGCAAAATACAGATACCCTTTCATCCTGGGAGTCACAAAGAGAAGATACTGGCCTGTATACGCCATCCAGAAGAGTTTCAGTCCAAAGAGGAGGCTTATCACTGCCTCAATGAGTGCCCCCGGATTGATATAATGCCTTCTCATCCTGCCATTCCTCCTCCCAGAAGTCCTGCTGTAAGCACCACTCCAAAGCAGACTGCAAATACCGTAAGCGCCAGCCTGACAATAAACGATGCTTTAAAATATCCTCGCAGCATCATCACGTTTTTGATATCCATCATGGGTCCAAATACGAGAAATCCAAGAAGCGGAACCGTTGAAAAAGTTCCCGCCATGCTTCTCGCCACCACTGCATCCGAGGACGAGCACAGAGAAAGCAGAAATGCCAGCAGAATCGCCGCAAACAACGCCACCGGAAGGCAGGAAGCCCCCCATTCTTTTAAAACTCCCAGATTCACCGCCTGAAACAGGGTGGATACCGCAATTCCCACAACCAGATACCTGGCAACCGAGTAAAATTCCATGCGGGCATGCCACAAAAATTGTTCTGCCCTGCCCAGCCTTCCGCTTCTGCTCTCCCGATAGCAGCCACAGGTACAAAATGAAGTGTTTCCAGCTTCTCCTTTCAAATAATCCGTCGGTTTCCGGATGAAAAAGCTGGTGCCAATCAAAAAGGAACAGAGGATTCCCAGACCGGTCCGGTAAAAAACTGCCCGAAAACTCCCATTAAAAGCATAATACGTTGAAAGAAGTACAACGGGATTTACAATTGGTGCTGCCGTCATAAAACAGATGGCAGCCGGAAGCGGAACCCCTTTTTTCAGTAATCCTTGGAAAACAGGGATCGACGCACAGTCACACACCGGCAAAAAAAATCCGGCTCCAATTCCCATTCCCATCGCAAAGACCGGATTAGACGGAAATATCCGCTCCAGAACCCCTACCGGAATGAAGACCTGAATGGCCGAGGAAATCAGGACACCCAAGAGTAAAAATGGAACCGCCTGCAAAAACACTCCCATAAAAATAGTAAAATAGCGGATCAACGGCACGCCTCGCTGTTCTGCCAGTGCCACTACCATCAGTAAAAAACAGGCAAGCAGCGCAAAAGCGAGCCATTCTAACAGCGGGCTTCCCTTCTGTTTTCCCAATTCATCCAACAGGGCTTCTTTTGAATATTCCCAGACTTCTGTCGATGGCGCCAGTGCTTTGCACATATGCTCCAACTGCTTTACCGCGTTTTCATCTTCCGTATTTCTCAAGTAAATCACATCACTAGAAGCTACCTGTGAAATCGGACCTTCCCCGGTCTGTCCAAGCATCATTCCCGCCATTTCCACATCTGCCAGATACATTACCCTTTCGATATGAATCCTTCGTCGGAGCGCATTGGACAGGAGAAGCTTCTCCAGTGTTCCAAAACGTTCCATTCCGTTCCACTCCACCCAGATCTCTTCATAGCGGTGGATTTCAAGCTCCACCTCCACTCTGTCTGCTACCTCTTCCAGATGTGTCTCCAGCTCATCCCGATCCCAGCTCCGGATTTTCCAACTGCACCTCTCTGCCTCCTTTGTATCCAGTACCTCTTCTCCTTCTTCAAACTGAAAAATCAGTACATTCCGGCAATGTCTGAGACGAAGACTATTTTCTATCAGTTTCGTCTTTCCGCTGCCCAGAAACCCTTCTACGATATAAACCGGTGTTGTCATCGTCCCATCTCCTTTCCTTTGATTCCAAGAGCTGCCACAAAGCACGCGACTTCCAGAAGTACAATTGTACCACCCGGTTTTGTTCCCCAATAGTACGAGATAAACAATCCAAGAATCGTTGTCCCGACCGCTGCCAAAACAGACCACAGAACCGTCATCCGATAACTGTTTCCCATCTGCATTCCAAACGCTACCGGAACCACCAGCATCGAAGAAATAATTAAGGTTCCCACGGTTCTTGATGCGATCGATACGGTACATGCTGTTAAAACAGTAAATAGAAAATTCACCTTACGCACCGGAACTCCCGAGATTCTGGCTGCATTTTCATCAAATCCTATATAAAAAAGTTCCTTCCGAAATAAAATAAGAAGCAGCAGTACCGCTGCGCTGACAGCACATACCCCCAAAAGTTCCGCTGTGCTGATTGACACGATACTTCCAAACAAAAAGCTGTTAAAGTTAGCACTGTTTTTAACAAATCCGGACAATACTCCGGCAAGACCTATTCCAGCAGACATAACGATCGCAATCGCATTTTCTGAATACCGGGGAAGACGACGCCGAATCGCCTCAATTGCCAGCGCTGCCACCACACAGATACCGCCTGCTCCGGCTACCGGGTTGATTCCAAACAGCATTCCGATCGCTACCCCTGCTAAAGAAGCATGGGCCAGTGCATCTCCCACCATCGACATCCGTTTAAGTACTACCGTCATGCCAATCAGCGGCGTAATAACAGCCAGCAAAATTCCTACTAAAAATGCCCTCTGCATAAATCCATACTCGAAAATACTCATTTTTCCTCTACCCCTCCTTCTTCCATCTTAAAAAAGCGATTTGCTCCGGAAAATACAGCTTGATTTCCGTGGGTAATCAAAAAAATTGTCATCGCCTCTTCTTGATTTCTGCGTTTTAATACCGCTGCCAACTGCCGAAGGGACTCCTGATCCACTCCGACAGCCGGTTCGTCCAGAAGGAGAAGCTGAGGTTTGGAAATCAACACACGTGCCAACATAACCCGTTGCTGCTGGCCACCGGAAAGTTCCCCTATCCGCCGGTTTAACGCATCTTTCATTCCCATTTCTTCCAATGTCCGGCATATTCTTTCCTTTTTATCTTTAACAGCCCACTTTTTCCAGAATGGATGATACATTCCGGTTTCCATGATTTCCTCCACCGTTGCCGGGAAAAATGCGTTGCGGCTGGTTCCATTTTGCGGCATATAGCCGATGCGGATTCGATGAAGCGCTGCTGTCAAAGAATCACTTCCTGCTATCACAACCCTTCCTTTTGCCGACTCCAACTCTCCCGACAATACTTTCATCAATGTGCTTTTACCGCTTCCATTTTCCCCTGTCAGCACTGCATAATCGCCCTGCCGGATTGAAAAATTTAAATTATGTAACACTCTGCGGTTCCCATATTCAAATGAAAGATGATCTACATCCACTATCTTCATGCCCGCTCCCTTTTCTTTACTGATTCAGTGCTTCCACCAATGTCTCAAGATTTGATTCCATTACAGAAAAATAATCCGCCCCTGCTTTTAATTCCTCATCACTAAGCCCTTCTAATGGATTTAACATCTTTGTCTGCGCTCCGATTTCTTTTGCAATCGTTTCCGATATCTTCGGACTTACCAGCTCCTCAAAGAAGATGGTCTTAACCTGATGTTTTTTTGCAAAATCCACAATCTCCTTCATCCGGGCTGCATCCGGTTCTGAATCTGCGGATAATCCTTCGATTCCGCTCTGGTTTAAACCGTATGCCTGGCACAGATACCCAAATGCCTGATGTGCAGCTATCACATCCCGTGTTTTCACATCCGATAATTTTTCCTGATACTCTGCATCCAGATCATCCAGCTTCTTCGCATAGGTCTGGTAGTTTTTCTCATAATACTCCTGATGATCTGGATCCGCTGATACAAGTGCATCTTTTATATTTTCCATTTCCTTCTTCGCATTTTCCGGCGCTAACCACACATGGGGGTCATAGGTAATCTCTTCTGCATGCTCATCCTTCTCTCCGTTTTCTTCCTCCTCATGCTCTGAGCCTTCCAGCAGATCAATTCCCGTAGATGCTTCCACCGCAATCAGGTTTTTATTGTCCAGCGACGTAAGCACATCGGCAGCCCAGTGCTCCATTCCGGCTCCGTTGTATATAAAAATATCTGCCTCTTCCAACTTCTTGATGTCAGAAGCTGCCGGTTCCCAGTCATGAGGTTCCGTTCCCGCCGGCACCATATTCGTCACCTCCACCCGATCGCCGCCTATCTTTTGGGCAAAATCATACATCGGATAAAAGCTCGCCATGACCTTTAACCTGTCTCCATCGATGCTTATTACATCCGTCTCTGTTTCCCCGCTTCCGTCTTTCTCCTCCTGTTCGGTCTCTATATCGGACGATTCCACCGCCCTTCCGGCACAGCCCGTCATCCACACGAGTGCAGAGATTGCTATCATTCCCATAAACACACTTTTCTTTTTCATTCTGTCTGCTCCTTTCAGCTGTAGGTTATCGCATAGCATTTGCAGAAGCACCTGCCTGTCAACAGCAGGCTTTGTGTCTTCTGCTCTACACATTAATAAATGCAAGTAATTTGCGTTTATTAATATAGCACTCTTTTTTTACATCGTCAAGATTAATTTGCAAACGAGTTGCATTTTATTCTTATGCGGCTTGACGCTTCCTCCCTTCACCGCTAAAATAGGAGCTAACAGACAAAGGAGATATTGCCGTATGACTTCGATCCGAAAACCATATACAACCAAAACAAGGACTGAGATTCTCGAATACCTGAAAGAGCACGCTTCCAGCACGGTAAGCGTTGCCGATATACAAAATTATCTGAAAGAAAAACGGGCAGAAACCAATACTACCACCATTTACCGATTTTTAGACAAACTGTGCCGAGAGCACATCGTTATCAAATATCCAGATGCTGAAAATGACAAAGCCGTTTACCAATATGCCGGAGAAGGTGCCCACTGTATGGAGCATCTTCATCTTAAATGTACCCGCTGCGGACGCCTGTTTCACCTTGACTGCGATTTCATGGATGAACTCCGTCAGCATCTCCTAGAAGAGCATGGCTTTCTGCTCCAATGCAGCGGTGATCTGCTGCATGGCCTCTGCCAGGAATGCGCCGCCAAAGAAGGTTCTGAAAAAGAGCTTTAATGTTCCTGTATTTTTTAGTATACTGGTAGCATATGCACACGAATTTACCGGAAAACGGCCGTTTGAGGCGGATTTTCCCATTACCGCATATCAATATCTTTTGGAGGATTTTATCATGTCTGAAATCACAGGACGCAATGTCGGCAAAACCTGCCGCACTCATTACAAAGGAACCTTTAATGACGGAACACAGTTTGATTCTTCCTACGATCGTGGCGAACCCCTTGAGTTTGTCTGCGGTGCCGGTCAGATGATCAAAGGCTTCGATGCCGCTGTCGCTGATATGGAAGTAGGCGAGATGAAAGAGATTCACCTGATGCCGGAGGAAGCTTACGGCATGCCGGATCCGAACGCCATTCTGGAACTGGAGATCGCTAAACTGCCAGGTTCCGAGGAACTGGAAGTTGGACAGCAGGTATACTTAACCAACCAGATGGGACAGCCGTTCCCGGTCAAGGTTATCGCAAAGAATGAGGTAAATATCACGTTTGATGCCAATCATGAGATGGCTGGTAAGGAGCTTAACTTTAAGATTGAGCTGGTTGAAGTAAAATAACCGTAACACAACTGCCCTTACATTATAACAACACGCGCCGTCAGCGCCCATCCCGGGAGCTGGCGGTATTTTTTCTTGACAAATTCTCACTCCTCCACTATAATTACCCACGGTAATTATCACAAGTAACTATTTGATAAGGAGACTTTCCATATGACCATCGAAACAATCAAGCGGATGTTGGACGCCTGTTATCAGGGCAAACGAATCCGGGATATGCTTCCGCCGCTGCCGAAGGGAGTCACTTCCTCCTATATTCAATATCTGGATGTCATCCAGTCGCTGGAGCGAAACGGCATCCATGTAAAAATATCGGACATCAGCGATGCGCTGAACCTGCCTCGCCCAGGCGTGACCCGGACTGTCAAGGAGATGGAAGCGGGCGGTTATCTCCAAAAGAAAACCTCGCAGAACGACGGGCGTGTTACCTACATTTCCATCACCGAAGCGGGCAGGACGCTCTCACAGACGTATGACACCGAATACTTCAGCGCGCTCGCCCCGTCTTTAGACACCATTACTGAGGAGGACGCCCGCCAGATGATTCAGACGATGGAGACATTTTATCAGATTATGTGCAAACGGAGGGATTCCCATGAATAATGATAAAGCTGATTTTACACAGGGCAGTATCCTGAAAAAACTGATCGCTTTCATGATTCCGGTGCTCGGTGCACTGATTCTGCAGGCGGCATACGGCGCGGTCGATCTGCTGGTGGTTGGACGGTTCGGTTCGACCTCCGGTCTTTCCGCCGTTTCGACGGGCAGCCAGGTCTTAAACCTCGTCACCTTCGTCGTAATTCAGTTCGCTATGGGTATCACCGTTTTGATCGCCCGCTATCTCGGTGAAAAGAAACCGCAGCAGATCGGCGCAGTTGTCGGCGGAGCTTCGATTGTATTTACGATCATTTCCGCCGTTTTATTCGTCGTCATGGTCTTTTTTGCCCGCCCGATCGCCATTCTCATGCAGGCACCCGAGGCGGCGGTGGATCAGACCGCCAGCTACATCCGCATCTGCGGAGGCGGCATTTTCTTCATCGTCGCCTACAACCTGCTGTCCTCCATCTTCCGCGGGCTCGGTGACAGCCAGTCACCGCTTCTCTTTGTCCTGGTTGCCTGCATCGTCAATGTGATCGGCGACCTCGCACTGGTAGCTGGTCTTCATATGGACGCCGCCGGTGCCGCCATCGCGACCGTCTCCGCGCAGGCGCTCAGCGTTATTTTCGCGATTATTCTTTTAATTAAGAAAACTCTGCCATTTACGATCACCCGGCACGATTTCCGCTTCAACACCCAGTGTCCGAAATTTCTTTCCATCGGACTGCCGCTGGCGCTTCAGGAATTTTTAACCCAGCTTTCCTTCTTAGCCCTGTGCGCCTTTGTCAATCGACTGGGACTGGAAGCGTCCTCCGGTTACGGTGTAGCATGCAAAATCGTCAATTTCGCCATGCTTGTCCCGAGCGCCCTGATGCAGTCGATGGCTTCCTTCGTCTCCCAAAACGTGGGGGCAGGGAAAGTCAAACGTGCCAGGCACACCCTTTTTACGGGAATCGGCGTCGGTCTGTGCGTCGGCTGTATCGTCTTTACCCTGGTTCTCCTAAAAGGCGATGTCCTGTCCGGCTTCTTCTCGACGGATGCGGCGGTCATCCAGAACAGCTATGATTACCTGAAAGGATTCGCACTCGAGTCCATCGTGACCGCGGTTCTGTTCAGCATGATCGGATATTTCAACGGAAATAACCAGACACTTTGGGTTATGACACAGGGACTCATCCAGACACTTCTGGTGCGTCTCCCGCTAGCGTATTTCATGAGTATCCAGCCGGATGCCAGCCTGACCAAGATCGGTCTCGCAGCCCCCGTTTCTACGATCGTCGGCATTGTACTAAATATCGGATATTATATCTACTGGACCCGGAAACAGCAGCACCCGCCAGTGGAAGAAATCATATAAAAACACAGGAACTGCTCCGTAACAGGCAGGCACTTTCAGAGCGAAGGTGTCTGCCTGTTATCGTCACGGCACTTTCGGTTTCAAAAGTGCCTATCCTTGAATAATTGCGCTGTTCACAAATTCTTCACAAAAAAATTAGCACTCACCTCTTGACAGTGCTAATTATGTGTGTTATATTACAGCTAGAACAAAGGAGAGGAACAAGGAAATGAGAACAAGCTTGTTGCCGCCGATGTTTTCACATAGATGTTAAGATGTTACTGGGCATGTATGCGTGAACAGTAACGTTAAGATAATACGAAAAGGAGAGATGACTTATGTATATGCCGAGTATTTTTAATAATAGTGTATTTGATAACTTTGATAACTGGATGGATTTTTCCTTCCCAAGCTTTAACCAGAGACTGTATGGTGCTTCCTCTTCCCAGCTGATGAAGACGGATGTCAAGGAAACCGATAAGGATTATGAAGTTTCCATCGACCTGCCGGGCTTTAAGAAAGAAGAGCTCCAGATTGAACTAAAAGATGGTTATCTGACCGTCAGCGGTTCGAAGGAAGTTTCTTCCATGGAAGAGCCGAAGGAAAATCAGAAGGATGCCAAAACCACAGAGTCGGATGCTTCCAAGAAAGATGATAAAGCCGAGCAGAAGCCGGTTAAATACATCCGTCAGGAACGTTACAGCGGAAACGTAAGCAGAAGCTTCTACGTCGGCGAGAACCTAGAGGAAAAGGATATCCATGCCAAATTTGAAAATGGCACTCTGACCCTGACCTTCCCGAAAGAGCTGGAAAAGAAAGCGGTTGAAGAGAAGCATTTCGTTTCCATCGAAGGTTAATAATCAGATAGGCAGCTGCGGCTCACACATTGTGTTGCCAGCAGCCAGATAGCTTCAGGAGCTGTCGCAGGAATGCGGCAGCTTCTATCATACCCAATCTTTTATCATAACCTAAATAATTGAAACTTAAATCACTGCATCTACGGAGGTGATAATCAATGGCAGAGAAAAGAGACTATTATGACATACTGGGGATAAAGCGGGACGCCAGTGCGGAGACGATCAAAAAGGCATTCCGGAAACTTGCCAAAAAGTATCACCCGGATTCCAATGCCGGTAATCCCCAGGCAGAGCAGATGTTTAAGGATGTCAACGAAGCCTATTCGATCTTAAGTGATCCAGAAAAAAAGAAACTCTACGATCGCTTCGGTCACGCCGCATTTGACCCGAACAGCGCCGCATACGGCGGAGCTGGCGGTGCCGGCGCTTCTGGAAATGGTCCATTTGGCTCCGGCTTTGGCGGTACCGGTCAGGGCGGTTCCTGGCACTATCAGAGCGGTCCGGGCGGTTATGCAGAATACCATTTTACCGGGGATGACATGGACGATATGGGTGACATTTTTGGAGATATGTTTGGCGGCATGTTCCACGGCAAGAGTTCGGGCGGCAGTTCCCGCAGCCGACATTTCACGGGCGGTTCCGGGTTTGGCAGCTCTGGGACTCATTTTACCGGTGGCTCCAGTTTTGGCGGTTCTAGCGCTCATTTTGGCGGCGGGTCTGGCTTTGGCGGCTTCGGCGGCAGTCAGGGCTTTCACAGCGCCGATTTCCGTGAGAAAGGTTCTGACCTCACGTCCGATGTAACCATAAGCTTTGATGAAGCCGTATCCGGCTGCGAGAAGCTCATCACTCTGCAGAACCCACAGACCGGCAAGCGCCAGTCTTTACAGGTTCACATCCCAGCGGGCATCGATACCGGTAAATCTATCCGTCTGAAAGGAAAAGGCATGCCGGGAACGGGCGGCGGCGAGGCGGGCGATCTTCTTTTAAATATTACCGTCACCGCAAAACCGGGATGGGAGCGCAAGGAGATGGACGTTTACTCGACCGTCCGCATTCCGTTTACCACCGCAGTCTTCGGCGGTGAGGCGCTGGTTTCCACCCTGTACGGCAATGTCCTGTGCAAGATCGCAGCCGGGACGCAGTCGGGAACCAAGATTAAATTAAAGGGAAAAGGCGTTGTTTCCATGAAGAATCCGTCCATCCATGGTGATCAGTACGTGACAGTTCAGATCGATGTTCCGAACCATCTGACCCCTGAGGCAGAACAGAAACTTCGCGAATTTGAACACGCCTGTGGACTGGATAAAAATGGTCACGGCGGACATAACGGCAGGAGCGCAGCTTGATGGCTCCTGCCTTTTTTATTTTCTCAATTTGCAGGCACACCTATTCCAAGCTGCACCCGCGTTTCCCGCCTGGACATTTCATCAGTCAAAAAACATTTTCACTTTTATGATTTTTAATTTAATTTTTTATATGCAAATGAACTTCTATTTTTCTATTATGAAATCATTTCATTTTTCTACTTTTCCGTTTTTTCTTCTTTTTCTCCCTCCCTGCCTCTGTTTTCTTGTCTATTTTTTCTGTTTTTCTCACTATGAATTGTATCTTTTTAGATAATTTATCATAACCCTTGTATCTAATCTCTTATTTATGTTATACTAAAACCAATATTTTATCGAAAATATATCGTTTATTTTTTCACACTTATGAAAGGAGTTACACACCCTATGAGCAGACTCGTCATTCCAACCAACAGCGAGGCTCAGAATGTCGTAGAGGGACTTTATAAGGATCTGGAGCGGCGCATCATCGCCAGCCCGCCAGGTCTTTGTCCTGTCGACCTGACCGCTGCATTTTTAAAAATGTGCCATGCACAGACCTGCGGCAAATGCGTTCCCTGCCGAATCGGTCTCGCGCAGCTCTCCAATCTTCTGGAAGACATCCTGAACGGAAAAGGAACCATGAAGCATTTAACCATGCTGGAGGAAACAGCCCGTGTCATCGAAAGCACGGCTGACTGTGCCATCGGCTATACCGCTGCCCAGATGGTTTTAAAAGGACTGGACGGCTTCAAAGAGGATTTTATGGAACATATCTTACACAACCGCTGCCGCAGTAATCTTGATCAGCCGGTTCCCTGCGTAGCTCTGTGCCCGGCCGGAGTTGATATTCCGGGTTACATCGCCCTGACCGGCGAAGGACGCTATGCCGATGCAGTCCGCCTGATCCGCAAGGACAACCCATTCCCAACCGCCTGTGCGCTGGTATGCGAGCACCCATGCGAGTCCCGCTGCCGCCGCAACATGCTGGATAATTCTATCAATATCCGCGGTATCAAACGTGTAGCTGTGGATATGGCAGGATATGTACCGGCACCGGTCTGTCCAACCTCCACCGGTAAGCGCATCGCGATCATCGGCGGCGGCCCCAGCGGCCTGAGCGCTGCTTATTATCTGCAGCTGATGGGACATCAGACCACTGTATTTGAAAAACGCAAGAAACTCGGCGGCATGCTGCTGTACGGAATTCCAAGCTACCGCCTGCCACGAGAGCGCCTGCAGGATGATATCAATGTCATTCTGGAAACCGGTGTGGAAGTCCGTCTTGAAACTTCGGTCGGAAACGATCCAGGACAGCTGTCTCTGGATGAACTCCGCAAAGAATATGATGCTATCTACATCGCCATCGGTGCTCATAGTGATAAAAAGATTGGTATCGAAGGAGAAGATGCCGACGGTGTTATCTCAGCCGTTGAATTCTTACGTGCCATCGGTGACGGCAAATATCCGGATCTTACCGGCAAGAAGGTCTGTGTCATCGGCGGCGGCAACGTAGCCATGGACGTAGCCCGTTCTTCTGTCCGCCTGGGTGCAGACAAGGTGGCAGTTGCCTACAGACGCCGCAAAGCTGATATGACAGCTCTTCCGGAAGAGGTTGAAAGTGCCATGGCTGAAGGCGTAGAGATCATGGAACTTTACGCACCGGAGCGGATTGAAGCAGACGAGGACGGCCAGGTAAAAGCTCTCTGGGTAAGCCAGCAGATGCCGGGAGAAATCCGCGGCGGACGTCCTTCACCGAAGGCTATCGGCACCGACTCTATCCCGGTTGAATGTGATATCGTCATCGCAGCTGTGGGGCAGGGCATCGAAAGCCGTTACTTCGTAGAACAGGGTATCGACGCAAAATGGGGCATCATCCAGGCAACCGGATGGACCTCCATTCAGAATATGCCGGGTATTTTCGCCGGAGGCGACTGTGCAACCGGA
Source organism: Clostridium sp. AM28-20LB (assembly GCF_003480665.1). Classification (NCBI taxonomy): domain Bacteria; kingdom Bacillati; phylum Bacillota; class Clostridia; order Eubacteriales; family Clostridiaceae; genus Clostridium; species Clostridium sp. AM28-20LB. The sequence continues at coordinate 87,701 of NZ_QUJN01000006.1, read as the reverse complement.
CCGGCAACCGTGATCCGTGCAATCGCTGCCGGCAAGGTAGCCGCAGCCAACATCGACCAGTATCTCGGCTACAACCACGAGATTACCTGCGATGTGAAGATTCCGGAACCGGATCTCTCCGACCGTACTCCTTGCGGGCGTGTCAACCTGACAGAGCGACCTGCCGGAGAACGCAAATGTGACTTTACACTTACCGAATGCGGCATGAGCCTCAAGGAGGCTGGCCAGGAAGCCAGACGCTGCCTGCGCTGTGATCACTTCGGTTATGGAAACTTCAAAGGAGGGCGGACCACATCATGGTAAATACGAATCTTGTATCCATCAAAATTAATAATATACCACTGCAGGTTCCTGCCGGAACCCGGATTCTGGACGCCTGCCGCGACAACGGTTTTCACGTTCCTTATCTTTGCTATCTGAAAGATATCAATGAGATCGGTGCCTGCCGTGTCTGCGTTGTAGAAGTGAAGGGAATCCACCATCTCGTTACCTCCTGCAACAACCAGGTGCAGGAAGGCATGGAGATTCTCACAAACTCCCCGCGGGTCCGCGAAGCCCGCAAAATCAACGTGGAACTGCTTCTTTCCCAGCATCACACCAACTGTCCCACCTGTGTGCGCAGTTCCAACTGTGAATTAAAACAGGTGGCAAGTGATCTGAACCTGACCGTTGACCGTTATAAAAACGAATATCCGGAAATGATCTGGACTTCTACTTTCCCACTGATTCGCGATGCTGGAAAATGCATCAAATGTATGCGCTGCGTCCAGATCTGTGATAAGATCCAGACCTTAAATATATGGGATGTATCCGGAACCGGTTCCCATACCACGGTCGATGTTTCCCACAATCTGGAAATCAAAGAATCCGACTGTTCTCTCTGCGGACAGTGTGTAACCCACTGCCCCACTGCCGCTCTGCAGGAGAGAGATGATGTGGAATCCATCAACGGTATTCACGGCGAACTGGCAAACGAGGAGAAGGTAACCGTTGCAGTGGTAGCTCCGGCCGTCCGGGCCGCATGGGGTGAAGAATTTGGTCTTTCGCCGGAATTTGCTACTGACAGACGTTTCGTATCCACCTTAAAATCCGTTGGATTTGACTATGTATTCGATGTTGACTTTGCAGCCGACCTGACCATTATGGAGGAAAGCAACGAGCTTTTAGCCCGCTTACAGCAGCCGGATAAATACAGCTGGCCTATGTTCACCTCCTGCTGCCCTGGCTGGGTCAGCTTTGCAAAGAGCCAGTATCCGGAGCTTCTGCCGCAGCTTTCCACTGCCAAGTCCCCGCAGCAGATGTTCGGTGCTGTCATCAAAACTTATTTTGCACAGAAAAAAGGCATTGCACCGGAAAATATCACCTGTGTTTCCATCATGCCGTGTATGTCCAAGAAGCGCGAACTGACTCTTCCGGGCATGGACAGCGCCGGAACCGGACAAGATATTGATTATGTTCTGACCACCCGTGAGATATGCCGTCTCATCAAGGCCGATCATATCGATGTATCCAGACTTCCGGAGTGCGATTTTGACGATCCTCTCGGTGAAGCAACCGGAGCCGGTGTGATCTTCGGTGCCAGCGGCGGCGTACTGGAAGCAGCGCTTCGTACCGCTTACCACACCGTAACCGGTGAAAATCCGGAGATCGACGAGCAGAGTCCGCTGAAGGTTCTGCGCCAGATCGGTTCCTTTAAGGAACTGGAAATCGATATCAAGGGTGTGAAACTGCACTGTGCAGCACTCAGCAGCCTAGGAGAGGCCAGACGCCTCATTCAGGCGATGAAACGCGGCGAATGCCACTATGATTTCGTTGAAGTCATGGCATGTCCGAGCGGCTGTATCAACGGCGGCGGTCAGCCGATCCGCCCATCCTTCCAGAATAAGCCGAAGGACTGCGCAGACCGCGACCAGTGCCTGCGTGCTTATGATGTAAACAGCGCAATCCGCTTCAGCCATGAAAACAAGGCCGTTCAGACACTGTATGACGAGTATCTTGAAGCTCCTCTATCCGATCGTGCACATCATCTGCTGCATGTGGAGGAATATTAATATATCCAAACGGTCACACAACAAAACCCCAGAGAGTTGCCGCTCTCTGGGGTTTTGTGTCATTCACAGATGACCAATCTGAGGCTAGTTACCAACTACTTACTCTATCTTCTCTTCTAACCTCTCAGCCTCTCTTCAATCTCCTCCATCTCCGGAATTGCCGAGATTCCGCCGCGGCGTTCGACGCACAGGCTTGCCACTGCGTTGCCGACCCTGCCAAACTGAATCATCTGCGCCCGGGTCAGGTGTTCCGGCGAGGTTTCTTCCTGCAGATAGGAGGCGAGAAAACCGCCCCAGAAGGAATCACCAGCGCCGGTTGTATCGACCGCATGGGAGGAAAAGCCCTCCGCTTTTACGATTCCATTTTCATTGCCGATCAGTGCGCCATCTCTTCCGAGCGTCACTGCCACCAGGTGCACGCCCTGACGGAGCAGATACTGAATCGCTTCCTCCGGGTCCTGATACGGGGTCAGAAGCGAGGATTCTTCATCCGAAATCTTCATCATATCTACATAGGGAATCAGCGACTGCATCCGAAGCTGTGCGGTCTCCGGATCACTCCAGAGCGCCGCCCGGTAGTTCGGATCGTAGGAAATCACCGCACCGCTGTTTCTAGCAATATTGATCGCCTCATAGGTTGCCGTCCGGGATGGATCATCGGTCAGCGACAGGGAACCGACATGAAATACTCTCGTATTTTCCAGGAGCTCCGGATCGATCTCTTTCATGCACAGATTCGTATCTGCCCCCGGCTTTCTCGCAAAGGCAAATTCGCGCTCCCCGTTTTCTTTCAGGCTTACAAATGCAAGCGTGGTAAAATACTTCTCATCCTGAATCAGGTTGTCCGTATTGATACCTGCCCGGATCAGGGTTTCCTTCAGGAAATCACCGTGCATATCCTTACCCACCTTGCCAATAAATGCTGTCTTCCTTCCAAATTTCGCAGCCGCCGCCAGCAGATTGGCCGGCGCACCTCCCGGATTCTGCTCAAACAGACGCATTCCCTGCTGTGAAACGCCTGCTGGAGTAAAATCAATCAGAAGCTCTCCCAGCGCTGTGATGTCTGTTTTTATTCTCATACGAATCATCCTCCGTATTACAAGTTATATCAATGGTGCCGCCATCCAGCCCTCTCACAGGCGGACAGCCACATCCGTTCGTCTCTCACAAGGAATTTTACTTCCGAATCGCCATATTTGCAAATTCTACTTTCGCGTCCTGCGCCAGCAGACCGAGCTCGTACTCCGGTTTCCGGAAAATACGATAGGTAAACGCCACCTGCTCGCCCACAAATACCTCTACCATGTCATGATCCACCGAAATCTTGACGTCGATTGCCGCGCCATTTTCAATCGCGAAGGTTTTCTCTGCCACGCGCACGCCATCCGGTCCCGGTTCCGTTGCTTTCGGAACCGCCTGGCAGGACTGCTCCCAGAACGGGTCAACTCCCATCGGCAGGGACAGAAGGGACACTCGCTGCATCGCCACATCAAACTCTAAGAACAGGCAGCCGCTTGCCTCCCAGTCGGATTTCAACAGGATTCCGAAGGAATCATTCGCTTCTTTCGGGATCACCGTGCCGGTAAACAGGAACTTTTCTTCCGGCTGCTCCAGGAAACCATACGAGGTTGTCCCGCATCCATCCAGCTCAACCGTTGTATCTCCATACAGCTTGTATTCTCCCATGACCGGAAGGTATTTCCAGTCAACTTTCTCTTTAAAGCAGTTTACATATTCTTCCGGAAGCTTCACGTCCAGCTGTCCGTCTGCCGTTGCAACGACCTCATGCGGAATACAGAACGTGCCGCCCCAGTACCACTCGCCGCGGTCGCTGTTTTCTGCACGGTCATGCGCCCAGGCAAAATAGAAACGGCGCCCGTTGTCATCCTGCATGGATTTAGCTGCATAGAAGCGGCGTCCGCCGATGCCGTCTTTCTTCGGCTTTTTCCACGGTCCAAACGGAGATTTGGAAGTGCGGTAAATCGTGTTGACAAACTCGGAAAAGCGGGAATAGGAAAGATACCAGGTATCGCCTATCTTGTACATCTCGCTGCATTCCGGACAATTCGTATTGCCTGCCGAATACAACGGACCATAATACTCCCAGTTTACCAGATCTTTCGAGCGGTACAGGACGATACAGCCGCGTCTTGTCACCGGCATATCCAGCCGTCTCGCCGAGATCAGAATCCAGTAGCATTTATCTTCCTCATTATAAAATACATACGGATCACGCCAGTCCAGCTTTTCATATAACTCTATCATCGGCGTGATAACCGGGTTTGCCGCGTCCTTCGTCCAGGTGATACCATCCTCGCTCGTCGCATGGCAGATCGTCTGCTGATATTCTGCCGTCAGGCAGTAACCCGTATAGAATGCGTGATATTTTCCTTCGCCGTAGATAACCGATCCCGTCCACACGCCGGACGCATCCGGCTCATCGCCCTCGCCCGGATACAGTGCTGTCGGCAGCTCCTCCCAGTGCACCAGATCCTCCGAAACAGAGTGGCTCCATGTAGTACGCAGTCTCGCCGGATATACCGTGGTTCCTGGCGGGGATGTCAGTGAAAAAATATGATATTTACCTTCATGATAAAACGGAATCGCGTCACCGGTCGAATCCGCAAATGACATTTTTCTGAAAAAGTCCATTCTTCTCTCCTTGCCTTTCTAAATGTGCTCTTGGAATCATTTCTTTTTTCTGAGGAGTGCCAGATTGCCCTTCTGGGAATCCAGTACAACCGCGCAGGCAATGATCAGACCCTTTACAATCAGCTGCCAGTAGGAGCTGACACCGATCAGATTCAGACCATTGGAAATAATACCGATTACCATCGCACCAAATACTGTGCCGCTGATACGTCCGCGTCCGCCTGCCATCGAGGTTCCGCCGAGGACACAGGCTGCGATCGCATCCATCTCATAGCCACTTCCGACGGACGGCTGTCCGGAATACATTCTCGATGCCAGAACCAGACCTGCAAACGCCGCCAGGGCGCCCGACAATGTAAACACGATGATCTCGACTTTCTTGATCGGAACACCAGAGAGACGCGCCGCCTCACGGTTTCCGCCGATTGCATACACATAGGTACCAAATTTTGTTTTAGAAAGCAGAAAACTAAATACGATAATTAAAATAACCATATAGACAACCGGCAGCGGAATAATGTTAAACAGATAACCCGTTCCGATTGCAATGAAAAACTTATCCGTAATACGGGTGGACTGTCCGCCCGAATATACATACGCGATACCGTTGCAGACATTCATCATTGCCATCGTAATGATAAATGCCGGAACACGGAATTTCGATACAACCATACCATCAATCAGACCAGCCACAACACCGATGATGATGCCAGCCGCAATCGCCACGCCAATCGGAAGTCCCTGATTAACTACAAATCCTACGGTCAGAGTTCCGCTCATCGCTACGATCGCGCCAACTGCCAGATCGATGTGTCCGAGAATAATAATCAACGTCATTCCCAGTGCAATGTATGTATTAATGGAAATCTGTCTGAGCACTGAAATGATATTGCTCGGTGTCAAAAATTTATCGGTTGCCAGTGCGACTACCACACATAAGATAACCAGCACTCCAATAATTCCTGTATTTCCGGTAAATACCGAGAGTACCGAATTGCCTGCTGTACTTTTCTTTCCGTTCATCACTCTTCGCCTCCTGCTGCATACTGCATGATTCTCTCCTGATCCAGTTCTTCTCTTCCGAGCATTCCCGTCATTTTTCCCGCCTTGATGACACATACGTTATCGCACATATTGATGATCTCCGGCAGCTCGCTGGATACCATGATAACGGCGATACCCGCCTTCGCCAGCTCATTAATAACGGAATAAATCTCAAACTTCGCATTGACATCGACGCCTCTCGTCGGCTCGTCCAGAATCAGGACATCCGGCTTGATTGCCAGCCATTTTCCAAGGACAATCTTCTGCTGGTTTCCGCCGGAAAGACTTCCCGCTTCCACCAGTTCCACCCGGTCTGCCACTGCTTTGATATGAAGCTTTTCTTTATAATAATCAATCACTTCCTGACATTTCCGGTCGCTGATGGCAATTCCGTTAATATAAGAGTCAATCGATGCCAGCGTGAGGTTAAAACCGACCGTATCGCCAAGGACAAGTCCCTGTTTTTTCCGATCCTCCGGCACCAGTCCGATGCCCGCCTTGATTGCCTGGATCGGTGTCGTGAAGCGGACTTCCTTTCCATTTAAAAGAATGGTTCCGCTCTGGTATTTTCTGGCTCCAAAGATACATTCCATGATCTCGCTTCGTCCGGCTCCGACCAGACCCGCAAATCCCAGGATCTCTCCCTTTCTTACCCGGAAGCTGATATCTGAGAACACACCCTCACAGGTTAAATTCTTCACTTCCAACGCCGTTTCTGCATGTCCCAGATCGTTGTAATCTCTGGCATAGAAGCTCTCTAACTCCCGTCCTACCATCATGGCTACCAGCTCGTTCGCATTCGTCTCCGATGTTTTTTTCGTTCCCACATAGGCGCCATCGCGGATGATGGTAACCCGATCCGAGATCCGGAACAGTTCTTCCATACGGTGGGAAATATATATAATGCTTACCTGTTTTGCTTTTAATCTCTCAATGATTCCAAATAACTGTTCTACCTCGTCATTGGAAAGGGAGGACGTCGGCTCGTCCATGACGATGATCCGTCCGTCGAAGGATACCGCCTTTACAATCTCAACCATCTGCTGCTGGGCGATCGTCAAAGATTCTACCAGCGTATCCGGGTGGATATTGACCCCGAGGTTTGCCAGCATCTCGCCTGCCCGGCGGTTCGTCTCCCGCATATCCACGGTGCCGAATTTCGTCTTGATTTCCCGTCCCAGGAACAGGTTCTGCGCGACCGTCAGATACGGAACCAGGACGATCTCCTGATGTATGATTCCGATTCCTTTCTCCTGGGCGTCCGAAACACCATTTATCTCAACTTCCTGACCATTAATCTTGATTGTTCCGCTGTCCGGTTTATAAATTCCTCCAAGGACCTTGATAAGCGTTGATTTACCCGCTCCATTTTCTCCCAGAAGCGCATGAACCTCGCCCATTTCCAGGGAAAAATTGATCCCTGACAATGCATAGATCCCGGAAAAACTTTTCTTGATATCTATCATTTCCAGAATTGTTTTTCCCATAGAACCCTCCGTTTTTTAGAAATGCGGCAATGAACCCCATCGCCGCATTTTCCATGTTTTATTTTATTTCACGTAACTATTAAGCTTCCTCGCAGTTCATTACTGCCAGTCGTTCAGAGTCTTCTCTGCCTCTTCTTTCTCTACCAGATGGGAATCCAGATATACTTTCTTCTCATCGATTGCGGTATCGCCGCCTACATATTTCTCAGCTGCGTCAAATGCATATTCTGCAATCTGAAGCGGAACCTGGCATGCAACTGCGGTGAACTCACCGTCTAAGAGTGCCTGTTTTCCATCCGGGGATGCATCGATGCTATATACACCGATCTCGCCGGTCTTGTTTGCTGCCTTGATAGCTGCTGCCGCACCCAGGGCAGACGGGTCATTGATACAGAAGAATGCTTCCAGATCCGGGTTTGCTGTGATGATATCCTCAGCCAGTCCCATCGACTGATCGAGCGCTGCACCGCCATCCTGCTGTGCTACAATCTCAAATTTATCCTTCTGATCGCCAAGACCCTCAAGGAAACCATTGACACGATCCACGCAGCTTTCATTGGACGGGAAATCCAGAACTGCAATCTTTGCGCCATCCGGATAATCTTTCGTCATCTGCTCGCCCACTAACTGACCTGCCATGTATGCGTTGGTTCCAACGAACTGTGTCACGAACTGTTCGATATCATCATCGATGACTGCGGTATCTACGTTGAAAATCGGAATGCCTGCGTCTGCAATCTCAGCCAGTCCGGAGGTAATACCTGCGGAGTCAACCGGGATAACAAATACTGCATCGTAACCGCTGTTTGCACAGTCAGATAACTGGCTGAGCTGCTTGTTTAAATCATAATCCGGATCCAGGCAGGTATAGGAAATGCCGTTTTCCTTGCACAGCTCGCTGAGCTTTGCATCAATGGAACTCTGGAAAGTATTGTTTAAAGTATTCGTACAGAATGCAAACGATAAATCGCTGGTCTTTGCCTCAGCCCCCTGCGTATCTGCCGCTGCCTCAGAAGCATCGGCTGCCGCTGTTGTATCGGTACTGCTGGAAGAGCCGCATCCTGCCAGCATTGCTGCCATCATGCAAACTGAAAGACCTGCTGCTGTAAATCTAAGACTTTTTTTCATAAATCTGATCCTCCTCTTACTTCATCACTGTTTAGTGCATTTCAAACGGATTGTTATAGTTTTTTTACGTAAAAAATTTTCTCTCTGGAAGGAGTCTCCCTGTCTGATATCTAGATATTACTCTATTCCATGCCCTTTCGTCAATACTCTTGTGGCATATTGCACTAATTTCAGCGATATATTCATCCTGTTTTATTGATATTTATGCATTTCTACCGTTCCTTTTAATTTTTTACGTAAATTTCATTCATCTTATCGTTTTACCCCAATTTTTGTGCTATAATCAAAAACAGAAATATAAAACTGCGGCAAATCCAAATCCAGCCGCGCAGGAACCGCCGGACTAAATCCGTACCAGCAAGGGGGAGTTTTATGACCATCAAAGAAATCGCCGCAAAGGCAGGCGTCTCCATCGCCACCGTTTCCCATGTTATCAACCATACGCGCTATGTCAGCCCGGAACTGGTGGATAAAATCGAAGCTATTATTGAAGAAAGTGGATATTCTGAAAAAATCAAAAAAAAGGTGCGTAAAATCCGCAGCGGACGCAGTTCACAGATTGTCGCTGTCTTTCCAAATATCAAGAGCGCGCTCTACTGCGATCTGTGCAATCAGCTGCAGTCCTACGCGACCAGCCAGGGCTATCAGTTTTACACCGCCGTCACCAACGACAACCTGGAAGAGGAGAAAAGCATCCTGCAAAACTTAATCTCCAGTGCCAAGACCATCGGCATCTTTCTCTCCCCGGCAAGCAGCAATCCGGCTGCCTATTCATTTCTCTATGAATCCGGTATCCCGTTTGTCTGTGTCGAACGATTCATCGATGACGATGTCACTCCACGGATCCTTTTTGATTACACCAAAGCATTTCACTCCGCTACTTCCTATTTTTTTGAGAGCGGACACGAAAATGTGCTGTTTCTGGTAGAAAAAACAGACAGCCTCGCCAAACAGGACAAGATTGCCGGATATGAGCGGGCGCTTCTCTCCGCCAACCATACCCTGAGCAGTTCCTGCATCGCGGAGATCAATCTGTATCAGTCCAGTGATACCATCAGCCTGAATATTCAGAAAAGCATCACCCGGTATCTCCCCACCGCTATCATCGCCGGTGGAAACCGGCTGACTATGTTTCTTCTCAAGGCGCTGCGGGAGCTGGGAAAAGACTGTCCGCGCGATATTTCCATCATCGGATTTGACGATATGCTCTGGTGCGAGCTGACCGCCCCACCGCTATCCTGCATCCACCGGGACATCGACCAGATGGCAGAACTCACCTCGCAGGCACTCTTTGACGAGATCAACCACCTCTCCGGCGCGCCTTTGACCCGCTATGCAGATGTAGAGCTGATTTTGCGTGATTCCACCCGGATCATCGACAACGGTCCGCTCGGTGAACACGCCGTCTCCCCGGACAGCATTCGCCTCTCCAAGGAGGAAAAACAGCTTTTGCGAACTGGAAATTACCGCGTCGCCATCTCCTTCCACTACACTGGAACTGCCTGGGCTGCCCTGCATCAGAAAGGCATCCGGGATGAACTGGAACAGTACGGAATCGATATTATTTCCACCATGGACGCCCATTTTGATCCTGCCCTCCAGAATATGCAGCTCGAAAGCATCAAAATGCAACACCCGGACGCCGTCATCGCCATCCCCACCGACGATGTCCAGACGGGTCCGGCATTTCAGGAATTGTCCAAAATGACGCGGCTGGTCTTTTTAAGCAATGTCCCGCAGAATTTCAGCCGGAACAATTACGTCTCCTGTATCTCCGTCAATGAGCGGGAAAATGGCACCAATACAGGGCGCATGATCGGCGAATACCTGAAAGAAAAACCGCACGCCAAAGTCGGCTTCATCATCCACGGCGCCATGTTTTACGGCACTACCGAGCGTGATAACTGTGCCGAAAAAATATTAAGGGAATCCTATCCCGACATTGAAATCACTGCCAGAAAGGGATTTATTCAAATTGAAAATGCCTACAAGGTATGCTATGAGATGATAAACGAGCACCCGGATATCCAGGCGCTCTATGTGAGCTGGGACCGCCCCGCCCTGCTCGCCATCAAGGCCCTAAAAGCTTTGAACCGGACAGATATTGCTGTCTTTACCACAGATCTGGATTTTGAGATTGCAGAAGAAATGAATCAAGGATTTGTAAAAGGACTCAGCACCCAGAGACCATATGACCAGGGAAAAGCGGCCGCTCTTGCAGTCGCCAAATCCCTTGTCAGCAATAACGTCCCCAAATATATCGGCGTGCAGCCCTATGTGGTTCATGAAAAACAGCTGAAACGTGCCTGGAAGGATATTTTCTTTGAGGCACTGCCGGAGGAGCTGGGGGAGAAGGTAACAGTTCACAGGTAGGAATTTTCTGAACTGAAAATTCCGTACGATACAGTTCCGACAGCAGATTTTGCCGATTTGGAATGCGTAGCATCGGCAAAATCCCGTTGCTGGGCACACGTGTGTGAACAGTAACGGGAGAAGCAGATGGGTCAGTAGCTATTTTCCAAACCCATACACCTCTTCCGGATATGGGCGCATCCCGCTTTCTTTTAAAATCTTGCCAACCACTTTCCCCCATGATATGATAAAGTTATTCGTAACAATTCCGTATCTTCAGAAAGGAGCATCATCGATGGCACCCCTAAAAATCCCTGTTGGTATTTCTGATTTTAAAAAGCTGCGCGAAGACGGCTATTATTATATTGATAAAAGCGGGCTGATCGCTGATCTTCTGACGAACAACTCGGAAGTCACCCTGATTACCCGCCCGCGTCGTTTTGGAAAAACACTGGCGATGAGTATGCTTGCCAATTTTTTTGATATTCGAAAAAAAAGCCAGAATCTTTTTACCGGACTTCAAATCGAATCTCGTCCAGATCTATGCCAGGCATGGATGAATCAATTTCCGACGCTCTTTCTGACCTTTAAGGATGTAGACGGACTGGATTATGCTTCTGCCAGGGATATGCTCCGCTCCCAGATTGCCCGTCTCTGCAATGAACACAGCTATCTGGCAGACAGCCCTTCGGTTAATGAAAATGATCGGAAAGAGTTTATACAGCTTGCCGATATTGTCGATGGAAAACCGACGGATACTATGTTAAAAACCAGCATTCTGCTCTTGATGCGTATGATGCAGGCACATTTCCAGAAGCCCGTCATTCTGCTTCTGGATGAATATGATGTACCGCTTGCCAAAGCCAGCGCAAATGGTTATTATCCCCAGATGCTGGAACTGATGAAATCTCTCATGAGTACAGCACTGAAAGATAACAGTACCCTGCGTTTTGCCACCATTACCGGCTGTCTGAAAATCGCAAAGGAAAGTATCTTTACAGGAACCAACAACTTTGTTTCTGATACAATCTCATCTTCGTCACTGGATGAATATTTTGGATTTACCCAGGTCGATATGAAGAAACTTCTTTCAGATGCCGGCATGATTGAACGAGCATCTCAAATCAAAGACTGGTACGACGGTTATCACTTCGGTGCTTCGGATGTCTATTGTCCATGGGATGTGATGAATTACCTCCTCGACTGCCAGAAAAAGCCACAGGCTAAACCCATCGGCTACTGGAAGAATACCAGTGATAATGCAATCATCCGTTCTTTCATCGACTATGCCGGAAGCAATATCACAATGAAACTGGAGACTCTTTTGTCTGGCGGTTATATTCTCCAGCATGTGGAGGAAAATCTGACATATGATTACCTCCATTCCTCCGAAGATAATCTGTGGAGTATCCTGTATCTCACCGGCTACCTGACACAGGCTCGCATCGATAATCTTCCTGATGGTTTAACTGCCCTGATGATTCCGAATGCCGAAATCCGGGAAATCTTCGAAAGTACCATTCTAAAATGGTTTAACGACAGCGCCCAAACCTGGAATCGGGAACAATTATTTTGTGCTGTATGGCACGGCAACACCGACCTGCTCACACAGGAGATGAATGCCCTGCTGCGTATGACAATCAGCTACCATGATTATAAAGAAGATTTTTATCACGCCTTTTTAGCCGGAATTTTTGCCGGAGCCGGATATGTCGTAGAATCAAACCGTGAACACGGTGAAGGACGAAGCGATGTGATTGTATATGATCTGCACGGTGGACGAATGGCGATTTTTGAGGCGAAATATTCGAAAACATTGAAAAAACTCAGCGATGACTGTGACAATGCCCTGCGCCAGATCGATGAACGCATGTATGCAAAAGAATTTGAGGGAAATTATGATGAAATTTTCTGTTATGGAATTTCTTTCTTCAAGAAACGGTGTATGGTAAAGGGGATAGGTAAATAATGCTGTCATCTGTTTTTATACACAAATAGGGGGGCTGTCGCATTTACAAATACGCTGGTCGATCACCCTATTTTATAGCCAAAAGGAGGTAAACGTGGAATCCTTCTATCGGATGGAAGAAGTGATCATTGCGATCCTTCAGGAGATTGCAGAAGCTTAGTATTTAGCATAACATAGAAAGCCCCGGAATTACAAAACTCCGGGGCTTTTGCTATGAATGTATGAAGTTTTACAGTCTTGAAATGACTGCTTCTACATATTCTTCTGTCGTTGCGGTTCCGTGCAGATCTCTTGTCAGGTGCTTGCCCTCTGCCAACACATCATCCACAGCCTTGCGGATGCGTCCGGCTGTTTCATTTTCACCTAAGTACTCTAACATCATGCAGGCAGACCACAGGAATGCAGTCGGATTTGCCAGGTGCTTGCCGGCAATATCCGGTGCGCTGCCGTGTACGGCCTCAAACATAGCATAGTCAGAACCGATGTTGCTGGATGGAACCAGACCCAGCCCGCCGATCAGACCGCTGCACAGGTCTGAAAGAATATCTCCGTACAGGTTCTGCATTACCATAACATCAAACTGGTTCGGGTTCATAACAAGCTGCATGCAGGTATTGTCGATGATTTTATCATCGCCTTCAATCTCCGGATATTCCTTTGCGATCTCCTTAAAGATGGAAAGGAACATGCCATCGGACATTTTCAAGATATTTGCCTTATGAATACAGGTTACTTTCTTCCGTCCGTTCTTTTTCGCATACTCAAATGCATCGCGGATAATGCGCTCGCTGGCCTGTCTTGTGACAATCTTAATTGCATGAACCGTATCCGGATTTACCTGCTCCTCCACACCGACATAAAGTCCTTCTGTATTCTCGCGGAAAATCACGATATCCACATTCTTAAATGGCGTTTTCACTGCTGCGTTGGACTTAACCGGGCGGATATTGGCATACAGGTCATACTGTCCGCGGAGTGTTACATTCAAAGAGCGGAAGCCCTTTCCAACCGGAGTCGTAATCGGGGATTTTAAGAGTACTTTGGTGCGCTCGAAGGAAGCATATGCTTCCTCCGGAATCAAGGCACCATTGCGTTTCCACTCATCCTCACCAACATTGAAAATTTCATATTCCAGCTGAGCATCTGCCGCTTTTAAGATTTTTAATACATTATCAACCAGCTCCGGTCCGATACCATCGCCGCGAAATACTGTAATTTTATGACTCATTTCTTTATCCTCCTTCTTGATTTTCCAAATCGTAACTGTTCAGTACCTTCACAGTCACGCACAGTAAATGCGCAGACCTACTGAACAGTTACTTCCAATCTTCATATTTCATCGAAAGCTGCCAGAACAGGCTGACAGCTTTTCGAACAAACAACTTCTTAATCAAATTTCCCTTACAGAACAACTGCTACAATCAGGTTATATACCGCACAGCAGATAACGCTGATAGGTACTGCTACAAAGAGAAGACGGTTGAATAAGTGATTTCGGTCTTCCTCGTTTCCGCAGGAACCAAGAATCAGGCTGCCGCCGGATGAGAACGGGCTGATCGCACTGCTCTGTGCACCAAGAATCGTGCAGGCAAAGAGTGCTGCCGGATTTAATCCGGTTGCTGCCGCAAGTCCCGGAATCAGCGGGAACAGGGCCGGTGCTACAACACCTGTTGTAGAGCTGAAGAAACTCATAAATGCACCTACAAAGCTGAATGCCAGCGGAATCAGGGCTGTCGGAACGTTAGAGCCAATCCATGCGGATAATGCATCAATGGTACCGGCCTGAACTGCAACGGCGATAAGCATACCGGCTCCGGCAATCATGAGGATGGTGTTCCACGGAACACGTGCAATCACTTCCTTCTGCGGTGCCAGGTCAAAGAGCAGTGCAATGATGGTAAAGCAGAATGCCACCAGTCCTACATCAACCTTTCCAGCAATTTTTCCAATCAGTTCATTACCAGGAACTGCCATCTTTAAGAGCGGGAATACCAGGACAATTACCATCATCAGAATCATTAAATGCAGGGTTGTTTTCTGCTTCTTGTCAAACGGCTCCGGGCGATTGAACGTTACGCCTTTTCCGATACCGCGGTTGCTCTTGAAACCGAAGCGGAAAATTGCAATCAGAATCAGGGAAAATACAATCGCGAAACCAAAAATTTTCATTTCATCTACAAAGGAATTCGTTGCTTCAAATGCCGGTTCTGCTTCATAAGCAGTATCAATCAGACCGCGGAATACGACGCCCAGCGAAGCTGTGGGGAAGTTTCCGCCTGCCAGTGCACCGCAGTTGATCGCCACCGCACCAGTCAGCTTGTCCATCTTTGCTTCCTCACAGATAAGGATGGTAATCGGTGCCAGGAATGCCAGAACGGTAAAGTATGCAGCACCCATAACAGAAAGTACAACTGCTACAAAAAATAATGCAAAGGGAAGCATACCCGGAAATTTACGGCACATATAGAGAAGACTGGCCGACATTTTTTCAAGGGTTCCATTCACAGCTGCAAAGTTGTAAAACAGTGATACTGACAGGATGACGAACATGGTGCTGACCGGCCAGAAGCCAATCAGTTCTTTTGTTTTTAATCCCATGCCAAAACAACCAATCAAATATGCAAAGGCAATACAGAAAAATCCCGTATTGATTTTCGTTTTATATCCCAATATAACGGCAACCGCAATGGATGCCACCAAAACTGCACTTAACATGTGATGCGTCCCCCTATTCTTCGATGCCCAACAGTTTTGCCGGAATAGTGTGTGTCATATGGTACACCTGCTCCTCCGGAATTCCATGATCTACCAGATACTGCATATATTCCGCCAGTGCCAGCTCCCAATGCGGATTTTCTGTCTGACCGCCATCGGTATCAACCATGACATTTTTATAGCCAACCTCTTTGATAAGCTCCAGGTTATCTGCCAGATTGCTCTTGTACTTTCCGCCACCCATGTTCTGTGCATAGCAGCGCTCTAAGATAACGTCATAATCCTTTACCAGACGAAGCTGATCCTCATGGCTCATGCCTACAATCCACCATTCCGGATGGGTTACAACGATGTTTTTTACTCCCATATCCCGGGCAGCTTCCACAACAGTGAAAATCTCCTCCGGTGCAATATGTGCGGTTCCCAGTACAGCGTTGTGGTCACGAATCAGCTCCAACACTGAACGCAGCTCCGGTACAATTTTACCATCTTTCACCACTTCCACGCACTGGCTCAGATCCTGATTCATCTTCTGCATATGGTTTTTTGCCGACTGGGTCGGAAGCCATACTACCTTAGCACCCAGACGAAGCGCCACATCGACTGCCTTCGGATTGATGCCGCCGACTACCTTATTTAAGGTAATACTGCCAAACATCGTAAAATTGTTCGTTTCCCCGTGTACAATTTCGTTGTGGCGGTTGCACAGATACGCCCGATCCATCGTGGTTCCCTGATGCGTCTTGATGACGATAGCGCGTGCCCCAACCCGGATCGCCGCCTCCATCAGTTCGAAATCATCATACGCCCGCAGACGCAGATCCGGATTCGTGTGAACGTGCATGTCGATAACACCCTTCATTAAATCCTGTTTCATCTTGCTTATTCCTCCTATTTATAATCGTCCACAGAGACTTTTTCAAAGCTGCGTTCCCTCGCCGGATTCCTATTCGATTTTCCAGCCGCTGCTTCAGTCTCTGCCATTGATTTTTGCTTGTTTTTATCTTATACTATTTTTGTTATAGGAGAAAGGCAAGATTTGTTATACCAGATATCGGAAATTTCGATACCTCGTAAGGGAGATTTTCATGGATTTAAAGGAACTAGACTATATCGTAACCGTCGCCAACGAGGGAAGCATCTCCCGCGCGGCTGAAAAACTGTTTATGGCGCAGTCGAGCTTAAGCCAGGCGGTCCGCCTGTTTGAACAGGATCTGGGGACGCCGATTTTCGTCCGTACTGCCCGCGGGGTCCGTCCAACCTCTGCCGGGGAGGCATTTATTTTCCATGCCAGACAGATTTTACAGCAGTACCAGGAGGCACGCAGCGAGGCTTCGGATATTGAAAATTTAAAGGGCGGCACTGTCATCTTCGGCATCAGTACCTACCGGGGAACCTACCTGCTGCCGCCGGTCCTGAAAAAATTCCATGCCCTGTATCCACGGGTTCATGTGGAGATCTGTGAGATGGACAGTATTGATCTGGAAAATAAGATTTTAGAGGGGCTTTTAGATCTGGCGCTGATCGCCGCGCCGCCGGTTCGGATCAAACACGGTGTGGATTTCCTGATGCGGGATGAGATCATGATCGCCACCACCGCCGACCACCCGGTCATGGCGTTTGCGAAGCCATGTGAATCGGAGCCGGAACAGATGTGGATTGACCTAAAGGACACCGCACCATTTGAGTATATTCTGGGACCGCCCAGCACCGTCCTCGGACGGACTGGCCGCCGCTCCCTGCGCGAGGCTGGCGTGGAACCGCTGGGACTCGACACCTACCTCTCCGCCTCCTTTGCTGCGGCGATGGCGCGGGAGGGGGTCGGACTCGCGTTTACCTACCGTTCCTGCCGCATCATGCGGGATGAGTTCCGCTATCTGCGGATCGGGAAAGATGGTATTTTCCTCGATCTGGCGCTCGCCTGGCCCGCTGGAAAATACCGCTCGCGGGCGGCGATGGCGCTCGCGAAGCTGTTTCAGGAGATGGCGCCGGAGCTGCTGCGGAAATAATTTTCGCGAATTAAACATCAAAACAAAACGTTTCAGCGCTGCTGGATTTACCGTTTTTCCGTTTTCTAACCATTTTCATTCTATCAAAAACAGCCGCCCCGCGATTCATTTCATCCTTCGCGAAGCGGCTGTTCTTTTAACTATATTTACTCAAAGCAAACCCGCTCTGCCCCTTCAATCTGAAGAGTGGTCTGGTAGAATTTCGTCAGTGCGCGGATTGCGTACTCAACGTCCTTCACACCTGCCGTTTCGTAGCAGGAATGCATCGCAAGCTGCGGCAGACCGATATCGACGGCATGGACGCTGACCTGCGTGTTGGAAAGGTTTCCAAGGGTGGAACCGCCTAAAATATCACTGCGGTTTGCAAACACCTGAACCGGAACACCTGCCTCATTGCAGACATTCGTAAATACCGCACGGCTGAATGCGTCCGTGGTGTATTTCTGGTTCGCGCTCTCCTTGATGACGATACCTTTGTTCATCCAGGAGCAGTTGACCGCATCCGTTTTCTCCCCGTGGTTCGGGTGAACGGCGTGTGCGTTGTCACAGCTTACGAGGAAAGAACCGGCAACTGCCTGATAGTAGTCCTCCGGCGTCTTGCCAAGCGCACCGTTGATGCGGTGCAGGACATCCTGTAAGAAGGTGGACATCGCACCCTGCTTCGTATTGGAACCAACCTCCTCATTGTCGAAGCAGCAATATACGCTGACATCGCGCTCATTCTTCGCCGCCAGAAATGCTTTCAGGGAAACGTAAGCGCACTGTAAGTCGTCCAGTTTCGGGCTGGAAACGAACTCGTCCGCATAACCCCAGATCGTACCCGGCTGACGGTTTACAAGGAAGAGATCTTTGCCTAAAATATCTTCCACGGCCACGCCAAGCTCTTTTGCGATCATCGCGTCAAACGCGCCCTTTTTCAGCGCTCCGGCAGAAAACAGCGGGCATAAATCAACCTGGCGGTTGTATTTGTATCCATTGTTCACCTCACGGTTGAAATGAATCGCTACGTTCGGAATGATGAACAGATCTTTATCGATGTACAGAAGTCTCGCGCTCACGCCCTGACCGTCCTTTACCAGCACACGGCCTGCGACAGTCAGAGGGCGGTCAAACCAGGTGCTGTCGATCATGCCGCCGTATGCTTCTACATCGAGACGCAGATACTCGCCCGGACCATTTAACTCCGGTACATTCTTGATCTTGTAAGTCGGTGAATCACTGTGGGAGGCGCACATCTGGAAATGGTAATCGCCCAGTTCCTTTCCGACGCGGAACGCAATGATACTGGAATGGTTGCGGATCGTGTAATACGTTCCGCCCTGCTTCACGTCCCAGCAAGTTCTCTCCGGCAGATAGGTAAAACCTGCCTCATCCAGCATTCCCTTGATCGTCTCAATCGAATGAAACATACTCGGGCTGTTCTCAATAAAAGTCAATAATTCCTTCGCAGCATTCATCATGCAGACTTCCCTTCTCTCTTCTTAATCGCCGGTAAAATCAGTCCCAGTGCTACCAGAACGACTGGTGTGATGACATTCAGCATGGTTGTGTACAGATCACCCTGTTTGTACATACCTAATAAGCAGCAGGCTGCGGTCAGGATAAAGCACCATGCGCCAAAGCCCAGTGCCACTCCGTTGTTCTTCACAAAACGATACTCGCGCTCAAACTTATCTGAATGTTTGCGAAGCATGAAGTACGCAAAGAATACCCACAGATAACGCATCGGCATGGTAACCGAATTAAGCTGTGTCAGCTGGCGCAGAACCGTATCCGCATTCGGAACCAAAACCTGAGCCAGAATGATGGAACCGGACAGGATGACTACCATCCAGATACCATTGACGTAAGCGCCAAATTTGTTTTTCTTTAAGAGCTTGGTCGGGATGAACTGACGCGCATCCTCGTTGTCAAGCAGCATACGAAGCGGTGCATCGATGCTGACTACCAGCGTCGAGAACTGGCCGATCGCGTTGCAGGCTGCATAAATGATCATAATCAGGTTTCCAACGCCGTAATACTCACCCAGTTTCTGGAATG
The DNA here is from genome assembly GCF_003480665.1 of Clostridium sp. AM28-20LB. Taxonomy (NCBI): domain Bacteria; kingdom Bacillati; phylum Bacillota; class Clostridia; order Eubacteriales; family Clostridiaceae; genus Clostridium; species Clostridium sp. AM28-20LB. Next base: position 68,254 of record NZ_QUJN01000006.1, on the reverse strand, counting down.
CCCAGTACTGTCCATTCGCATTGTAAGAGTCAAAATTAGCCTCAACCAAGGATACATCGAACATCATACCCATCGCGATTGTACCGAAGATCGCGCAGACGATTACCATGATCGCTGCAAAAATCATACTCTTCGGGAATCCCTTGGACGGATCCTCTACCTTGTTTACATATGGGGAGATCTTCTCACAGCCGCCGACTGCAAATACAAGGATGGACAAGCTGCTGAAATACTTCCAATCAAAATGCGGAATCAGGTTTTTCAAGCTGAAATCCACCGACAGGTAACCACCGTTCGGATTGATGACCGGTGCAGCAAACATCAGCAGAATGTACAGGATACTCATGACAAACATACTGGTTCCCGCCAGGGTAGCCAGTTTCTTTAACGGGTTTAAGCCGCGGCTTGCAACCCAGCAGAAGAACAGCAGTACCGCAAAGGTAACTAACTGAACCGCTTTCGTGTTAAAGGACGCATACTTCTCTGCGTTCTGGAAAATCATCCAACTCAGCGCTTTCAGACCGCCGGATCCCTTCGATGCGATGTAGGTGACATGGCAAGCCCAGTAGGTCCAACCTGCGTAGTATGCAGCCTTCGCGCCGGTTGTCTCATGAATCCAGGAGCTGACACCGCCGCCCGAATTCTTAAATGCGGAACCAAGCTCTCCGACCATCAGTGCGTACGGTACAAAGTACAGTGCGAACATCAGAATCCAGGAGAAGATAACCTGTGTTCCATTGAAGTATACGAAACCATTTAAAACGTTTCCAAATCCCCAGAGGGTGGAGAAACACATAAAGGAAAGCATATACCACTTGATTTTGTTTTGTTGTGATTTGTTCATATCTTATTTTCTCTCCTTACTGAAAGTATCTTTTTTATTCTCTCATATGCTGCGTTAATTGTCAAAAGTATTTTTTTATTAACCCAGTATTTTCCAGTCCGAATCGGTAGTATTCTGTAGTTTGTGGCTATTTTTTGTTAAATCCATACAATATGCACCTATTTTTTCCCCAAAAAAAGCGGCGATTCGAAAGAAAACGCCGCTTTTTTCCTCTTGTTTTATAAATATTTTATTATATCATTTTCGATATACACAGCTCCTCCAGCGCCACGTTAACCCCCGCGCAGAGGAAGTGCCAGAGACTTAACTTCTGTCCCTACTTCATATAACCTTTCAGCGCCCACTCATACATCTCGATCGCCTGCTGCAGGTTCATGTTAGCTGTCTCCTTATCGATCTGCTTTTCCAGTACGGAGACTTCCTCGCTCTTGTACTCCATCTGAGTCGCCATGCCAAGCTCCAGCTTCTTCTGCATCGCATTCATCGCCTGCGTCTCTGCTGCCAGAGACGCATCGGCAAGCTGCAGGGCTGTCTGCTTCTGCATGATGTCGTTGTAGAGTGTCTGCATACTGGAGCGGATCGTCTGCTCCTGGTTCTTGATGGTGCGGTCCATGTTTTTCTTATCAGCTGAACCTTCTGCCATATTGGCATAGCCGCGCTTATTGGACTGTAAGGATAGGTTCTGTTGGAGCGCCGTCTGTGTGTCCGCCGCCAGGTTCATTGCCGCGATCCGTCCAAGATCCGCCTGCGGCAGATCCTGGATATCCGGTTCCGCGTCATAGGTCCAGCCGGTCTGGACGCAGAGCTGCTGGTGCTGGGTCTGAAGCCCCGCTTTCGTCTGTGTCAATGTGGATTGAAGCGACTGCAGCGATTTCTGTGCATTTAACACATCAATCTGGGTCGCCTGACCGAGCTGCTGGCGTTTCTGAGTCATCTGCAGTGTCAGTTCCTGCAGTTCCAGCGATTTCTCCATCAGCGGAATTGTCTTTTTGACCTGATTATACGCCGCAAACGCTGCCTCTACCTGTACCACGACCGCATCCTGGCTGTTCATATAGTCCAGACGGTCCATCTCGCTGTCACGGTAGGAGGCATCGGCCGACTGCTGCGTTTTTAATGCATTCTGCTCGACCATCACCGATGCAGACATCAGGCTGGCATACGCACTTGCCATGCCCGGCACTGCCAGATAATCCTCAATCTGGTCTGCCTGATCCCGCAGGTTATCCGCGCTGTCATACAGGTCATTTGCCTGATTGTACTGCTTATCCTGCACTTCCTTCGCATTCTTTGTATCGCGTCCTGCCTGATAGGTTGTCTGGTTGTTTAAATACGTCGGGTTGTACTCCTGTACCAGATACGGCAGCTCGCTGTATTCCATCACATTGTCCTGAAGCTTCGCCCATGTATCCGCATCGTAGGCGAACTGCGGGCTGGCAGCCAGCGCCGCAAATGATCCCTGCAATACCAGAACCGCTGCTGCCGCTGCGCTCAGAAGCGCCGTTTTCCTTCTTCTATGTTTCATTTCCGGTTCCTACTTCCTTTCTGTTCCCATTCACGTTACGGTTCACTCATACGTGTCCAGTAACGGAATTTGCCGTGGCTTCGCATTTAAATACGGCAAATTCCTGACGAACTACTTGCTTACAATCAGGCCTCTAACTGCCCACTCATAATTTTCCACCGCTTTGGTATATTCCAGCTCGGCGGTCTTATACGATGCCACGCTGCTGAGCCAGGAACACTCAAGCCCCAAATAATTGGCTCTTGAGAGCATTCCCAGTGCGTTCTGGCGCTTTGCCGCCTCGTAGCTCTGCGCTGCCGCCTGATATCCAGCCGTCGCACTGTCATACGCCTGTTTCTTTGATACCACCGCCGCATAGAGGTTCTGAACCGTGATCGTCACCGAATCCTCGGTATAGGCGACGTTTCGCTTCTTGACTGTGCGGTTGGAAGACCCTTCCGCTTTCGCTGCACGCACAGACATCAAATCATAATTTGCGCTGACTGCCGCCTGTGTATCGGCTGCCAGATCCATCGCCGCGATCCGGGACGCATCCGGAACCGGCACATCCGCAAAGGTTACCGACGCATCCGCGTCAAATCCAAGTAGCATTAAAATATTCTGTTTGAGCTGCAATGCCCCGTTTTCTGCCTGTTGGGCGCTGGAATTGGCCTGCTGCAGCGCCTTCTGCGCCGTCAGAACCTCCTGCGCGGAAGCACGGCCGAGCGCCTGCATCTTCTGTGCGGCATCCGCATTTACCTGGCACATCTCCACATTCTTTTTCGCTGTCTCCACCTGCGGGAGCAGTTCCTCATACTGGATGAGCAGGTTCTGCACCGCCTTGACTAACTTATTCTTCGTCTGGCGCAGGGTCCGGGCGTAGGTGCCGGAAAGCTCCTTGTTCGTAAGCTTTGCCCCCTGTTTGCGCAACTCTCTCGCTGCCGCCTTGTAGCCCTCAAACAGCTCTCTCGTCTCCGCATCCATATCGTCGGACTTCAGGTCCATCGCATCTTCCATGAGGGCGCTTGCCTCAGCCGCCAGGGCAGTTCCCGCCGACTGGCTGGTCGCCTGGCTGTAGAGCTGGGAACGCAGGTTTAAATACGTGCTGTTGTAGCCCTCGATCCGCCATGCGATCTCACCGTACTCCAGCGTCCCGTCCTCAAGCTGCTCTTTGGTGTACGGGGAAGTCTCCTCCTCCATCTCGGTATTGCCGCCCGTCAGCACCGGACCGGTCGCATCGTCACCGATCCGCGCATCTGAGCCGATCCCCGGTGTTTTAGCCGCATATGCCGGCATCGTCATAGCTGTGCTGACTAACGCCGCCTGTAAAAGAATGGCAAACAGTTTCTTCCTGTTTTTCTTCATCTTACTCATCTTCATTTCCTTTCGGCGCTCTGCGCGCCCGCTCCCGATTCTATCCCAGCGCCCCGTTTCAGGATACCGAGTGTCAGGACAAACCGTTCCCGGATACGGTTTTCCGGGACTCCGTCGTGAAAGCTCTTGATCTCCATCGCGATCGACATCATCGCCATGCGGAAAAAGCTCATATATTCCTCCCAGCCCATCTTCCGCAGGGATTTTCCCACGCACGCCTCATAAGCGGCGCGTTCCAGCTTCTGTCCACGCACGGCGCGTGGACTGTCCAGATCGGAGCTGAATATATCAAAGAGCAGCGCCTCACGGCTGCTGCACTCCATGATGTTGCGGATGAAATCGGTGCGTCTCTCATCGCGGCACAGGGCAAGCGAACCGTTTAAAAACTGCCCTAACATCTCCCAGATGTCCCCCTGCGCCTCTTCAAGGCAGCGCACGCCGCACTCATAAAATTCATTGATAAAACTCTCACACAGATATCCTAAAACATCCCATTTACTGTCAAAATACGTATAAAAACTGCCCCGGGAGATCCCGGCATCTTCTATCATACGGTTGAGCGATGCTTTTTCTATCGTTGTCCGCGTATATTCAGCCATACACGCGTCCCGGATTTTCTTCTGTTTTTCCTCCGGCAACCGCTTAAATCGTTCCGACGGCATCTTCTTCTCCCCCTTTTTCTATCAGTACAGGCAGCTTCCCCGCCCCGGGTCCGCCGCCTGACAGATTCACTGCTTAACCTGCTTTTCCTTAGTCGCAGTCCAGCTTATCATACTCATCTTCTTTGCCTTTTCCCATGTTATAAACCACTCGGTAGAAGGACGGAAGCAGTACCAGCGTCAGGATCGTCGCCGCAACCAGACCGCCGACGTTTACAAGCGCTAAGCCCTGCATCATCTTGCCCGCCTTACCAAATGCCAGACAGTTCGGGATCATCGCAATGATGGTCGTCAGTGTCGTCATGCAGATTGGGCGTACACGGATCGCACCTGCCTCTACCAGCGCCTCGTCTAACGGCATCTCCATCCGTAGCTGGTTGACCGTATCCACATACAAAATACCGTTGTTTACAACCGTACCGACCAGCATCAGGAAACCAAGCATGGAGTTCATACTGATCGGGCAGTCCGCCAGAAACAGGAATCCAAAGGAACCGATCAAACTGAACGGGATCGTTGCCATAACCATCAGGGAGAATTTCGGGGACTCAAACTGGATCGCCATGACAATGAAAATCAGAAAGATCGCTGTGACAAGCGCCATTCCCAACGCGGAAAGCTCCTCGCCCATCGACTCATCCAGGCTATTGGTCGCCATCTCAACGCCGTACGGGAATTCCCAGTTCTGCACGAAGCTCTTGACATCTTTTTCAGCCGTCTTCTTATAATCTGCCTGTGCCTGCATCGTGATCGATACCTGGTACTGTTTCTCTTTTCGTGAAATCTCCTGTGGGCTATCCTGGTAGTAGATCTCTGCCAGATCCTCCAGCGGAAGCGTATTACCCGTCGCCGTCGTGATCATCATGCCCTGCAGTTTCGCGATGGAATCGTAGCGATCCGGCGCAAATTCTACCTTCACGTCCTGATCATTGCCGTTGACGGAGATCGTCGCCGCTTTCACACCGCTTAAATTACTGTATACCATCGAACCGATGCTGGCCGGGGTCAGTCCCTCTGCCTCTGCCTTAACCGGATCCACATTTACCTTGATAACCGGCGCCGCATTCTCAACAGAAGAATGTACCTGCATAACATCCTCGCGCTTGCGAAGCTCAGTTACCAGATCATCCGCTGCCTTCTTTAGGGTGTCGTAATCAGTACTCTGCAGATCCACCTCAATTGAATCACCGCTGCTCATGCTGCTGCTCATACTGCTGCTGCCCTGTTCCAAGGTAATGGTCGCATCAACGTAGTTCTGTGTCGCATATCTCCACTTCTCGATAACCTCGTCCGTGGAAAGTTTTCTCTTATCTTTTAAGTAGGCATTCAGCGTCACATCACTTCCGGAAGTCATGCTGACACCACTGTTTCCATATGTCATCAGGTAATGATCCACATCCTCGTCTGTCTCTACCATATTTTCCAGATCGAGCACAGTGTCACGGATCGCCGATACCGAATAACCCGGTTTCGTCTTGATCGTCATCGTGACGATACCTTCATCGATCGAAGACATCAGCTCCAGGTTCAGTCTGGACGCCATGAGGATGGACAGGACAACCAGCACTGCAGTCGTTCCGAATACAAGCGCATAGCGCTTGATGACATGCGGCATATGCTTGCGATACCAGCCCTGGATGCCTTTGATTATACGTCCTGCCGGCGCATGATCCTTCTCAACCGGATGCCAGAACATATAGCAGAGCGGCACGATGATGACTGCTGAGAATAAGGAAGCCGTCATACAGAAAATGATCGTGTACCCGAGCTGTGTAAAGAGCTGTCCAGACATACCATTTAACATCAGAAGCGGAATAAATACAACACAGGTTGTCAGCGTACCGCCGGTGATCGAGCCGATCATCGTGCGCGTACCTTCCAGCGCCGCATCATAGAAATCCAGTTTTTCCTTTGCCCGGAAACATCCGTCGAGGACGTTGATCGAGTTATCAACCATCATACCTACACCGAGAACGAGCGACGTCAGGGAAATAATATTCATTGAGAATCCCATCGCCGCCATACAAATGATCGCCAATACAACGGAGATCGGAATGGACGTACCTACGATGACCGACGCACGCAAATCGCCATAGAATAAGAACAGAATGATCATGGACAGGATGATCGCCAGGATCAGGGTCTGGATTACGCTGCTTAAAGACTGTTTCAGCGTGTCACTGGCATCATCTACCACGGTGATTTTAAGACCCGGATACTGCTTTTCAATTTCCTGCACCTTCTTGGTTACCTGGTTGGAAACCTCGATCGCGGTGGAACTCTGCTGTTTTTTGATTCCCAGGGAGATAACATCTTCGCCATTGTAACGTCCGATCGAGCTTGCATCCTCCAGCGCCTCATAGACATTTGCGATATCAGAAAGATGGATCGTCTCACCGTTTGCCAGCGGAAGTACGACATTTTTCAGACTTTCCGTGCTCTTAAATTCGTTGCCGACACTGACGTCGAGATCCTGTTTTCCAACCCGGACATCGCCCGCCGGGATCGTGAAATCGGCGGCACCGACTAACTGTGCAACCGTATTCATATTCAGGTGGTACTGTGCCAGTTTTTCCGGAATCAGTTCCACGCGGGTGTAGCTATCCTGACCGCCGGCAATCGAAACCTCGCCGACCGAGCTTAATTTCTCAAACTCAGGAACAATTTTGTCATCTACATATGTATAAAGGTTCTGATCAGCGTCGCCGCTGACTGCCAGCGTAACCGTCGCCATCGAGTTGATATCCAGCTCCATGATATTCGGATCGTTGGCATCGTCCGGCAGATCGCTCTGAATGCCATCTATCGCCTTTTTCAGGTTAATGTATGCGGTATCCATGTTGGTACCGTACTCATACTGGACAATGACGATCGATACATTTTCACGGGAAATGGACTGTACCTTATCGACCGAGTCCAATGATGTGATCGCATCTTCTTCTTTCTTGGTAACCAGATCGGTTACGTCCTCCGGGCTGGCTCCCGGATACACCGTAGCGATGATTAACATCGGCATCTCCATCTCTGGCGTCAGTTCCAGCTTCATGCCCATGACGGACTGAAGGCCGAAGTACGCGATGGTAATCAGACAGAGAATGATGGTAACCGGACGCCGCAGTGCGAGTTTTGTCAGTCGAATCATTCTTTGTCACCTGCCTCTGTCGTCTCCGCTGCTGTCTCATTGTTTCCGTCTGTCTGCGCGCCATCGGTATCCTGTGCTAACAGGACTTCTCCCTGATCCACCAGCTCGTTGCTCCAGCTCACGATGACCTGGCTGTCACTCGTCAGACCCGATTTTACTTCCATATTTTCATCGTCATAGATACCTGCTTCGATCTCGGTCTTCTCCGCTTTTCCATCCTCATAGAGGTATACAAACGGGGCACCGTTGTCATAGCTGACTGCATCGACCGGAACGGTCAGCACCTGGCTGACATGGTCCATGATAACCGTCATTTTTACGCGAGAACCATTCGTAAGACCTGCTGCATCCGGCACCATCGCACGCGCGTCATAAAGGCCGCTGCTCTCGTTGACCATAGATCCGATTTCGGTTACAGTACCGGTGTAATCCGCACCATTTTTCTCCAGCGTCACGCTGTCGCCCAACTCCATCGTCTGGTGGATCTTCTCGGTGATGCCGAATTTAACCTGTAACTGGCTGGCACCGGAGATCGTGCAGATCTCGCCTGCCGGAGATACATGATCATGCGGCTCGACGCTCCGGGACTCGATCACACCGTCGATCGGCGCCGTCACGGTCGTGTATTTCACCTGCAGATCGTACTGGTTCTTCGCAGATTCATAGGAAATCTTCGCATTCTGTGCGCTGTTTTGTGCCTGCTCCATCGCCTCCTGGGAGACAAAACCATCAGCAAAGAGCGCCTGGGTACGGCTTAAATTGCTGTCCGCATTCTTTAAGGCAACGGAAGCCGCATCCACCTGTAGCTTTAACGCTGTCAACGCGTCGGAATCGATCTTGCACAGCGCCTGCCCTGCCTGGACCGTATCGCCCGCCTGGAAGTAAACCTCCAGCACCTCGCCGCTCATCTTAGGCATGACGCTCGCGCGGGACTGCGGCTCTACCAGTCCGGTCAGATCCGTGTACAAGCTGATGTCCTGACGAACCGGATTTTCTACTCTTACGGTTGGACGGGATTCATATTCCACCGCCGTATTCTTATGACCGCATCGGGACAAAACGACAGCGCCAACAACTACAATCGCAGCCAGCGCCAGAATCTTTCCTCTTTTTTTCATAATTTCCTCCATCTATGCTTGTTCTTGGTAAAAATTTTTCTCAGTCTATATTTTACTCATCTCGTATACACTTTGCCACTCCCAAGTTCGGACAGGTGTGTACACAAATTTGTCAAAATGTATCCATCTATGTTCATCTTTTTTCATAGAACCCGAATTTTCCTGCCGCTGACCGTTTTTTCCGGATACATGAAAGCAAAAACGCAGGAAAAACCAACCAAATACCGCTGATTCCTCCTGCGTTTCCTTGTTCCATTTTCTAATTGACAATAATTCGTAACTGTTCAGTACCTTCACAGTCACGCGCAAAAATCCATTAAAAATTGCCTACGGCAATGGGATTTTTGCCTGCTGGCCCATGTTTTCGTACGGTCAGCGCAGTAAATGCGCAGACCTACTGAACAGTTACAATAATTCTCAAAACTGCCGGAAACCTGCTTTCCTAACGGACCTGCATAGGGTCGCACCCGGTGCATTTGCGGATCACGCTCATGAACGTGGCGACGCGCTCCTTCACATCCGCCTCATCCTTAAACGGCGCGTCAAACGCAACTCCCATAACCGAGAAAATGATGATCTGCACCGCCATCGCCGCCTCCGGCATCGTCAGGTTCTTAAACATACCAATCCGCTCCAGATGGTTATAAAAATACTGGTACACCTTTTCTCCCATCTGACGGCGCAGCGCCATGAACTGTACCGACTCGGACAATGCCCGGATATGCTTCTGGTTTTCCATGATATACATATACAGCTGTGTCAGCGCCTTCTCCGGATCTGGCTGGCTCATCGTCTCTTCCATGATGCGCTTCATCTCGCGTTCCATCCGGTATTCCATCAAATCATATATATCTTTAAAGTAATAATAAAATGTTTTTCTTGTGATCCGGCTCCGCTCAACCAGCGCCGTAACCGTGATCTTCTCGACCGGTCTTTCCGACTCCAGCTCGATATAAGCCTCTACAATCCGTTCCTTCGTATTTCCCTGCTGCATACTCTTTTCCTCCGGCAAACCGTTGTTGTTTTAGTATAGTTTAAAATTCAACAAACTGCAAGTATTGCCTGAAATTTCCATGTTCCTGCGATGAATCGTTACTGTTCACGCATGCGTGCCCAGTAACGGAATTTGCCGTGGCTTCGCATTCAAATACGGCAAATTCCTGCTGCCACCACGTTTTCTTACGGCACTTTCGGTTCCAAAAGTGCCTACCCGTGAACAGTAACGATGAATCCGCGTTACTGTTCACGCAAACGTGCTTACTTGTGAACAGCAGCCGATACGACCGATCCGCTTTCGTGTTTCACACGCCCTTCCACCTGCGGCAGTTTCTGCGAGTATACAACCACCCGGTCGCCTTCCAGTATCTGCGTACCGCCGTCTGGAATGACGATCTGGCTGCCCCGCTTTATCATCACAATGATCGTATTCTTATAGAAGCGCGCCTCCGCGATCTTCTTACCACACCAGCGGTGATCGGGTGTCATCAGAATCTCTTTTAAAAGGATTCCCTGGCTGTCCGTAAAGCCCTCTGCACCCAAGACGACGGTATCCCCTTCCAGAATTACAGTCTGCCCTTTGGGCACAATCGTCTGCGCGCCGCGCCGGATCACTGTGATTAACATACCCGGAAGCATCTCAATCTCACAGATTTTACGGTTTTTCCACGGATGATTGTCCCCGATCGGAAGCTGCACGAACTGAATCTGCATATCGCCCGTATAGTCTGAGAACGTCCGCATGACATCGGTCGAGTTGTCGATCATGTCGCATTTTTCTGCCACCTTCGGAAGCAGCGAACCCTGAAAAATGATGGAAAATAAAACAACGCAGAACACGATGTGGAATATATCATATTTCATATATCCCTCATTGAGCGTCGCCATGATCGCAAATACGATTGACGCCGCACCGCGCAGACCCGCCCAGGAAATAACCAGATACTGCCCGATCGGCGGTTTCGACGGTGCGAGCAGCAAGCCAACCGCCGCCGGACGCGCCACAAATGTTAAAAACAATGCGATTGCGATCGCCGGAAGCACGATCGACGGCATCTGCGAGGGAAACGCCAGAAGTCCCAGTAAGAAAAACAGAAGCATCTGCATCATGCCGGTAAACGCATCAAAGAAGCCAACCAGCGCTTTCTGGTTCTTCAGCTCCTGATTTCCAAGGATAATACCGGTCAGATACACGCTTAGGTAGCCATTTCCGCCAATCTGGGATGCAAGCGCGTAGGAAATGATTGCCGCCGCAAAGACAAAGATCGTGTCAAATCCCTCGCCATAAAAGGCATACCGCTTTAAAAGCCATGTCACCAGCCACGCGACCGCCGCGCCGGTCAAAAGCCCAAATGCGAGCTGGCGGATCAAAAGCAGAACCGCCGAACCGCCGCTCACACTCCCCGTCATCGCAGACAGCAGAATCACCGTCATCATGTACGCAAACGGGTCGTTGCTTCCGCTCTCTAACTCCAGCATGGATGCCGTGCCGTATTTGAGGTTCAGCTTGCGCGAACGCAGGATCGAGAACACGGATGCCGCATCGGTCGATCCAAGAACTGCGCCGAGAAGCATTCCTTCCATCAATGCCATCTTAAGCACCAGATGACAAAACAGCCCGGTCAAAAACGCCGTCAGCACTACACCCGCCGAGGATAACAAAATCGACCGCCCCGCGACCGGCTTCGCCTCACTCCAGCGCGTGCCGAACCCGCCGTAAAACATAATAAAAATCAGTGCCACCGAGCAGACCTGTTCCGCCAGTGCAAAATTGCCGAATGGAATCTTAAAAATACCGTCCGATCCAAACAGCATTCCCAGCATAATAAAAATAAACAACGTCGGCACCCCCAGCCGCCCCGAAAGACGGCTTCCCGCGATGCAGACAAGGATAATAATCGCTACGACCAGAAGCGCAAATGAAGTTGAAATATGTATCATTCCTTTCTATGTTTAGTAGGTATCATAAATGTGGTGTTTTTATAATGATACAATATCTCTATGCCTCTTTCGTGTTAAGATTCCATTAAAAAGAGGAAATCTTACAGCGACAGATCTCCCTTCGCCCGCGCCCTCCGGTCGCGGATCGACTGGATCACCGGCACCAGGAACATTGCGACGATACCGCCCGCAAATCCATTGTTATAGAGGTTCATGCCCCCATACACGATCCCGACATTGAGCGCCACCGACGCGTGCAGAAAACCGGCTAACACGCCGCATAAAATTCCAAACTCTCCGGCGATCGGCGCCAGCGTCGTGGAAAAGAGCAGCGCCAGAAGTGCCGACGGATTCGTGATATCCCACGCCCGGACGGTACTCGCAATGCAGACGCCCGCCATGATCGGGAAAATATTCCGCAAATGTTTTCCAGTCGCACTGAATCCAACGATGGTAAAGATTCCGCCGATCGTCGGTCCATTTAGGTTTCCGCCGACTGCCAGCACAAAGAAGGTCGCAAACAGACCATTGAGTCCCATGTTGAGAAGCGTCACCGCACCGCCCAATTCCAGCAGGTAATCGGTACCGCCGATTCCCGTTGTCGCAAGGAGTTTTTCATACCCTAAAAGCGTATCTTTTCCGCGCCACAGCACTGCCACCACCGACATGCCTGCAAACAGGACAAATAGCAGCCCTAAAAGCATCGCATCATTGCCGGAGGACCAGATAAGACGCGCCTCCGTCTCAATTCCAAAGGACTTAAACGTGGAGACCAGGACCGTCGCAATGATACCAGAGGCAAATCCCACATTATAAAGGGAATATCCCTTATGGGCATAGTGGGAATGCGTCGCGAGCGGTGGAAGCACGAATCCGATACAGATTCCCACCAGAATCGTCACACAGAAGCGCTGCCAGAGCGGCAGCTCCACCACGTGCATCAGCTGTGTGATGATCGGAGACAGGCTCGTTCCGTAGATGCCGACATAAATATAGTTGGATAAGTGCATTTTATGATATTTTGCATAGAGAAATACACCCAGAAAAATCGCCCAGATATTCATCAGATTTTTTCCGAACAAAGAGAATCCAAACATCAGACAGCAGGATGTGATCGTATGCCCGTCCATCTCCATCCCAAGACTATAGACAAAGTAGATGCTGATAAGCGCCATCATCCCGGCATTGACAAACGCGGCTCCCATGCCGCCGACCGCAATATAATCGGTGATCAGGAAATCCGGTTCCCTTATGATTTCATAGATACCAGTCACAATGGAGTCAAACGGCTGTATAATCAGCCCCACTGAAATGAAATAGATCGGAATCAGTGCCAGAAGAAAGAATTTCATCTCTCTGGACAGAGATTTCACTGTAGTCATATACGCACACCTTTCAAAAAAGGGATGCAAAAAAGATTCCGCATCTTTGCACCCCCGACTGTTAACATTCTATAAAAATGGTTACTATTCTATTGTATTGGATTTTCAACTGTTTTGCAACTGATTTTTTTCTCACTGTAACCCGTTATGAAACCCGTCCGACAGAACCGGCTGCCCCCATTCTCATGTGAAATTGTTACTCTTCCTCCGGCGCACTTCCCAGCACATAACCGCGCTCTTCCAATATTTCGCGCAGCTCATCAACCACCGCCCCCAGCTCTTTACCTTCCTCGTCGATCGTGATGTCCGCGTATTTCTCAAAATACGAGATCCTCTCATGGTAGAGATCCAGAAGTGTCATGCCGTCTTTCAGCGCCACGCCGCGGTCCTTGACATCGCCGACGCGTTTTACCAGCTCGTCATAGGTAATTTTCAGATAGACAACCAGTCCGATGGATTTTAAATGTTCCATCGCTTCCTTTCCGTAGATCACGCTGCCACCCGGTGCGATGACCGCCTGCTCGGCTTCCACCCCCGCGTTGACGCGGTTCTCCACATCGAGAAATCCGTCCAGTCCCTGTTCTTCGATGATCTCGCGCAGACGCTTACCTTCCTGTTCCTGAATCAGCAGATCCACATCTATAAAGGAATAGCCCAGTCTCTTTGCTAAAAGCACTCCGACCGTGCTCTTTCCTGCGGACGGCATACCAATCAAGGTTACATTATTTTTCATCTTTGGCACCTCTTCTTTTTCTTTACACTCCATCCAAATGTTCCAAGAAGCTCTGAAAGCCCATAATAGCCGCCATGCGAATACACAATCGGTTCCGCCTTTGCAAGCTCCAGGCTGCCGCGCTCGTTGAGCCACTGCTCGTCCACGCTGACACCCGTTACCTCTGCCAGAAACATATGATGTGACCCCAGTTCCTTGACTTCGGTCACCCGGCACTCGATCGCGACCGGGCTTTCGGCGATCACCGGCGCCTTCACCGTCTGCGCCGGAACCGGTGTGAGCCCTGTCTCCTTCCATTTATCCACATTCCTGCCGGAGCGGACGCCGCAGTAATCGGTCGCATACGCCATCGACTCCGTCGCCAGGTTGATGACAAACTCACCGCTCTCCCGCAGCATATGGTAAGAATAGCGCTCCGGGCGCACCGAAATGTACGCCATCGGCGGGTTCGTACAGATCGTGCCCGTCCAGGCAATCGTGATGATGTTGCTGTTTCCTTCGCAGTCCGCCACTGTGACCAGCACCGCCGGAACCGGATAAATCATATTGCCCGGCTTCCACTGGGCGCGCGGTCCCGGAGTGTTCCGGGTCTCCATCCGTTTTTTCAACTGTCCTTCCGGGTTCTGCCTTGCTCCTCCCCGGCGACGCTCTTCTGGCTTTCCAGCCGCTCTCTTCTGTGCCATCCCTATATCCTCTTAATCGTTGTCCGGGAGAAGTTTGATCCGGACCATGATCTGTTTCACCATGCTTCCTTCCGGCAGGCTCATATCATCGATATGCGTCTGTGCCGGCAGATCGCCCTCTTCCTCCAGCTCCAGGCTGATCCAGTTGTACGCTGCCTCCCGCGCATTTTCCACCGCATCCTCCAGATCCGGACCTTCCGCCTCGCAGCACTCCAAATCCGGGAAATATGCATCATACCCTTTTCCATCTTTCTTAGGCGTAAAAACCGCCGGATATACAAATGTCATGGTATCCTTCCTTTCCGTCCGACCTTCCTGCCCTGCACGAACTATCACTGGATTTTCCGTATGAAACAATCCCGTCCGCGCACTGTCATCTGATTTACTGCTCCAGTGTCACTGTCAGTGCCGGAATCAGCTGTTTCTTTCTGGAAACAACGCCCGGCAGTGTTGCCGTCTGCTTCAGCTCTTCATTTGCATCACCTACGTGGAACGCATCTGCCACAACCTGTGCCGCCCCCTGTCCAACACAGAGAAGTTCGGTCGTCTCCGTCAGGATATTCGTCAGCATGAAGAAGAGCATATCCAGACCTTCGTCCTCACGCGCCTTCTCCATAAACGGCAGCATACGGTTCTTCAGCTTTCCAAGCTCCTCTGCATTCAGGGAGTTGATCTGACCGACGCCGAAGTTTGTCTTTCCAGCTGAGAATTTCTTGAAATCCAGATACAGAATCTCTGCATCGCTCTTGCCCTTTAACTCGCTGCCTGCCTCAAACATCTGGTTTGCGAACTCATCCAGCTTGATGCCTGCCATCTCAGCCAGAGAAACCGCTGCCGCCCGATCCATCGGTGTGCAGGTCGGAGAACGGAACAGAAGCGTATCGGAGATGATCGCACTGCAGAGCAGACCTGCGATGGTCTTGTCGATCTCCAGCCCCTGTTCGCGGTACATCTGGAAGATGATTGTTGCCGTACAGCCGAGCGGCTGGTTACGGAAGAAGACCGGTCCGACTGTCTCCACAGTACCCAGACGATGGTGGTCAATCAGCTCCAGGATATTGGCATTCTCGATGCCGTCTACCGCCTGGCCGCGCTCATTGTGATCGACCAGAATCACGTTCTTGCCGCGCGCACCCAGTAAGTTACGGCGGGAAATCAGGCCTTTGTATTTGCCTTCTTTATCGAGTACCGGGAAATGACGGAAACGCTTGCTTGCCATCACATCCTTAATATCATCGATGAAATCATCTGTATCGAAGGTGATCAGCTTCTCAGTCTTCATGAAATAGCTGATCGGCATACTCTGGTTAATGAGACGGGCTGCCGTGTAGGTATCATACGGAGTTGTGATGACGGTACAGCCGCGCTCCTGTGCCAGTTTTTTGATCGTCATGGAAACGCCAGCGCCCTCACACACGATGATACAGCTTGCACCCATCTCGATCGCGCACAGCTGCGACTCATAGCGGTTGCCGAGGATAACCAGGTCGTTCTTTTCAATATAATATTCCATCATATCCGGATTAGCTGCCGCAATCAGGACTTTTCCTTTATCAAAGTACGCTTTCTCATCGCCAACAAAAATCGCGCCCTCCAGGGTCTCGATGATATTTGCATACTGAGTGCATGCCTTGGAAAGAATGCTGCTGTCGTATACATTCATATAAGAACGGGTAATATCGCCGACTGTGATCAGACCTTCCAGTATATTCTTATCGGTAACAGCCGGAAGTGTTACCAGACCATCCTCCTGCATCAGGTTCCATGCTTTTCTCAGGGAAATATTCTTGGAAACACCTGGAGTCTCGCGGATCTCAATATCCTTGACCTGCGTTTTAACGGATTTAATCAGTTTCGGCACATCTACCTTAAAGTAATCCAGTACGAAGGTTGTCTCCGGGTTCAGTTCTCCGGCACGGCACGGTACATATTCGCCGCCCGTCTGAAGTGTTTTGAAATTCGCATAGCCGATTGCAGAACAAATCGAATCCGTATCCGGGTTTTTATGTCCAATTACAATCGTTTTCTTTGCTTTTTCTGCTGCCATTTTTTCCTCCTGATTCGCACCGTGCGCTGCAAATTCTGCCATTTTTCTTTCTATCCTCTGTTTTGATAGAGAAACCTCTGATTCGTGAAACTTTTTTGTACAAAATCTCCAATTTTCATAATCTGTTTACACGGTGTTCATATTTTATTCATATCTTATTTTTATACTAAAAGCATAAAAGATTTCACTTTTCAAATTTGTTTTATAGTGATTTTGCACATAGATTTTTCATAATTGCCCCGGATGCTTGACCGCTCCGGGGTCTCCTCTTGTCTACAGCATATTTTCGGCATATCTGAACGCTTTTCTATCTCTATTTCCTTCAAACGTCCAGACCCTTTACCCTGCACTCTGTCACTCAAAACAAGGCGCCTAATCTAAGATCAGTCTCGCCGCCCCATAGATACCTGCGTCATTTCCCAATGTTGCCAGGCGAACCTCGCCCTTATTCTCAGAGATCGGGGTCAATTCACGGTAATAGCGGTCAATCCAATCCGTTAAAAAAGTCCCCGCCTTTGACACGCCGCCTCCGATGACAAAAATCTCCGGATCCACGGTCATCGAAATAGTCGCCAGCGCCCATCCGAGATAATAGCACACGGTGTCCATAACCTCCAGCGCCAGTGCATCCCCGGCTTTTGCCGCATCCAGCACATCTTTTGCGGTGATCGCATCACCGTAGGCACGCATCACCGACGCATCCGGCTTTGCCGCCATCTTCCGCCTCGCTTCCCTGGCGATACCGGTCGCGGACGCTACCTGTTCCAGACAGCCGTGTCCGCCGCAGTTGCAGGTTTCTTTCTCGCCCTCGCGGATATGGATATGACCGATCTCGCCGCCCAGTCCGTGGCGTCCTGCAACGATCTTCTGATCGTGTACCACGCCGCCGCCGACACCGGTTCCCAGCGTCACCATCACGATATCATGGCAGCCCTTGCCGCCGCCCTGCCACATCTCGCCGAGCGCCGCCACATTAGCATCATTACCGGAGCGGACCGGCATTCCATCTAATAACTCACTCAAAATCTTCTGCGGGTTCAGATCGCGCCATCCCAAGTTGACGCAGACCTCCACATAGCCGTCCGGCTGCACCGGACCCGGAAATCCCATACCTGCGCCGATCACGGCGTCCATCGGGATTCCCTGCTCGTTCAATTTCTTCCTGATCGAAGCGGCTACATCCGGAAGAATGTACGCCCCATTCTCTTCCTTGCGGCTCGGAACCTCCCACTTATAAACAAGCGTTCCGTCCGTCTCAAAAATACCAATCTTAACCGTCGTTCCGCCGACGTCTATCCCAATACATTTTTTTTCCATGTCTGGATCCCTTCCCTTACGGCTGCACCGACAGCCTTTCTTCTATGCCCTCATCTTTTTTCTGCGCTGGCTCTTATTATACGCAATGCATCCCCGTTTTGCAAGGTTTGGAAAGCAAAATACACCTGCCTGCCGGAGAAAGGCGCATTTCTGCTTAAGCGGTACCGCATTCTTTTCTGCCGACAGACAGGTGCCTGTCTTTTATCTTATTTTTTTACCAAAATCAGCATTATTTCAGGCTCTTAGCCACCTCTACCACATGCTCAACGGTAAAGCCGAACTTCTTGAACAGAAGCCCTGCCGGTGCGCTGGCGCCGAAACTTTCCATCGCGATGATCTTGCCGTCTAAGCCGGTGTACTTGTCCCAGCCGAAGCTTCCAAGCGCCTCTACTGCTACACGGCGGCGTACTTCTCTCGGAAGTACGGACTCCTTGTACTCCTCGCTCTGCTCCTCGAACAGATCCATACACGGCATGGAGACAACGCGGACTTTCTGACCTTCTGCTGCCAGAGTCTCTTTTGCATGAACCGCCAGAGCTACCTCGGAACCGCTGGCAATCAGAATTAACTCCGGTGTGCCTTCGCAGTCGTCGATGATGTAGCCGCCCTTTAATGCCTCACGGCTGCTGCCTGCCATCGGCTCCAGATTCTGTCTGGTCAGCACCAGTGCGGTCGGTGTGTGCTCGGAAGTAACAGCACTGTACCAAGCTGCCTCTGTCTCGGTCGCATCGCACGGGCGGAATACATGGAAGTTCGGCATCGCACGCAGCGCTGCCATCTGCTCGATCGGCTCATGGGTCGGTCCATCCTCACCAACGCCGATACTGTCATGCGTAAATACATAGGTCAGCGGCACGCCCATCAGTGCAGACAGTCTTGCCATCGGTTTGCAGTAATCACTGAATACAAAGAAGGTCGATACATACGCACGCAGACCGCCGTGCAGCATGATGCCATTTCCGATCGCTGCCATCGCAAGCTCGCGGACACCGAAGTGCAGGTTACGTCCAGCTCTGTCCTCCTTGGAGAAGTCGCCCGCATCCTTCATGTTAGTCTTGTTGGACGGTGCTAGGTCAGCAGAACCGCCAAACAGGTTCGGCAGAACATCCTTGATGTAGTTGATCAGGCGTCCGGAGATCGCACGGCTTGCTTCCGGTTTCTCCTGTTTTGCCCAGAATCCGGCGTCATCTTTCAGCGCCTCGCCCGCCTTTGCATTGTGATACTGGTTCCAGAGCGCTTCCATCTCCGGATATTCCTCGCAGTAAGCGGCAAACATCACGTTCCATGCAGCTTCTACCTCTGCCTTCTGCTCTGCGATCTCGGAGTAGTTTTTGTATACCTCTTCCGGTACGAAGAACGGCTCTTCGCTCGGCCAGTTTAAGTTCTTTCTGAGTGCTTCCACATTCTCCACGCCCAGCGGCTCGCCGTGTGCGCTCGCCTTGCCCTGTTTTGCCGGGCAGCCGAAGCCGATCTGCGTCTTGATGGTGATAAAGGACGGATGCTCGGTATCTGCCTTTGCAGCCTCGATCGCCTTGCCGATCGCGTCGATATCATTGCCGTCTTCTACAGTGATCGTCTGGAAACCAAATGCCTGCATACGCTCCTGTACATTCTCACGGAATGCGATGTCGGTGCTTCCCTCGATGGAGATGCGGTTGGAATCATAGAGAACAATCAGCTTGGAAAGTCCCAGGGTACCTGCCAGAGAGAATGCCTCAGAGGAAATGCCTTCCATCATACATCCGTCGCCGCCCAATACATAGGTGTAATGGTCAACTACCGGATAATTTTCTTTGTTGAATACACTTTCCAGATGTGCCTCAGCCATCGCCATGCCGACTGCCATACCCATACCTGCGCCCAGCGGACCGGTCGTCGCCTCAACGCCAACGGTATGACCATATTCCGGATGTCCCGGAGTCTTGGAATCTAACTGGCGGAAGTTCATCAGATCTTCTTTGGAAAGATTTCCGTAGCCAAACAGGTGCAGCAGAGAGTACAGCAGCATGGAACCATGACCGCCGGATAAGATGAAACGGTCTCTGTTCTCCCACTTCGGGTTAGCTGGGTTATGGTTCATATGATGTGCCCACAGTTCATAAGCCGCTGCTGCACATCCCAGCGGAAGTCCCGGATGACCGGAATTTGCCTTCTGGATTGCGTCTGCGGATAAAATCCGGATCGCGTTTACGGATAATGTGTCAATCTGATTCATAAGTAACCTCCTGCTATGTATCTTAATTTTAAAAACTAAACGTGTGTTATTTGAGGCGGATCTCGCGCATCCGGTCGCCGCCGCTGATAATCAATGAATTGAACGCGCGGCCGCGTGTTACCTGCGCCACAGAGAAATCAAACTCCCCGGCAAACCGCTCCTTGCCGGACAGACTGTAGACCCGACAGGAATTTTCGTTATTTAGGATGACGAAATCGCCCTGTATATTTATGTTACGCCACGAATACGAGAAATCTGCCGTACCCATAGCGGTTCCATCGGATTTAAACATGCTCAAACGGCTCTCACTTCCGCCCTCGGTGTTGTCCGAGATGACCGCCACATAGTCCTTCGACCATGCCACGCCGCGGACTTCCCCGTCGATCTCCGCCTGGCGCACCAGCGCCGGGCTTGTTACATTTTCCAAAGAGAAAAATGCCACCTGATCATCCGCAAATGCACACGCGTGATCCTCGTCGAGAAACCGGACGCGCGGACAGATGCTGTCTCCCAGCTCATCAAAACCTCCGACCAGACGGTCTGGATAATTCTTTCCATATTCGGAGAAATTGTAAAATACAATCCGGTTTTTGAGTGCCCCGTCCTGCAGATACAGGTCGGAAAGCATGACCTGCGTACCATCCGGCGATAAGGAAACGTCCATCAGGTAACCATTTCCCGACATAACCGTCTTGATCGCCCAGTCAAGCTCGCTGCCGTCTTTCTTGAAAAAGGTCACATACGAAGCATTGCTGTCCTCCACCAGCGCCGCCACGATGCCGTATGCCGATACGCTGACGCGCAGGATCGGCAGAAGCGTCGTCGCCTGTCCCTGGCTTCCGGTCTTGTCCACAATATAAATATCATTGCCCTGCTGGTCCCCGATCACGGCATAATCGCCGTTGACATAGCAGATCGGTGATTTCAGCTCATAACTCATCGACCAGACTGCCTTGCCGGACTTGTCCAGATAGGAAGCTCCGTCCTTCGTGTATTTCAGGACATTTTCCCCAAACGGGACAAATTCCGTCGTGCTGCTCTCACTCGCCGCAATCTCTTTTTCCCACGCCACCGTATAGTCCGTGTAGGCATGGTTATCTTTATAATACATAAAACCAACCGCCAAAAGCGCCGCGATTAACACCGCCGTCAGCACCTTGCGGAGACGTTTCCGTCTGGAATGGCGCTCGGCTTTCTCCGCCACCTCTTCCTCATTTTCCCCGTGGCTTATGCCCCGGCGGGGAAACATGTCCTGCGTGGCGGTGTCGATCACACGCCCTCTCAGCTGCTTTTTCTTCTGTTCCCGTTCAATCGGGTTCATCTCACTCATTTTTTTATCTCCTGTAGCTGGACTGCCATCTTGATTATACACTATTTTAGATGGTTTGGCATTATCTTTTTGCTATTCTCCGGACACATCCGGCAGCACCAGCGTCTGCCCTGCGATAATGCGGTTTTCATCGGTCAGATGGTTGACTGCAAGGATATCGTCCAGATGACGGATATTGCCATAAAGCTTAAAACAGATCCCATAGAGCGTCTCCCCATCCCCGACCGTGTACGTGCCGCCGGGCTTCAAGTTTGTGACCGGATAGTCCTGTCCCGCCGTCGAATTGCCGCCCGGATTCGGCAGGTCGCGCTGTGCCTCCGGCTCCGGCAAAATGTACGGGGCTTTCGTCTCCGCCATTTTTCCGTCCTCTTCGCTCTGCCCGCCGGAAGCCTGTCCATTCTGTCTGCCTGCTATGGCAGTGCCCTCTGTGTCTCCATCCGCCGCGCTCTCAAGTGTCCATTTATGCGCCTGTCCTCCGTTTTGCGCTGTTGTTCCGTCTGCATCCACATCCGCGCCGGCCTCGCCGCTCTCAAGCGGCGTCACACTGCCGCGGAGCTGTTCCACCGTGACCGCCTCTTTCCCGTCCGCAGTGCCCCGCACACCATCCGGAAGGACGGATACCAGCACACTCTCCATCTCGCGCATTTTCTGGTAATTGCCGAAAAGCACCACGCCGCCGGCAAGCACCGCGACCGAAAGCACGCCGCACAGCGTCCCCAGCGCCCGGATCGTCCCGTAACGCGACGCCGCCTCCTGCTGCCGCTCTTCCATCCGGTTACGGAAATCGCGGATCACCCGATCGCCGGTGCCTGTCTCCACCCGGCGGGCGTCCTTCCGCAGAATCATATAATCCTGCATCATCTGGTTTTTCTCGTAGTATATATGATATCCTTTCAAACGGTAAAACCCGTCCTCCGACATCACATAGTATGCCGCCTCACCGTCCACGCCGCTGTTTATGTACATGAGCTGGTTTTTCCCACCGAAATACTGCTTGTGCAGCCGCCAGTAGGTCAGGGGACTTAACATACACCCCGGCGCGCCGCAGATAAACCACCCCTGCACGGTCTTTTTCGGAAATGTCTCCTCCATCCGCTGGTATGCCTTTTTCCATGCCGCCTCCGAAAAGACAATCTTCTCCCCGGACGGCACAACCTCCTCCATCTCCAGCGCCCCGTCCACAAAGAGGCACGGAACCTCCTGCTGTGGATCCGAATTTCCGAGCAGCAGCCCGACCCGGAGTCCCGGTCCGCCGGATGGATATACCTGTTTCAAATACGTGTTTACATAATCTTCCACATACAACCGGACCACCTCATCCCGCTCGCCGATCTGCCGGATATTTTTCGGCAGTTCTGCGCGGGAACCAGAATATTCTCCCATATGTTCACCCCACTATGATAGATTCTCCTGAAACCGGGTCTGTACTTGCTTCCATGATTTGATTGCTGCACCGTGCAGCATTTTCAGTGCTGAAAATACCTGCTCAAATACAGTAACATGATTTTCCGTAATTTCAGGAGTATGATGAATTTCTTTCCGCCTATCATAACGCCGATTGCATGCAAAATTTGTCAAACGGAGGCAGCATCCAGGCAAAAATTTTCGACAAGCCCGATCCCCGCGCTGATGCAGTCTGCCAGCTGCATGACGAGTGCCAGGCGGATACTCTGCAGCATCATCGGATCGTAATGGCTGCAGCCCGCCACGATCCCGGTGATAAAGAGATCTCCGACCGCGTGAAGCTCCTTGCAGACGCCAAGCCCCGGCTTTAAAGCCCCACGCCCCAGCGTGACATAGCCGACGTGGCTTTCATCGCCAACCGAGGCATCGACCGCCACCACCAGCGCATCCGGGTACCCATTTTTTAAAACCTGCACGTAATGTTCCAGGTTCATCGCGTGCACGGGGCGATCAAGTGTTCCGAATACCAGCGTACCGCGCCGCCGTTCCTGTTTGAGTTTATATCCGATCAACGGTCCCAGACTGTCTCCGGTCGAGCGATCCGTGCCGATGCAGAGGAAAACCAGTTTCTTTTTATGCCTTCGGGTCATTTCTTCCTGAATCAGCCCACTTAACTGCCCTGCCAGCTCTCCCACCGCGTCCCGGCGGGCTGAATTGTAGTAATATATCTCCGGACTGCCACCGAACCGGCTGCGTCCCCGTCTGTTCATCTCCCACACCGTCCTGTTTTCTCCCTGCCTGTTGGACAGGGGTTGTTTTACCTTTATTATAGGCGGGGTGGCAGGAAATTATGCGAAAATTGAAGGATATATACACGGACGAAAAAAGATGTGACAGAAGGCAGCTTTACAGCGCCCGGTGTCACATCTTTTTTCTGGTTGTTCCTATATCTAATTATTTATTTTTATGAAATAATTTCCACAGTTTACTTTCCGCCGCGTTCGCGGTACTCTGCGATGACCTCGCTTAAATTAACGGCTGTGCTGTTATCCAGAATATGTTTTAGCGCGTCCAACTTTTCTGGATTCAGAAATTCCTTGCCTAAGTAGCACTCGTAGGTATCTGTGATAAAGATTCTCTTTTCCTTGATTACCGTCTCGGTATAGTGCAGGCGGCTCTCGACCTCCTGATGGCCTTCTTTGAGTTGTTCGAGCTTTGCACGGCTGTTGCTGGTGATCTCATCGGTCAGGATGGTTTTTGTCACATTTTCGAAGGTGTTTAATGCGTCCTTTTTCTTCTTCGCCGTCTCCTCCAGATCCTGCTCCATCTGGGAGATCTCATCGTCGTATTTTTCCAGATCGTAGAGCGCTTCACTGCGATCCCGACGGATCGAGGAGGTGATCACCGCGATCTTGCGGTTGTTCGCCGCGATCAGACTGCGGATCGAACGTCCTTCCTGCAGCGCCGCCAGATGGCGATCCTTCGTCCAGTTTCCAATCAGGATATACAGTCCGCCAAAAACAACCACATCCACGCCGTAGATCATCGCCAGGTATAAAGTCTTCTGTTCTGGAAGCAGCTTGTAGATGCCGCACGGGATCAACAGGAAACAGATCGCAAAGGTAATCAACACCGTCAGAAATTCTTTGAATCCCCTCGGAAAATACAGCGCATAGTACAGTGGGCTTTTGCAGACAAATGGAACACGATCCGACTGGAACAGCGTCCGCATCCGCACGGCAAGCTCTCGGTTGTGCGCGTGAAGCTCCTGCGTTTCTTCCTTAATCCGCTCCTTGATGCCCTGGTTTTTCGCCTTTTCGCGGCGTGTCCGCGTGCGTTTCAGCTTATCCTGCAGCTTCCCAAGCTCATCGTCATAGCTTTTTTCAATCTCATCCCGGCGCTTTTTCACGGTCGAATTCACGGCATCCGCCACCGCTTTCCGCTCCGTCTCCAGCACGCGCAGACGCTTTTTCTCTTCCTGAGCAAGCGTCTCCTCCTGTTTTTCAAACTCCGCCAGCTCCACCACTGCCTGTCTGGCGTCTTCCAGAAATGTTTTCACATCCGTTATCGCCTGTGCCATCTCGCCCCTCCCGGTCTTTGTCTTTTTGTAACGGCTGCCTGCCCTTTATTCTTCCAGCACCTGTATCTCCAGATAATCGAAATCGATGCTCTCGATAAAGTTGTCCTGGGTAAAACGCGCCTTATCGTGGCGTTTGAACTCCTCGATCGTCTTATCCAGCCAGACCGGATGCCCCAGATCAAAGGCATAGCAAATCTGGTCGATCGCGTCAAACACCATCGCCGTTCTCGACATTGTATAATCACCGTTGCTGATCACAATATCCCTAAGCATCCGGTTTTCCTTCATCATTTTTCCCCAAAGACGAAACATCCTGCCGTTCCTTTCCCGCTGTCAAATTTCATTTTTACCGTGTCCGGATGTTCTCTCCGGACATCTTTTCTCACAATCTTATGTCCAGTATATCAGCTTTTTTAAGAGTTGACAAGGCGGGGCTTTTCGGCAAAATTCACTGCCACTGTGTCATCGTGCAGCACTTCCCATTTTCAAAAGAAACTGCAGATCGTCCTCAATCCCCCGCACATTTCCAGAAACATCCATCGCATACTCCATGACCCACTCGGCATCCGGCGTCGCCTGCTTTGCCAGTTTTAAGAAGCCGTCAAAATCAAGTGTTCCCTCATGAATCCTCTGATGGCTGTCGTGGACACCGTCGTTGTTGTGGAGATGGTACGCCACAATCTGGTCCGCCAGCGCGTTTACGACCCGCTTAAGCGACCAGCCGTTCGCCCAGGCGTGCCCGATGTCGATAAGCACTGCATACTGTTCCCGGCGGCACAGATCGATAAATTCCTGCTCATCGAAGAGACGGTTTCCGCGCTCCAGAACTCCGGCATTCTCCACGACCACCTGGGTTCCCGCCTCCTCACACAGCTGTTTCACGGTGTAATAATTTTCACAGGAAACGCGGACGCGGTCTTCCTTCTCGCCCGGTATGATGCGGCAGTTGTTGTGATGATAAACGAGATATTTGCTTGAAAGCTCTTTCGCATACGAAAGCGTCTTTTCAAGCAGCTCCATCGTGCGCGCATACTCTACAGTCCCCTCCGCTGCCGAATGCTCTGCCTGATAATATGGACCATGGAAACTGACCGGGACTTCCTTTAAGAGCGGCATGGCGTCCCGCAGGTTCTTCTCAAAGCATTCCTCATGAAACATCGGGAACACCTCGACTCCCACCTGTCCCGGAAACCGTTTGAGGTACGGAAGAACCTGACCGAACTCGCTGCCTTTATACATATTAGTACTGATAAGAATTTTTCTCATGATTGCATGTCTCCTCTTCAAAATATACGTTCAGAATCTTGTTTTGAAAACACTTTTTTCGCTCTATTATCTCTATTCTTACTGGGCGATCGCCTTTTCCAATTTCGGCACCGCCAGCTTTTCCTGTGCGCGGATCACCATCTCCGGGTAACCGAGCGATTTCTCCGTCCCGCGTTCAAACAGATGCAGCTTTTCCGTCTCCACATGGATGTATACCTTCTCACCCGGCTGCGGAATCTCGCCCTCGCGGATGGCAATCAGCTCGTTCTTGTCTCCCTCAACCTGAATATAAACACCGTACCGGTTTCCGTAATCCTCCACGTAACGGACCACGCCCTCGATCGACCGCTCCTGCGGGGTGCGGCTCATCATCACGTGTTCCGGGCGGACACCGGCGTACAGCAGTCCCGACGGGCACTGCGCGGCGATCCGCTGCCAGATACCCGGAAGTTCTACCTTCTGTTTCCCGATGACAAGCGCCCCGTTATGATATTCCGCCTCCACGATATTCATGGACGGCGAACCGATAAACTTCGCACAGAACACGCTTGCCGGACGATTGTACACGTGTGACGGGGTATCGAGCATTTCCATCTTGCCCCGGTACATGAGCGCGATCCGATCGCCAACCGTCATCGCCTCGATCTGGTCGTGCGTAACATAGACTAACGTCGGGTGGTACATTTCATGGATTTTTACCAGTTCTTTTCTCGCACGCATCCTAAGCTGTGCATCCAGGTTTGACAGCGGCTCGTCCAGAAGGAAATAGTCGGCGCGCTTTACCACGGCTCTCGCCAATGCCACTCTCTGGCGCTGTCCGCCGGAAAGCTCCTTCGGCTTCCGATCCTCCAGCCCTTCCAATTCCAGCATTTTGAGGACTTCTTTTAAGCGCGCATTGATCTCGTTCTCATCCATCTTGTGCGCTTTTAAACCATATATGATATTATTCTTGACGCTCATATGCGGAAACAGCGCATAGTTTTGAAACACCATCGAGACACCGCGCTCGCCGCACGGCACATCATTTACCACCTGGTCGCGCATCCATAGGTTTCCGGCAGTCACATTTTCCAGTCCCGCAATCATGCGAAGTGTCGTCGATTTTCCACAGCCGGACGGACCTAATAAAATCAGGCGTTCGCCCTCCTTTACCTCCATGCAGAGGTCCTCCACGACCACATTTTTGCCATACGCTTTTTTAACATTTTCAAATACAATATTTTTCATCGAATTAATCTATCCCTTTCTTATGTCCAGCGCAATCTCCCGTTATCCCTTCAATCCAGACGCCGCAAATGTATTGACGATATAGCGCTGGAAAATGATATACAGTACCAGCGGAATCAGCATCGTGAGCACCGACACCGCCATCGCGATCGTAAATTCCGTACCGCCCTCGGCACTGATGTACATCTGCAATGCCAGCGACAGCGTATAATTTTCCTTGGATTTTAAGATCAGCACCGGCCACACATATTCATTCCACGAATTGATAAAGAAAATGATGCCGGTGGAAATGATGGACGGACGCACCAGCGGAATCACAATGTCGCGCATGATTTTCATGTGCCGGATATTTTCCATCCGCGCCGCCTCAATGAGTGCCAGCGGGATTCCACGCATTGCCTGGCGCAGCAGGAAAATTCCCAGCACATCCGCCAGCTGCGGCAGTGCGACGCCCCAGATGCGATCGCGCAGACCGATCTTAGAGATCAGAAGATAATTTGGAATCATCGTGACCGTAAACGGGATGAACAGCGTGCTTAACATAATAAAATACAAAAATCCTTTTCCCTTAAACCGGAAATAGACGAACGCATACGCCGCCAGAAGTCCCGTGATTGTCTTAAAAATCGTGACCGTCGATGCAATCAGAAACGTATTCAGCGTGATTTTCACAAACGGCAGTTTGTCAAATACATGCCGGTAATTTTCCAGCGTCGGATGCAGCGGAATCACCTGAAAAACTGTGTTGAACGCCTCCTGCATCGTCTTGAAAGAGTTGGAAATTGCAAATACGATCGGCATAAGAAGGAGGAAAACGACCACCACCAGAAACAGATGCCAGCCGATCTGTCTGTCTTTAGTTTTCATAGTAAACCCCCTTTTCTACAAACCGGAATTCCAGCACCAAAAGAATGATAAAGAGTGCCATCGTCATGACCGATACCGCCGAGGAAGTTCCTGTTTTATAGAGTGTAAACGCCTCATGGTACGACATATAAATCAGGTTCGAGCTGGCATAGTTCGGTCCTCCCTGTGTGACGACCTTGATCGGCGTGAACACATACTGGAGTCCCTGCACGATCGTCGTAATAAACACATAGATCCCAGTTGCAGAACTCATCGGCACGACGATATCCTTAAAAATCTTCCACATCGGCACATTTTCCAGACGCGCCGCCTCGATGACCTCCATTGAGACACCGGAGACGCCCGCCAGAATGTTGATGAAATTGTAGCCAAACGTCTTCCAGGTCGTGATAATGCACAGTACCGCGATGACCCAGCCCTCCGTTTTCGACCAAAACGGCAGTTTCAGCCCAAACCAGCCTGCCACAATCGCGACCGGACCCGAAATCGGATTCAGAATCCATGTATACAGAATCGAGCCGACGACCAGCGAAATCACACTCGGCAGGAAAAAAACCGCCTTGTAAAAACTCTGTCCCTTTTTGATGACGCACGAAAGAATGAATGATAAAATGTACGGCATCACAAAGTTAAACACCAGAAGAATCACGATGTACCAGAATGTATTGCCAAAGATTTTCCATGTATTCGGATCCTTCAAAACGGAAATATAATTCCCCAGTCCCACAAACTTCTTGACCGGCTTTACCATGTTCCACTCAAAAAAACTCAAATACAGCGTGTAAAAAAGCGGATAAAACATAAATACCGCAAACATGACGAGCGACGGCAGCAAAAAAACATATCCAAGCGCTGCCTGTTTTTTGTCCTCCCGATTCAAACTATTTCCTCCATTCTAATGTACTATCGGAATCTTTCGGCGCCTGCCCAGCCACAACAGCAGGTGTTGGAAAGACCCTGAGCCTGCATTTTATGAAGGGGCTGCCGCCAAACAGCTCTTTCGCGCTCCGGCCGCTTCCTGCGTCTTATCTGCACGCAGTCCATTCTGCCAAAACACGTTCTGCTATTCCGCAACAACCCCATTCTCATTTCTGTCCTAAATTTTGTAATGATTTTTCTGCCACCCGAAAGCTGTTCCAAGCGTCAGGCTGCCTGTCCCTACTGTGCATCCAGCAGCTGGTTGATCGCATCCTGTGTGCTCGTCATACCATCTTTCGCAGATACCTGACCGCCCAGAATCTGGTCTCTCATATCCAGAAGAAGCTGCTCTGCCTCAAGGCCTGCATCGCCCGGGAATGCGGTCCATGATACAACGCCGTCCATCTGCTCAATCGCTGCATTCATCATTGTGTTCTCAGCCAGAAAATCTTTCAATCCATTTTCTGCCTCTGCCACATCTTTTCTCGGCGGTACATAACCGGTTCCCTCGGTCCATGCTGCCATTGATTCTACGCTGTAAAGATACTTTTCAAACTCCCATGCCGCCTGAATCTGCTCGTCGCTCTGCGCGGTGATGGCTAAGAAACAGCCGCCTGCCGGAACCTTGCGCTCCTTGTCGTTCCACAGCGGGGATTTCACAGTTGCTACGTCAAACTGTGCCCCCTTCTGTACGGAAGCGCGTCTCGCAATGGTGGTGTAAAGCATCGCGCAGTTGCCGTCGATAAAGCTCTGGCAGCCCTCTTCCCATGAAACATGAAGGGCAGAACCATCTTTTACCATATCCTGCATCATTTGCATTGCCGCAATGCCGTCCTCGGTTGCAAAGCTTGCTTTTTTCTTGCCGGATGCATCCGCAGTCAACATATCCGCTCCCGCGCTCTCAACCAATGCCTGCTGCGCCCAGAAGTCTGCCGGTTCCTGCATATAGAAACCATATTTTCCTGTCTTCTCTTTGACTGCCTCGGCAAATTCCTGTACTTCCTGCCAGGTCTCCGGTCCATCTTCGGAAAGGCCCGCTTCTTTTAAGAGATCTTTATTAATGTAGAGAACCGGGCTGCTTAAGGAGTACGGGATTCCGACCTGCTCGCCGTTGCTGTTGACTGCCAGGTCTAAGACATTTGGAAGGAAATTGTCGGTTAAGAAATTTGCATCCTCGCTGTCGAATTTATCAATCGCATCCTGCGGCGCCACATAGTCAAAGTTATTGGAGAAATAATCCAGAAATGCCCAGCCAATCTGAACAAGCGCCGGTGTATTTCCGGTCGCCGCTTCCGCCTGCAGGTTCTGCATCAGACCTTTGTACATATCCGGGTTGTATTTCGCTACTACCTCGATGTGGTCATTTTCCTCATTAAATTTCTTTACCAGATCGTCTACGACCAGACCTCCCTGGGTTTCTGCGTTACAGTGCCAGTATTCAATCACCGTTTTATCGCCGGATGCCGTCTTCTCTGCCCCGCTCTCTCCGGACGCGATCTGTGTGTCGCTGCTTCCTGTCGCCGAGCTGGATGCCTGGCTGCATCCTGCCATCAATGTCATCGTGCCTGCCATCGCAAGCGCCATCAGACGTCTCATACTTACCTTCATTCGTTCTCCTCCTGCTGCGGTGTCCCATCTCCCAGTCTCTCTTACCTTGGAACCAGCCATCTATGTCAAAATCGTGATCGGGAGTCCTTTGCCGCGCTTCTCTTCTGTCAAATCACTTGTGCTGTGTCCAGATTCTATCTTAAAGATGGTCTGTAAAATGCAGGAGGCGATTTATGTAAAAATTATCTATAATTTTTGAAAATTGTTTTTTCGAGGTTCTGCGGCATAAAAGAATGTGCCTTTTTGTGTAATGGGGAATTCCAAGAAATTTCCTATTACACACAAAAAACGCCTCTATCAGTTTTTGCTGATAAAAGCGTTTTTTATTCTATGTTCCGTTTTCTATTTTTAGATCCGGGCTGCAGTTTCCTTCATGAAACATGCCAGAGTGAACGCCGCAGAACGCATATTCTTTTACAGACCTGCCCCTTACAGTCTCTTAAGCAGCGCCTCTCTCGCTTCCTCATAGCCCGGTTTGCCAAGCAATGCAAACATATTTTTCTTATAGCTCTCTACGCCCGGCTGGTTGAACGGATTGACGCCCAGAAGGTATCCACTGACGCCGCAGGCAAATTCGAAGAAATAGAAGAGCTGTCCTAAGCTGTACGCATCCATCGCCGGGATCGTCACTTTCAGGTTCGGCACACTGCCGTCGGTATGTGCCAGAATCGTGCCGTTCATCGCACTCTTGTTGACGAAATCCACGCTCTTGCCAGCCAGATAGTTCATACCGTCCGTGTCAACATCTTCTTTCTTCAAAATGATCTCCGCCGGAGATTCAGCCACTTCCAGAACTGTCTCAAACATGATTCTCGCGCCGTCCTGGATGAACTGACCCATCGAATGAAGATCGGTCGTTAAATCAACCGCTGCCGGGAAAATACCTTTCTGATCCTTGCCCTCGCTCTCGCCGTAGAGCTGTTTCCACCACTCCGATACATAGTGCAGGCTCGGCTCATAGTTTGCCACAATCTCGACCTGTTTGCCCTTCCGGAGCAGAATGTTGCGGACCGCCGCATATAACAGAGCAGAATTCTTCTCAAACGGAGTCTCCAGTGCATTCTTTCTCGCGTCTGCCGCGCCCTGCATCAACGCATCTATATCCGCGCCGCTGACCGCGATCGGAAGCAGACCGACTGCCGTCAGGACGGAGAAACGACCGCCAACATCATCCGGAACCACGAAGGACTCGTAGCCCTCTTCATTTGCCAGATTCTTGAGTGCGCCCCGCGCCCGGTCTGTCGTCGCGTAGATTCGCTTGTTTGCCTCTTCTTTACCATACTTCTCAATCAGCATCTCCTTAAATACACGGAATGCGATCGCCGGCTCCGTTGTCGTACCGGACTTGGAAATAATATTGATAGAGAAATCTTTTCCATCGACCAAATCCATCAGATCATGGATGTATTTGCTGCTGATGCTGTTGCCAACGAAGTAAATCTCCGGTGTTTTTCTTTTTTCTTTCGGAAGATTATTGTAAAAACTATGGGACAGGAACTCGATCGCCGCTCTTGCGCCCAGATACGAACCGCCGATACCGATTACCAGCAGGGCATCGGAATCCTTCTGAATCTTCTCCGCCGCTTTTTTGATGCGTCCGAACTCTTCCTTATCATAGTCCACCGGAAGGTCGATCCATCCAAGAAAATCATTGCCCGCGCCGGTCTTTTCTACCAGCGTCTCTCTTGCCGCCTGCACGCCCGCCTTGATACCGGCGATCTCTTCCTCATGAATAAATGCAGCTGCTTTTGAATAATCAAAGATCACATCTTTTCCCATATGTTTCCTCTCCTTTGCATTTCAGCCGTCCGCAGGCGGCGTGATTACTTTGTCAAAAACTTAACTTATCTTTATTATAGCAATCTGGACACCCGTGTGCAACCAGTTTTCAGTTGGAATCATCATTTACAACCCCGATAAATACTCCCTCATAATATCCCCCAGAACCTGCGCCTCCTCGCGGCTCAAACCTTTCATCCAGTCACCCGCATTTGCCTCGCCATTTCGTGTTTTCCGCGTATCCCGGCTTGCTGCAATCTGGTCGAGGCTCTGCTTCAAATACTCCATTTCCTTGTCGCCGGGACGCTCCTTCGCTTCCTGCCTGGGACCCGTATTGTTTTCCGTTTCATTTCCTGATACCATCCGGCGATCCGTAAGATGCCCATCTGTCTCATGCTTGTCCCGTTCCTCCGGTTCGCGCGGTGCAGTGCGAACTGCCCGCATCAGATTCTGTGCCCGTGCATCCCGCTCACGGAACGGATTCACTCTCATCGCTGTCCGCGATTTTCCTTTTTCAAACTCCGTTTCTCCCAGATCCCGGTTATCCGTTTCAGCACCATCCCGACCACTCACGCCGCGATCTGCCCGCGGAGTACTCTGCAGCCATTTCGGCATTTCCCGCACATTCGAGTCCACGCCAGCAATTCCGCCGGATACACCAGAAGCTCCGGACATTTCCTGTCCGCGTGTCTCCTTCTCACGTGCCGCCCGAAGAAACACCGAATTATCCACATACTCCAAAAGCGCCGTTTCCAGCCGCTGCTGTTTCTGGTCAATCTGGAAACAGCTCTCGATAAATGCCAGAAACAGACCGCTCATGACAGCTGCCGACGCATACAGCACAATATAGCTCGCATCCAGCTCATACCAGTATGCCAGAAATGCCTCCGCTGCTCCGGTCAGAAGCCCTAAAAGCACCATTTCCATTGACACGCCGTTCCACGCATCCAGCGAAATATGTAAAAATGAAAATCCGTCAATCTGCTTGTCCAGATATGCCTGCGTGTTCACGATGTTCTGTCCCAGGCGGCAGGTATTTTCCAACCGCTGCTTCAGATTTTGAAGATTCTTGTTCCGGGTCATCGCCATGTTGTCAGTTTCTTTTAATAATCTTTTGTAGAGGCTCCGTGTAATCAACTTGCTGACAAATCCGATCATTCCGATTGCCGCAAGAACGGACAGCGCTTTTCCAGTTTGTAAAAATTCCAGCATAAAAAAGCTCCCCTTTCTCTACTTCCGGATCACTTCCGGGTGGCTTGCCACAGGTCAGGTTTAGGCGCTTCGCAGTTTATCTCTTGCAATTTGCTTTTTACAATCTGCTTTTTGCATTCTGCTTTTTGCGCCTGTCAAATCCCGCCTGCATCGTGGCTTTATTATATCCGCCGAAAGAGTCTTTGTGAAGATGAGAAAGGGGAAAATCGTTCGTCAAATTCTGCCTTAATTCGATTTTTAATGGGTGTTTAAGCATGCAATATCATTAAATTATACCATATGTTTCCACATATGGCAAACACACGTTCTGTATTTTGCAAAAAATTTGGCACACCTAACTCATCACGAAAGTAACGAGAATGCGGTGTGCCGTTTTTCAAATTTTCGTGCTTATGAATTTAATTATGCCTCATAACGAGATGCCATCTCTAATAAGAGGTTTACCGAATGCTTGATCGCCTGCGCTTCAAATGCCGCATAGTCCATACCCGCACTGTCATCTGCCTTATCCGAAATGGCACGGATGATCAGGAACGGGATTCCGTTTAAATATGCCGCCTGTGCGATCGCTGCGCCCTCCATCTCGGTACAGCTTGCGCTAAACTGCTCGATCAACCACTCCTTTTTTGCCTTATCCGAGATAAACTGATCGCCGCTTACCACGCGTCCCGGAAATGCCTGAATCTCCGGATTTACCTTCTGGTTGCACTCAATCGCCAGCTCGCGCAGCTTCTCATCCGCCTCAAATGCAAAGGTATCTACACGCGGAATCTGTCCGATCCGGTATCCGAATCCGCTCGCATCCATATCATGCTGCACCGCATCCGTCGATACAACGATATCGCCAATGTTGATCTCTGCACGCAGGGAACCGGCGATACCTGTGTTCACAATCGCACTGATATGGAACCGATCCGCCAGAATCTGACTGCACATACCTGCATTTACCTTGCCGATACCAGAGCGAACCACAACTGCGTCCTTTCCGCCCAGTTTGCCCTGATAAAAATCCATACCGGCTACACTTGTCACGGTAACATCCGTCATTTTCTCCTTGATCTGAGCCACCTCTTCATCCATCGCTCCGATGATTCCTAACATCTGTTTGCCCTCCTGTTTTTCTGTTCTTTATTCTTCTGCCTTTCTTTTATAGATTTATAGAAAAAGAAATTCTTACTATTTGATCTTCTGCGCTTATACCCCTGCATCTCTTTCCTCAAATCCATTGGCTGACTCGGCTCTACAGTCAGTGTGTGCCTGCACCATCATTTTCCATTTGAAAATCGTTCATTTACTTTATAATAGCGCAGCCGCATCGTTACCATGTATACCTTGTACAAACAGTAACACCGTATCTTTTCATGAGTATACTGGATTTTTGTTATCTTGACAACACCTTTACTGGCAGACTATAATCATTTTACTGCGGTGGATTCCCGCCACAGCAGATTAAAACACATACCATTTTGAGGAGGTTTTACCATGACATACAAGACAAAGGGAGTCTGTTCCCGTGAGATTAATTTTGAAGTAGAAGATAATAAAGTAAAGAATGTGCAGTTCGTCGGCGGCTGCTCCGGCAACACACAGGGCGTTGCCCGCCTGATCGATGGCATGGATATTGACGAGGCAATCTCCCGCATCGAAGGCATCCAGTGCGGCTTCCGCCCAACTTCCTGCCCGGATCAGCTGGCACAGGCGTTGAAGGAGTATAAGGCGAACGTGAAATAGGAATCTTTGAGGAGATTCTTTCACGCCTGTTGGCATAATGAAAAACCGTTTAAGAACCCCCACCTGAAAACATCTGGAATTTTGAATCCAAAAATTCCTGGATGGTTGCAGGTGGGGGTATTTATGTGATCGCTTTTTTCATACTATTTAGTATTGTAAATATAGATTTAGTAACACGGTCCCCGTTTAGAATTAGTCGCCGTATTCGGTGATTTTGATTCCATCTGTTTTGGTCATGAAAGACTGCCCTTTTCCATTTGATTCAACGTAATGGACGCCAACCACTCTATAATAATAACCCGTCTTTTGATTTTTCACAGTAAATTCATTTGTCATTCCTGATAAATCTTCTGTTGGAAAATCTTCTTTTTTGGCATCATATATATATCTTGAAACCTCCACCCATTTACCGTCCTCTTGTCTTTGCAGTATTGCAATATTTTTGATTTTATCACACTCTACATGCGCTAATGTTTCGATAATAATTCCAATATCTCCCTTTCCCAAATTACTTATCTGAACCGTTGCTGTATCAATGATACTTCCTCTCTGTTCTATACCTTTTGCAATTCCTTCTGCGGATCCATCTTCCAAAAAATATGAATCACTATAATCAGCTGTTTCGATCGAAACCCCATTAACATTCGTCAATTCCGCTGCATTAGCCTGCATTGGTATTGCTGCCATCATAACTGCCGCACAAATAAATGAAACTAATTTTTTTCTCATAAACCCTCCGTACTACTTCTCTAAATACATATTTTCTACTATTTTCTTAAACTCTTTTTGAGGCATAATTCCTGAAATTTGATAGTATGTAGCCCCCTTTATCACTATGGAGCTATATTCCATTTCTCCACTATCTATTTTAGCCTGTTGAATATTAATATCTTCATTCAAAAGGTCATTATGCACTTTCATTGCTTTTTTTCGATCAGAAATAATATTGGTTGAATTTCCGCCATCCCGAAACTGTTGAATTATCTTTACCCTATATTTATCATATTCAAAATACATTACAACTCGGGTACTTGCTATATCTGTTTTAATATAATGCATTTTTTCAGGTATATATGCAAATCTAATCGCTTGGATTTTGGTCTTTTTCGCTATTTCTGTGTATGCTTTTTCTAATGCATCTTCTGTTTGAATCATATCCACATTATTCAATACAATATCACTCCGCACACTCCCCTCTTCTCTAACCACATACCGATACTCCCTCTTCGCCCCAGCCGAAATCCCCATCGCCACAACCATCACTGCGATAGCGGCGGCTGCTACAGAGACTTTCACAATCGTTTTCAGCCGGCGTGGTTTGCGAGCTTCTTCGTGCAGTTTGACAATGTTCTCGCTGGATGATTCTTTTTCACTTTCCGGGCTTGTTCCCACCTCCGCTTCTAACTTTGCCATCAACCTCTCAAAGCCGTCTTCTGGTTCTGGAGGTATGTCGCTGTCTTTTACTTCCGTCTGTGCAAGGATAAAATCCTTCAACAGCTGATCTTCGCTGACTCCAAACGCTTCCTGCAGCAGGCGCTCTGCATCTTCTCCAGCTTTTTTTCCGCGCCGGCTTCTGCTCACTTTTTATCCCTCCTCTCTGTCCTCGTCCTAACTTTTAGGTTGACTTTTCTTTTTTTCCGTTTACTATACTAAATGTAACCCTTTGCGGGTATGATAAAGCATAAAAACAGTTGTTTTCAGGTTATGGTTGTCCCCTCACACCGTAACCAGCGGCTGATGTGTGGAGGAAACTACTATGAAAAAAATCATTCTGACCGGCGGTGGTACTGCAGGTCATGTTACACCGAATCTCGCCCTGCTTCCGGCACTGCGCGAGGAAGACTTTGAGATTCACTATATTGGTTCTTATAACGGCATTGAGCGCCGCCTGATCGAGGCAGCCAGCATCCCTTACGATGGAATCTCATCGGGAAAACTGCGCCGTTATTTTGACCTTAAGAATTTTTCAGATCCGCTTCGCGTTCTGAAAGGATACTTTGAGGCTCGCAAGCTTATGAAAAAATACAAACCGGATATCGTCTTTTCCAAAGGCGGTTTTGTCGCTGTTCCGGTCGTTCTGGCTGCCAAGCATTATAAAGTGCCTGTCATCATCCATGAATCCGATATGACCCCAGGACTGGCAAATAAAATCTGTATTCCAGCCGCTTCTAAGGTATGCTGCAACTTTCCGGAAACACTTAAATATCTTCCGGAAGATAAGGCGGTTCTGACCGGTTCCCCGATCCGTGAAGAGCTTCTGCACGGGGATCGTCTGGCGGGACTCCAGTACGCCCATCTTTCTGCCGATCTCCCAGTAATTCTGATCATCGGCGGAAGTCTCGGCTCCGTCACGGTCAATCAGGCTGTCCGCGGCATTCTTCCGCAGCTTCTGAAAACCTATCAGGTAATACATATCTGCGGAAAAGGCAATCTCGATGAGTCTCTCATCGGCACCGAAGGATATGTTCAGTATGAGTATGTGGATAAACCACTCCGCCATCTCTTTGCAGCGGCAGATCTGATCATCTCCCGCGCGGGTGCAAATTCCATCTGCGAAATTCTGGCACTCCGCAAACCGAACATTTTGATCCCTCTGTCGGCTGCTGCCAGCCGCGGCGACCAGATCTTAAATGCCAACTCCTTTGCAAAACAGGGATTCAGCACCGTTCTGGAAGAAGAAGTTTTAACCGCAGATACTCTCAGCCAGGCAATCGAAGAGACCTATAAAAATCGCCAGCAGTTCATTGATAAAATGTCTGAAAGCCACTTAAACAATGCTGTCAAAACCATCATGGGGCTGATTCATGATTGCACACGCAGTTAGTAGCATTGCTACGTTTGTATAGTACAAGACTAAAACACTGAATATGTAAGCTTATCATCACATCGGACAGATTCGAAACGGCTCTGCTTCGATGTGATTTTTAAATATCAAACAGCTTTGCCCTCAACACGCGCTTCTGCAATTCTGCTTTTGCCCTGTAAAGACGTGTACAGCATACCGTTGATTTGATTTTCAAAACCGCACAGGCTTCTTCCGCCGTCAAGCCCTCCAGAACACGGAGAATCAAAACATCCCGCCAGTCCTTCTTCATAGATTTGACAATCTTCCATACGTTCCAATAGATATCCCTATCGATAACCTCCTGATCCAGAAGCTGAATTCCTATCTCCCCTTCCAAAAGAAGGTTCATAATCTCTTCTTCCGCATCCGGATCTTC
Source organism: Clostridium sp. AM28-20LB (assembly GCF_003480665.1). NCBI lineage: Bacteria > Bacillati > Bacillota > Clostridia > Eubacteriales > Clostridiaceae > Clostridium > Clostridium sp. AM28-20LB. Next base: position 29,656 of record NZ_QUJN01000006.1, on the reverse strand, counting down.
CAGATGCAGCATCTCGCGGCGCCGCATCTGCCTCCGGTTATCGATCCACTTGCTCCGTAAAATGCGGATCAGTAAAACCAACTTTACTTTATGATCCAGATCTAACGAATAGCGCTTGTAATATTCAATGAAAGCTTCATGCACCATATCCTCAATGTCATCGTACCCTACTCCAATTCTATACGCATATTTCTTCAGCGGTACCAGGTACTCTCTGTAAAGCGCTTCAAAAAGCGCCATTTTTTCATTCTCATGGTGCATATCCAAACTCCTATCGCGTCAGTTCTTCGCGGATGGAGCTGCTAATTTCTGCCAGCTCTTCCGGCGTTGCTTTTCCTGGCGCCCATGTCACCATATCCGGTCCATTTTCATATCTCGGAATAATGTGTACATGGAAATGAAAAACAGTCTGTCCTGCGGATATGCCATTGTTCTGAACCACATTGAAACCCGTGCAGCCCAGTGCTTTCTTCATCGCCGCACCAATCTTTCCAGCTAATGGAAGAGCTTTGGCCGCAATCGCCGGATCCAGCTCACATAAATCTTTGAAATGCTGCTTCGGCAGAATCAGCGCATGTCCCTTCGATGCCGGTCCTAAATCCAGAATCACACGAAAATCGTCATCTTCATAAACCGTTGAGGATGGAATCTCTCCGCCAGCGATCTTACAAAAAATACATTCTTTGTCTGTCATGTCGGTCTCTCCTTCTCTCTATGCTTCTCCATTCCCTGGAAAAGCGGTATTTTCTTTTGTCACTTGGCTTGAAACTTCCATGTCAAGTGCCTTTATTATAGCATATCCCCATGGCTTGTTCTATGTAAATTTGCAGAAACGCGAAATTGATGTACTTGCAAAATAATTCACATCAATTTCGTGTTTTTGGTTATTATTTCATATTTTCAGACAATTTATCGGTGTTCCCAAAATTTATATCCGACATCCGCCAAATAAATGGAATCCCCATTCCCCAAACTGACTGTTTCATTTGCCTGAAGCGGATAGCCATTGACCGATGTTCCATTGGTTGAATTGAGATCTGTCAGAATGTATACGCCCTCCTTCTGATCGATCCGCGCATGAAGACGGCTGACGGTCGGACGGTCAATACATGCGTCCGACAGCCCCGGATGTTTTCCAAGTGTAAATGGAATATAGGAAATCTGAATCACTGTTCCTCCGGCTTCCACCGGCTCTAAGCGCACCGTTCCTTCCCCATTCTTTGAGGCAGACAGAAGCGTAGTCCCCGCTTCTCTCGCCCGCTCTATCTGTGCTTCTTCTTCTCTTCGAAGTTCCTGCCGATAAGCTTCTTCACTCTCCGGATAGACCTGCCAGCGGTTTTCAGGCGTTGTCTGATGCCAGTCTTGATATGATAGATCCACCTCCGTGCTTTCCTCTCTATCCTCTCCCTGACCTCGATTTTTCTTCCTGCCACCATATACCTGCCATTTTCTACGGGCTGCCAACGTCTCCCTCAAAAACACGATTCCCCCGATGCCGCCGCTGATTGCATACAGCCATACATCCATTTCTCCTGTCACGTACCAATACACAATGCCAGCTGCCACCACGCTTCCAAGTACCTTTATCCACCTGTTCTGCCATTGTCCCTTTTGTTTTCCACCTGCCCTTTCAGACTTTTCCCCCACTTCATCTGAATTCTCTACCGACTCCAGGTTCTTTTTCGTCGTTTTCTCCTGATACAACGCTTCCTGCCTATATTTCCAATCCTTCCTGGCTGGCGTTTGAGTGTCAAAAGCCATTTTCCCAGATCCAGATTCCAACGTATCCCTCCGATTTTGCTCCGCTTCAAGCCACTCCTGCCGATCCGCCCACACTCCCGCCGTCTCAGGATCCCCCTCATCCTCGTTTCGTTTTTCTGCCGAAAAGATCCGATCTTCCCCCGAAAGCTGGCGCAGCAGATCTGCCGTTCCGTAATTCTCCCGCAGACTAATCTGGTACAGATTATAAGCTAATACAACAGCCTCCCGATCCTGATGATCCGCACGTTCCAGAAGATACCCCAGCAGTTTTGAGAGCGCCTGCGGCGCCTCTTCCCGATGCCCCGGAACCAGACATAATTCCACAGTAAAATGATCGGGTTCCAGATACAGATATTCCGGATCCAGCAAAAGCTGTTCCTCTTTTAACAGGTACTCTTCCACCCGCTTCAGAACCGCCAACACACCAAGCAGAATCGACCGGAGTTCTTGTCCCGACAAGGTCCGCTTTTCCAACACCCGTCTAAGTGGCTGTCTCGACGTTATCTCATAATAATATTCTCTCGCCTCCTCCGTCTGGCGGACCCGGAACTTCAAAAGCCCTTCGATGGCATTCGCCGACAGCATCTGTACCGCATAGCCCGTTTCTTCCTCCGGCGCTTCGATTATCATATAATTATGATTCATTTCCCGGCTGTACCGAATCTCCATCCCGTATCCTCCATCACTCTGCATTTTCCAACACTGTCAGCAAACGGATCGCCCGCTCCGGCTCCTGTCCGCGCAGGGATATCTCCGTCTCTGTACTGCTCTTTACCCTTCCGTCCAAGTCTCCCCCATCTTCCCGGATCGTCAAAACTGCATCTCCGCACCGGAAGAATCCATGCAGGCGCTGTCCAGCTCTGCTGCTTATCTCCCCCACAGTCATTCCATCTCCCCGCAACGTTTTTTCCTCCCGATACAGGCACCATTCCATCGCCTCCTGCAGGACAAAACGCCCCGTAATCCTGCCATGCACCTCAAACACTCCATTTAACAGTGCCGCGATAAAAAAGAATGCAACCGCCATCACAAACGAGGCTTCCACCGTATAACTGGCAGAAACCTCCCGCTTCATCCAAGAGATGCTATCAGCATCCAAATCCACACCGGAAGCACACACGGCAGAAATGGCAACTTCTTTTTCCGCATTTTCTCCCATAGACCATTCCCCTTTCCGCCAAGCAGTGCCGTAAGCATCCAGACACCTCCTGCCAGACTGCTCACAAATACAGCTCCCATCAAAAGTTCAAGCGTCCGCCATCCCCCCAGATAGCACCCAGTGATCAGAAAAAAGCAGCCATCTCCCAGTCCGACCGCACCTTTCGTCTGCCGCTCCATCCAGAACAAAAAAATCCCCGGCAGCATTCCCAAAAGCCATACCGTTATCTGCAACACACTTTTTTTCCAATCCCATCCATCTTTTATAACCGACAGCACACACCGTATCATCGTAAGCGCCATTCCTGCCGTTCCAAATCCATATAGCCAGCTTACGCGTATCCGTTTTCTATGAAAATCCTGCCAGGAAAAGACCATCAGAAAAAGTGAAAAAACAACCGCACAGAGGAAACATACTGCACTTTCCAAATCCATCCGCGTAAATCCCATGAAACTTATCTCTGCACTGTTTTCCATCACTCCGCCCTCTCACCCCTCCTTGATTCTTTCCGCCATCCGCACCTATCCACTTCCACAGTATGAACACACCCCCATATATTCCACCTCTGATCGCCGCACCTTCTGCACATAATATGCCAATGACGAACAGTCCTGCTTTCCATGGTAAACCTCGCCGGACGGAAGAATATACACCAGACCTCCCGCCGACACCGTCTTTCCACAGTATCTGCAAGCCTTATAACGGCATCCCCCGCTGTTTCTAAGCACCCCCGAAATTACATCTGCATACGCAGCCGCGGTGATCTGATTCGATATATAATGGCACGAAGGTGAGAGATGGTAGCGCGTACTGTCCCGCCCCACATAGACCCATTTTTCCTCCGGTTCTGAAGCGTTTTTCTCTGAGAAATACCCGCCTTCCGCCCCAATCCATCCCCGCTTCCGGCTCCGGGAAGTAAGCGTCACATGGTCAAGCGCAAATACCGAGAACGGCAGCCGCACCTGATAGGAGGCGCGCAGGTCAATCCATTCTCCATCTTCCGATACGCGGCTGGCACCACACTGGATATTGGACACTTTGTTCCCGCCCGCTGTCTGAATCTTCTCCTTTAAATATCCCTGCAGGATAAGCCCGGACGGAAGTTCTGACCAGCCCCCCGTTCCCTTTTCTTCTGCCTCTGCCGCTTTTCCCGCCTCCATTTCTGCCGGATGCACCGTATGGGATGTCCGATACACCTGCCATCCCAGTTCCCGCCCCGTCACTTCCAGCACCGTCTGCACCTTTCTCTGAGTATCCAGTATTTCCATCGGAACTGACAGGAGAATCACCGTAAACATAAACAATGTCAGACTAAGCGCCGCCTCAATCGTCAGGCTCGCACACAGGGAAGCAGAGGACAATGCCCTTTTCCAGGGTCGTTTTGTTACTTGGGCTCTATGCCGCCGAAGGACAGGTATCCAGACCGCACAGATACTTTCATTTATTCGTTTTGTTAGGTTAGTTGTCATCATCTTTTTTACTGGCTTTCTTTATGTACTTGGAGAGGCACATTCACTTGCATCATCTCCTGAAAAAGGACACTGTCCTCCACTCCCCTGTAATTGTGTTTAATATTCCTTCTGGGACGTTCTACGAAGCGGTATCAACGTTCCCTGTGCCGCATAGGACACACTTACCCCATACTGGCACTGATCCATCCGAAATCCCGGCTCTTTTTCTGAAATGCGGTTCTGAATCATATCCATCATCCGGTAACAGAAACGGCTCTTTCCCTGTATCAGAAAAAAGAGTTTCAGCCAGTCCTGGTAGTCCAGCCCTCTGTCGTCTGTCCCGTTTTTCAATGAAGGATCCGTCCCCGTTTCCAGAAAGATGGACGCGCCCTTTTCCGTCAGAGCAGAAAGCGAAATCTGCCACTCCCCCGGCTGTTTGAAAAAAGGAATTTTTCCGCCAGCCAGCAGAACCTTCACATCTGCCACCGACTCTGCAAACGCCCAGACTGTCATGATAAAGAAGGATGCCGCCGCCGTGATCGGTGTGATTCCCGCCAGCCCCGTGATTGCCAGCGCCAATGCTTCCGCCTCCGACCGTTTTTCAGAATCCGCATATAAAGCTGCCAGATTCACCGCCTCGCGCACAGCCAGAAGTTCATTGACGGTGCGTTTTAAATTTTCCCGCTCCGACGCATTTCCCTGTAAGAGATATTCCTGCTCATAATGGATACTTCCCGTCTTTTCCTGCCCGAACCGGGTAAAAAAATGCGCCGCATACGCATCTAAAAGAGCCCGTTCAAGCCCCGCTGTCCAGACATCCCCAGTCGTCCCCCGCTTTCCGCTCTCTCCGCCTGCATACAACGCCGACGGAAATGCCGCGGTCGAAATCCAGTTTTCTGAAATCACAGTTCCCGCCGGCACACAAAGACTCAGCAGATCCGTCCCCGACAGGCGGCTGACTGCTTCCAGCACATTCATTTTTTTCTTGTCTCGGACTGCCGGAGCCCGGAAACGTCCATCCTTCTGAAAACCCGCTGTGATCGTCAGAACCGGCGCCCACAGCGCTTCCTCGTCCAGCTCATCGTCCTCATCGTCAGGCTCCCAATCATCGATATAATCCTGTATCTCCTTCCCTTTCCGGACTGCTTCTGCAACCACCTCTTCATTTCCTTGAGCCGTCTCTTCTGTCTTTTTTACCTCCTGGCGGCGCGCTCCATCCGCATCCAAATACGAACGATACCCCCGCATCTCCTCCTGTACCATGCCCCAGGAGCCTTCTTCCAGATCCGGCTGGGCTTCCTGCGCCCCCTGCTCCGATCCCTGCAATTCTTTCGCAAGCCGGTCCGCCTGTTTTTCATACGCCGCAACCAGCCCCGGAATCTGCTTTAATTCTTTCTCTAAGCTTTCCGCCGATTGAAAGAACGAGCTTCCATCCGCCTGGCTGACCGCTGCCTCCATCTCCTCCAGATGTTTCTCCTGTTTTTGCAGGCAGGCTCCGATCGCCTCGATCGACTCTTCCAGACGCAGCACTTTTCTGCCATTTTCCTGATATCCTTCCGCAATTCCATGAACCGCCCTTGCTTCCGTCATCCGTTTTTCCATCTCAGGCAGTTCAGACTCCTCACTTTCCAGCGTCCAGACACCCACTTTCATATAATCGGTAACTTCCTTCGCAAAGAAATCCCCATTATGGCCGGTGATCGCATCCATCGCTTCGATCTGTGCCTTGCCGCCGCTGACCGGATAAAAGGGCGCTGCCGCCAGATATGTTTCCATCTGCGGCTCCATCTCCGCCGCCAGGCGCTCTTTATCCGCACATTCCAGCACAAAAATCCGGTATTTATCCCAAATCTCCCGGTGATAACAGCTCATCAGCGAATCCAGGGAGGAATTGAGCGCCATCTGCATATACCAGCCGCTTCCGGCTGCCCGGGCGGACTCAAACAGCCCGCCCATCAGCGCACAGATACAGGTCAGAATCAAACTCAGGAAAACTGTGATCCCCCCGCAAACGTCCATTTCTGCTTCAACGTGCCGTTCTGCCCGGATCAATATACCTCCTTCGACTTGCTGTTGATCTGTTTAAAGATATTTGTAAGAAGCGTATTAATCTGCTTTTTAAAGACAATGACCAGACCTATCAGCACCACCAGAATCAGCACTAATTCAATGACCCCCACGCCATCCTCGTCCATCAGAAACGATTTTACTTCTCTTACCAGATACGCTTTATCCATATACTTTTTCTCCTTTCTCCCCATTTTTCAGATCCCAAACGCCAGAAACGCCGGGACTGAAACCATCACCATAATAATCATCAACATCAGAAACAATGGAAGCATCAGCTTTGTGGACGCCTCTTCCCCCCGGCGTCTTGCCAGTGCTTTCTCTTCTTCAAACGCCGACTCCATCTCTGTCTCCAGCGCCTTTCGAAGTCCTTCTGCCCCATTTCTGACATTCTGCTCCAAAAGCCCGGAAAGCTTCCGGTACGGTCTCAGACGGCAGCCCGCACCAAATTCCGCATATGCCTGCAGTTCCGGGACACCGCGCTGCATCCGGTGATATGCCGCTGCCATTTCCCGGTATGCCGCCCGCTCCGTCTGTGTTCCCGCCCGGCATGCCGCCTCGTATTCCAGCACAATCCGTTCCCATGCCCGGCGGACCGGAAGCCCCGCCCCGGAAAATACGGTCAGCTTTGACACAATCTCCGGGTAGTCTTCCATCAGTTCCCGCTTTTTCTTCTTTTTCTCCTCACTCTCCTTCTGTTTTTCATAAAGAGGAAGCAGAATTGCCGCCGCAATCCCCAGCACCGGAAACAGCAGATATTCCCTGTCTCCGCGCACCCGGTAAGATAAATTCTTCCCCTCATACATCTTTGGCAAAACCAGCTGACCTTCCGTTCTCTGCGCCTCATCCATCTGCTTTAACAGCTGCTTAAAACCTGCCTCTTTTTCCTGCTGCTTCGTCCGAAGCGGCGGATATAGCATGACCGGAAACCGGTACTCCCGGCTGAATGCCCCCGCCTGCAGGGATGCGGTCAGTTCTGTCTGAATCCCCTTCTCCGGGCATTCTTCATTTAAAACTGTCCCATCTGTCTGAATCCATTCCGCATCCTCCGGTGTCCAGCGGACCCGGATGCCCTCTTCTTCCAGCCAGCCAACGAGATGTAGATCTTCCCTTACCTCCTGCAGGGACGGATTGTTTCCCCGAATTAAATCCGCCAGTTTACCTCCCGCCTCCAGCAATGCTTTTTTTGCATCCTCTTCCGCATATTCCCGCTCTCCGAGCGCAATCTCCACCGGAATCTCCTTCTCCCACAGTCCGCGCACCCACACTTCCTGCTGCCGTTCCCCTTCTCCGTATGCATAGCGGTTCAGCCGGTTCCCCTCTTCCAGCGCCCCATCCCTTTTTTCCACCAGATATCCCACAACTGCCAGAATTATCCCCAAAAGAATGCATAAAACCTGCTTTTTCCCCATTTTCCCCATTATGTTTCACACCTCAATCTGAAGAATTTTCCCCGATACCCTCCATGCCAGCAGATAGACCACCAGACACCCGGTCATCACCACCCGCCCCACCGCTGTCTCATACATCTGTGAGAAAAACCCCGGCGATGACAAATCCACGTAGAGCACAATCAGGTACGGCATCAGGTTCATAATTCTCTGTTCAAACTGCTTTTCTGCCGTCATCGTGAGAATTTCCTCCCGCACCTGTATGCGATCCGAAATCACGTGAACGACATGGTGAACCACGCTTGCCAGCTCACCCCGGCTCCGTTTGGATACAGTAAAAATAACAGAGAAATTTTCCACCTCACCCAGACCACTCCTCTTTGCAAAGGAAGAAAGCAGCACCTCCACGGTCCGGTTCATTTTAAGCTGACTTGCCAGGTATGAAAACTCACGGGTAATCATCCCCTCTTTTCCGTATTGTTCTTCCAGATCGCGCACGCTCGCGATAAACGCATTTTCCACCGAATAGCCTGCAGCCAGCGCCGAAGCCACAATCTGAATCGCTTCCTTAAACTGGAGCCGCAGTTCCTCTTTTCTCCGGCGGCAGAGCTCCCGCCTCTTAAAAAACGGCCGCAGCATCCCCGCCGGAAGCATCAGAACGAACGCCAGAAATGAACGGTAGAATACATACGCCGTCACGGCGCACACCGCTGTTCCCTCCAGAAGGTAACGTATCCACTCCTGCCCCGTCAGGTGGTAAACCCGGTAATCAGAAAGCACTTCCTCCCGCGAATCTGCGCCGCCCTTCAAATCTGCCAACCTGGATAAGTGCTCCTTCCACCTGTCCGGAATCAGCCTCCCCGCTTTCCTGAAACTGATAGATGGGAGAAAGGCGGATTTCCCCATTTTCATAGCCTATCACCTCCGTGATCTCCAGTACCTTCCGGCTCCGGTCCCGCATCCGCCCGACATGGACCATCAGATCGAGCGCTGAACCGATCTGGCTCCGGACCGCCGCAAGCGGCAACTCTGCCGCCATCAGAACCATTGTCTCCAGTCTTGAGAGCATGTCTTTTGCGCTGTTTGCATGTCCGGTTGAGAGCGAGCCATCGTGCCCCGTATTCATCGCCTGCAGCATTTCCAGCGCCTCGCCGCCCCGGACCTCCCCAACGATGATGCGGTCCGGACGCATTCGGAGACTCGCCCGGATCAGATCGCGCATGGAAATCTCCTGCGAACCATCCCGGTTATCCACCCTTGTTTCCAGGCTGACAAGATTCTTTACATGGCGGATTTGAAGCTCTGCCGAATCCTCGATCGTGATGATGCGTTCCTCCTGTGGAATATAGCCGGACATGGCGTTTAAGATCGTCGTTTTTCCCGATCCGGTTCCGCCGCTGATGAAGATATTGAGCCCCTGCTCGACCGCTTTCTGCAAAAATGCCGCTGCCTCCCGGCTGATACTTTTTAACTCAATCAGACGTTCCATCGTGATCGGTTCCGGGAACTTCCGGATCGTTAAAATCGGACCATTTAACGCCACCGGTGCCAGCACCACGTGAACACGCGAACCATCTTCCAGTCTCGCATCCGCAATCGGAGACGCCAGATTGACCGTCCGGTTGACACGGCTTACAATCTGCTGAATCAGATCCTCTAGCTGCCCTACCGAATCAAAGTGCTTTTCTAATTCTTCCACACGCCCCTGCCGCTCGACAAAAATGTGCTCCGCGCCATTTACCATGATCTCCGTGATCGTCGGATCATCGACCAGCTCCTGCAAAATATCCAGCCGTCTGAATGAATCAAACAGCTCTTTTCTCAAACAAAGCCGCTCTTTTAACGGCAGATACGCCCCTTCTGCCGCTTCCAGAATCGCCATGTCGATCAGGTCGCGCAGCTCCTCATCCTCCACCTGCATACGGCTCTCCATCTGCTCCATCAGACGCTGCCTCAAAACCATTTTCTGCTCCTGCATACTTCCCCCTGCCAGTTGTTTCTCTCACAACCGTTTACTCTTTAGAATGACTGGCAAAATCCCGCTCCATTTATCCCTGTCAAAAGACTTTGCCCCTTCTAATTTAACCCACAATGAACATTATCCGCCCACACTGCTTCCCCGCAGCAGCTGCCGTACATAATCACCCAGTTCTCCCCATAAAAGCTGGTCAATATAATCGCCCCGTCCAAAACTGCCGTGATACGGAAGCTTCAGGCGTTTAATACGTTCCCTTAGCATGCCATTTCCTGTCTGTGAAAAATACTGCTCCAGCTCCTTAAGCTTTGCCAAAGACACCAGATCTTCCCGGATCGGCATATAGATTACCCGGCACAGCTTCATTACCGAAAGCGCCGTCCTGCGCCCGCTTCCTATATCCACTACCAGCGTATCATACGCACTCTCCCCGGCAATTGCCCGTATAAGCCCCGCGATTGCCTCCTCTCCCGCCTGATCCAGATCCTCCGGATAGCGCACCGGCGGAATATAGTCCAGCTCCCCCATCGTGTGGACAACGCTGCTCAAACGAAGCGAATTATAGCTTCCACCGTTGTAAAAATACAGCAGATCCGACAAATCACTCTTATATTCTTCTTTCATCAAAACCGACAGACCGGAAAATTCCTCCAGGTTCAGATACAGCACCCGCTCCTCCTGTGCCAAAAGTTTTCCCATTGTCAGGGCAAACGAGGTCTTTAAACACCGTCCAACCGGCGAATACACCCCCAAGACCTTCGCCAGCCCCCGCCCGGACACCTCCGGCAGCTCCCCCGGGCTTTCCCCATACCAGGTCAGCACGTCGCGCACAATCGCATCGCTGGACTGGTATTTGTAAACACAGGGAACTGACGGACTGACCGTTTTTCCCCCATTATCCGATAAAAGAATAACCTTTTCCGCCCGGATGGACTCCTTTTCTTCCGCCGGAACATGCTCGCCCAACAACAGAAGCTTTACCGGGTGTTCCGCCGCAAATGCCCGCAGCCGCTCGATCGAGCTGAACGCCACCACCTCAAACGGTATTTTTTCCTTCTGGTTAACTACCTCTGCAAACCGCGCCGCATAGACCGGATCCACATCATACACCGCCAGAATATGCTTCATCGCACCGCCACCTCCCTAATCACAAGCCATTTTCCTTACAGATACCGAATCAGCTCCGCCCCAATCACTCCCAAAAACAGGCACGGTGCCAGACAAAAAGATGCCTCTTTTCCATCCCGCGCTTCCAGATAGTACGGCTCGACGCTTCCCCCAAGCGCGGACCGGTACAAATAAAACACAAGATATGTAAGCCGCTGCCTGGCAATCCCACGCCGGATAAGTAATACAAGTGACCATATTCCGGCAGCTGCCAGCCCGCACAGGAAAATCCGCCCGCCCTGCCGCAGCCCGGCGGCACCAAACAGGACGGCTGCCATTTTGATGTCCCCCGCACCTATCATGCGAAACAGATACAGAGGGAACAGGACAATCAGTAAACTCCCGCTACGAATCAAATATCCACAAGTCTCGCCAATCCCCATCATAAGCGCCGCCCCATATCCCGGCAGCCGCCCGTCCCATCCGGCCGTATATCCCATCTTCATCCCCAGACCAAACCGAATCAAAAGAAACAACAGGCCGCCAAGCAGAAGCATCCCATTGGGAATACGGCGTTTTTTCAAATCCCAAAACGCACAGCCGCCAGTAAACAACAGCAGCAAAAAGGTCAATCCATCCCCTCCTTCTCTTTCGCATACATGAAACGAACAATTTCTGCACAGTATGTCCTCTTTTCAAAACTCCTGCCGCAAACGATAGCTGCCAGTCCTGCGCCAGCTTTTACCGCCACCTTTTTCCATTCATTTCCTGTATGCACTTCAAACATTCCTGAAAAATTATCGAACATTTCTCTGAACTTAACTTTTAGAATCTTAATAATAGATCAACGGGAAATCCGGATTCCCGTGACAGATGGAAGAACCCATCCATGAATGTTCCTCCATTATGAACAGTTTTTGATCAAAAGTCAATCCCAAAACACCCGAAATATGCGCCAAAAACATCTCAAAAACTTTGTGCATCTGAACCCATTATTTTAGCTAGACAATTTCGTTATTTGAAAATAATTGCCAAAATATCTCTTTATTTTTTATCTATAAATACCCATTCCAGCATTTTCCTTTCCATTGACTGACGAAACAAAAAATGGTAAAATACTATTAGTTTAAATTTTTAAACCATTATAGAAGGAGGAGCCGCGATGAAAAAAGGAATAGAACTCAAACAGCATTTTCATACCTGTATGCCTCTTTTTATCGCGCTGGGCGATGAAATACGGCTGACGATCATCGAAGCGCTGACGGACGAAGCCCTCACGGGGCGCAAAAAAAACAACGATGTGAACAAAAATCAGCCTGATAAGAACAATGACCGTCCAATCAGCCTGCCCGCCCAGTCCCGTCCGCATGGCTTAAACGTCCGGGAGATCACCGAACAGACCAGCCTGTCGCGCCCGGCAGTTTCCCACCATTTGAAGATCTTAAAGACAGCCGGGCTGATCGATGTCCACCGGGAGGGAACCTGTAATTATTATTATCTCTCAATCGAAGACAGCACCCGGAAACTGATGCAGCTCGGACATCTGCTGGAATCCGTGCTTTCCATGGACGCCTGAACCAGGATGCATATCTTTCCATTTTCTGAATATACTGATCGTTGTACCAATTTATAGGATTCAGAAAGAGAGCATCAAACCATGAAGCACAACCGCACCCACTGCTCCGGTATCACCAGCACGGACATTTTTTCCGCCCACCCTGACCCAGAGCTGCTGACAGAACTGCGACAGACCATGAGCACGATCAACACCGTTTTCAACCATTTTGAAGAGGTCGTCGATCCGACTCTGATTGACTGCTATATCTACGAACTGAAAGCCGCACATCTCCGGTATCAGTTCCTTTTACGACATATTAAACAACAGGAAAATACCATTTAACCGACACAAGGAGGGCCTTTCTCATGACAGCCTGGTACGACAAAGCTATCTTTTACCATATGTATCCTCTGGGAATGACCGGAGCACCGTTTGCCAATCCCTACCCCGTCTCCGATGGGGCAGCGGATGGCACAAACAGGGACGTTTCCGCCGATTCCCGCATGGACGAACTGATGCAGTGGATTCCCTATTTAGAGAGCCTGCATATTTCCGCGCTTTACATCGGACCGCTGTTTGAATCATCCACGCACGGCTATGATACCCGCGATTTCCGGCTCATCGACCGGCGGCTGGGGACCAACGTCTCGTTCCGATCTTTCGTGGACTGCTGCCATGAGCATGGCATCCGCGTCGTCGTGGACGGCGTGTTCAACCACACCGGTCGCGAATTTTTCGCCTTCCGCGACCTGCAGGCGCACCGTGACCAGTCTCCTTACGCCGGATGGTACAGGAACGTCAATTTCGGCTGGGGCAGCCCGCTCGGCGATTCCTTCGGCTACGAATCCTGGCACGGCATCTGGGAGCTTCCCTGCTTAAACCATGGAAACCCGGAAGTGCGGAACTATCTGCTTGACACTGTCCGTTTCTGGGTGCAGGAATTTGACATCGACGGTATCCGCCTCGACTGCGCGGGCGATCTTTCCTTTGAATTTATGCAGGAACTGCGCCGGCTGGCAAATGAAATCAAGCCGGAATTCTGGCTGATGGGCGAAGTCATCCACGGCGAATACGCCCGCTGGGTCAATCCGCAGATGCTTCATTCCGTCACCAACTACGAGATGCACAAAAGTATCTATTCCGCGCACAACGACCACAATTATTTCGAACTGGCACACAATGTCCGCCGCCTCGAAGCGGTGGGGCGGGATCTCTACACCTTTGTGGACAACCACGACGAAGACCGGATCGCAAGCAAACTGTTAAATCCGGCACATCTTGCGCCGCTTTACACGCTGCTGTTCACTCTTCCGGGAATTCCATCCATCTATTATGGAAGTGAATGGGGCATTCAGGGACGCCGCGGACACAACTCTGATACGGAACTCCGTCCGAAAATCCTGCCGCCGAGACCGCTTGCAGAAGAAATGCAGACCAGCGACGGACAAAACACAGGCATCCGCACAGATGGCAACTGCCAGAGCTTTTCGAGCGCCACAGGCGCAAACACCTGCTGCCAAACCACTTCAAGCACCACAGACTCAAACACAGATACCAGCGCAGGCACCGTGACACCGCTTACACTTCTGATCCAGAAACTCGCCGCCATCCACGCCGCCGAACCGGCGCTTCACGGTGGGCGTTATCAGGAACTTCTGCTGACAAACCGGCAGTACGCATTTGCCAGACACGGTGACCACCAGGCGATCCTTACCGCTGCCAACAACGATGACAACGCCGCTTATTTACAAGTTCCGCTTCCATTCCACACGACAGCGGAACAAGCTACGGATCTGATTACCGGAAAATCGTTTTTGATCGATAAGAATACAAACAAAATTCAGATAGAATTAGAGGGTAACAGCGCTGTTATTCTCGGAATCACGGAGGGGTAACCTTATGAAAAAAGCAGCTTCCACTACTAAACGAACCACATCGAAAAAACAAAAGACAGAGGGACTCGGCGTGATCGGCGAGCTTGACCGGTATCTCTTCGGAGAAGGCCGCCACTACCAGCTCTACCACAAGCTGGGCGCACACCCTTATACATATCGCGGACAGGACGGCTACTATTTCGCGGTCTGGGCGCCGCACGCAGCCGCCGTCAGCCTGGTCGGCGACTTCAACGCCTGGAATCCGGATGCAACCCCGATGAAGCCGGTCGCAGACAGCGGCATTTACGAGCTCTTCGTACCGGGACTTGGCGTGGGACAGCTCTACAAATTCGCCATCACCACGCACACAGGAACGATTTTATTTAAGGCAGATCCATATGCATTTTCGGCAGAATACCGTCCTGGAACCGCTTCCGTGACCGCCGATATCCGCGGCTTCAAATGGAACGATTCCAAATGGATGGAATCGCGCGCGGGCACCGATCCGGTCAAGGCGCCAATCTCTATCTACGAGGTTCACTTAGGATCCTGGAAAAAGAAAAACCGCCCGGAAAAGGACGGTTATTACACTTACATGGAAGCCGCGCATGAGCTGGCTGACTATGTCCTGGAAATGGGCTACACCCATGTAGAGCTCATGGGAATCGCCGAACATCCGTATGACGGCTCCTGGGGATATCAGGTAACCGGCTATTTTGCCCCGACCTCCCGCTACGGAACCCCGACGGAATTTATGTATTTCGTCAATTACTTACATAAAAAAGGCATCGGTGTCATCCTAGACTGGGTTCCGGCGCATTTTCCGAAGGATGCACATGGACTTGCCGATTTCGACGGACAGGCGCTCTATGAGTATGCCGACCCGCGCAAAGGCGAGCACCCGGACTGGGGTACCAAGGTCTTCGATTATGCCAAAAACGAGGTATCCAATTTTCTGATCGCCAACGCGCTCTACTGGCTCGATGAATACCACATCGATGGTCTGCGCGTGGACGCCGTCGCTTCCATGCTTTACTTAGACTATGGGCGCCAGGACGGACAGTGGGTACCAAATAAATATGGCGACAACAAAAACCTCGAAGCCATCGAGTTTTTCAAACATTTAAACAGCGTGATCCGCGGCCGGAAGGACGGCGCCATCATCATTGCCGAGGAATCCACCGCCTGGCCGAACGTTACCAAGAGCCCGGAGGAGGACGGTCTTGGATTTACCTTCAAATGGAATATGGGCTGGATGCATGACTTCCTCGAATACATGAAGCTCGACCCGTATTTCCGTAAATTTAACCACAACAAAATGACCTTCGGCATCACCTACTGCACCAGCGAAAACTT
Source organism: Clostridium sp. AM28-20LB (assembly GCF_003480665.1). Lineage (NCBI taxonomy): Bacteria > Bacillati > Bacillota > Clostridia > Eubacteriales > Clostridiaceae > Clostridium > Clostridium sp. AM28-20LB. The sequence goes on along the minus strand of NZ_QUJN01000006.1, from coordinate 13,957 downwards.
CATTCTGGTGCTCTCGCACGACGAGGTCGTCCACCTCAAATGCTCGATGATCAACAAAATGCCGGGCGAATACGAGGATAAATTTGCCAACCTGAAAGTCGGCTACACTTTCATGCTCGGACATCCGGGCAAGAAACTTCTCTTCATGGGACAGGATTTCGGTCAGTTCCATGAATGGGATGAAAAAGTCTCCCTCGACTGGTACCTTACGAAAGAGCCGTTCCATGCCGACCTCCAGAATTATGTGAAAGGGCTTTTGACGCTCTACCACAAATATCCGGCGCTCTACCGCCTGGACGAGGAGTATGACGGCTTCCAGTGGATCAACGCCAACGACGGAGACCGCAGTATTTTCAGCTTTATCCGCCGCGATGAAACACAGAAAAAGAATCTTCTCTTCATCTGCAACTTCACCCCGGTAGACCGCGACGATTACCGCGTCGGTGTTCCGAAACGCGGCACCTACACGCTGCTGCTTGACCAGGAACACGGCTACTACAAGCGCGGCGATAAGATCAGCCATTACCGCTCCATCAAGAGCGAATGTGACGGACAGCCATACTCCTTCGCGTACCCGCTTCCGGCGTATGGAACTGCGGTGTTCCGGTTCTCATAAAATAATGTTCCTATGAAGTCAAAAAACCTGCCGCAGACAGACTGTTTATATGGGGGATACAGTCTGCCTGCGGCAGGTTTTATTTATACGGGTTCTGATTCGTGACCCAATCAATTTTATCCGCGGATCGCCGCTTCCAGCTGCTTCAGCGCTTTCTCCACCGTCACCCGCGGGCATGCGATATTGATCCGCTCGAAGCCCTCGCCGTCCGGTCCGAACATCGCGCCGCTGTCCAGCCACAGATGTGCCTTGTCCACGATCAGATGTTCCAGCTCTTTTTCATTCAAATGAAGCGCCTTAAAATCCAGCCACAGAAGGTAGGTTCCCTCCGGCTCGATCAGACGGATTTCCGGCAGATGCTCTTCCAGATACGCCTTCACAAACTTCCGGTTCTCCTCCAGATACGCTTTTAGCTGTGCAAGCCACTCCGCTCCCTCTTCATACGCCGCCTGGCATGCTACCAGTCCCATCAGACCGACCTGGCTGTAGCCTGCCGCCGCGATCTCCTTTAAGAGTTTCTTCCGAAGCTCTGGGTTTAGCACAAAGATATTGGAAATATGCAGTCCCGCCAGATTGAACGTCTTGGATGGTGCCGTGCAGATCAGGCAGTTCTGCTCAAACTCTGCACCCAGCTTCGCAAATACTGTGTGCGGATGTCCCTCGCGGGTAAAATCACTATGGATCTCATCGCTGACCACGAGCACACCGTGACGCAGGCAAATCTCGCCAACCCGGCGCAGTTCTTCCTCGCTCCAGACACGTCCGACCGGGTTGTGCGGACTGCAAAGCAGGAACAATTTTACCTTATTTTCGACGATCTTCGTTTCCAGGTCGTCAAAATCCATCGTGTAATAGCCATCCGTGATTTTCAGCGGGCTGTTGACAATCTTACGCCCATTGTCCGTAATTACTTCCGAAAACGGATAGTACACCGGCTGCTGAAGCAGTACGCCGTCACCTTCCTTTGTATACGCCCGGACAGCCGCCGCCAGCGCGAATACAACGCCCGGTGTCTTCACCAGCCACTCCGGTTTCGTCTCCCAGCCAAAGCGCTCCCGGTACCAGTTCTGGACTGCCGCAAAATAGCCCTCTTTTCCATCACTGTAGCCGAAAATACCATGTTTTACTGTCTCTTCCAGCCGCTCTAAAATCGCCGGAGCCGTCTGAAAATCCATATCAGCCACCCAAAGCGGTAAAATATCCGCTGGTTTTCCTCGCTCGATGGCAAAATCATATTTTAAACAGTTGGTACCATGCCGGTCCACCACTTTGTCAAAATCGTATTTCATGCATTTTCCTCCCAATCCATCGTTCCTGTCAATGAACGGTTTTCACTCTGGCATCCTGTCATCCATGCCCATATCCCACTGCCCATGCAAAACCGATACCAGACATATCTATCCTCTTTTGTAACTGTTCAGTCCCTTCACAGTCACGCGCAAAAATCCATTAAAAATTGCCTACGGCAATGGGATTTTTGCCTGCTGGCCCATGTTTTCGTACGGTCAGCGCAGTAAATGCGCAGACCTACTGAACAGTTACCCTCTTTTTACGCTAACGCCTGCTCCAGATCCGCAATCAGATCATCCACATTTTCAATACCGACAGACAGACGTAAAAATGTCTCCGTAATTCCAAGGCGCTCCCGGATCTCAACCGGCACATCGCCGTGTGTCTGCAGCATCGGATAGGTAATCAGAGACTCCACGCCGCCCAGACTCTCCGCATAAGAGATGAGCTTCACACGCTCCAGCACCTTTCTCGCCGTCTCCTCCGTATCTGTACGGAACGAAATCATGCTGCCAGCGCCACGGCTCTGTTTTTGGTTGATCTCATAACCCGGATGTTCCGGAAGTCCTACATAGTAGACATCCGTTACCTTTTTCTGCTCTTTCAGCCAGTCTGCGATCTTCATCGCATTCTCCTGCTGCCGTTCCACACGCACTGACAGAGTCTTGATGCCGCGCAGGACTAAGAAAGAATCAAACGGAGAAAGTCCGCTTCCGATCGTCTTGAACAGATACCGGATCTGCTCTGCCAGCGCCTTGATCGGCGTACATAAAAATCCAGCCAGCGTATCATTGTGACCGCCTAAAAACTTCGTGCCGCTGTGGACAACCAGATCCGCGCCCTGCGCGATCGGATTCTGCAGATACGGGGACAGGAAGGTATTGTCCACGATCAGAAGCAGTCCGTGCTTCGTCGCCAGACGGCTCATTTCCGCCAGATCGGTCACCTGCATCGTCGGGTTGCTCGGTGTCTCGATGTAGAGTGCCTTCGTCTGATCCGTGATCGCCTTCTCAACCGCCTCCACATCGGCTGTATTTATATAGGAAAATGAAAAACCGCGCTTCTTTTCCAGTGCCTCAAAAATACGGACGGAACCGCCATACAGATCCTCGGTACATACAAAATGGCTGCCACTGTCAAACAGCTCCATCATCAGCGAGATCGCCGCCATACCGGATGTGCAGGCAACGGTATCAACCGCTCCTTCCAGCGCCGAAACAGTCTTTTCCAGCTCGTCTCTGGTCGGGTTGCTCTCACGCGTATAATTATGACCGGTTGATTCCCCAATACCCGGGTGGGCAAAAGTCGCCGTCTGGTAAATCGGCACTGAAACAGCGCCAAAAGAATGGTTTTTAGAAGTTTCCGGATCTCCGCAAATACAAGTTGTCTCTATCTGATAAGCCACGATGTCATCCTCCTGTGTCTATTTGCTATATCAGCAAATTCGTTTTTTATATAATTTTCTTATTTCATATTGTTTTAATTGGTTTATCAGTGATTGTAATGCGGAATTCCTACTTTGTCAATAGGAATTCCATGCAGTCCGCCATTTTACCGGGCGTTTTCCTTTCTCAGCGCAAAAACCTATCAAGGTACATTTTTTGTTTTTTCACAGACCGTACCTTCCAAACAAATAAAAAAACGGTCAGAATCAATGACATCTTCCCACATTTCAGAAATATATCATCCATTCTGACCGCTTTAAATGGCTGCAGTTCTCGCTCCCCTTACCAGTAGGTTTCACTTTTCATCAACCACACACTAATTTCTACCAATTACCCTCTTAATTTTCCTTTACAGACTTCCTCTAGAAAATACCGGTGCACCGTCACATCCTCATTCAATTCCGGATGAAATGCCGTCGCAAACTGGTTTCCCTGTCTGGCTGCGACTATCTTTCCGTCCACTGTCGCCAGCACCTTAACATTTTCCTGAACCGAAGCGATGTACGGCGCGCGGATAAAAGTCATCGGAATCGTCCCCAGACCGGCAAATTCAGCCTCCGTGTAAAAACTTCCGAGCTGACGCCCGTAGGCATTCCGCACCGCCGACACATCCATCGTCGCAAAGCACGGCGTTCCGCCCTCGATCTCCTTGGCCAGAAGCAGAAGCCCCGCGCACGTTCCATACACCGGAAGCCCTGCCGCAATCTTTGCCCGAAGCGGCTCATAAAGCCCCAGCTCATCCAGGAGCTTACGCATCGCGGTACTCTCGCCGCCCGGCAGAATCAGTCCGTCCATCGGCCGCTCCAGATCCGGAAGCTGCCGGATCTCAAACGCCTCTGCGCCCAGTCTCCGTACCATGGCAATGTGTTCGGCAAACGCGCCCTGCACCGCCAGCACGCCTATCTGTTTTTTCTCCATCTTACTGTCCCCGCTCTGCCATCAAAATCGCAATCTCATTCTCATTGATACCAACCATCGCCTCGCCCAGATCCTCAGAAATCGCAGCAAGTAATTTTGCATCTTTGTAATTCGTTACTGCCTGCACGATCGCCGACGCACGTTTCTCCGGATTGCCTGACTTGAAGATACCAGATCCAACAAAGACTCCCTCTGCGCCCAGCTGCATCATCAGAGCCGCATCCGCCGGGGTAGCCACACCGCCTGCCGCGAAATTGACAACCGGGAGACGTCCATTGTCATGTACATAGCGGAGCAGATGAACCGGAACTTTTAACTGTTTTGCTGCCTCGTAAAGCTCATCCTCACGCAGGTTCTGAACCCGGCGGATCTCCGAATTCATCGCACGCATATGGCGGACTGCCTGTACGACATCGCCCGTTCCCGGCTCGCCCTTGGTACGGATCATCGAAGCACCTTCCTCGATCCGGCGCAGCGCCTCTCCCAGGTCTCTCGCACCGCAGACAAACGGAACCTTGAACTGTGTCTTGTCAATATGGTACACATCATCCGCCGGAGATAATACCTCGCTCTCATCGATATAATCAATCTCGATCGCTTCCAGAATCTGCGCCTCCACAAAATGACCGATCCGGCACTTCGCCATAACCGGAATCGAAACTGCCTCCTGAATGCCGCGAATCATCTTCGGGTCACTCATACGGGACACACCGCCCGCTGCCCGGATATCCGCCGGAATCCGCTCCAGCGCCATAACCGCACACGCGCCTGCCGCCTCCGCGATCTTCGCCTGCTCCGGGGTTGTGACATCCATGATAACGCCGCCCTTTAACATCTGTGCCAGCTGTTTATTCAGTTCATAACGATTCTCTGCCATTTTTATTCCTCCCGTGGTTGAATATGATTTTTCTTTGTAAGCCAAGCGTCCTTACGATCCTTGCAATCAATACCCGAATCCACTGAATCATTCACAGGCAAGCGCCTCTTCTGCCTTTCTATTCTGCCTTGCGAAAAACAATTCACTGACATTCTGTATTTTTACATTCATTTCCGCATCAACTTAGTAGGAATTATAGCAAAAACTGTACTGATTAAAATATACACTTTTAAATATTTTAATCAGTACAGTTTGTTCTTTTCTCAAATCTTATTCTATTTTTCTTTTATCTGCACAAACCGGAGCGCCCCGGCATTCCACCAACGCCACTCCACTTACCCATTTTTCAGCTTTCCGTTTGTGTCTACGCCTCTTCCGCCTCCAGCAACGCCTGGTACACATCCCGCTTCGAAACCCCGCGGTCCTTCGCCACCAGCTTCATCGCTTCCTTGCGGCTGTTTCCCTGTGATTCATAATGTTCCATATGCTCTTCCAGGGACATCTGCTGCCAGCGCGCCTGATCCTCCGCCTTGATCTCCTGGACGGATTTGCCCTCGATGACGATCACGCACTCGCCCTTCGGCTCATTTTCCGTATAATACGCCACCGCCTGCGAAAGCGTCGTCCGGAATGCCGTCTCGTATTTCTTCGTCAGCTCCCGGCAGATAGACGCCTTTCTATCCCCCAGCGCCTCGTAAAGTTCCGTGAGCGTCCGCAGAAGGTGGTGCGGCGCCTCGTAAAGCACAATCGTGCGCGTCTCATTCTGAAGCTCTGCAAGCACCCGCTGGTGCTCCTTCTTGTCCGTCGGAAGAAATGCCTCAAAACAGAACCGTCTCGTCGGAAGTCCCGAAATAATCAGCGCCGTAACACACGCCACCGCTCCCGGAAGCGCGGTTACTTTAATTCCCGCCTCGCAGCACTGGCGCACCAGCTCCTCGCCCGGATCCGAAATCCCCGGCGTCCCGGCGTCCGTGATGCAGGCAATATTCATGCCCGATTTCAGCTTCTCCACCAGCACACGCGCCTTCTCGACCTTATTGTACTCATGGTAGCTCGTCATCGGTGTATGAATATCAAAATGATTCAGAAGCTTAATACTGTGCCGCGTGTCCTCCGCCGCAATCAGATCCACCTGCTTTAACGTCTCCAGCACCCGGAATGTGATGTCATCCAGGTTGCCGATCGGCGTGGCACACAAATATAATGTTCCTTCCATCGTTCTCCTATTCCATTAATATCCGTAAATATCATAAATCTCATCCGTATACACGCCCGGCTCTTTGTACACAATGATCGGCTTTTCCACTGTCATCAGCGCGCCGCCGCCGCGCACCGCCTCGATGAGAACCATATTTGCCTCTTTATCTGCAAACGGATGGACAAATTTCATCCGCTTCGGCTCCAATTTCTGACTTTTCATCGCCATCAGAATCTCAATGAGCCGTCTCGGACGGTGCACCATATAGAGTCGTCCGCCGGGACGAAGTGCCGAAGCCGCCGCGCGCACGACATCCTCCAGATTGCAGAGAACCTCATGGCGGGCAATCGCCTTGGGAAGATCGGGATTTTTCAGCCCGTGGCTGTCGTTCATGTACGGCGGGTTCGTCGTTACCACATCAAAGGATGCCTTCTCAAACAGCGTCGGAACCTCCTTGATATCGCCCTGCACGATCGAAACCTTCTCTTCCAGCCTGTTGAGCGCCACACTCCGGGATGCCATCTCCGCCATCTCCGCCTGGATCTCCAGACCTGTAAAATGGCTTCCTTCCGTCTTTGCCTCCAGAAGAATCGGGATAATACCGGTTCCCGTTCCCAGATCAAGCGCTTTCTCGCCCGGCTTCACCGATGCAAACCCGGACAAAAGCACCGCGTCCATGCCAAAACAGAACCCGTTCGTCTTCTGGATGATCCGGTATCCGTTCCGCTGCAGTTCATCGATCCGCTCGCCCTCTTTAATTATCATCCAGCTTCGACTTTCCTTCCTTTTTCTCCAGTGCCTCCAGCGCTTTCAGCTCCGCATCGTTGACATTTCCCCTGTCACGGCGGCGCTTCGGCTTAAACTTGAGCTGATCCACACGGTAATCACGGATCTCCTTCTCATCCCGTCCTACCGTCACAACCACCTTTACCTGCTGGCGCAGGACGCTGACGCTGTGAACCTCGCCTTTCAGCCCGTCATCCGTTGTGACGTAATCGCCGACACTCGGCAGATGGCTGTTCAGATCCTCATACGTCTCTTCCTCGTATTTCAGGCAGCACATCAGACGACCGCACACACCCGAAATCTTCGTCGGATTTAAGGACAGGTTCTGCTCTTTTGCCATCTTAATTGAAACCGGAATAAACTCCGATAAATATGAATGACAACAGAGCGGACGACCACAGATACCGACGCCACCCAAAATCTTCGTCTCATCCCGGACGCCAATCTGGCGCAGCTCGATCCGCGTCTTAAAGACCGCCGCCAGATCCTTGACAAGCTCACGGAAATCGATTCTTCCATCCGCCGTAAAATAAAACAGCAGCTTATTGTTATCAAAGGTGTATTCTGCATCGATCAGCTTCATCTGCAATTCATGCTTGCGGATCTTTTCCTGACAGATCTGGAATGCCTCATGCTCTTTTTCTTTATTCTTCCGTTCCAGCTCCTCGTCATTCTTCGTCGCCATACGAATGACCGATTTCAGCGGCTGGATTACCTTCTTCTCATCCACCTCGCGGACGCCAAGAACTACCTCTCCGAACTCGATTCCGCGGGCGGTCTCCACGATCACATGATCGCCCATCTTGATTTCCATCTGCGCCGGATCGAAGTAATATACCTTTCCGGCCTTGCGGAACCGGACTCCGATTACCTTTATCATAAATTTAATTCTCCTTCATCGTCAAAAGCATCAGCTCCAGCGCCAAATCGGTGTTGACGTTAGCATTCAGCCGGACTTTTGCCTTTTCAATCGCACTCAATATCTCTTCCAGCCCCTCATAGGAACTCTTCTGGCAGCAACTGCTGACCGCCGAATACTCCTCCTTAAAGATCAGCGAATTCATGTCCTTTGTGACCTTAAACATCAGAATATCCCTGTACCAGAGCTGCATGAAATCCAGGCACTCATACAGATCCAGATTGTCCTCCTGCAGCTTGCGGATATAATCCAGAAGCATCGGAATATCCATGTCCTTGATATTTTTAAGCAACGTCAGCACCTCTCGGTACAAAAGTGCAAACTCCTCCGAAGAGGCGAGATGAATCGCTTTTCCTAAATTTCCTCTCGCAAACGCCGCATAAATATCCGCCTGACCATCCGAAACACCCATTTTCTCCGTCAGGTAATCGCTTACCACCGAATCCTTGAGCGGACGAAGTTTCAACTGGATACAGCGGGACAGGATCGTCGGCAGAAATACCTCCGGGTTCGTCGTGATAAGCACCAGCACCGCATAGGCCGGCGGCTCCTCAATCGTCTTTAAAAGAGCGTTCTGCGCCTGCACCGTCATTTTCTCCGCCTCATCGACCAGATATATCTTATATGGACTGCTATACGGACGGATCGAAACCGTATCATTGATCTGAATCCGGACATCATCGACACCAATGCTCGCAGGTTTCTCATGTGTCACCCAGATCACATCCGGATGATTGCCCGACAAAAACTGCTTACAGGAATGGCATTCCATGCATGGCTCCGTCCCATGTTTCTCGCACAAAAGCGTCATGGCAAATGCCTTCGCGATCGTCTTGCGTCCCATTCCTTCCTCGCCCGACAATATGTAGGCATGTGAAACTCTCTGATACCCGATCGCCTTCTGAAGGTGCTCTTTTATCTTCTCATGTCCAATAATATCGTGAAAACCTGCCATCTTGATGCTCCTTTCAGGGCTGGACTCTGAATTTTAATTCTAAAATCGTTTCAATCGTATGGATCGGTTGGGATCCCTTCTATCATGCCCTTCTTTTATTATTTGTAAATCTCTATCATCTTAGTATAACACAAGATTTAACCTCTGCCTAGTACGATGAAATTCCGAATTTGTTACTGTTCACGCATACGTGCCCAGTAACGGAATTTGCCGTGGCTTCGCATTTAAATACGGCAAATTCCTGCTGCCACCACGTTTTCTTACGGCACTTTCGGTTCCAAAAGTGCCAATCCCTGAGCCCGAATTTCCCTTACCAACGTATCCACACACGCTTCCAGCTCGCGGTTTTCAAACCGGTTTTCCGCCCGGATCCCACATTTTTCCATATTTTCGGCACTGAAATCTGCCTCATCCGCCAGGAAACGGCGGCACAGCTCCGCATACTTTGGCTCTGTCTGCTGCCGTTCCCGGTCAAGCGCACGCTGAAGGCGTTCACCGTCCTCCACCTCAATGTAAAGCGGCACCAGCACATCCGCACCGAAATAATTCCGCGTCCCCTCATACGATTCCAGCGTCCCGATCATGAAATAATCATGCGATCCCAGATCGATCTGCCCATCGTCCACCGTTGCATAACTCCACGGTCCATAAATAGTCTGGTAGGTTCTCTTTTCAATGATCTTTCCCTGTTTCTCCAAATCCGCAAGCCTTTTTCCGGTCACAAAATAATACTCCACACCGTCCCGCTCGCCTGCCCGGATCGGTCTGGTCGTATACGGCACCACCGTCCGGATCTGCGGCAGCCGCTCTCTCAATATCTTATAGATCGTGTCCTTCCCGGACGCGCTCTTTCCCATCACGTAAAATATATGTCCCATCTTCCTATTATGCCTTTCCAGCCAGTATTTTCACACGCATTCCATCGTATATATAAATCCGATTTTTCTCTGTTTCTTATGGCAAATGTGCGAACCTGCTAAATAACAACCTCTATCCACAAATTCAATTTGTCTGATTTTTCACAAATTCCTTCCACCGTAAGTCCCAGCTTCCAATCCTCACGGATCCGCGCGATCTCCCTTGTTCCAATCCGCTCTCCCGGCATCAGCATCGGCACCCCCGGCGGATAAATGGTAACGCAGGTCCGCGCCGTCCTTCCTTCCGCCTCCTCAAGCGGCACCAGCATGCCATCCCCATGCCATGCCTGCCAGGGGAGACACATCTGCTGTGGATAGTTTTCTGAATCATTTTCTTGGTTCGGTTTCTGATTCAATTGTGCTCCCGAAAACGGTTCCTGCCTGCCTTGTTTTGCATCTTTCAGCCCAACACTTTCCGCCTCCAGCTTTTCCACCCGCGCATCCAGCTCCAAAAGTGCCCGCTCCAGACGCGAAAATCCTTCCTCCGTATCCATAAACGAAGTCATCAGAAGCACATACCGCCCGCTCGACATCTCCGCCTCCAGATGGTACTCTGTCCGCAAAACCTCTGCCAGTCTAGTTCCCGTCATAAAATCTGGAAATAGCACCAGTTTTGACGGATCATATCCATACACACCTGCCGCACCACAGATTTCCTCTTTCAGAAGCCGGAAATGTTTTAGCTTCGCCAATTTTTCCCGGAGTTCCCGCAATCGCGCGCCATACCGCGCCATCTCCCCGGCTCCTTTTTCTGCCATATACCGGACGCAGTTCTCCATCGACGCAATCAGAATATACGACGGGCTGGAACTCTGGTAAACCGATAAATACTGTTCCACCTTCTTCGCATCCAGAATCTGGCTTTTCAGATGCAGAATCGCCGTCTGTGTCAAAGATGGAAGCGTCTTGTGAAGACTCTGGATCACCAGGTCCGCCCCCTCCTGTAACGCCCCATCCGGGAAATAGTTCCCATCCCCAAACGGCAGATGCGCGCCGTGCGCCTCATCCACAATCAGCGCCGCTCCATGCCGGTGCGCCGTCGCTGCAATCCCCTGGATATCCGACACGATCCCCTCATAAGTCGGGGAAGTCACAAACACAGCCCGGATCTCCGGATGCTCCAAAAGTGCTCGTTCCACCTGCTCTGGCTCGATCCCTCCCGGAATCTGAAACTCCGGCACCTCCTCCGGATATAAATATACCGGTTCCAGCTGGTTTAAAACCACCGCGTGATACGCCGATTTGTGGGAATTTCGAGCCATGAGGATTTTTTCCCCCGGCTTCACCGCCGCCGCGATCGCCGCCAGAATCCCGCACGTACTGCCATTCACCAGATACCAGCCCCGGTCTGCTCCGTACACCGCAGCCGCCGAATTCATCGACTCTTTCAAAATATCTTCCGCATGATGCAGGTTGTCAAATCCATCAATCTCCGTGATATCCACCGAAAATGGATTCGGGACGGAAGTTATCCCCATTTTCACCTGGCGTTTGTGGCCCGGCATGTGGAACGGGTAGGCATCCGACGCCGCATAGGTGGATAAACGTTCTAAAAGCGGCACTTCCGGACGTAGGATGATTGTTTCCGACCGCATTTTCCTGTCTTTATTCACTTTTTCTTCTTCCTTCTGTTTCTCTCTTTTTTCGTTCATGTCTTATTTCTATCCGCTGCACCGCATCCCAAAAGCATTTCATTTCCCTGAAAACAACTTTTTAAAATTTTATTTTAATCTTTTATAAAAAACTACCGCAGTATCTGATCGCCATCCTTGACACAAAGATTTTTCTTCACACCTAATGTTACCATCCATCCACGGACAATCGGCGTCTTATACGAACCAGCGCCCGCGACGCCATCCTGCACATTATCCCAGAGCCAGTCCGGCGTCGGCCATAAGCAGACCTCCGGTGAAATCTCCTGGTAGAGCTCCTCTTCCACACCTCTCTGCCCATGGTGCGCCATCTGTAGCACATCCGATTTCAGTTCCTCCTGCGTATGATTGGCAAGAAAATCTTCCCCTGCCTGCCAGCCCATATCACCCAAAAACAGGATCCGTTTTCCGCCCATCTCCACGCGGTACGCGACCGAGCTGTTATTAAAACTATTTTCCGTGCAGGCAAATGGCTCGTTCATCACTGTGATCTCCGCGCCCGCCACTGAAATCTTCTGCCCTTTCGTAAGCGTCCCGCATTTTTCTGCTTCCGGCAGTTTCGCAATCGCTTCCGTGATCCGATCATAACACTCCAAATCTGAATCCCGTCTTGAAACCTGCTCCTGACCTAAAAATTCTTTATTCAGAAATGAATAATACACCTTACCGATCGAGATCGGCATCGGATCCATGTTTAAAATCTCCGTGATCGCCCCCACATGATCGCTGTGCGGATGGGTTAAAAGCCATGCATCCACATGACCGCCCAACTCCTGAATAACCTCAATCAAATGCGGTGCATCGACATCACGACCGCCATCTACCACGATCACCGCGCCTTCCTTCGTCTTCATGACGCAGGAGAGGTTCTGCCAGATATCCGCACACGCTAAAAGCCGAAGCTCTCCCCCGTCCAGATACGGCTCCTCCACGCCCGGCTCCGCCGCCTCCGCCGCAGCTAACGCTTCCATTTCTGCCGCCGACTGCTGTTCCCCTAGGTTATCTAAATCAATCGGCTGATCTGGATTTTCTCCATTTTCATCTCGGACAGCCTCCCGCTCTGTACTGTCCACGATTGCTACCGTTCCGGCTGTCTCCGGATAGTTCGTGAACCGGTGGCTGCATCCGCTCAAGTTCAAAAGGAACGTCATGCCAAGCGCCGCCGCTGCATATAAATATTTCCGGCGTTTCTGTTTCATCTTGTTTGGCTCCATTTTTCTTCTCCATTTTAAAATTTCTGCATTTGCCTATTTCTATTCTTACTTCCATTTTGGTTTTCTATTTGCTTCTGTTTTCAATCAATTATAACAGCTGCCATATCCGAAAACAAGAAATTATATATTCAAGAAAGACTCCTGTCTGAATGGCTTTTTTACTTTACATGAATGTTAAACGAAGTTTCCTATTTCTGCTTCGCGCGAGTGCGCATCATTGGCACGTTAGTGCCTTTTTGTGTAATAGGAAATTCCTTGGAATTCCCTATTACACAAAAAACCGCCACACTGTCTCCAGTGTGACGGCTTCTCATCTTCATGAGGCATCGGGGATTCGAACCCCGGACAACTTGATTAAAAGTCAAGTGCTCTACCGACTGAGCTAATACCCCATATGCCCAGAACCGGAATCGAACCAGTGACACGAGGATTTTCAGTCCTCTGCTCTACCAACTGAGCTATCTGGGCGTAATGGTTATTTGGTTTTATGCGGATTAAAAGTTTGCTTGTCGCTTTTTTTAGTCCGAAGTGCTCAGCTCAAGACCTGCGGTCTTTCGCTTACGGCATTCGCCGTATACATCTAAAAATATATCTGTTAAAAAACATGCAAGCATGTTTTTAACTTCTATATTTTTATCTGTGCACTTCTCATTGCATAAAAAAATTGCGGGGGCAGGATTTGAACCTGCGACCTTCGGGTTATGAGCCCGACGAGCTTCCAGACTGCTCCACCCCGCGCTAATTCTTACTCTATTATTATATACAATTTCTGGAAAAATACAACCATTATTGTAAAAATAATAATGGATGGAGGTGGATTCGAACCACCGAAGCGAGACGCAACAGATTTACAGTCTGCCCCCTTTGGCCACTCGGGAACCCATCCATTTTAAAAAGCCGATGATCGGACTCGAACCGATAACCTGCTGATTACAAATCAGCTGCTCTGCCAATTGAGCCACATCGGCATAAAACATTGGTAACAATGGGGCCTACAGGGCTCGAACCTGTGACCCTCTGCTTGTAAGGCAGATGCTCTCCCAGCTGAGCTAAGACCCCATCTACGATACTGCACCAGTCCATATTCATTTTTCAAAGAATTGAAATAGTCGTATCTAAACGACCCGGATGGGGTTCGAACCCACGACCTCCGCCGTGACAGGGCGGCGC
>NZ_QUJN01000005.1:0-220722 GCF_003480665.1 Clostridium sp. AM28-20LB | reverse complement strand
AGTGATAAAGACCATTTGTATCATGTGCTTGGCAGAATCCGCCGTTTTCAGAGGGAACATTCCTCCAGACCGGTCCAACGCCGATGGAATTATGCAAAAAGGCTGAATATGGAGCTGTCCCGCAAAATAGCTGCGGAGATCACGAAATATGCCGCAGAGTATCAGGTAGATGTAATTGTGTTTGAGTATCTGGAAATGCAGGGAAAAATATCCGGAAAAAAGAAGCAAAAGCTTCATTTATGGAGAAAGCGGGATATTCAGAAACTGTGTGAACATCAGGCACATCGGAACAGAATTCGTGTGTTCAGGGTCAGTGCCCGGAACACCAGCAGGCTGGCCTGTGACGGAAGCGGAGTGGTAGTAAGAAACCAGGAGAACCATAGCCTATGTACCTTCCGGACCGGAAAACAGTATAACTGCGACCTGTCAGCATCCTATAATATCGGAGCGAGATATTTTATACGGGAACTTTTAAAACCCTTGCCGGAAACGGAAAGGTCTTCACTGGAGGCAAAAGTACCTGCAGTGAAGCGTAGAACCTCCTGTGTTTATGCAGATTTAAGAAAGCTTTATGTGGAAGTAAACAACTTAAAAGCGGCATAAACGCAGGCAGATATACAGCGGACTACCTGTAATGTGGAAACCAGCCGTATCCGGCATGGGAAAAGTGCGTATCCGCACAAATTCTAAGTTACTGGCGTATCCGCCGATATTTAGTCTTGCCGTTTAAAACGGCTGAGAAGCACGTGACTTTAGCCATGTGAGGTTCACTGTGGGATGGTTTAGATTTACGGCATATTTGGTGTCGGCGGTCAAGCGTCGCAGAAAAGATTATTTGCTCCAGCTTTATAAACGCAGCAGTATCGTACTGAAATAGTTGATCTCGCCCCGCTCGTTGTTCAGCACTTTCCGGGCTTTTTGAAATAGAATAGAACCCACCACCTTTACTGAAATTGACAACAGCCGCTCCAAACCGGAGCGGCTGCTATGCAAAGTTTTGACTGTACCAAGTATAACAGATATGGATTTACGGCGAAAGGGCAGGACTGTGCCAATGTAGAGACAATTTTGTGCCACCCATGTTTCTTTGAAACATTATAGCAGTGATTCCACCAGCTGATGGATGTCGGTAAATGGATTGACAGCAATTCCAAACGGTTTGCTGCTGTCATTTTGAAGATGGTATTCCACGGCTTTCCGGATCAGGCTGAGATAATCTGTTTCACCTCCGCTGGTGCGGCTTCCTACCACACGAATATCAATGTTTGTCTGACGGTTGCGGTAGTGTTCAAAATACTTAGGCTCAGTTTGAGAACCCTCCGTTACAATCAGAGTGACAGGCTTTATTTTTCTGCGTCGCTGTCCACGCTTTTCAATTTTTCCACGTGCCATTTTACAGCCCTCCCTTGATAAAGGGGATCGCACCATAACGGCCAATCAGATAGCCCTTCTCCACCTTAGCATCCTTGCGGATGGAAAAATCGTAAAGGGAGAACAGATCGGTAGCCGCTGTTTGCTCGTCTTTTTCGGTAAACCAAATCTGATCTCTCCTCAGTACATCCAGGTCAAGAAGATTGGTGTTGTGTGATGTGAAAATCAACTGGGCTCCATTTGGATTGAACTCCACACTGTTAAAAAGCGAGACCAGATGCTTTGTCAGAAGAGGATGCAGATGAGCGTCCATCTCGTCAGCGACAAGAAGGGTTCCTTCATCCAGCACCTTTTTTACAACACCGATCAGTTTGAAATAACTGTTGGTGCCATCAGATTCCTCTGCCATGTTCAGCGCGTAGGAAGAAGTATTTCCCTCTGTATCCTGTACCGTGTGAATGGCCTCAATATTGGTAAAGATATCATTACGCTGAGAAGGAGCGGATTCTGCATCACGCATCTGAAGGGATTGTATGCCAAAATCTGCAACACGCAGCATAGAGGCGATCACATGCCGGTAGTCATCCTCTTTGAGTTGTTCTGCTTCAAGGCCGTAGGCGTCTGCAACAGAATGTTTCGTGATGATCTGGCAGGAAGCAAACCATTCCAGAACTGGAATCACTTTGGAATAGCTCCAGTTTGATGCGACAGACAGATAGAGCTTGTTGGCCGAAGTGCGATCCTTGAGAGTGTTTTGTTCATCGACATCAACGGTAAAGCGAAAATCTTTTGTGTCTTTTCGCTCAAAAATGAGCGCCTGCCTGCCATTGGGATAGTAATACAGATATTCTTCGATAACAGCTTTGTCTGTTACAGAAAAGCCATACGCATAGCGGATGCCATTTGTGGTGAAGATGACCTCGAAGCTGCTGGGGCGAGAGGGTGTTTCCCGGTCAAACTTGAAAGGCGAACGATCAATGGTTTTGTGGAGCTGCTGGTTATGCGAAGTCAGCACATAATTTACCATGAACCAAAACGCATTCAAGACATTGGACTTTCCAGAAGCATTGGCGCCGTAAATCACAGCAGACTTCAAATGCTTTTTGTTTCCGTCCACAATCAGGTGCTCTGGATGTTCGTTATCCTTACTGGCAAGCAGGGATAACACGACATTATCTTTGATAGAGAGAAAGTTCTCTACACTAAATTGAATCAGCATAAAACAACCTCCTAAATCCTTGTTATAATATATTATATCCACATTTTTGTGAAAAATCAACGCAAATGAAAAATAAAAATCTGTATAGAGGATTTAATAGAACAGCCGTGTGGAGAGGATATGCGGGGATCTCTTCTTTCTTAGGAAGAAGCGGCTCTTTGATTTCTTCCTCGGAATTTCCGTTACTGGGCACGTATGCGTAAACAGTAACAGTACTCAATTTTGGGGATTGCCTATAAGCAGGAGAAAACGGTATAATTGAGGAAGGCAGTTGGGTATAAGGGGTACAAGTGGTGGAGATGAAAAATATTGTGAAGACGGAAAGAGGGGCGGTTGTCTGGGATATGGGATGATGCGGGTGATCGATGCGGTGCATCGCCGTTTACATAAATAGATAGAGGAAATACGATGGAACTGAATTTAAGCGAACCGGGACAGAGCCGGTATCTGAGAGTATATGAATATTACAAAGAATTGATCGTGTCCGGGCAGATGAAGCCGGGAGCGAAGCTGCCGTCGATCCGCAAATGTTCCCTGCAGCTGCAGCTTTCGCGGACGACGGTGGAGACGGCGTATATGCTGCTGGCGGCGGATGGCTATATCATTTCGCGTCCGCAGAGTGGGTTTTATGTAACGGATGCGGTGCTGGCGGCTGCAAACCGGGAGGAAATAGAGCACGGTGTGCCGCGTCAGGAGGAACGCCCGGAAATCCGGTATGATTTTGCGTCTTCGAATGTGGATCGGGAGAGCTTCCAGTTTGATTTATGGCGGCGCTATGTCAAGAGCGCCTTGCGCCAGGATGAACGGCTGCTTTCTTACGGCGAACCGCAGGGAGAGCGGGAATTCCGGGAGGCACTCTGCGCGTATCTGGGGCGCCACCGCAATGTGATCTGTACGCCGGACAGTATCGTAGTAGGGGCGGGTGTGCAGAGTCTCTTGCATATTTTGTGCCCGATGCTGCGGGAGCGGGACAGCGCATGGTTTTTTAATCCGTCGTTCCGGCAGGGACGCCAGATTTTTGAGGATTATGGGTTTCGGACCGGGGATATAAGAGAGTATTGGGAAAATAATGATAGGAGGATTGAGTCCTCAAAAAAGGATTTGTGCGGAATAGAAAAGCCAGATGTATGTGCAAGAGAGATGAAAACAGGGTTATCCGAACAGATGTCAGAGGCGATGAGACATACAGGGAAAAGTGTTTGCTATCTGACCCCATCGCAGATGACAGTCTGGGGCGAGGTCATGCCGGTGGGCGACCGGATGAAGCTTTTAAAGGATGCGGCGCGCGAGGATATGCTGATTATTGAGGACGATTACAACAGTGAGTTCCGCTATTATAACCGCCCGACACCGTCCCTGCAGGGGCTTTCCGGCGGGCGGGGCGTCGTGTATCTGGGGACATTTTCAAGGCTGCTTCTGCCATCGATCCGCATGAGCTACATGGTCCTGCCGCCGGATCTGCTGAAACGGTATCAGGAGCGGGGGCGTTTTTATAACCAGACGGCGTCCAAGGCAGAGCAGATTGCCCTATGCCAGTTTATCCGGGACGGACATCTGGAAAGCCAGATCCGAAAGTCCAAGAAATTGTACGCGGCAAAGGCAAAGTGTCTGTGTGATGCGGTGCGGCGCATTTTTGGAGAAAAAGCGCGAACGCATCTGGGCGATGCCGGTTTTCTGGTTCTCATGGAGCTTGACAGCCCGCTTACATCGGCGGAAATTGCCGGGCGTGCGGCACAGGCAGGCGTCGCCGTCCGCCCGGTGGAGTCGGTCGGGAGTCTTTTGGAAAAACAGGAGCATCATTTTCAAGAGGGATATCCGAAGCTCCTGTTGTCGTGTGCCTCGATGGGGGCAGAGCGGTATGAGGAGGCGCTGGAGGTGCTGAAAGAGGTAGTGTATAAGAAAGAAAAATAGAAGATAGATATAGAAGTTAAAATGTCCGCATAAACCACAGCCAGTACCCGGAACCATCCGGGCAGTTGTGGGTATGCGGACATTTTATGCGACATTCTTATCCGTTTTTCTCCTCATGCGGCAGCCGGTTCCGGAGCAGCCGTTTTTTTAATTCACTCCAGTGAAATGGAATTAGCGGGTAAATATAACTTTTTCCGGCGATTGTCCGGTTAAAGACAAGGCAGCCGACGGCAATGAGTGTTCCGGCGATGAAGCCCCAGAGATTGAGGAAAAAGGTCAGAATCAGGAGCAGGACGCGCATGAATTTGAGTGCGTAGCCGAGTTCGAAGCTCGTCATCGAGTAGTTGGCGATCGTGACGAACGCCATATAGAGCATCGTCTCGCTGTTGAACCAGCCGGATTTGACCGAGTATTCTCCAAGCACGATACCGGCGATGACACTGAGCGGTGTCGTCAGCATGCTGGGGGTGTTGACTGCCGCGAGCCGCAGACCA
This sequence comes from Clostridium sp. AM28-20LB, assembly GCF_003480665.1. Taxonomy (NCBI): domain Bacteria; kingdom Bacillati; phylum Bacillota; class Clostridia; order Eubacteriales; family Clostridiaceae; genus Clostridium; species Clostridium sp. AM28-20LB. The sequence continues at coordinate 215,727 of NZ_QUJN01000005.1, read as the reverse complement.
TCGATGGCAAATTCCAGGATCAGGAGCTGATAGATCAGCGCCACATGGATCTCGTCGGTGACACGGATAAAAGCGAGCCATTCCGGGATCCAGCCGGGATTCTGCATAAAAAGCAGCCACAGCGGTGTCAGAAATAAGGTCAGGAAAAAGATGACCGTCCGCGACAGGCGCAGATAGGTGCCGGTCAGCGGTGGAAAATAGTAGTCGTCGGCTTCCTCGATGATATCGAAAACAGAGGATGGCAGAATCATTGCGGATGGCGAATTGTCCACCAGAATGATGATATTTCCTTCCAGAATCGAGGCAGCGGAGGTATCCGGACGCTCTGAAAAACGAAATTTTGGGAACGGATTGAACCATTTGTGCGGATAAATACATTCGGCAAGGCTTTCCTGGTTCATCGAGAGGGCATCGACATGCACTTTTTGAATCCGGGTGCGGATGCGGTTTAAAAGTTCGGTGTCCACCCGGTTTTCCATGTAGCAGATGGCGATATCGGTGTGCGAGCTTTCCCCAATATTCATGATTTCCATCCGCAGCTTCGGATCGCGGATGCGCCGCCGGATCAGAGCTGTATTGAACACAAGCGTTTCGACAAAACCATCGCGCGAGCCGCGCAATACCTTATCCTTTTCAGGTTCGCTGACTCCGCGGGCGGGATAGGTGCGGCAGTCTATTGTGAGTGCCTGTGCATACCCGTCGATCAGAAGAAAAGGAACACCGGAGAGAAGCTGGATAATCAGCGCGTCCGAATCCGTTTCCAGCCCGATTTCGCCGTAGGCGAGGTAGAGGGCGGCAAAATCGTTTGCATTGTCAGGCATCTGGGCGGTTTCAATGCTGCTCATCGCCTGCAGTACTTTTAAAAGCGTATCGTCCTTGGTAAAACCATCAATACAGTAGAGGCAGGCATCGCGCCCGCCGATCATCAGGTTCCGATCTACGACATCAAAACTGATGTCCGGTCGGAGCTTTTTTTGAAAAAAAGTCCGGTTATTTTCAATGGATGAAGAAATCTGCATCGTGTAAATCTCCTATCAGAGAAGCCAATATCAGTGACCGCGAAGGGACTGGAATGGAACAAAATGTTTACAGATGGAGTATGTGCGAAAAGGATAAAAATATACGAAATGAAGCAAACAGAAAAAAAATCTCAAAATATGTTTTTTTAAAATTCATGGCAAGCGAGGCAATATCAGGGAAAAAGGCGGAAAAAATCGCTGCAAAATGAGACTTAACATGTGCTGAATGGAAAAAGAAATTTGCATGTTAGTTTTAGCAACTAAAAAACCAATGCTTTATTGAGAATAAAATTCAATTAAAAAATAGATAAAAATTCTCATTTTTAAATAGATTTAAATAATTGACAGATTTTATTAGATTAGTTTATACTAACCTCCTCGGTCACCTGAGTTAGGGATGCCTAATCTGGTGCGGAGAGTAAGATATTACAAAAGATTATATGGAGGAATATGTATGAAAGGTAAGGGAAGATCCCGGCAGGCAATTCTGGCGGCGGTGACCGTGTTAGCGGCGGCGCAGGCAGGTACTGCTTATGCTTCAACCGGACCGGCATCGGAGTCCGGAGTACAGACCGGTGCCTGGATTCAGGAAGGACAGGACTGGAAATATCAGGGAACGGACGGAACGCTTAAGACTGGATGGGTCAAGACCGAGAGCGGCTGGTATTATCTGGATCCGCAGACCGGACGGATGATGACTGGATGGATCACAGTCGATGGACAGCGGTACTATATGAACACAACTGCCGATGGCGTGGAAGGACAGATGCGCCGCGGCTGGTGGAAGGACAATGCAGGAAAATGGTATTTCTTCAGCACTGCATCCGATGGAACGGAAGGTATGACCGTGACAGGATGGCAGTGGATTGATGGAAAATGCTATTATTTTGATAACTTGAGTGCAGAAAACTTTGGTCAGATGCACACCGAAGGCCGGACGCCGGACGGTTACAGCGTCAATGCGGATGGACAGTGGGTCAATGAAAATGGAGAGGTCCAGACCCGTGCGGATAGAGGTTACGCGAGCAGCCCGGCAGCAGACGGCAACGGAAGCAGCGTATCAGGAGGCGGTTCGGGGAATTCCGGCAGTTCCGGCGGCAGCCATTCGGGGGGCTCTGGAAGCAACAGTAATTCTGGAAATAACAGTAATTCCGGAAATAACAGTAATTCTGGAAATAACGGTAATTCCGGGAATGACGGAAATCAGAATGGCGGAAATGCCGGAGATAACGGAAACACTGAAAATCCAGACAAGCCGCAGATGGTTTCGCTGGTAGATGAGACGAAGACAAAGCTTACCGAAGTAAATTCCCTGGGCTGGTGGCTTCCGATCGCATTTGATGAGGGATACAATGCAGGCAATACGGTCGTTAAGGTCGATGGAAAAGATGTAACCAATCTTTTAACTCCGATCACAGATGACGGACGTATGGCAAAACTGGCGCTTCTTGGCACACCGGGCAAAGTAACCGTCAGCAGCAAAGAAGATGCGGCAAAGGAAGAGACGGTGGTTCTGAGCAATGAGAGCCAGGAAGATGCTGTATATGAGGAAAACGACGGCTATCTGCCTGAGAAGATTCTGACGCATGAGTCAGTTGCTTACTGGGACTATTATCTGACCAATTACGATGAAAACGGAAATGCCCGCATTTCTCCGAAAAAGACTACGTATAACTTGAATGAGGAAAAACAGACTCATCCGAGCTATTCGCCGGATGCGGTTCTTCCAAAAAATGGAAAAGCAGCCGTTACCATTCTGTTTAACTATAATACAGACGAAGAAAAAAAGTGGTTTGACGGCATCCGCAAGCTGGAACTGGTTGAATATAATGAGCAGAAGAACACAATCAATCCGGGTCTCGCATTTGACAGTGAAAAGAATGTAGCGCACGGACAGGGATGCGTTGGACAGCTGACCATCCAGACAGGACAGAGCAATTTCTTCAATAATGGACGTTATTATGTGCGGGTTGTATCGTCGGCGGGCGGTTCCGCGCTCGTTCCGATTCATGTCGTCAATGAGACAGTACCGACGCTGGAGCTTAAGGAAACACCACAGTCCGGAAAGAACCTCCATTTTGCAGTCAGCGATCTGGTATACGGAATTGAGACACCGATCGAGCGTGTGACACTGGAAGATCCGAGCGGAACAGTAAGCGACCTTAAGATGATCGATGACTGGTATCTCTACAGTCAGGATTTATTTGTTCTGCACAATGATAATACAGACCATCTGCCATACAAGGGCGATTACAAGATCACTGTATATGCAAATGGTTTCCAGTCATTCTCCAAGAGCTTCAAGGTGAAAACGGGCGCAGAGCCGGTAAAAGAGAAGGAACAGACCAATGGTCAGAAAATGGCGTCATACGGATTCGACGGTATCAGCACCGCATTGACCGGTTCCGGCGGAAGCGGAAGCTCCAGCGGCAGCAGCTCAGGAAGCTCTGCAATCTCTGCAAACCTGATTTTTGATTCAGATCTGCTTGTAAATGCACATCTCCTTGAACAGACCAAGATGGAAAATGATGCGTCCAAGGCAGTGATGGAGTGGTGGCACAATGCGATTCCGGATGCAGTCTTTGATACTGGAGATGATGATTTCTTCAGATGGACAGACTACATAAATAAGAGCGAGAATCAGAAATACGAAGAGAACAGAATGCTCCCATTTGCAGATTACCGTGAAAATGGAGCACTGGATCCGAACCATCCGGCAACGGCAAAAGAGGTTCTTGAAGATGGTCTGCTCGGCGATATCCAGTACAATGGAAACTTCTCCCGTCAGGATGCACCGGCGATTACAGTTGTACAGAACAAAGAGGGCGAGCCGGTAGTCCTGCGGACAGAGGATACAGAGTATATCGAAGCGGTTCAGAGTATCGTTGTCAACGGAAACTGGCAGGCACTCAGCAAGACCAAATATTCCATCGATAAAGAAGCGAGCACCATTACCATTAATGCGGATGTATTCAAGGCTGGTGAGGAGTACAAGCTGACTGTTGATGCAACGGGATATAAGAGCCAGAGTATTGTATTTACATACGATAAGGTGCTGGAGAGTGATCTGGCGCTGAAGGTTGATTATGCGGATGCTAAAAATGCATTTTCAGCAAAGAAGACAGTAGATGGAAAGAAAACATACTACTTTGCAGATGCTGAATTTACCGTTGAGGGCAGCGAGGGAGATTTCCTGAAGAACCTGAAATCTGTTACTCTGCTTTCCGATGAGGAGGATGCTGTTGAGAGAAATATCTACAAGAAAGGCGTGTCCAGCAGCAACGAGGTTTACTATGAAGTATCCGGGGATGGCAAGAAGCTGATTCTCCATCAGGTTCAGCCGGGAAGCTATAAGCTGACTCTTCGTTCGAATTATTACACGGAGGCGCTGAGATGTGAATTTGTGGTTGAGAAGGAAGAGGAAGAAATTAAGGAAGAGATGGCAGCTCCAGAAGTAGTGGAGTTCAGCAAACATAAAGCCAGTTGGTCATTTGATCCAGATTTTGGACGTGCTTCTTTTAAGGCTTCAAAGGGAACGAGTGTAAAAGATTACCTGGCTAAGATTACGTCCGTGAAGGTTGGAAATAAAGAGTATACGAAAGCTTACAGCCTTAGTTCGTATAACCCTACATGGAAGATGACAGATGCAGATGATCCATATAACAATGTACAGGATTTTGATTGCATCGATTTCACTTTAGACGGTTTCAGCACCGAAGAAAGCACCGATGTAACGATCCAGGCAGAAGGATACGAAGAGCTTACCTTTACAGTTACAAAGGATATGAAGTTAGCGGGTGACGAAGAGAAACTGCTTCCAGCACCGGAACTGACAGGCAGCACTACGGTTGATGAGGGAAAACCGCTGGTTCTGACTGGTGATGAAGAGTATCTGAAAGCAATTAAGTCTGTAAAAGTAACTGGCAATGATGCGGAGAAAGATGTTGCGCTTGGATTTGAAGTAAATGGTACAACATTGACAATTCGGACAAGCGCACTGGATAGTGGTCTGAATGAGGTTGTGATCGAAGCAAAAGGTTACAAGAATCAGTCGATCACGGTTACAGTTGAGAGCCAGAAAGCGGATACAGAAATTGAGGTTTCCAGTGTTGTAAAAGAGAGTAATTGGACGGGAAAATATTTACTGATTCGTTTCAATGGAGTTGAGGAGGAAAAGTTAAAAACCTTCTTAAAGGAGATTAATTCGGTTGAGGTGAATGGAACAGCGTATAGCAAGGCATCCGTTTCCTCCTTCCTTGGAAGTGGTGAGTTTGCACCGCATGCAACGGATACATCTCATAGCAATGAGAATTATGATTGTTTAAAGGTTTCAGCGTCCGGACTGAGTGAAGAAGAGGATAATGAAATTCTTATCTACACTACGAATAACGGAACGATTGAGTGCAAACTTGATAAAAACTGGAAATTAATCAAGGAATCCAGAACGCTTCTTGCCGATGAAGTCCTCCCAAGCGAGATCGTCACCACCCCAACCGAGGGAGTAACCACACCGGAGCAAACACCGGCAGAGCCGAAGACGAATGACGAAAACAAGGCAGATGTACCGGATGGCGATAAGAAGAACGAGACAGACGATGCGAACAAGGCACCGGAAGTAGACGAGGACAAGAAAGAGGATTCGGACGAGAAGAAAGACGAAACTTCAGATAAAGGCGATGCTGACAAGGATGATTCGAAAGATGAATCCGGCGAAACTGGTGACGATTCCAAGAAGAATGAAACGGATGAATCTAAGGACAATGATTCCAAGAAGGATGAGACCGGTGACGTAAAAGATGATACTTCTGATAAGGAAGAATCCGACGGAGGTAAAGGCGATGCTTCTGAGAAAGAAGAGTCTGTTTCTGAAGAAGAGCAGTTGTATTTAAAGGAGTAAAAATTGAAACAGAAGTGGTGGATTTTATTAACCCTGCTGCTGTGTGGCTGCGGTGCTTCATCGCAGCCGGATCAAACGGGGACGGTCCAGAATGACCGTCCTCGTTTATCTGCGTCTACGGAAGAGACGGCAGAAAATGTGGCAGCAGTAGAAAAAAAAGAAAATTTAGAGAAAAATCCCTCAAATTCGAACCAGAATCCGGGAGAAGGGCAGAATTGGACAGTGTTTGCGATGGATACTGTGATGCAGTTTGACGCCTACGGCGGAAGTGCAAATTTGCAGGAAAAAGTGAAACGGCGGGTGGAAGAGCTGGAAGGGGAGTTTTCGACAACGCAGGAAAACAGCGATATTTTTCATCTGAACCAGGAGAAAACAGCGGAACTTTCCGATGATACGCGTTATCTGATGCAGGAGGCGCTGGCGCTGGGAGCGGAAACAGATGGTGCGCTCGATATTTCGATTTATCCGGTTGTGCAAAGCTGGGGATTTACAACGGGAAATTACCGGGTCCCCAGTGAGAGCGAGCGGGAAAGCCTGCTTAAATCGGTCGATTATCGTCTGGTCGGTTTAGAAGCAGATACGGCATCGATCGAGCCAGGAATGATGGTGGATCTAGGCGGTGTCGGAAAAGGATTTACCGGAGATGAGGTGGTAAAGACTATGAAGGAGGATGGCGTGACGAGCGCACTGTTCAGTCTTGGAGGCAATATCCAGACGATCGGAACAAAACCGGATGGCGAGAAATGGTATGTCGGTATCAAGGATCCGGAGAGCGACGGCTATCTGGGCGGAGTCAGGGTGCAGGATGAGGCGGTCATTACCTCCGGCGGCTATGAGCGCTATTTCACGGATGATGACGGAACAATTTACTGGCATATCATGGATCCGTCCACTGGGACGCCGGCGCATAGCGGGCTGATTTCTGTGACAATCATCGGACCGTGCGGACTGCGCTGCGATGGGCTTTCGACCGCCCTGTTTGTCATGGGACGGGAAAAGGCAGCAGCACATTGGGCGGCGCATCAGGACTATGAGGCAGTCCTGGTTGACGAGAGCGGCACGATCTGGCTGACGCCGGGCTTAAAAGACCGATTTATTCCGGTGGATCAGGGGGAGACGCGGGAGATTCGGATATTGTGATTCTGGAACAGATCTAGTATAATGAGCAGAGAAAAGTGCATGCGAGTCAGATTTACAATTTATAACGAAGAGGTCGAAAATACCGTGAATGATAGATTGAAAAAGAAGCTTCTTTGCTTTGAGCGCGCTCTCTCCACATTGGAAGGATACGAGGGATGGATGATAGGCACAACTACACTTCATCTGGACTGGCAGCCCAAACAGGGGGAGAATGAGTTTTGCCATACCAAATTAACTCCAGAAATCATCAAAAAAGGCCGCTCGGCAATCCGGGTCCGCATAGCGGCAGCGGAGGAGGAAAAGGAACGGGAAAATGAGGAGATGGAAGTGCTGCTGGTAAAACCGCGCCAGAGCGTCCTTGTCCCGGAAAAAGAGAAAATGCCGCTCATGAAAACAATTACGGAACTGGGCAGTGAGGATGATGATACGCTGGCATTTAGCCGCAGCCAGATGGAAGAATATCTCCGGGAGGCGGCAGATACCAATCCGATCCATCAGGGAGAAGCGGCAGTTCTGCCGGGGTTTCTTGTTATGAATGCCTGCCTGCTTCGTCTGTGGAAGAAGGGCTGGATGAAGGGACAGACCGCTCTGGAAGTACGTTTTCTTGCCCCACTTCGTCCTGATGAGGAGGTATATCTGTCGGATTCGGGGCAGGAGGGAAGAAACGCGGTGTATCTGAGAACGAAGCAAGAGGGAAAGGAAATTCTTTCGATTACAGAAAAATAGGGATGCCGATGATAAAGTGGGTGCAGAGGAGCTATGGGTGCATATGTAAACCATTTATAAAAACAAGGTTGACAATCTGCTGAAATTCCGATATACTCTTTTCTAGCAAAGATTCTCTGTGTGTGATTCATAGGAAAATGCATTACACGGATTAGAATTTTATCACTGAGGAGGTATATATAATGAGTTCAGAGACAAGTGCAGTGAACGTACACGGCGCATGGAGCGCGAAGCGGCTTACACTTTTGGCGATGATGCTGGCTCTTATCAGTGTGTCTTCGTATATTGCGATTCCGCTTCCGTTTTCGGATGCAAAGATCACAGCGCAGACGATGATTGTCAACCTGATCGGTCTGCTGATTGCACCACAGGATACCATTTTAGTTATGGCGAGCTGGCTGCTGTTAGGCTTATGCGGCGTGCCGGTATTCAGCGGCGGAAGCGCAGGACCGGGAAAACTGCTTGGACCGAGCGGCGGTTACTATATCGGATTTCTGGTTGTAGCGTTCCTGATTTCCCTGTTCTGCCGGAAATGGAAAAATGTTGCATTCCAGACAGCGTTCCTGATTGTAGTTGGTATTCCGGTGATTTACGCATTCGGTGCAGGCTGGATGAAACACGTGACCGGACAGCCGTGGGGTGCAGTTATCGTGCAGTCGATAATTCCGTTTATTCCGCTGGACATCGTTAAGTGTGTGGCAGCGGTAGCACTTGGAAAGGCGCTGAAGCGGACGGGCTTATTTGGAAATTAGATAGAAAATAAAGATGGGATGTGGTAGTGAACAGAATCAGCCTTTTAGTGCAGAAATGCAGCCAGGAGGCATGAGGAGTCCGTTGCCGCATCCCTTTAATTTTAATTAGGAATAGAAGAAAAACAGGAGAAAAGTATGAATCACGTATATATTCTGGGCGGTTTGCGCAGTTACATCGGGGTGAAAGATGGAATGTACCGTCATATCCCGGCGGAAAAGCTGGGGGCGGAGGTGCTGCGGGAGGTGGTTTCGCGATTTGAGCTTCCAACCGATGCGATCGACTATATAATAGGAGGAAATGCGGTCGGGGGAGGCGGCAATATCACGCGTCTGGCGGCACTTTCGGCAGGGTTTCCAGAGCGGATTCCGGCGGTTACTTTGGATCTGCAGTGCGGGTCGGCGCTGGAGGCGATCAGCGCGGCCGCAGCCAAGATTGAGAGCGGGATGGCGGATCTGGTCATTGCCGGGGGAATGGAGAGTTCTTCGGTACAGCCGTACCGCATGATGTCCCCGAACCATCCGGAGTATGACGGTGGAAAGGTGTATACGGTTGCACAGTTTGTGCCGGGAAAGCGCGGTGAGCAGGTTATGTTAGAGGGCGCGGAGGAGACTGCGATCCGGGAAAATGTCTCTAAGGAAGAGATGGACACCTGGGTGCTCCGGAGCCATAAGAGGGCGGCGCAGGCGCGCAAAGAGGGAATATTGGAGGATATAACGGTTTCCATCGACGGTAGCAGCCGGGATGAGGGAATCCGTCCGACAATGAGCCAGCGTCTGATCGACCGCCTGCCGTATCTGCTTCCAAATGGCACGAAAATCACGGCGGCAAATGCGTGCCTGATGCACGATGGCGCGGCATTTGTGGTACTTTGTTCGGAACGGTTTTTGCGGGAACAGGGACGGAAAGCAGAATGCCGTTTCCGGTTTGGTACAGCGATCGGGGATGATCCGATGATGAGCCCAAAATCAGCCGTCAGCGCTGCTAAGGCGATACTTGCAAAAACGGGGCATTCTTATCAGGAGATCGATGCTTTTGAGGTCAATGAAGCGTTTGCCGTTATTGATGTTCTATTTGAACGTGCATTTCCGGGGATTGAAGACCGTTATAATATCTGGGGCGGGGCACTTGCCTATGGGCATCCATATGGAGTCTCCGGCGCAATGATTCTGCTGCATCTGATGAAAGCACTGGAACATAAAAATGGGCATTTGGGAATGTGCTGCGTGGCAGCCGCCGGAGGGATCGGAAGCAGTATTCTGGTGGAGAAAGTAATGAAGTAGATGAAGACAGTGCTTGAATGATATAAAAAGTAAATGTGGTAAATTTAAAAGCTCAAATTGGTAAAAAGTTCTACATAAAAATAAGTAAAAGACAGGAATTAATCATGAAAGAAATACAGACACAACGTATAAATACATATCTGGATGCGCTCCGGGCATACCCGCCAGAGTGGGAAGCCCTGATCACGGAGAAAGAGCGCTATACGTTCGGGGAGCTCATCGAGGCGGCAGAACGTGTAAGGAAACATCCGAAAGAGATAGAAGAAAAACAGGGAAAACGTCACATCCACTGGATCCAGGAACCGACGATCGCGCATCAGCTTATTCAGTTTCTGGCATATGGAGACGGAAATACGGTTCCGGTAATTGCACCGTCCGATGTAAAAATTTCCGATGAATTGCGTGACGTGACACCTCCGGAAGGGGCATATATGGGTGTGATGACGTCGGGAACCTCCGGTCGTCAGAAAGTATTGTTCCGCTCCTTTGAAAGCTGGCACGATTTTTTTAAGCTTCAGAATAAAATTTTCAAAATGGGAGAGGGAAGCATTACGTTTATGCAGGGAAGCCTGGCGTTTACGGGCAACCTGAACCTTTATATGGCGCAGCTTGCGTCCGGCGGAAGCGTCGTTGCGGCGGATTCCTTTGATCCGCGCCTCTGGAAGCGGATGATCGAGGCAGAACAGGCGACCTGCGTCTATCTGATTCCTGTCAAGCTGCGGGCGCTGCGGCGTATCTATGAGCGGGAACAGGCGGTCAATTATCGGATTATTTCTTTTGTCAGCGGCTCCCAGAGTATGGGCGGTGCGGAGGCAGTGCAGTTTAAAAAGGCATTTCCCGAAGCGGAGATTACATTGTATTATGGCGCCAGCGAGCTGAACTATATTACCTATATCCATGGAAGTGAGATGAAAGAAGATACGACGCTGGTTGGCCGTGCATTTCCAGAGGTGGATGTCTGGATTGAAAACGACCATTTTCATGTAAAAACGCGGTATGGAATCCTTGGAATTGGAAATGACGCGGTGATTGGGGATTGCGGTCACACAGATGCAGAGGGACTCTTCTATTTTGATGGGCGGGATGATGATATCTGCAACATAAATGGGAGAAAAGTGTCATCCCTCCGGATCGAAGAGGCGGTGCGGACATTTCCGGGAGTGGCAGAGACGGCAGTGAAGGCAGTCCATGAGCATGGGCGCGATTATCTGAAAGTGTGGATTGTGTGGGAGAAAGAAGCTGAAAGGGAAGAAATTGCCGGAAGTGACAGCGAAAAAAGTGGTTGTATCAATATGGCAATTCGGGAATTTTTGGCAGAAAGACTGGCAGATTATGAGATTCCACGCGAATTTGTCTTTCTAAAGGAGTTTCCAAAGACTGAAAGTGGAAAGATTCGTAAAAAAGAACTGTGAAAAATGCTTTTTCTTGTCAAAAAAGAAAATTGCTTATTGTGCAAAATGACAAAAGTGACGTTGACAAAATTGGAAAAGGGTGGTATATTCCCGTCTTTGACAGTAATGTTTGGAAAAACACCGCAGAAAGGCTTATTCTATATAGCTTTTCCGGCGGTGCTTTTTCGTTTTGTGATAAATTCATAGTCTGTTTCAATCCGGGCCTGTTCTTTTGCCCAAGCCATAACGTCATCTCTTGTAGGATCGTGTTCAACCAGCAATTCTTTTAAGGTGCCAAGTTTTCGAATAGTCCTGGAAGTAGATTTTCCATTGGCATCAATGTAGGATTGCTTTTTATTTAGATATAGTTTATATTGTTATATAAAGAGTTATATCATTCATGTTATTAGGAACAGGGAGAAAGAAAATGTTAAATAGTAGTGCCGCAGTGCCGCTGTATGTCCAATTAAAAGAAAAAATTGAACAAAAAATAAGTGATGGTGAATATAAACCAGGAGAAAAGCTGCAAACGGAAGGTGAAATGGCAAAATCGTTTGGAGTCAGTATTATTACAGTTCGAAAAGCAGTCAGCGAATTGGTGGAAAAAGGACTTGTAGAAAAAAAACAGGGAAAAGGAACATTTGTCTGCCAGCGCAAAGTAACTAAAGATATGAAAAAATTGCAGAGTTTTTCGGAAATGTGTGCTCATATGGGAATGAAGGCCGGAGGACGTATGCTTGAAAACAGGCTGGAACTGGCGAGTGAAAAGATAGCCCGGCTTTTGAATGTGGAAAAAGGCAGCCAGGTTATCTATATATCCAGAGTCCGCTATGCGGATGGTATGCCGATGGCGATTGAGCGTAACTATTTTCCACTTAAATATGCATTTCTTCTGGAAGAACGATTTGATGACAATTCATTGTTTACATTTTTGAAGGAACACTCTCATACAGCAGTGGCAATTTCAGAAAAATGGATTGAACTTTGCAAGGCGACAGCAGCGGAAGCAGAGCTTTTGCAGATGGCGAAAGGAACTTCGATGCTTTTTATCAAAAGTGTGGCATATACGGCTGAGAAGGAACCCATTTATGTAGGGCATCAGGTGTTTAATGGAGAAAAATGCTCATTTTATGTCTGTGAATCTACAATAGGAATCGAGTAAATTAATTGAAAAGAAAAGGCTGATTCAGGTTAGGAAGCAAGAAAAATTTGCGCTAACAGGAGTCAGCCTTTTCTTTTTATCAGGAACATGGAAACGGAGATGATAGAAATTCCATTACCGGGCACGTATGCGTGAACAGTACCTAGAAAAAAGTGATGTAAAAAAATGCAGAAATCACTTGACAAAATACATACATAAGTATAATATGATATCATAACATTATATAATGATATATAATCAATCCAAAGGAGATGAAAAAATGCGGGTCATTGGAATTGGGGACAATGTGTGCGACAAATATGAACATCTCAGGCTTATGTTTCCGGGAGGTCAGGCTGCAAACTTTGCGGTTTATGCAGGGATGCTGGGGGCAGAGTCAGCTTATATGGGAGTGTTCGGGCGGGATGAGGTTGCAGAACATGTGATAGCAACACTCGATGAGCTGCAGGTAGAACACAGTCGGTGCCGTCAGTATGAAGGAGAAAATGGTTATGCGAGGGTTACGCTGGTAGACGGAGACCGTGTCTTTCTCGGAAGCAACAAAGGCGGCGTATTAAAAGAAAATCCGTTAAATCTGGACGTGGAAGATCTGGAGTATATTAAAACATTTGATCATGTGCACACGACCAATAATAGCTATTTTGATGAACAGCTTCCTAAACTGGCAGAACAGGGAATCTCTGTATCGTATGATTTTTCGGGTCAGTGGGTCGATGAAGAACGAGTAAAAAAGGTTGCTCCGTATATTACGTATGCGTTTCTTTCATGTGGTTCCGTTTCGAGAGAGGATGCGGAAGAAATTTGTAAGAAAATGTTTCGTGCTGGATGCCCAATGGTAATTGCAACAAGAGGAAGCTATGGAGCAGTTCTATTTGATGGAACGCAGTTTTATGAGCAGCCGCCGCATCTGGTTGAAGCAGTAGATACGCTGGGAGCAGGGGATTCATTTGCAACGGCATTTCTGCTTTCGTTTCTGGAGAGCCGGAAAAAGTATGGCATACAGATGAAAGAAAGCATTTATGAAAAAGAGATAAGGAAAGCACTGGAAGCAGGGGCAGAGTTTTCTTCGAAAACCTGTATGGTTCAGGGGGCTTTTGGACATGGAAAGTCATTTTGACAAATAATTGATACAAAAAAAGAAAAGGAGATCAGAAAGATGGAAAAATCAGTAAAAGAAATTGTAGCAGAGATCAAAGAAAAGATGGACAAACTGGGTGGATTAAAGCATGTGTATTTTGTAGCTTGCGGCGGATCTAAGGCAGCTATTTTCCCAGGGCTGTACCTTCTTCAGAGTGAGGCAAAAACTTTTAGCGCTACTACATATACCAGCAATGAATTTGTTCATGCAACACCAAAAGAACTGGATGAGCGGTGCGTCGCAGTTATTTGTTCATTAAAGGCAACGCCTGAGACCGTGGAGGCAGTAAAAACAGCCAATGCTGCAGGTGCAGTGACAATCGCTATGACAGGAAATATGCAGACAGGTATGGCAAAAGTTGGACAGTATATTGTGACATATTCAAATGGAGATGATCAGGTATATAGTGATTCTAACCAGGCGAACTCCCTTCGGATTGGTTTTGAGCTGTTAAAACAGTTTGAAAACTGGGAGAATTATGACAAGGCGATGGAAGCATACCGTTACATTGATGAAATTATAGAAGAAGGCAAGAAAAATGTTTTGGCGGATGCAAAAGCCTGGGCAGAAAAATATAAAGATGAACCTGTATTTTACGTGCTGGCATCTGGTTCAAACTATGGAGTTGCATATTCCATGTGCTGCTGTCATTTCATGGAGATGCAGTGGAAGCATGCTGTGTGCCTGCATACGGGTGAGTACTTCCATGGTCCATTTGAAACAACGGATAAGAAGCTTCCGATGATCCTTCTGATGAGTGAGGGAAGAACCCGCGCATTGGATGAACGCTGCTTAAAATTCCTGCGCACTTATGCGGAAAATTATATTGTAATTGATTTTGAAAAATTAAATGGCGGTAAAATCGATAAGAGCGTCGTAGAATTCTTTAATCCGGTTGTTATGATTCCGATTGAGAGATACTATGTTTCCCAGATGGCGGAAGTGCGTGGTCATTCTATGGATGAAAGACGTTATATGTGGAAAGTGGAATACTAAAGATCCTCCAATTAAATATTTTCTTAGACAGACAGCGAGGCCTGACCGTATGGAGCAGACTTCGCTGTTTTGTCCATACGGACAAGTTAATTTAGAGTGAGCATAGTGTAAGTAAAAAATCAGAACGTTTGGCATCAAAGAATTGCTGAAAAAGATAACAGACAAGTGAAAAAAATTGTGAAAATTGATATGGATGTGTGTGATGAAAAAGAAAACGTAATAAAAATATGATAGGAAGAGAGGCTGACCCCCTAAAAAAAATATGTAAAATGACAAATTAGCATTGACAATATAATGATATATGATGTATTATAATGACATGATATGAAAAAATTCGCTTGAAACCTGCAGGAACAAGAAGAATTTGAAAAGAAGGTAGGAGGAAATGTCATGAAAGCAGATGTGTTTGAGTATGAAGGGGAAGGTATTCAGTGTGTATATGACAATAAAAAATGGGTCGTATGTATTAAAAACTGGAAGCCTAATAATGATATTGAGAAGATTCAGTATCTGGAAGTGCATCACGCAACCGATGAGCAGTTTATTCTGGTTCAGGGAAAAGCAGTTCTTTTGACGGCGTCCCGCGAGAATGATGCATTTAAGATTGATGTAATTCCGATGGAGCCAAATAAAGTTTACAATGTTTTGCAGGGAACATGGTTTAATACGATCACACAGAAGGATACAAAGCTGATATATGTGCAGGATGCGGGGACGACAACAGAAAACAGCGAATACTGTGATATGACAGAAGTGGAATTGAGTATGGTTAGGGAAAAAGCAAAAAAAGCATTGCAGTAGCATCATAAAAAAGAAATGAGGAGGACAAAAGATGGAGTTTAATGCGTATTCCATGTTGGTGGATTTCATGTGGGCAGGTATTTTCCTGTTTGTGGCGAAAATGCTGAGGGAAAAAATCAAGATTCTGCAGAGCCTGTTTGTTCCGGTCAGTCTGCTGGCTGGATTTATCGGGCTTGCGTTAGGACAGAATGGTTTTGGAATTATCAGTTTTTCTTCACAGTTTGGTTCTTATGCAGGTCTGCTGATTATTGCAGTATTTGTATCAATTGGGCTGAGGGGCTTTAATTTTTCAGCTGGTGGCTGGAAAACAAATTTTGATCGGATTGGCAGCTACTACTGCTTCCGCAATATTGGCTGGGCGTTTCAGTATGCAATGCCGATTATTTTTGCAATGGTAGTCCTGAAAATAGTTGCTCCTGATTTAAATCCGGCATTTGGAATGTTGATTCCTGCAGGCTTTCAGGGAGGTCATGGTACAGCAGCAGCACTTGGCGCGACACTCGGCACACTTGGATGGGAAGATGCAACGGATCTGGCGATGACAAGTGCAACGGTGGGTATTTTAACCGGTATTTTTGGTGGAATTATTTTGATCAAACTTGGAACAAAAAGAAACTATACCAAGTTTGTAAAAGATTTCAGCCAGCTTCCTAACGATATGCGCACGGGACTCATTGAAGAAGGAAAACGCCCGGTATTAGGCGAAGAAACCGTTTCACCGATGGCAATTGATCCGCTGGCATGGCATCTTCTTCTGATTCTGATTCCAACCGGTATTGGATATCTTTTAACAAATGTAATTCAGGGAGCAACCGGACTTGGCGTTCCGAGCTTCTCTGTCGGCTTCCTGGTAGCAATTGTATTTCATTTTGTATTAAAAGGAATAAAAGCCGATAAATATGTAGATAACCGCATCATTTCCCGTATGGGAAGCTGTGCAACTGATTTCCTTGTATTTTTCGGTGTGGCATCAATTAAGATTCCGGTTGTTATTGAGTACGCAGTTCCGTTTGGCCTGCTGATGTTATTTGGAATTGTCTGGGTTGTATTCCACTTTACAGTGATTGCGCCGAGACTCTTAAAACAGGAGTGGTTTGAGAGAGGCATCTATGTATATGGTTACTCGACCGGTGTAACAGCAATCGGCATGGCGCTTTTAAGAATTGTAGATCCGGAGAACAAGAGCTGTACACTGGATGATGCAGCAATTGTAACACCGATTGAGTCAATTATTGAAATTTTTGCATTAGCGGCAGTTCCGGTTGCCTGTGTTCAGGGAAACTGGATTGCAGCTGTAACACCAATTTTGATTTACCTGGCAGCGCTTTGCATTGTCCCGGTTGTATTCAAATGGTGGCATAAACATCCAGGTAAAGCATGGGATGAAAGTGAGTCTTAGGGAAAGACAAAAGATGTAAATATAATCTATAAATAAGCGGGCACTGTGAAATCTGATAGAGCGAAGTTTTTTGCAGTGCCTTTGTGTATAGAGAGGAGGAACAACTGGATGATAAAGATAAGGCGGGAACAGATTGCAGGAATGAATATGCACTATAAATACAGAACTTTGGATTATTTCTTTAAAACGCAGCAGGCTCTCGGAATAAAAAATATAGAGTTTTGGTGTGCAAGACCGCATTTCCTGCTAGATGATTATGGGTTTGAGGATGCGGCTGAATTAAAAAAGAATGCAGCAGATTATGGATTGACAATCGGAGCTTTTTCACCGGAGTGTACGATTTATAATTATGCACTTTGCTGTCATGACGAGACGGCAAGAAAGCATTCAATCGGATATTTTGAAAATGGAATCCGTGCAGCGGCAGAAGCTGGTGCGAAAGTGATGGTACTCAATTGCTGCGGCGGTGCAAGAAATGAAGATCCGAGACGTATTTTTGAACGTGCGGTTCAAACCTTGCGTCGGCTTTCAAAAACTGCTGCGGAAGAGGGGGTTATTCTTGCAGTGGAAACAGTACGGCCAGAAGACGCAACGGTTATTAATATGCTTCCAGAACTAAAAAAACTTTTGGAGTCGGTTAATGAGCCGCAGATACAGGCTGCCCTGAATTTGACGAGTGCTGGAGTGGCAGGAGAGTCGATGAAAGACTGGTTTGAAGCATTTGGAGACAAAATATACCATATCCGTTTTGTGGATGGACGTCCGCAGGGATGCCTTGCATGGGGAGATGGTTTGAGACCGTTAGAGGATCAATTGATTTGTCTGGATCAGTACAAATATAAAGGATTGCTAAGCCTGGCACTGAATGATGCACGCTACCTGGAGGATCCGGCTGCAGCCGATCGGCAGAATATGCGTGAATTGGAACCGTTTATAATGGATTAATGGAGTAATTGTATGAGGAGGAAGCGAAAATGAAAATAGTTGATTTTGATAAACTTTCGGTATTGAATCTTCATTATTGCCAATATACGTTGGATTATTTCCTGGATTGTATGCAGGAACTGGGAATCAAAAATGTAGAATTGCTGGGAGGACATCAAGGACTTTGGCTGGATCCAAAGGAATATCAGGATCCAGAGCCAGTCCGTAAAAAATTACAGGAACACGGTTTGAAGTGTCCGGTATTTACACCACAGAATTGCCGGTTTGGTTACCAATTTGGTGTAAAAGAACCAGAACTGAGAGAAAAAACATTTGGATTTTTTGCAAATGGGATACGTCTGGGGGCTGCGCTGGGGGCAGAGAAGATAGAAGCAAATTCCGGATGGGGTTACTGGGATGAAGCGGAGGAGGATGGATTGAAACGGGCAGCTGAGATGCATCAGAGACTTTGTGAGGTCGCAGAGGAAAATGGCGTGACAATTGTGGCAGAGTCTTTACGGCCGCAGGAATCAAGAATTGGGTATAGTTTGCGGCAAATGAAACAGTTATTTGATTTAGTCGATCATCCGCGCTTTAAAGTTATGATTGATTTGACAGCAATGTCGGTTTCTGGTGAAACGATTCAGCAGTGGTTTGATGTTTTTGGAAAGGAAAACATTGTACATTCACATTTTCAGGATTGTGATCCCTATGGGCATTACATCTGGGGTGAAGGGAAGAGAAACTTAAGAAAAGATTTAGAGGACATGGTAAAAAATGGATATGAGGGATATTTTACGCAGGAACTGACAGCACCGGCGTATTACCTGGATCCATTTCGTTATGACAAAAGAAATGTGCAGAATTTGAGAATGTACATGGAATAGAGGAGAGAAAGAATATGTGGACAGATGAATTATTTCATGTAAAAAAACCGATCATTGCACTGTTGCATTTGCGGGCGCTGCCGGGGGATCCTCTGTATGAAAAAGATGCAACGATGGGAGAGGTAATTAAAAATGCAGCCAGAGAGCTTCAGGCGCTCCAGGAGGGAGGAGTAGATGGAATTTTGATTGCCAATGAATTCAGCCTTCCGTATGAAAAAAAGGTTTCCTACGTAACTGTGGCAGCGATGGGACGGATTGTGGGAGAATTAAAAAAAGAGATAAAAGTTCCATTTGGTGTCAATATTGTTTCTAATCCATTGGCGACGATCGATTTGGCAGCAGCAGTCGAGGCAGATTTTGTAAGAAGTACATTTACGGGTGCCTATATAGGTGAAAATGGAATTACAGATACGAATATTCCAGAAGTCTTGCGTAGAAAAAAAGCACTTGGACTAGATAAAATGAAATTGCTATATAAGGTAAATCCAGAGTCGGATGTATATCTAGCAGAGAGAAGTCTGGAAAAAATAACAAAATCCATGATTTTTCATTGCTTTCCAGATGGTCTGTGTGTTTCTGGAAGTAGTGCTGGTCAGGAAACGGATTCAAGTTTGGTACGCAGGGTCAAGGCAGTTTCTGGATTTGTTCCTGTTTTCTGTAATACAGGGTGTACGAAGGAAAATGTGGTTGAAAAACTTAATGAATGTGATGGCGCTTGTGTAGGGACTGCTTTTAAGAAAGATGGTAAATTTGAGAACTTTGTTGAAAAACAGAGAGTCATGGAGTTTATGGATGTGGTTAAGGCATATCGCTGTACAATGAAAGAAGGCGTATAGACGTTGCATTATTTTTTAGGAATTGATGTTGGTACATATTCAAGTAAAGGAGTTCTAACAGATGAGTCTGGAAAGGTGGTAAGTCGGGCAGTTACTCATCACGGAATGGAAAATCCAGAACCTGGTTATTATGAGCAGGACGCGGATAAGGTATGGTGGAATGATTTTTGCATTTTGTCAAAAATTCTCTTAAAGCAGAGTGGTGTAGAACCGGAAAAAATTGCTTGTGTAGGGGGAAGCACATTGGGAGCAGATTGCCTTCCGGTTGATAAGGACGGCCATCCTTTACGAAAAGCAATTTTATATGGTATTGATGCACGTTGCGTGGAAGAGATGGAGTACCTCTCACAGTATTATGGCACAGAAAAAGTAAAAAAACTATTTGGACGTCCAATTTGCAGTGGAGATGTATCTGCTAAAATTTTATGGATAAAAAATCATGAACCAGAGGTATATAGACGCACACACAAGTTTTTGACAGGTTCTTCTTATCTAACATTTAAACTAACTGGAAAATATGTAATAGATACATTTTTGGGGATGGCTTCATTTCGTCCGCTGTATTATCCGGATGGGGGCATCCATAAAGAAATGTGTAAACCGATTTGTATGCCGGAGCAGTTGGCAGAAGGAATGCCGGTTACCCATATTTGTGGAACGGTAACAAAGCAGGCAGCTAAGGAGACAGGACTCAAAGAAGGAACGCCAGTTATTACTGGAACTGGAGATTCAGCAGCTGAGGCAATCAGTGTAGGAGTACTTGCACCAGGCGATCTGATGGTACAGTTTGGATCGTCCTTATTTTTCTATTGTTGTGCAGATCGGCTGATTCAGGATGAGCGAGTGCGCGGAAATCCATTTTTAATTCCAGAAACTTATAGTGTAGCAGCAGGAACTAATAATGGAGGCACACTTCAAAAATGGTATTTGGAACAGTTATTTTCTGAATGCTTGGAAAAGGAAAAAACAGCAGGATTGAATGCATATGAAGAAATGATGAAAGGAATTTCTGAGATTGCACCCGGATCGGATGGTTTGATAACTTTACCCTACTTTGCGGGAGAAAGGACACCGCTGAATGATCCAGACGCAAGAGGAATGATTGTGGGACTTTCATTGAGCCATACAAAAAGACATTTGTATCGCTCGGCACTGGAAGGAATTGGGTATTCAGTTGCACAGCATATTGACATATTCCGTGAAAATGGTTTGCCTGTAAACCGGATTGCAGCGGCGGGGGGAGGAACGAAAAACGCAGTTTGGATGCAGATGGTGGCGGATATAGCAGGGGTATCGTTGGAAACACCAAAGGAAGACATAGGGGCAGCTTATGGAGATGCACTGATGGCAGCGATTGGAGTCGGATTCTACCAAGGTTTTTCAGATTTGCGCCAAGTAATCCAAAAGAAATGTATTTATAAGCCGGATTTAGAGAGGCATGAGTTATACAAGCCATTTAGAAAGCTATTTGATGAATTATATAGGTGTAATCAGGAAATATTACATAGTTTATCTAAGCATAACAAGTAAATAAAAGATATGGAAAGGCTTTTTGACTGTAATCATTGATATTACAATTGAAAAGCTTTTTCATTTATAGGTTCCCGATAATGTGTAAAAATGAAATTCAATCAACCGGGCAGAATATATGTTCGAAATTCCGCACTTTCCTTGCAATGAAAACTGTGCTATGGTATACTGAAAAGAAGATTTGGAGGCATTTTGAAGCGTTCTTTTTTTGTTTGAACCAGATCTTGAACCAGTGAGAAAAGAAAGGAATTTACCGTGATTTCGTATGTAAAAGGCATCCTGGCGGAGAAAGCAAAGGACCGTATCGTGGTCGAGTCCGGCATGATGGGGATCGGGATTTTTGTCCCGATGTCGGTGCTGGAAGTTTTACCGCCGCTCGGGGAAGAGGTAAAGATATATACGCACCTGCAGGTGCGGGAGGATGATATGAGCCTGTACGGCTTTTTAAGCCGTTCGGATCTGGAGATGTTCCGCCAGCTTCTGGGGGTCAACGGCATTGGTCCGAAGGGGGCACTTGGCATCTTGTCGGCGCTGCGTCCGGAGGATCTGCGTCTTGCGGTTATGACTGGGGATGCGAAGGCGATCTCCCGTGCACCGGGCGTTGGGGCAAAGACGGCACAGCGGATCATTCTCGATTTGAAGGATAAAGTACAGGCAGAGGATCTGCTGACACCGCTGTTAGATGGCAGTGCGGCGGTTTCGCCGGCTACGGGAAACGGGCTTTCAGGCAATGCGGCGAAGGAAGCCGTGGAGGCGCTGGTGGCGCTGGGATATACGAATGCCGAGGCGGTGAAGGCGGTCAAGAGCGCCAATGTGACGGAAGAGATGGATTCCGAGGCGGTATTGAAGGCATCGCTGAAATATCTGGCGTTTTTGTAAAACAACCTATGTGTCGGACATTCGAAATTGCAGGATCATAAAAAATAGTGGTGCTTGTGCGTCAGATGAAAATTTGGAATGTGTGGCAGATATGAGAAAATGGAACTGTCATGGCTTAATTGAATGAGAGAGAAAAACAGGAAAGACAGGAAACAAGTATGAGCAGAAGGACGATTACAACCGAGGTGACGGAGGAGGATAAGCGGATTGAGGGAAGTCTCCGCCCGCAGACCTTAGACGAATATATCGGTCAGGAGCGGATCAAATCGACGTTAAAGGTATTTATCCATGCGGCGAAATCCCGCGGCGAGGCGCTTGACCATGTTCTTTTCTATGGACCGCCGGGATTGGGAAAGACGACACTCAGCGGCATTATCGCCAATGAGATGGGAACCCGTATGAAGGTTACTTCCGGTCCGGCAATCGAGAAACCAGGGGAGATTGCGGCGATTCTCAACGGGCTCCAGGAGGGAGACGTCCTCTTTGTGGATGAGATTCACCGCTTAAACCGCCAGGTGGAAGAGGTGCTTTATCCGGCGATGGAGGACTATGCGATCGATATCATGTTGGGAAAAGATTCGACGGCGCGCTCGATTCGTCTGGATCTGCCGAAATTTACGCTGGTAGGCGCGACGACACGCGCGGGGCTTCTGACGGCGCCGCTGCGCGACCGCTTCGGCATCGTGCAGAAGATGGATTTTTATACGCCTGAAGAGCTGCAGACGATTGTCCTGCGGACGGCGGGAGTTCTGAATGTGGAGATTGATAAGACGGGCGCCTATGAGATTGCGAGACGTTCGAGAGGAACACCGCGTCTGGCAAACCGCCTGTTAAAACGTGTGAGGGACTTTGCACAGGTCAAGTACAACGGCGTGATTACGAAAGAAGTCGCGGATTTTGCACTGGATATCCTTGATGTGGACAAGCTGGGACTTGACAACAACGACCGTACGATCTTACATATGATTATCGACAAGTTTTCCGGCGGTCCGGTCGGACTGGAGACGCTGGCGGCAGCGCTGGGCGAGGATGCTGGGACACTGGAAGATGTGTATGAACCGTATCTTCTGATGAACGGTCTGCTCAACCGGACTCCGCGTGGGCGGATGGCGACCGAAGCAGCGTATCGGCATCTCGGGTATGCCTGGAATCAAGCAAAAAACGGTATTTCTGAGATTTGATATTTGATTGATTTGAAGGTGGTATTTCTGTGTGGGTGACGTGACAACGTCGAACCATATTTATTATAGATAGAAAGAAGAGAATGCGATGGCAAAACAGTATATAGATGTATTAATTGATGGAAAAGTGTATAGCCTGGGCGGCAGTGAGACGGAAGGATATGTACAGCAGATTGCCACGTATCTGAATGGGAAGATTTTCCAGCTCAAGGCGCAGCCGGGATTTTTAAAAATGCCGGAAGACTACCAGAGTATTATGACTTATCTGAATCTGGCGGATGATTATTTTAAAGAAAAAGAGAGTGCGAAGGCACTTGCATCTGACAAAGAGAGCATGGAAAAAGAGACATACCGTCTGAAACATGAGATGGTCAGCACCCAGATGAAACTCGAGAGTCTCCGCAATGAGCGCACCGTCAGCGAGGAAGAACTGGAGACGGCAAAGAAGGCGGCAAAAGAGGCAGCTGAGCAGGCGGAAGCTGCTAAAAATGAGGTACAGGTACAGATCGAGCGTGTGAAAAAAGAAGCGCAGGAGCAGATCGAGGCTGTGAAGAAAACAGCACAGGAACAGGTTGAGTCTGCAAGAAAAGAAGCGCAGGGGCAGATCGAGGCTGTGAAGAAAACAGCACAGGAACAGGTTGAGTCTGCAAGAAAAGAAGCGCAGGGGCAGATCGAGGCTGTGAAGAAAACAGCACAGGAACAGGTTGAGTCTGCAAGAAAAGAAGCGCAGGAGCAGATTGAACGTGCGAAGAGAGAGGTACAGGATCGCGTGGAATCCGCGGAAAAAGCAGCACAGGATCGCGCTGCCAGGGCGGAGCAGACAGCCCGGGAGCAGGCAGAAGCTGCAAAGAAAGAGGCATTGGAACAGATTGCGGATGCAAAGAAGGAAGCAAACGATTTCCGTGGAGAAGCAGAGGTTTGGAAACAGGAGGCAGAAGATCAGCGTCTGGCGGTCGAGTCATCCCAGAGTGAAATCGCTTCTTTGCAGGACAAGCTGGAGATTCTCAAACAACAGCTTGAAGAAGCAAGACAGGCGGCGACAGCTGTGCAGACGGAAAAATCGCAGCTGAAAGCACGTCTGATGCAGACGGAACAGGAAAAACAAAGTGTAAAAGAGCAGCTGAGCCAGCTGGAGCAGGAAAAACAGACGATAAAGAAAGATCTGGAAGAGAGCCTCCAGGAGGCAGGGGCAGCACGTGAGGAACTGGCAGCTGTCCGTCAGGCACAGGTGGAGGCATATATGAAGCGGAAGCCATTTCCCAAGAGACAGGGAACGGTGGAACTGAAAGATGCAATTCTGCGGTTATAATGGGTGAAATGATATGAAAAAAAAGGTGGAAATTCTGGCACCGGCGGGTTCCTTCGATAGCATGAAAGCAGCGGTTGCTGCGGGGGCGGACGCAGTCTATATGGGCGGCAGCCGTTTCGGAGCCAGGGCATATGCGGAAAATCCGGATGAAATGGGAATGCTGGAAGCGATCAACTACGTGCATCTTCATGGGCGCCAGCTTTATATGACGGTCAATACGCTGGTAAAGGAAGACGAGATGGATGACTTATACGACTATCTGCTTCCGTATTACCAGGCGGGACTGGATGCCGTGATCGTGCAGGACATGGGGGTATTTTCTTATATCCGGGAGCATTTTCCAGATTTGCCGGTTCATGCGAGCACACAGATGACGATTACCGGACCGGAGGGCGCGGCGCTTATGACGAGAATGGGCGCGGTCCGCATCGTCACAGCGCGTGAACTTTCATTGGAAGAGATACGCCGCATTTATCAGGAGACGGGCGTGGAGATAGAGAGCTTTGTTCACGGGGCTCTCTGTTACTGTTATTCGGGACAATGCCTGTTCAGCAGCCTGATCGGCGGCAGAAGCGGCAACCGGGGACGATGCGCTCAGACCTGCCGGCTTCCGTTTGATGTCCTTCGGCGGCTGGATGAGAACAACCCGAATGAAAACAAAAAACAAAAGAAAGAAAATGGCGTGTTAAATCCGGGCGATTCCAAGTATGTGCTCAGTCTCAAGGATCTTTGTACGCTGGATATTTTGCCGGATATTCTGGAAGCAGGCGTTTATTCCTTGAAAATCGAGGGGCGCATGAAGAGTCCGCGCTATACGGCAGGCGTGGTGCGCCTGTACCGGAAATATGTAGATTTATATTTAAAGAATGGCAGAAGAGGTTACCGGGTTGACCCGAAAGACCGGAAGGAGCTGCTGGATCTGTTTGACCGCGGTGGTCAGACGTTAGGCTATTATACCGAGCACAATGGACGCGATATGGTGGTCTGCCATGAGAAACCGGCATTCCGCCAGGAAAACCGGGAACTTTACCAGTATCTGGACAAAACGTATGTGGAAGCAGAGGTGAAAGAACCGGTTCAGGGGGTTGCGCGTGTCTGTGAAGGCGAACCGCTGCAGCTGACGCTTCAATACGAAGATCCGCTGACGGGAGAAAGCCGGATGGCAGGCGGAATCGGAGCAGTTGTCCAGACGGCAGTGAAACAGCCGATGAGCAAGGAACGGATTGAGAAACAGCTCGGAAAAACGGGAAATACGCCGTATTATTTTGAAAATCTGGAAGTGGAGACAGGCGGCAGCCCCTTTGTGCCGGTGCAGGAGTTAAATGAACTCCGCCGCTCTGCGTTTGAGCAGCTGACCGAGGAGATACTGCGTCCATACCGCCGGGAGATACCGGAAAATAGGGCGTGCGGGACAGGAAAAGGGTGGCAAAATCCGGAAGAAAAGAATCTGGAAGAAAATAACCAGACAGGTTCGGAATCAGAAAAAACCAGCCCGGCTCAGGACGTTGAACTCACAGCAGGTTTACCTGTACAGAGCCAGAAAATGCTGTTTGAGAATAAAAAAGGGAATAAAACAGCTCTGTACCACATCCATGTTTCGGTCGAACACCCGGCACAGTTAAAAGTGGCGTTATCCGTACCGGAAGTCGGTGCGATCTATCTGGATAGTGCTGAATTTGGCGCCGAACAGTGGAACGAATGGGTATCGCGCTGCCATGAGGCAGACAAGCAGTGCCTTTTGGTAATGCCGCATATTTTCCGCGATCGGGCAAAGGAATATTTTGAAACACATCGTTCCAGGCTGGAATCGGCGGGATTTGACGGTCTTGTCATCCGGGCATGGGAAGAGCTGGAACTGGTGCGCGAGTGGAAGATTTCCATCCCGCTTGTGATGGATTATGGTATTTATACGATGAATCACCGGGCGGAGGATTTTGTGCGGGAGATGGCGCCGGAGCTTTCAATGCGTTTTACCCTTCCGGTCGAGCTCAACAGCCGGGAGTTGGAGGCGCGCGACAGCCGGGAACGGGAACTTCTCGTATATGGTTCGATCCCGGTCATGGTAACCGCCCAGTGCATCCGGAAAACAGTGGAAGGATGCAGTAAATGTCCGGAATATCTGTATCTGCGGGATCGCAAAAAGAAGGTATTTCCGGTAAGGAACCAGTGCCGTTTCTGCTGCAATACGATCTACAATTCCAGCCCCCTGTCGCTTTTGAAGGATAAAAAGCAGATAGACCGCCTGCAGCCGGAGGTGCTGCGTCTGGCATTTACGTCGGAGAGTGCGGCACAGACCGGGGAACTGCTGGATGCCTACGTGAAGACCTTCCTCCATCAGGAACCGGTGGAGCTGGAGGGCGAATTTACAAGAGGTCATTTTAAGAGGGGCGTAGAGTAGCGTGTGTACCGGGAATCTTCCGGGTACACATGAAAAGGAGGATCACCATGATAAATCTTGTGACAACGATGTCCAGGTATCTGATGATATTGCTGATACTGATTTATACATATTATAATTTCCGCTTTTTTTCACTGCCGGATGACGAGTCGAAACTCCGGCTCTGTCGTCTGCAGAATGTACCGCTGTTTTTGATATTTCTTCTGTCGGGTACGATCATTTATCTACAAACCGAGGATGAGGCAGTTGTGCTGTTTTTCGGCGCGCAGCTTGTCTTTTTTGTCCTGTACCAGCTCTTATACCGGCTGTTTTACCGGAATGCGTCGAGACTGTTGCTGAACAACACGTGTATGCTTCTGTGCACCAGTTTTATCATGCTGACGCGCATCTCGATGGACAAGGCGGTCCGCCAGTTTATCATCATGGCAGTTGCGGCGGTTATCACAATGATTATACCATATGTGATAGATAGAACCTGGCAGCTCGCTAAGATACCGTGGGTGTACGGCCTGATAGGTCTGGCGCTGCTGCTGGTTGTCTGTGTGATCGGCAATACCAGCTTCGGCGCGCAGCTTTCGATCAGTATCGGCGGGTTTTCGTTCCAGCCGTCCGAGTTTGTTAAGATCAGCTTTGTATTCTTCGTGGCGACGATGTTTTACCGCTCAACGGAGTTTAAAAATGTGGCGATCACGACCGGCGTGGCGGCGGCGCACGTGTTGATTCTGGTGTTATCCAAGGATCTGGGAAGTGCGCTGATTTTTTTCCTCGCCTATGTCCTGATGCTGTTTATTGCAACCTCCAACTGGCTGTATCTGGCAGGCGGTCTTGGAAGCGGCTGTGCGGCTGCGATGCTGGCGTATAAGCTGTTTTCGCATGTGCGTGTCCGCGTGGAAGCATGGCAGGATCCGTGGAGTGACATCGCAGGAAAAGGATATCAGGTTACGCAGGCGCTCTTTGCGATCGGCACAGGCGGCTGGTTTGGCATGGGACTTTACCAGGGGATGCCGAAGAAGATACCGGTTGTCGAGAAGGACTTCATTTTTGCGGCGATCTCGGAGGAGTTGGGCGGCATCTATGCGCTCTGTATTCTCCTGATCTGTCTGGGCTGCTTCATGCAGTTCATGCTGATTGCGACCCGGATGCAGGCATTATTTTACAAGCTGATCGCGTTTGGTCTGGGAATTGAGTATGTGGTGCAGGTGTTCCTGACGATCGGCGGCGTGACCAAGTTTATCCCGTCCACCGGTGTGACGCTGCCACTTGTCAGCTACGGAGGCAGTTCGATTCTCAGCACATTTATCCTGTTTGGCGTGATACAGGGACTATATGTCCTGAAACGGAATGAGGAAGAAGAGGAGGAGCAGCAGTTTGATGAGGCAGAAGGATGAAATGGAAAGAACTGAAAATGCGAGAGCGCGTTCAAACCGTCATATTCTGTGGCTGACCTATGGGATTGCGGCGCTCTTTATCGCGATGGCCGTTTATTTTGGCTGGTTTATCCAGTTTAAGAGTGAAAATGTGATCGGCAGCTCTTATAATGCGAGACTCGATCTCCTCTCAGACCGGGTGACCCGCGGTTCGATTATGAGCAATGATAAAACGGTGCTGGCGCAGACGAACGTTGCAAGTGACGGAAGCGAGAAACGCTATTATCCGTATGATTATCTGTTTGTCCATTCGGTCGGATATTCTGGCAAAAATGGAAAAACAGGTCTGGAGTCGCTGGCGAATTTCTACCTGCTTTCCTCCCATGTGAATCTGATTGAGAAAACGATCAATGAATTTCAGGGGAAGAAAAATCTGGGCGACAATGTGATTACGACGCTCGATGTGGATCTGCAGCAGACGGCATCCGACGCGATCGGAAAACACCGGGGTGCGGTGATCGTCATGGAACCGGATACGGGAAAGATTTTAACGATGGTTTCCCAGCCGAATTTCAATGCGAATCTCGTCGATGAGCGCTGGGCAGAGTTGATATCGCCGGACAATACGAAGGCGCAGTTAGTCAACCGCGCGACGCAGGGCTTATATCCGCCGGGATCGACGTTCAAGATGCTGACGGTGCTGGAATATATGAAAGAGAACCCGAATACCTGGCAGGACTATGTGTATAATTGTAATGGCTCTTACCAGAATGGCGATTATACGATTAAATGTTACCACGGGACGGCACACGGGGCGCAGAACCTGATTCAGGCATTTGCCAATTCCTGCAACGGTGCGTTTGCGGAGATTGGAATGCAGATTAATTCAGAAAAATTCCGGGCGCTGGCAAATCAGATGCTCTTTAATTCGGAGCTTCCGTACACACTTCCGTACAACCAGAGCACATTTTCGCTCGACGGCAGTTCGGATGACTGGGAAAAGCTTCAGACCGCGATCGGACAGGGAAAAACCCAGATTACGCCGCTGCATAACCTGATGATTGTATCGGCGATCGCCAACGGCGGCACGCTGATGAAGCCATATATGATCGATCATGTTGAAAATGTGGGTGGTCAGACGGTCAAGAAGTTCCTTCCGTCCGCCTATGGAACCCTGATGTCTGCGAATGACGCACAGTTTCTGACGCATCTCATGAGCCAGGTGGTCGAGATTGGTACGGGTTCCGCGATGCGGGGGACATCCTATACGGTGGCCGGAAAAACCGGTTCCGCCGAGTTTGAGACAGGTAAGGAGACACATTCCTGGTTTGTCGGTTTCGCTCCGGCAGACAAGCCGAAGGTGGCGATCTGCGTGCTGGCAGAAGAGTCCGGTTCCGGCGGTGCGGTCGCTGCGCCGATCGCAAGACAGGTGCTGGATCGGTATTTTGCGAAATATGGGCAGTAGGACAAAAGAAAAGGGCAGGAAAGCGATTTGAAGCTTTTCCTGCCCTTTTTGTCTCAAATATGCATAGTCACATTTTATTTACACAACCGTTCCAGATCCCCATAGAATCCCGGATAGGAGATGTTCACGCAGTCTGCATCCAGAATTTCGGTCTCGCCGGAAGCGCCGAGTGCGGCAACGGCGAAGGTCATGGCGATGCGGTGATCCTTCTTGCTGTCGATCACAGCACCGTGCAGCGGCTTGCCGCCGTGGATGATCATGCCATCCTCGGTCTCGGTCACATCCGCGCCCATAGCAGTTAAATTCTCTACCATGACAGCAATGCGGTTTGACTCTTTTATCTTCAGTTCCGCGGCATCGCGTATGACGGTGGTTCCCTCGGCATAGCACGCCATCGCAGCGATCACCGGAAGCTCGTCGATGAGAGTCGGGATGATCGCACCCTCGATCGCGGTTCCAGTCAGCTTACCGGAGCGGACGAGCAGGTCGGCGGTCGGTTCGCCGGAGGCGGTGTTTACATTGAGAAGTTCGACGTCCGCGTTCATCGCCTTGCAGACGCGCAGGATGCCGTCGCGGGTCGGGTTGATACCGACATTTTTAATTAAGATTTCTGAATCCGGTACGATGAGTCCGGCTGCGATAAAAAAGGCAGCGGAGGAGATATCGCCCGGAACCAGAATTTTCTGTCCATAGAGCTGTTTTGCCGGCTGTAAAATCGCGGTGGTTCCTTCTGTGTGGATGTCTGCGCCGAATGCGGACAGCATCCGTTCACTGTGATCGCGGGAAATGTACGGTTCGGTCACACGGGTTTCTCCGTCGGCATACAGACCTGCCAGCAGAATCGAGGATTTGACCTGGGCGGAGGCAACCGGAGAATTATAATGGATGCCGTGCAGCGGTGAGCCGGTGATATGGAGCGGCGCGCAGCCATTTCCATTGACACTCTCGATCTTTGCGCCCATCTGGGAGAGAGGATCGATGATGCGCTTCATCGGACGTTTCTGGATGGAAGCGTCGCCGGTCAGTGTTGTGTCAAATTTCTGGGCCGAGAGAATGCCGGAGATCAGGCGCGTTGTGGTTCCGCTGTTGCCGCAGTCTAAAACGGAGTCTGGGGCAGTCAGCCCGTGCAGCCCACGTCCGTGGACGAGAACGGTCTCGCCCTGATTTTCGATCGAGATTCCCATTTTGGAAAAACAGGAGATCGTGGAGAGACAGTCTGCGCCCTGCAGGAAGCCGTGGATTTCGGTCAGTCCGTCCGCAAGAGCGCCGAACATGACGCTGCGGTGGGAGATGGACTTGTCTCCCGGAACGGTCAGTTCGCCCCGGAGAGAAGATGTATGGGTAAATTTCATTGAGTTCATAGTTGTACCTGCCTAAACATTAATGTTGAAAGTTAAGTTTGAAACATACATTGCAGTCTACGCGAACAGCGTGTAATTGTATTTCTTCAAACGCGCCCACGCCGCTTCCATCGAAGCCTTGTCGTAGAAGCTGATCCGCAGCGCGCCCTCGCCATGCTCACGGTTGTGGCTGATGCCGATATTTTTGATACTGATTCCTTTACCGGAGAGGATCGAGGAAATGATGGAGATAGCACCTGGCTCGTCCACCACGTCGGCGGAGAAGGCATATTCCGGCTGTATCGATCCTTTTGGAATTTCTGCAAACGAATTCCGGTAGTCGCGGGAGGACTCAAACAGCTGGTAGATGGCTCTAGACTGGTGGTCGGACAGTTCTTCCCGCAATGTCGTCAGGGAATCAATGTAGCGATCCAGCACCTCAGTGATATTGCCTGTGTTCGTCATGCAGATCTGTTCCCACATGACCGGAGAAGAGGAGGCAATACGGGTGATATCCTTGAAACCTCCGGCAGCCAGCCGTTTCATCATCTGATCCTCGCTGTCGCAGTCGTGTACCAGGTTGACCAGGCTGGAGGCGATGAGGTGCGGCAGATGGCTGATCGCCGCGACAATGAAATCATGACGATGGTAATCCAGCACCAGGGGCAGCGCACCGATCGCCTTTGCCACATTCACCATACGGTCAGTGTGGGAAGCTGGGGTGTGCGGTGTCGGGGTAATGATATAGTATGCATTTTCCAGCAAATGGTCGGTTGAACTCTCGTAGCCGGTCTTTTCCGAGCCAGCCATCGGGTGTCCGCCGACGAAGCAGCTTTCCATGCCAAGCGCGGCAACGGTCTCATGAATGCTGGTCTTGGTGCTTCCGACGTCAGTCACAACCGCGCTTTCCTTTAAGAACGGGCGGATCTGGCGCAGATAGGATTCATTAAATTCAACTGGTGTGCACAGGAAAATGATGTCGCACTCGCTTAAATGCTCGTCCACGCCGTCCAGAATCAGGTCAACAATGCCGTCTGCATGTGCCTGTTCCAATTTTTCGCGGGTCCGCATATAAGCCATGATCTGAATATCCGGGGCGCTGCGTTTCAAACCTCTGGCGATAGAGCCGCCGATCAGACCGAGTCCGATGAAACCGGCGGTAAGATGATTAATCGGTGTATTCATAGCAATTACGCTCTCTTTCATAAGTAGTATAGTAAAAAAATGAAACTAGAAATTATTGTAGAATAGAACAAGTCACTTGTCAACGATTTTACGCGTTGAAGTGAAAAAGAATTTTTTTACATCTGTTTATTACTAAATTTGCGAAAATGCGATTGATTTCACCGCCTTTGAACAGGGAAATTGTCGCATTTTCAATGCTTTTCAAAATAAAACGAATAAATTTTGTATAAAGGTGTTGTTTTGCTTGAAATTTTCTCTATTTTCTTGTACAATATGAACAGAGGTTAAAATACAAGAAAAAAACATCAAAATAAATAGACGGGAGGACTTAACTATGAACGTGTATGGGACAAAACAAATCCGCAATGTAGTGTTACTGGGGCACGGCGGTGCCGGCAAGACAACGGTAGCAGAGGCGCTGGCACTGGTAACAGGTACTACCAAGAGAATGGGAAAAGTTCCGGAAGGAACCACCATCAGCGATTATGATAAAGAAGAAATCAAGAGACAGTTCTCTATCTCCACCACGCTGATTCCGTTGGAGTATCAGGGAGAAGATGGACCGATCAAGATTAACCTGTTAGATACCCCTGGCTATTTTGATTTTGTGGGAGAAGTAGAGGAAGCTATCAGTGTAGCAGATGCAGCAATCATCGTTGTAAACTGCAAGGCTGGCATCGAAGTCGGAACCGAGAAGGCATGGGAACTCTGTGAAGAGTACAACCTGCCGCGCCTGTTCTTCGTTACCAACATGGATGACGATCAGGCAAGCTTCCGTGAGCTGATCTTAAAACTGGAGAAACAGTTTGGCCGTAAGATCGCGCCGTTCCAGGTGCCGATCCGTGAAAATGAAAAATTTGTCGGCTTTGTCAATGCGGTAAAGATGGAAGGCCGCCGTTTCACCCATTTAAGCGAATATGAGAAATGCGAGATTCCGGAGTACACCAAGAAGAACCTCGGCATCATCCGTGATGCGCTGATCGAGGCAGTGGCAGAGACGAGTGAAGAATATATGGAGCGCTATTTCTCCGGTGAAGAATTTACACAGGAAGAGATCGCACAGGCGCTGCGTGAGCACGTAAGTGAGGGCAACATCGTTCCGGTTATGATGGGTTCCGGTGTCAATGCACAGGGCTTCGCATATTTGTTGCAGGCGATCGATAAATACTTCCCGTCACCGGACAAGTTCGAGTGTGTCGGTGTCGATGTATCGACCGCAGAGCGCTTTACCGCTAAATATAATGACGATGTATCCCTATCGGCACGTGTTTTCAAGACTGTGGTTGACCCGTTCATCGGCAAATACTCCCTGATGAAGATTTGTACCGGTACCTTAAAACCAGATACCGTTATCTACAATGTAAACAAAGATGCTGAAGAGAAAGTTCAGAAAGTATATGTTCTCCGCGGCAAGGATGTCATCGAGGTTCCGGAATTAAAGGCGGGCGATATCGGCGCGGTTGCCAAATTAAACGTTACTCAGACCGGCGATACCATCGCAGTCCGCACGGCTCCGATTGTATACCACAAACCGAAGATTTCTACCCCGTATACCTACATGGCATACGCAGCTAAGACCAAAGGCGATGAGGACAAGATCTCCAGTGCACTGGCGAAGATGATGGACGAAGATCTGACACTCAGAAGCGTCAGCGATACCGAGAACCGTCAGACCTTACTTTACGGCATCGGCGAGCAGCAGCTCGAAGTTGTTGTCAGCAAGTTGCAGGCAAGATATAAAGTAGACATTGTGCTCAGCAAACCGAAATTTGCATTCCGCGAGACACTTCGCAAGAAAGTAGAAGCACAGGGCAAATATAAGAAACAGTCCGGTGGACATGGACAGTACGGCGATGTTAAGATGTCCTTCGAGCCGTCCGGCGATCTGGAGACACCATATGTATTTGAAGAGAAGGTATTTGGCGGTGCCGTTCCAAAGAACTACTTCCCGGCAGTTGAGAAAGGTATTCAGGAATGCGTACAGAAGGGTCCGTTGGCTGGATATCCGGTTGTCGGTGTGAAAGCAACCCTGTTAGATGGTTCCTATCATCCGGTTGACTCCTCCGAGATGGCATTCAAGATGGCAGCGACGCTGGCATTCAAGAAAGCGTTCATGGAAGCGAATCCAGTTCTCCTTGAGCCGATCGCATCTCTGAAAGTAACCGTTCCGGATAAATTTACCGGCGACGTTATGGGCGATCTGAACCGCAGAAGAGGTCGTGTTCTCGGTATGAACTCCAACCATCACGGCAAACAGATCATCGAGGCAGATATCCCGATGTCCGAGCTGTTTGGTTATAACACCGATCTTCGTTCCATGACCGGCGGTATCGGTGAATTCTCCTATGAGTTCAGCCGCTACGAGCAGGCTCCGGGCGATGTACAGAAGAGAGAAGTGGAGGCGAGAGCGGCAGAAGCTGAATAATGGCAGATGAAGTGCTTACCGTTTCGGTCAAAAATATGATATTCTTATATAAATAAGCAGAAAACCGCCGCAGGCGGCTGAGTGGATCGATACTGATTCATCAAGGCTGTCAGCGGCGGCTTTCTCTTTCTGGAAGACCTTTCGGATCGATATGGTTATAGGCTGTGCTTGAATTGAACAAAGCGCTGCGAATGTTATCGATGGGTCAGGCGAGAGGTTAAGGCAGTGAATGCGGATGCCAAATTGCTACGAATTGCGTTCTTTTGCAATTTTCAAAAAGAAGGCTACAAATTGTAAGAAAATAGAAAAGACTACCCACCTGTAAAAAGGTATAATGTTGCAAAGAGAACAACTTATACAGACAGGTGGGTGGCCTTTTTATGATAGAGAAAAATGAGAAAAGCGGGGAACTCATGGAAGTAAAAGAACAGGCAAAAACAGTTCGGAAACACCCGGAGCGGATGATCGTGCGTATCTGGCTGGTGCTGGCGCTTATTTGTCTGCTGGCGGGTCTGATCGCCCAGTATACGTTCCGGCTGAAAGAACCGCTGTTTCTGCACTACAGCCAGTCGGCTTATCTGGGCTGTGGGCTGGACGGAGTAGAAACTTCGGAGGATGGAATCGTTTCATCTGTGTCAAGTGAGGCGCTTGAAGAAAGTACCGATTCCGATGTGAAAGTTGGAGTTTTAGACGAAGGTGTGAAAGACCTGAATGCGGATATGGGATTGGAGAATACAGTGTCCTTGTATGCACTGGGGGAAGAAAGTGTGGATGAGACAGATGAAACTTCGGATGTATGGTATACACAGGTAAATTTTGCCTATCTGACGGATGTGACGGATGAGATCTGTGTGAGAGAAATTCGTTTTTCAGAGTTGCCTGAACTTCAAATGCAGGAAATGCGGG
Organism: Clostridium sp. AM28-20LB; assembly: GCF_003480665.1. NCBI lineage: Bacteria > Bacillati > Bacillota > Clostridia > Eubacteriales > Clostridiaceae > Clostridium > Clostridium sp. AM28-20LB. The sequence goes on along the minus strand of NZ_QUJN01000005.1, from coordinate 180,393 downwards.
AGACAGTCCAGTCAGCGGGACAGTATGCGCTTCATCGCCTGGATGCTACGCTTTCGATTGAAGATCCGCAGCATAACGGGATCCGTCAGTGGAGAATCCTGACGCGGGCGCAGGTGCTCTATTCAGATGGAAACACAGCGGACGTAAAAATTGGTAATCTGGTACTGATTGCAAATCCGGAGGGCGGGAGCGCCCTGGAAAATCCAAGTTCCAGCGCCAATTCAGATGGAACGGCCACACAGGTTTACACCGTTCAGAAAGATGGAACCATCGAAGTAAAAGGCTGCATTGCGTCAGCCGGGGAGATGGAAAATTTTTCGATGACCTTAAATGGAGAGCCTATCCCAGCCCAAAAAGAAGGGGAAGATCCGAAACGGCTGACAGTAAAAACGGGTGATGTGCTGACGTTCCAGAGCCATTGGATTGGCAAAGAGGAAGACCAGTCGCCGCAGGTATTTCATTCAGGAGTTGCAGTGCTTTCATATATCGGCAAAGATGGCGGGGAGCAGGTTCTTTCATTTGAAAATGAATACAGGAAGAGAAGGGAGCTTCGCTTTATTGATGTGTGGAAATATCTGCTGAAAGAGGAGGCATTTAAGTGAAAACGGGAGATCATAAGATTTTAGCCGGTCTGATTCTTGCTTCGATTCATATTAATCTGTTCCATGTGATGCTGCTGCCGCCCTGCATCGGGTTCCTGATTTTATATATCGGGATACTCCAGAAAGAGCGGCAGGCTGGATTTTTCCAGATGGATGTAAAAGAGATGAGAGTGTACCGGGCAGCAGGGGCGGCGCTTGTGCTGGTGACTGCTTTTTCTAGCTTCCTGTCCATGTTCTGGAGGCATCCGGACGGAACCATCTGGTCGCTGATTCCGTGTATGCTGGAATATGTGGTGCTCTATGGACTGATGGAAAGCTACACCGCAGGTTCGCCCAGACATTCGTATCACTCCGAACTGTGCTGTGGATATGCTATGGTAATGGGAGCAGCACTGTGTGGGTACGCAGTCAGCCTGATTCTGCATATCGCGCTGTGGCAGCTCTTTGCGTCTATGATTATTCTGGTCTGCCGGTTTATGGTGGTTGTGGTTGTTATAGGGGCGAAGAAAGAGGCATAAAAAATAAAAAGCCGTAACCAGATATACTCGCCCATGGGATTAAACTCATGAGCGAAAGTATAAGGTTACGGCTTTTCTATGTTGAAAATTCTGGTTTTCAAATAATCAAAGATAACATGGAATGTTGATGTTTCGGTTCCGATGTATCTTTCCAATTTTTATTTAAAATTCTCCTCCGCATACCGGCGCAGCTCATCACGGAAATCCGGGTGTGCGATGGCGATCATGGCATCCGCTCGTTCTTTTAAGGTAAGCCCGGTCAGTTTTGCGATACCGTATTCGGTCGCCACGTACTGAATCATAGTACGCGGTGCAGATACGGTGCTGCCGCCCGGAATGAACGGTACGATGTTGGATTTTAAGGAGCCATCTTTTTTCTTGTGGGTGGAAGCAAGGCAGATAAAGCCCTTGCCTCCCTCGGAGCGGAATGCGCCCTCCAGGAAATCCATCTGTCCGCCGATACCGGAGAGCTGTCGGGTGCCGGCAGACTCGGCATTTTCCTGTCCCATCAGATCCAGCTCGACACCACCGTTGATACTGATGACATTTTTCATCTCACCGATGCGGTACGGGGAGTGGACGTAATCGACGTCAGCCGGATGGAAGAGCTGCGGCTCATTATCCAGCCAGTCATATAATTCCTGAGAGCCCATGGCAAGGTTCCAGGTAGAATAACCGTTGTCAATTTCCTTCTTCGTGTTGGTCAGCTTGCCAGCCTTATAGAGGGCTAAAAAAGCATCGCTGATGGTGCCGGTGTGGCAGCCGAGGTCGGTTTTGTCGGACTGTGCCAGCATATTGGCAACGGTAAACGGAACGCCGCCGACGCCCAGGGAAAGGACAGCGCCGTCCGGGATCTCCTCAACGACACGTTTGGCAATTTCAATATCAACGGCGCTCGGATCGCGGTAGGTGCGGATCGGAAGCGGCTCATGCTCGCCCTCGACGATGAAATCTGCCTCTGAGAGGTGGACACGGTGGGAACCATCGACGCCATGTAAGCGCGGGAGGCGCTCATTGATCTCGAAGATGACGGTGCGCGCATTCTCAAAGATGGTGCGCCATGCATAGTTGGAAATACCCAGTCCGCAGTAGCCGTCCGCATCCGGTCTGGAAACCGGTACAAAGGCAACATCCACGCGAATGTGGTGGCGGTACATTTCCGGCAGGGAACGCAGCATCATCGGCATAAACTTGCAGAGCCCACGGGTCTGCAGCTTGCGCTCATAATCGCCGATGTGCCAGCTGTAGTAGCTGAATGCTTTCTGCTCCGGGTCGCTTTCGACAACCTCGATGCGCGGGTGGATGACTAAACCGCCGCGGATCTTGACATCGGTCAGCTCATCCCTGCGTGCTGCCAGCGCACGGTCGAGAAGCTCCGGAAATCCAGCACCAAAGCCATAATCCACCCAGTCGCCCGGTTGAACGGCCTTGACGGCGGTCTCAGCACTTACAAATTTGCCTGCGTAATTGTTAGACATAGTAAAAATCCTCCATCGGTATGAAATTCATAATTTTCTAGTTTCCATCATATCCCAGAAAGCGCTTTTTTGCAACTTCCAAAGACAATTCCAAAAGACAATTTTTAAGCTGGGTTTTAAGATAAGTTTAATACGGAAATAGTTGACAAAATAGGTGTTTATGATAAAATTAAGTGTTTATAAATAAGAGTTGATCTTTTACACAGCAGGCAGAAGTGCCTGTATTTTTATGTAATAGGAAATTCCTTGGAATCCCCTATTACACAAAAAGGCACTAACGTGCCAATGATGTGCACTTGCGCGAAGCAGAAACATGTCGCAAGCGACCGCGCTCGGCGCGAGAATGTGACTGTAAAGAATACAACAAATATAGAAAGAGAGGAGTTACGACAAATGAAAACAAATACGGATTTATTTGAAAAAACACCCGTACCGAAGGCGGTCGCAACCATGGCGGTTCCGACCATGATTTCCATGCTGGTGGTTGTTATCTATAACATGGCGGATACATTTTTCATCGGTCAGACGAAGGATCCGCTGCAGGTGGCGGCAGTTTCGCTGGCAACGCCGGTCTTTATGATTTTTATGGCATTAGGCCATCTGTTCGGTATCGGCGGCAGCTCAGCGATATCGAGAGCACTGGGAGAACGCCATAAAGATCGGGCATGTCATATCAGTTCATTCTGCTGCTATGGATCCCTGGGGCTGGGCGTCATAGTGGCTATCCTGTCTGTACTTGGAATGGAAACCATTCTGCATCTCATCGGTGCCAGTGTAAATACGATCGGTTTTGCGAGACAGTACCTGGCGATTATTGCAATCGGCGCGCCGTTTATTATGTTTTCAACTGCATTTGCGAATATTCTGCGGGGAGAAGGCGCATCGAGAGAATCGATGGTCGGAAACCTGATAGGTACCGTAGTAAATATTATTTTGGATCCGATCATGATCCTGGTGCTTGGCTGGGGAGTGACCGGTGCAGCGCTTGCGACGATCATCGGCAATATTGCGGCCTGTCTTTACTATATTGCTTATTATCTACGGGGAAAATCGACACTGTCGATTCATTTCCGTGATTTTAAGATGGGAGATGGAATCGCTTCCGGCGTGGCAGGGATCGGTATTCCGGCATCCTTAAATAACATCCTGATGAGCTTTGCCAATATTATCCTGAACCAGGCGCTGGTCGGTTACGGTGACACACCGGTAGCGGCGATGGGGGTTGCGATGAAATCCAATATGCTTGTTGTCCTGCTGCAGATTGGTCTCTGCGTGGGAATCCAGCCGCTGATCGGTTATAATTATGGAGCGCGCAACAAGAAACGCCTGATGTCGGTATTCAAATTTACAGGACTTGTATCGGTTATTATGGGAACGATTCTGACATTGATTATGATTGTCGCAAGAAAGACAATGATTCAGATGTTTATTAATGATGCGGAAGTTGTCCAGTATGGTATTCAGATGGTGGTTGCGCTCCAGCTTTCTGCGCCACTCCTTGGTATCTTATTCCTCTGCATCAATACGATCCAGGGAATGGGAAAAGCGCTTCCGTCGCTGATTCTTACGATCTGCCGCCAGGGACTGATTTTTATTCCGCTGATTTTCGTGCTGAATGCGATGTTTGGCCTGGATGGAGTTATCTATGCACAGCCGGCGGCGGATTATCTGTCGATTGTGGTGGCGATTTTGATTTGCACACATCTGTTCCGGACGATGGATCATAGAGAAGAGAAAGCAGAAGGCTGAGAAGATTCAATAGATTCAATAAGGAAAAATATGCTTAAAGAAAATAAAAGAGAAGAAATCACAAAGAACATAGAGAAGGGGGAAGCCCTTGTAGAACAGGTGGCAGATGGAATCTGGCGGATCGGTGTGGAATTGCCGCAGAATCCTTTGCGGGAACTCAACAGTTACCTGATCAAGGGGAAAGAAAACGGGCGCGACCTTCTGATTGACACCGGATTTCGGCGCGAGGAATGCCGGGAGGCGCTGTTTGCCGGGCTTCGGGCACTTGGCAGCAGTCCGGAGCGGCTGGATATTCTTCTGACACACCTGCACTCGGATCACACAGGACTTGCCAGGGAGGCGGCAGGGACGGACAGCCACATCTATATCAGCGGAACCGATCTGGCAATCTTAAAGGACGGTTTTACACCAGAGCGTCCGCTTCGGCTGGCGGAGCAATTCCGTGCCGGGGGATTTCCGGAGGATGAAATGAAGAAAACGCAGGCGCTCAATCCGGCAGTCCGCTATAAGCTGGATCAGGTTGATGACCGTTTTGTTCCGATTGAGGCAGGCTGGAAATACACGGTAGGAGATTACACGCTGGAAATGATCTCCGTGCCGGGGCATACGCCGGGCAATGCGATGTTCTGGGCAAAGAAACAGGGCATCATGTTCACGGGCGATCATATCCTGTTTGATATATCGCCGAATATTACTTCCTGGCTGGAATCGGAGGATTCATTAGGTGATTATCTCGATAGCCTGCGCCTCGCCAGAAAATATCCGGTCCGCCTTGCCTTGCCGGGACACCGGAAGACGGGCGATTATGCAGCGCGCATCGAGGCGCTGCTGGCACACCATGAGCGGCGTCTGGCGGAGACGGAGGCGCTGCTTGCCGAACATCCGGGTATGACGGCATATGAGACGGCTGGAAAGATGCGCTGGAAGATCCGTGCCGCCAGCTGGGAAGAATTTCCACCGTCCCAGAAGTGGTTTGCGGTGGGCGAGTGCATGGCGCATCTGGACTACCTCCGCCTGCGCGGCAGAATCCGCCGGGAGATGGACGGAGAAGTGTGGAGATGGTTCACGGTAACGGCTAAATACTGTTAGAATTAACTAACAATTATTACTATTGACTAACAATAGTCTGACTGCATATAATAATAGTAAAGAAAGCAGTAACTGTTCAGTAGGTCTGCGCATTTACTGCGCTGACCGTACGAAAACATGGACCAGCAGACAAAAATCCCATTGCCGTAGGCAATTTTTAATGGATTTTTGCGCGTGACTGTGAAGGTACTGAACAGTTACAGAAAGCGGAATATCAGTCAGGAGGTCGTTGTATGCAGTCGTTGGCAAAGGTGCAGGCGGGAGAGTCCTGTGAAATCAAGTGGATGTTTGGAAATGCGGATGTGATGAACTTTTTGGAGCGCTATGGAATCAAAGAAGGAAGCCGTATCCGGGTCCTTGGACGTGTGCTGGATGGTCTGATCATCGGAAATGGAAAGGTTCGGCTGGCACTGGGCGATGAAGTGGCAGAGCGGATTCAGGTGTAGGTTTGACGGTGATTGAAAGATTGTCGAAAATGTCATGTATTGAAAGAACGTCGAATCTGTCACGTGCAAGTTTGAGAAGGTCACGTTACTTGACATTTCTTCCCATTTATGCTATTCTACCAGATAGCACAAATGCAATGAACGGAAGTAGTAAGCCGCGAAATTTCTACAGAGAGCTGCCGGATGGTGTGAGGCAGCGGAAGGAAGCCGCCGAACTGGTCCGGGAGCAGCCTGTTGAAAGAAGTGTTTTTGAATACCCGAGTAGACAGAGCCGGTCATCCGCCGTTACAGGACGATGAGGAGCACACGGATTCCGTGTGAAATAGAGTGGTACCGCGCAGTTGGAATTTTCGCCCTGCGTCTCTATACAGGTAATGTAGAGACGCAGGGCGTTTTTGACGTTACCGGATTGAAAGAATGTCCGCAAGGGTTGGATGTTATGCAACTGCCAACGGATCAGTCGATTGCAATAATGAATCATCATTTTAGAGACTGGAGCCGGATTTTGACAGGAAATAGCAAAAAATCAGCGTGGGTTAAGCAGAAAACAGGAGGAACAAAGATGTCACAGTACAATCATACCGCCATTGAGAAAAAATGGCGCGAGAACTGGGAAAAACATCCCATCAATGTAAACGATGGAAAGAAAGAAAAATATTACTGCCTGGATATGTTCCCATATCCGTCCGGAAGTGGTCTGCACGTTGGTCACTGGAGAGGCTACGTTATTTCAGATGTATGGAGCCGTTATCAGCTGCTGCGCGGCAAATACGTGATCCATCCGATGGGCTGGGACGCATTTGGTCTGCCGGCAGAGAACTACGCGATCAAGATGGGCGTACACCCGGCTATCTCGACCGAGTCCAACATTAAAAATATTAAACGTCAGATCAACGAGATCGCAGCCATCTATGACTGGGATATGGAAGTAAATACCACAGATCCGGCATTCTACAAATGGACCCAGTGGATCTTCGTCCAGATGTTCAAAAAAGGCCTGGCATACGAGAAAGAATTCCCGATCAACTGGTGCCCGTCCTGTAAGACAGGTCTGGCAAACGAGGAAGTTGTCAACGGCTGCTGTGAGCGCTGCGGTACCCCGGTTACCAAGAAAAACCTGCGTCAGTGGATGCTCAAGATTACCGCGTACGCAGACCGCCTCTTAAATGATCTGGACAAACTGGACTGGCCGGAGAAGGTTAAAAAGATGCAGACTGACTGGATCGGTAAATCTTACGGTGCAGAGGTTGATTTCGGCGTAGAGGGACGCGATGAGAAGATCACCGTTTACACCACCCGCCCGGACACCCTGTACGGTGCAACTTTCATGGTACTGGCTCCGGAGCACGCGATGGCAAAGAGCCTGGCAACCGATGAGACCCGCGAGGCAGTTGAGAAATACATTTTCGATTCCTCCATGCGTTCCAACGTAGACCGTCTGCAGGATAAGGAAAAGACCGGCGTATTTACCGGAACTTATGCAATCAACCCGATCAACGGTGCGAAGGTTCCGATCTGGCTGTCTGATTATGTATTAGCTGACTACGGTACAGGCGCTATCATGTGCGTACCGGCACACGATGACCGTGACTTCGAGTTTGCAAAGAAATTTAATATCCCGATCATCCAGGTTATCGCAAAAGATGGCAAAGAGATCGAGAACATGACTGAGGCGTATACCGAGGCATCCGGCACGATGATCAACTCTGGCGAGTGGAATGGTATGGAATCTTCCGTACTGAAAAAAGAAGCGCCGGAAATGATTGAGAAGAGAGGTATCGGTCACAAGAGAGTCAATTATAAGCTGCGTGACTGGGTATTCTCCCGTCAGCGTTACTGGGGCGAGCCGATCCCGATCGTACACTGCCCGAAGTGCGGCAATGTACCGGTTCCGGAGGATCAGCTTCCGTTAAAACTTCCGGAGGTAGAAAGCTATCAGCCGACTGGTACCGGCGAATCCCCGCTGGCAGCCATCGACGAGTGGGTCAACACCACCTGCCCGTGCTGCGGCGCTCCGGCAAAACGTGAGACAAACACCATGCCGCAGTGGGCGGGATCTTCCTGGTACTTCCTGCGCTATGTAGATAACAAGAACGATAAAGAACTGGTATCCCGTGAGAAAGCAGACAAATATCTGCCGGTTGATATGTACATCGGCGGTGTTGAACATGCAGTACTGCATCTGCTGTATTCCCGTTTCTACACCAAGTTCCTGTGCGATATCGGTGTTATTGACTTCGACGAGCCGTTCAAGAAGCTGTTCAACCAGGGTATGATCACTGGTAAGAATGGTATCAAAATGAGTAAGTCGAAAGGAAATGTCGTATCCCCGGACGATCTGGTACGCGACTACGGCTGCGATTCCCTGCGTCTCTATGAGCTTTTCGTAGGACCGCCGGAACTGGATGCAGAGTGGGATGACCGCGGTATCGAGGGCGTATCCCGTTTCCTGAACCGTTTCTACAACCTGGTTATGACCAGCAAGGACAAAGATATCAAAGAAACTAAGGAAATGGTTAAACTGCGCCACAAACTGGTATTCGACATTGAGCAGCGTTTCGAGCAGTTCAGCCTGAATACCGTTATCTCCGGTTTCATGGAGTACAACAACAAGCTCATCGATCTGGCAAAGAAAGAGGGCGGCATCGACAAAGAAACCCTCAAGACCTTTACCATCCTTCTGGCACCGTTCGCACCGCATCTGGGCGAGGAGCTGTGGCAGGAGCTCGGCGGAACCGACAGCGTATTCCACGCTTCCTGGCCGGAGTGTGATGCGGAGAAGATGAAGGATGACGAGAAAGAGGTAGCCGTTCAGATCAACGGCAGAGTCCGCGCGACCATTACCGTACCGGCAGACATCTCCAAAGAAGATGCCATCGCCGCTGGTAAAGAGGCTATCAAGGACAAGCTGACTGGAAATATCGTAAAAGAAATTTACGTTCCGGGACGGATTGTGAATATTGTTATGAAATAAATAAAAACGGCATGGGAAGAAGCAGAAGAATCTGTGACTTTTCTGTGCAGATAAGGTCAGCGGCCATACAGGGGAGAAAAACTGTGTGGTCGCTGTTTTTTGCCCGCTCCTTTTTCGCGTGCCTGCTATTTGATTTCCTAAATGATAAAATAAAATTATGTGATTTCAGAAGGGATAGGTGAATATGGGAATGTTTGTCAACCCGGACAATTCGGCATTTCAATCAGCCCTGAATGCAAAAAGCATTCTTGATGAGGAAAAACTCATTTGGAATGCTTTTTTGCTGTCTATACGAAACATTCCACATGAAGCTTCTGGGAGGAAGCGAAGGTGTGGAGTGCTATCGTTCAATAAAATTGTCTAAAAAGTCTACCAATTCAAAAGATAAATTTTATATCATAAATGCAACATAATAGCTTGTAGCTAGAAAAATCAGAATAAAAAATTTCGCAGAATATCTAGTTCTGCGAAAATAAAAGGTTTTATATGCAGAACCCAAATGCCGTATTGACAAAAACTTCAAAAGCAAAGGGAAATATTATATGAGAATTTCAGAAATTTTTGTTCAGAAATGATGACTTAATAATTTCATAAGAGATTCTTGGGAGAAACTTCTATTGAATTAACCTTGAAAGTATCGTATAATGATTGAAGATTTTCGCAGAACTAGATATTCTGCGAAAATCGCAAACATGAAAGGGAGAACGCCTGTATGTGGTACGTGGTGCAGACACCTGTGGGACGCGAGGCAGAAGCGGCAGAAAAACTGAATCATTTTTATCGGGATAAGGCTGAAAAGCCTTGTTTTGTGTTGTCCAAAGAACGGACCTGGCGGATGGGCGGTGTCTACTATGTAGATACGGAAGTCATGTTTCCGGGCTATGTGTTTGTGGACACGGCGGATGAGCCGGTTTTGGAAGACGGAGTGAAATGTCTGGCGGGGCTGGTTCGATTTCTGAATGCTGGTTCGGAAGCGCATCCATATGGAACGGCAGTCCCCTTAAAAAAAGAGGAAGAGAAATTTCTGAAAGAACTTCTTCGGGAGGATTCTTCTCACACCGTCCGGCGGTTTCTGGTGCGGGCAAATGACGCGGGGGAGATCGAATGGGCGGAAGGAGTGCTTGGTGAGATGCTGCCAAAGATCATCCGGAAGCGGCTGCGGAAACGAATCGTGACGATTCAGGCAGAACTGCTGAACGAAGCACGACAGGTAGAGCTGGCAATCCGGATGGAAGATGATCCGGAGGCAGTTTTCCCAAAGAAAGGACCCCTGAACCCTAAAAATCTTTCAGGAGATTTCCAGGAAAACGATTTTAGCCGGGTATCGGTCTCTGGAAAGAACCCATCAAAAAAGATAACAAGATTACATGGAGCGGAGAACGATGGAACAAAGCTGGCAGCAGAATAATGAGTATGAGTGTATGAAATATTCGGTTCTGATGCCGGTATATCACAAAGAAAATCCAGCGTATTTCTATCAGGCGGCAGCCAGCATGATGAATCAGACGATTCCTCCAGATGAATTTGTCCTGGTATGCGATGGACCGTTGACACCAGTGTTGGATGAAACGATCCAGACGATTGACCGGGAATGGCCGGGAGTTCTGCAGGTGCTTCGCCTTCCTGTATGCGGCGGAATCGCACGGGCGCTGGCAGCAGGTGTAGAAGCGTGCCGAAATGAATGGATCGCCCGCATGGACAGTGATGATATTGCCTGTCCGGATCGCTGTGAAAAGCAGCTGAAACGATATGCAGAAGAAGCAGCGGGCAAATTGCTGGGAAAGAAAGCAGAACAGGGGAAACTCGGACTTCTGAGCGGAAAAATTGCAGAATTTGCCGCAGCAGAAGTGCCAGAACAGGAAAATGTAGATAACCTAAATGCGCCAGATAGAGGTGAAATTGGAAGTGGGATGAATGGAAAATTGTTTCCGCCGGGCAGAATCACTGGAATTCGGTCACTTCCCTGCCAATATAAAGAAATTTTAACGTTTGCCAGAAAGCGCAATCCGATGAACCATATGGCCGTCATGATGCGGCGTTCAGCTGTGCTGGCGGTGGGAAACTATCATCCGGTTCCGGGGGCGGAGGACTATGAATTGTGGGTCCGCCTTTTGCAGGCAGGATATAAAGCAGAAAATCTTCCGGATATTCTGGTGTATGCGAGGACGGATAATGGGATGATCAAACGCCGCGGCGGTCTGTCCTATGCCAGGGCCGCTCTGAATCTGCAGAAAACGTTTTTTAAAAGTGGATTTTTAAATAGAAGAGAGTATCTGCGAAACTGCGCGATCCGCGTTACTGCAAGTCTGATTCCGGCATCCGTGCGTGGAATACTCTATCAGAAAAAATTGAGAGGAACGCTTTCAGAGGATGCTTAGTGTTCCTATAAAAAGAAACAGGCAGATTACCTGGAATAGAATTACATGTTGGGTTCTGGGGAGTTCGGCCTGAATAAAAACAAAAAGAAGAGGAACTATTTTGAGACAATATGAACCATTCAAACGACTGTTCCGTCTGATAGGTGCGCTGCTCCTGATGGGGGCAGAAGTTGGCGCTTATGGATATGTCTGGAACGGATATTTCAACAAAATGATCGAATTTCCGTTCTGGAGAAGAGGAAACTGGCTGATGATCGCCCTGTATGCGGGACTATTACTATTTTTCCTGCTGACTTACGGGGGATTCCGGATCGGATACCTGAAAAAAGGAAATCTGCTCTGTTCTCAGATCCTTTCGATCGGACTTTTAAATCTGATTACGTATATTCAGATTTCTCTGTTAGATAAAAAATTTCATGATCCCCGGATACTGCTTGGGATGACGGTTGTCCAGCTTTTGATTGCACTGATCTGGACGTTCCTGTTTCAGCAGATATACAGGATTCTGTTTCCGCCAAGAAGGATGCTTTTGGTATGCGGAGACCGTCCGGCCTTTCACCTGATGGAAAAGATTCATTCCAGAGAGGACAAGTATTATCTGGAAACGGCGATTCATATCGGCGTCGGCATAAAAGCCATTCTCGAAGAGGCGAAAAAATATGATGCCCTGATTATCGGAGATATTCCGGCGAAGGATCGAAATGCGCTTTTAAAGAAATGTTTTGAGCAGGATATCCGGACCTACACGGTGCCGAAATTATCGGACATTCTGATCCGGACTTCCCAGGAATTAGATATCTTTGACAGTCCTCTGCTATTATCGAGAAATGATGGCATATCGGATCTTCAGCGATTTATTAAGCGGGCGATGGATTTCATCTGTTCGAGCATCGGAATCGTGGTATTATCTCCATTCTTTCTTCTGGTGGCGCTGTCGATCTACCTGACCGACCGCGGTCCGGTCTTTTACAAGCAGACCCGTCTCACAGAGGGCGGAAAAGAATTTCAGATCTGCAAATTTCGGACGATGATCCAGAACGCGGAGGCAAAAACCGGGGCGAGACTGGCAGCGGAACACGATGATCGGATCCTGCCGGTGGGACATTTTCTTCGGAGAACTCGCCTGGACGAGCTGCCGCAGCTTTTCAATATCTGGAAAGGTGAAATGTCGATCGTAGGACCGCGTCCGGAACGCCCGGAGCTGGCGGCGGAGATCGAGAAAGAAATCCCGGAATTCTGCTACCGCTTAAAGATGAAAGCCGGACTGACCGGATATGCGCAGGTCTATGGAAAATACAATACAACGTCCTATGACAAACTGAAACTGGATTTGACTTACATACGAAATTACTCTCTGCTTCTTGACCTGAAGCTCATCCTGATGACACCGAAGATCATGATGCTCAAAGAGAGTACGGAAGGAGTCGCAGACAATGGAAAAGCTTCTGACAGTCGTCATCCCGGCGTATAACGCAGAAAAATATATCACATATACCCTGGATTCACTGTGCGCAGGGTGCAGAGACCGGGATTTGAAAAAGAAAAATCAGAGCTGGACAGGAAATGAAACGGAATCAAACATTCAAACCGTATCAGCAAGAATGCCTGATTTTCAACCAGGTATGGATTGGTCCGAATACATGGAAATATTGATTATAGACGATGGATCAAGGGATCAAACCGGTGCGATTGCTGATCAATATGCGGAGCGCTATCCGACCGTTGTCCGTGTCATTCATAAAGAAAATGGCGGTCATGGATCTGGGATCAACTGCGGCATCCAGAATGCATTGGGGCGATATATGAAAGTAGTCGATGCCGATGACTGGGTGGATCCGGAGGCATTGGATCATCTGATTGCTGCGCTGAAAAACTGTCGGGATGATGTGCTGGTCAGCGGTTTCTACTGGCGATTTGACAACGGAAGCGGAGAGGAAAGCTCCTTTCCGAAAAAAGCAGAAATTCCGGAACCATTTTCAGGGGTGAAATATGGGATTTCCTATGAATTCGATGGAATCGCAGACCAGATTTACATGAAAATGCATGGAATCACATGGAAAACAGAGATCCTGCGGAAGATGCCGCTTTCCATCGATGAACACTGCTATTACGTTGATGCCGAATACATCCTGTATCCGATTCCGTGGGTCAAGACCGTATCCTTTATCCCGGACTTTGTCTATCAGTACCGGATCGGCCGGGAAGGACAGAGTGTCAGCCCGGAGAAGATGATCAGGAATAAGGAAAATTATGACCGGGTGATGGAATCCCTGCTGTCATTTTATCGGCTGTATCAGGGTGGAACACTTACCGGAAAAGACGGAAAGAAGCTTCCATGCAGTCAGGAAAAGCTACAGTATCTTGAAAATGGAATTGCCAGGGTGGCAGCTGGGAGAGTGAAGATACTTCTGAGCCTTCCGGCAGGCAAGGAAGTAAAGCATGCATTGATGCAGTTTGAAGATGAATTACTTCGGGACTATCCGGAGATTTACCATGCGAACCGAAATAAGGCGGTGAAGCTGCTGCGGGTAAGCCGGTATGGGCTGTATCGGGCGGCGGTGTGGGCGCTTAGTAAGATGAATAGGAGCTTTTAAAAATGGGTCGATTGGGACAAAGATTAAATGGATTATATAGCTATAGAAATCTTTTGCAGCAATTAGTTGAACGAGATGTCAAACTGAAATATCGAAGAAGTTTTTTGGGGTATTTGTGGAGTATTTTAAATCCCTTAATGATCATGATGATTATGGTAATTGTTTTTTCCAATATGTTCCGCTTTGATATTCAGGATTATCCGGTTTATCTGATTATTGGTCAGACTGTATTTAATTTCGTATCAGAATCAACCAATCAGGCAATGTGGTCTATCACAGGCAATGCATCACTGCTGAAAAAGACATATGTGCCTAAATATATTTTTACACTTTCTAAAGTCACGAGTTCCTGTGTGAATATGCTGTTTTCATTGGGAGCTATGCTGATTGTCCTGCTTGTATGCAGAGTTCCTTTAAATTGGTATATGCTTTTTATTCCGGTCATTATTTTACAGGTATATGTATTTAGTACAGGAATTGGTTTGTTTTTGTCGCAGGCAACCGTGTTTTTCAGAGATGTTCAGTATATATATGCAGCTTTTATGACGGGATGGATGTATCTGACACCTATTTTTTATCCGATCAATCAGCTTCCGGAAGGAATACGGTGGGGGATTATGACATTTAATCCTCTTTATTCGTATATCACCCAGTTTAGAACGGTTGTATTGATGCAGCAGCTGCCGGAATGGGGGATGATACTGCAGGGGAGTCTGGTTGCCTTGGGCGTTTTGATTGTCGGAACCCTGTGTTTTATGAAAAATCAGGATCGTTTTATACTGTATATTTAACTGCTTGAAATAGGAGAAACCTATATGGATATGAATAACTGTGCTGTAAAAGCGGAACATGTAGTAATTCGCTTTAATATGGCGTCGGAAAAAATCGATAATTTGAAGGAATATTTTATCAAACTTGTAAAGCATGAGCTGATGTTTAAAGAGTTTCTGGCGCTGAACGATGTTTCGTTTGAAGTAAAAAAAGGAGAAGCCTGGGGAATCATTGGAGTCAATGGTTCTGGAAAATCGACCCTTTTAAAAGCAATTTGCGGGATTCTGAAACCGTATAAAGGGAAAATCACTGTCAACGGAAGCATCGCACCGCTGATTGAGCTGGGAGCTGGATTTGATGGGGATCTGACAGCCAGAGAGAATATATTTCTGAACGGTGCTGTATTGGGTCATGATAAGAAATTTATGGAACAGCATTTCGATGAAATTGTTGAGTTTGCAGAACTGCGGGATTTTCTGGATATGCCGATTAAGAACTATTCTTCCGGTATGGCGGCGAGACTTGGATTTGCAATCGCTACGATTGTGAAGCCGGATATTTTGATTTGTGATGAAGTCCTTTCGGTTGGAGATTATGCATTTCAGAAAAAGTGCGAGAAACGGATGAATGAGATGCGGGCAGCAGGAACAACGCTGCTTTATGTTTCACATTCGATTGAATCGGTTCAAAAGATTTGTGATCATGCGCTGTGGCTTCAAAAAGGCATAGTGAAAGGCGCAGGAAATGTGGATGAGATAGCGAAACAATACATGGACAGTTTGGCATAAAGATAAGAGGAATAGAGAAAAATTCAATGAGTAATATAAAAATTCTCATAGCGTGTCATAAAGATACGGCCCTGCTGGACAGTAAAATTTTGATTCCAATCCAGGTGGGGGCATCTGGATCAGCAAGACGATTTGAACAAATGCTTTCAGATGATACAGGGGATCAGATATCTGCGAAAAATCCAATGTATTGTGAATTGACAGCGCAGTACTGGGCCTGGAAAAATCTGGAGGCAGACTATTACGGATTTTTTCATTATCGCAGATACTTAAGTTTTTCAGAACAAAAATATCGGGAAGATCGTTGGGGAAATGTGCGGGAAGATACATTCTCTGATGCAATAAAAGAAAAATATGGGCTCTCGGATAAACAGATAGAGAAAGTGGTTACTTCCTATGATTTGATCATATCAGAAGAGAAAAACGTAGCATCCATGCCTGGAAAGGCGACGAATGTCTATGAACAGTATCAATACGGGGATTCTCTTCATATAGAAGACCTGGACTGCATCGTTTCGATTGTACAGGAAAAACATCCGGAATATGTACAAGATCTGAAAGAATATCTGAACGGAAAATATACTTGTTTTTGCAATATGTATATCATGAAAAAGGAGTTATTTCATGAATATATGGAGTGGCTGTTTGATATCTTGTCAGAATTTGAAAAACGCTCCAATCTGCACGATTATTCCATAGAAGGCCGAAGAACACCAGGGCATCTGGGAGAACGCCTTTTGACGCTTTACTATCTGCATCTTAAGAGAACCCGACAAATAAAAATAAAAAGTTTACAAACAGTTATCCTGTTTCATACAGAGCCTGCCTTGCAGGGAAATGTATCTCCAGCGTTCGAGAAAAATAATATTGCAATCGCAGCTGCCTGCAACGAAAAATTTGTTCCATATATGGCAGTCCTCCTGCAAAGTATTTGCGAACAGGCGGAGCAGAAAAATAATTATGACATCCTTGTACTGACACAAGATATATCGGAAAAAAGTAAAAAAATTCTTTCACTCATAATAGGGGATAAAGGTAATTTTAAAATCCGCTATCTCAATCCGACGCCGTATATACAGGGATGTTCTTTTTATATCAGAGGGCATTTTAGTATAGAAACCTATTTCAGACTGGTTCTTCCGGAGTTGCTGCCAGATTATAAAAAAATTTTGTATCTTGATTCGGACATGGTTGTACTGGACGATGTTGCAAAATTGTATAACGAATCAATTGACGGCTATCTGCTGGGAGCGTGTTACGATGCAGATACAGCCGGGCTCTATAACGGTTATGAGCCAAATAAAAAAGCATACATGGATCAGGTGCTGCAATTAAAACATCCTTATCAGTATTTTCAGGCCGGAACGTTGCTAATAAACCTGGAAACGTTTCGGGCAACCTATACGGTAGAGAAAAAGCTTCAATATGCAGCATCCAGGAAATTTCAGCTCTTGGATCAGGATATCTTGAACAAACTCTGCGAGGGCAGAGTCCGCTATATAGATATGTCCTGGAACATGATGGTCGATTATGCCGGAATACGAAAAGAGCAGATTATAACAAAAGCGCCGGCATGGTTAAATGAAATGTATCTGGAAGCCAGAAAACATCCGAAAATCATTCATTATGCAGGCTCAGAAAAACCATGGAAGCATCCAGAGATGGATTTTGGAAGTGTATTTTGGCAGTATGCCAGACGCACACCGTATTATGAAACACTTCTTAGAGATATGACGCTTGCTTCGATTCAGGAAAAAGAAGAAAAGCGGAAGTGGAGCAGAAAAATTCTGGGAGGTATCCAGTGCGTCAGAGATCATGGGATTGGGTATACGTTGTGGTATTTGAAAAAAAGTGGAGGTCGTAAATGAAAGTATTATCGATATCAATTGCAGCTTATAATGTTGAATCTACGTTAAAAGAATGTTTAGATCCTTTTTTAAAATCTACAGTATTGGATGAATTGGATATTATGATTGTAGATGATGGTTCGGGTGATCATACGACAGCTATTGCACAAGAATATCAAGAATTGTATCCGGATACTTTTCGATTAATAAAGAAGAAAAACGGGGGATGGGGTTCTACTGTAAATAGTGGTATCAAAGAAGCAAGAGGAGTGTATTTTAAACAATTAGATGGTGATGATTATTATGAGCCAGAAGCTTTAAATAAATTTATCCAATATTTAAAAAGTGAGCCTAGTGATTTAGTTATTTCTCCATATATTACATATGATAGTGAGACGGGAAAAATTATTACAACAGAAGATTGTAATCCTGGTTGTGACTTATTGAAAAAATATCTGATAAAAGATATTCCTGAATTTGCTCCATTTATGCACAGTCTTTCAATAAAAACAAAATTACTTCAAAAAGGAGGAGTAAAAGTAACAGAACATTGCTTTTACACAGATACAGAATTTGTTTTGAAAGCATGTAATCAGGCTGATTCGATATCATTTTTTGATAAACCAATTTATTACTATCGCCGTGCAGCTGTGGGACAGAGTATGAGCCTTAGTGGTTTTGAGAAACATTATATGGAACAGTATAAAGTAATAGAGGTTTCGTTGGATTATTTACAGAAGAATGTTTCACGGCCGGAGATTAAGAAAATTTATGACAAATTATTATTAGGAACATGCTTTTGGCAATATTTAATTATGTTTTACATATCGGTTAGTAAAGAACATAAAAATAATTTGATTAAATATGATCTTATGTTAAAAGAAAAAGCACCGTTTTATTACAATCAAATTCATTTTAAAGAATTGGATATTTTGAGAAAGACACATTTTTGGGGATATTCAATTTTAGCGTCGTATAAAAAGAAAAAGGATAATCGATTCACAAAAGATGGAAAGTTGACAAATTAAGATGAAAGAAAATCAACCCCTTATTAGTGCTATTATGCCAATATATAAGACACCAGAACCCTTTTTAAGAAGTTCGATTGAAAGTGTACTGGGACAGACTTTAAAAGATTTTGAATTAATTTTGGTAGAAGATGGATCACCAGATAATTGCGGAGAGATATGTGATGAATATAGGCTGAGAGATGAACGGGTAAAAGTAATTCATCAAAAAAACTCAGGAGTTAGTGCGGCAAGAAATACTGGATTAGCTCAAGTTCAAGGAAAATATTTAACATTTATTGATTCGGATGATAGATTAGTTTCAAATGCATGGGAAATAGCCTTAAAAAAAATACAAAAGTCGGAAGCTGATTGTATTGTGTTTGGATGGAAAGATTTTACAGCCGAAGGAGAAATAACGGATCATCAAGTGACAAATAAGGATATAACATTGGATGCTTCTGAAATGGCATTTCAAATAGCATCGGATAATTTTTTGTGTGGTGGAGGGTATCCATGGAATAAAATATGGAATGCAGAAAAAATAAGAAGAGAATATGGAAACATTGTAAAATTTACAGATAGAGTTTATACATACGAAGACAAATTGTGGATTATTGAAGTGCTTGAAAAAATGGATCGAATTATCTTGATACCGGATGTGTTATATGAATACCGGTACCTTCCGTCCAGTTTAACACAAAGTCCTGAAAAATGGGAGAAACGTCAATTTAATGCATATGATGCATATGATATTATATTGGACAAACTGCGAGGAAAGAATGAAAAGGCATATAGAGGTGCTTTAAAGTTTTATTTTGGTTTTAATTTTACTGATTTGCGAAATATGTATCCATATCGAAAAGATGATATTGAGAGATTTAAAAAAACAAAAAGAAGGTTATGGAAGTTAAGCAAGAGAATAAAAATGGGAGAATTGCCTAATTTTAAGTACAATTTAGCATGGCTGTATTTTTTGCTTTTAGGATGGTTGTAAAAGCGGATAGTATTAGAAAGAGAGTGAACTATGGTTGAATATAAAAACGAGGAAAATTTTTTATTAAAAGAAATAGAAGATTCTGATAAGTTTTGTACAGGATGTGCGGCATGTGATAACGTATGTCCTGTTGGGGCAATTGAGATGATACCTGGTGAACTCGGTTTTGTAAGTCCATTCATTAATAATACATTATGCATCCAATGTGATATGTGCAGAAAAGCTTGTCCGGTACTGAACTTACCGGAGAAAGAAGATAAGATTCTTAAATGCTATGCTGTACAAGCAAATGATGAAGTAAGAAAAAAGAGTTCTTCAGGAGGTGCATTTACTCTTTTTGCGGAGGAAATTTTAAGATGTGGTGGTGCTGTTGTTGGAGCAGCGATGGGAGATGATTGTAAAGTATCCCATATAGAAATAGAAAGTATAAAAGAATTAGGACGATTGAGAAAATCTAAGTATGTTCAAAGCGATATAGGAAAAGTTTATAGACAAGTTAAAAAACTAAGAGCAGAGAATAGGTTGGTGTTATTTAGTGGCACACCCTGCCAGGCTGCGGCTTTGAAAAATGTGTTAGATAAAGATGAGGGTGAAGGAGTTTTTATAATAGACACGTTGTGCCATGGAGTTCCATCATATCAAATGCTTCGGGATTATATTGATGCTTCTCAAAAAAAAGAAGTTGAATCAGTAGAATTTAGAACGAAAGAAAAAGGGTGGAGAAATAGTTCTAGGAATATGTTCTTGAATTATAAAGATAATACAAGAATAATGGAAAAATATGAACTGAATGAGTATGAGCAAGGATTTCACAGTGAATTGATATTAAGAAATTGTTGCTATGAGTGTCAGTTTGCAGAATTACCACATGTGTCTGATATTACGTTAGGAGATTATTGGGGAATACGAGAACGAGATGCGATGCTCGATGATGATGGTGGAACCAGTGCAGTTATCATTAATAGTTTAAAAGGTTATCAATTGTTTGAAAAAATATTAAAAAATATTTCTTTGTATCGTGAAACACCGGTTGAATGGCTTGTTGATAACCGAATTCATGATGAAATAAAAGGAAATATTAGTAGAAGATATTTTGAGCATCTATATAAGAAAGGCGATTTTATTAATGCTGTCAAATGTGCGCTTGCACATAAATACCAAATAGGAATCGTGGGTCCTTGGATGAATATAAACTGTGGAGGTGCATTGACTTATTATGCACTTTACAGGACATTGGTTAATATGGGATATTTTCCAGTTATGTTATCGCAACCGAAAGGAAGTGAATGGGATCCGACGTACAAATATTGTAGATATAAAGAAATACCATATCCGGAATATGCTATTTTACCTGCGAAGAATGGATATCCTGGACAAAGAGAATTTAATAATTATTGTGACACTTTCATTGTGGGTTCGGATCAATTATTTACTGGAGAAATGTTTCAGCTTCTGGATGGGTATGCAGACTTAGAATGGGTAAATAATAATAAAAGAAAAATTGCTTATGCAGCCTCATTTGCAAAAGACCATTTTTCTGGAAGTCAGGAACAGAAAGAAAGACTTTCTTATTTTTTGCAAAAGTTTGATTGTTTTTCTGTGAGAGAAAAAACAGGGATAAAATTAGCAAAAGAGGAATTTGGTGTATCAGCTGAGTGGGTTTTGGATCCGGTCTTTTTATGTGATAAAAAGAGCTGGGAGGATTTGCTTGAAAAAGGAAAAGAAAGATTAAATAAGAATCCGTCTATTTTTGGATATATTCTTGATCCGAATGATGAGAAAGAAAAGTTGATGCATTTGGCTGAAAAAATATTAAATTTAAAAAGTTATGCAGCTTCAGATGTATGGAACGAGGAAGATACATTAAAATGGATGTGGAATATACCAACATTAAGCAATTTAGGAAATGAAGAGTTGCTGGCGCATATAAAAAATTGTGAATTTGTAATGACGGATTCATTCCATGGAGTTTGCTTTGCAATTATTTTTAATAAACCATTTGCGGTATATATAAATAAAGACAGAGGAGCCAGTCGTTTCTATTCGTTATTAAAATTATTGCATTTAGAAGAGCGGATTATAGATTCAGAAGAGAAACTAGAAGTACTTTTGCTAAAAAATAAAGAGATTTCTTATGAAAATGTAAATGTTTTACTTGAAAAAGAGAAAGAACGGTGCATAAGCTGGTTAAAAAATGCAATAGAGAATCCGATTCCAAAACGCGAAGTTTCAGATTATGATATGGCATGTACTTATAGCGATCGATTAGAGAAAATGCAAAAAAAACGTAGGAAGTTTGAGTATGACAGTTTAAACGGAAGGATCGATTGGCTGATAGGACATGTGGACAATGATTTAATGGTGACGGATCAAAAACAATGGGAGCAATTAGAAGATCATAGATTGCGATTGGATGGATTGGATTCATATATAAAACGCTTAGAAGAAAATTTGATGGAAACAAACAAAAAACAGTGGGAGCAACTAGAAGATCATAGGCTTCGATTGGATGGATTGAATTCATATATAAAGTACTTAGAAGAGAAACAGCAAGAATATTTAAAAAGAATAGAACAATATGAGATTGAATCTTCGTGGAGTTATAAAATTGGGAAGATGATTACATTTTTTCCGAGAATAATTATGAAGAAAATAATATGTAGAAGGAGGAATAAATAAGTGTGAACTTATTGAAAATGATGAGATGAAAGAAAAATATAAATATTATATTGATGTTTTAAATGTTATCTCTTGTTTGTCTGTGGTTATTCTTCATACTAATAATGCATTTTGGAAATTTAGTTATGAATCATACTGGATTTCTGCCAATTTTATTGAGTGTATTTTTTACTTTGCTGTTCCAGTGTTTTTTATGATTACTGGTGTTACTACAATTGATTACAGAGAAAAATATGGAACAAGAGTGTTTCTCAAAAAAAGAATACAAAAATCTTTAATTCCTTTTGTTTTGTGGAGCATGATTGCTACTTTGTATTTTGCGATATTTAAAAGAATGGAGCAAGATACATCTTCTGTTGTTGCAATAATAGATGGTATAATAAACACAAAATATGTATCAATATATTGGTTTTTTATTGGACTTTTTTCACTTTATTTAGTTATTCCTGTAATATCATTAATACCGAAAGAAAAAAGGATAAAATGTTTTTTTTATATTATTGTGACATCTTTTATGTTTAATTATTGGATTCCTTTTATGTCGAGTGTATTTCCTGGAAAGATTACATATAATGGAGCTTTGAAAAATTATTTTGGTGATCAGTATATTTTTTACGCGTTGTGTGGATATTTAATTGATAATGTGGCTATAGAAAAAAGATGGAGATATTGTATTTATGGAGCAGGTTTTGCTGGGCTGATTATACATATTTTTGGAACCTGGTATTTATCATATAGAGATGGATATATTAATGGAATGTTTAAAGGTTATATGAACGTTCCGTGTATTGTGTATTCAATTGCAATATTTTTGCTTATAAAATCATTTATTGAAAAACGAAAATATTTTTATAAAAAGATAATTTCTTTTTATAATGGATCGACTTTTGGTGTTTATTTAATGCATTGGTATTTTATAGATTTGTTTTTATACCTCACGAAAAAAAGTATTATGAAAACTTTGTATATAGATTATTTGGTGGAATAATACTTTTCTTAACGGTGGGGATTGTTGTTAAATTAATGCAAAAAAACAAAATATGCAGAAAATATTTTCTGCCATAAAAGGAGCTCCTGTATAATAAAAAGCGTAGGCGTTGAAAATTGAAAATACCTCAGAGTACAATAAGACTACTGACTGGCAGGTTAGTAAAAATCTTATTATACAGAGAGGTATCTACAATGAAGTCTAACACACAGAACGCAAAAATTGAAGCTATTACAGAAAAAACTTTGGTACTCGGAATTGATGTCGGAAGTGAAATGCACTATGCCAGAGCTTTTGATTACAGAGGAATCGAGTATTCGAAGAAGCCATTTAAGTTTAGCAACACAGAGGCTGGATTTGTGACATTTAAGGAATGGATCCTGGACCTCAAAGAAAGACATGAGAAGGATAAGGTGATTCCAGGTATGGAACCGACCGGGCATTACTGGTTCAATCTTGGAAAGTTTCTACAGGATAATGAAATGAAACCGGTGCTTGTAAATCCTCACCATGTGAAAAAATCAAAAGAACTCGACGACAATAATCCGACTAAAAACGACCGTAAGGATCCGAAAGTTATAGCAGGATTAGTTAGGGAGGGACGTTACATGATCCCATATCTGCCGGATGGTGTTTATGCTGATCTTAGAACAGCATCAAACATAAGATTCCAGTTACAGGCGGAACTTACAAGAATTCAAAACAGAATCAGTCGTTGGTTCAATATATATTTTCCTGAATATAAGACGGTATACGGAAAGCCGGATGCCAAGAGCGGAATGCTAATCCTTAAAGCAGCACCACTCCCTGAAGATATCCTGACGTTAGGTATCGATGGAGTGAACCAAATCTGGCGTGATGAGAAGTTAAGAGCAGTTGGAAAGGCGAGGGCGAAGACCCTGATAGAAGCTGCTGAGCACAGCGTTGGAAGCAAAGAAGGTGCGGTGTCTGCAAGAATGGAAATTCGAATGCTTCTGGAGGACTATGAATCCAGAAATACGCGTCTACAGGAAGTTATGGTTCTAATTGAAGAACTGATAAGAAAGATTCCGATGGCTGAAAAGCTGTTAGAGATCAAAGGTGTGGGAATCAGGACAGTGTCAGGATTCCTTGCAGAAGTAGGTGATATCAGCCGCTTCAACAATCCGAAGGAACTGCAGAAACTTGCAGGATTTCCGTTGATTTTCTTCTTAGCGGCGTCTTTGTACATCTTACCGGAAGCATTGAACCAGTACCAACCTTCGTCATCACAGATGTCATTTTCACTGCAACCAGGAACTGTTTTCTGTACATCCTCATCAGTATCTAACATACCGGATTTCTCAAGCCACAGCCACTTATTCTCTGTTCTTGCGCCATCCATCTCTTCACCGAAGTAGTAAATAGCTCCTTGCCAATCCTGCCAACCATACAGCATCTCACCATCTTCGTTGAAAAGGTATGTCTTACCATTGATCTTCTTATCCTGATCAGCAACTTTTTTACCCTTGTTGTTGAAATAGTACCAATGCTTACCATCGGAATCCGGATCATCCTGATCATCATCAGACATAGTATACTTCCAAGCGTTTGTCAGCATAGCGCCATCTTCGCCTACATAGTAGTCATCGTCTACCCATGTGTTGGTCTCCATATCTCCCTCATCATCGAGGTGGAACCATTTACCGCCATCTTTTTTCCACTCGCCTGTTACCATCTCATCATCGCTATCATAGTAGTGCCAAACACCAGCGTCATCTTTCTGCCAACCAGCTGCGAAAGAAGTCATGGAAGCACCCATAGCGAGTAAAGCTGCTGCAGAAAGTACTGCAACTAATTTAGTCTGCTTTCTCATAATTAATGCACTCTCCTTTTTACTTTTTGAAATATTTTTCTCGAAATCCTAACTGCATTACCAGGTCATTATACTTCGGATATGGAAAAGTATCGGGAGGTGTTTTCATGTATCGAAAAATTACAATATTTTTAGAATACTGGAAAAACAGTAAACATCGCAAACCATTGATATTGCAGGGGGCCAGACAGGTAGGCAAAACCTATTCTGTTCTCGAATTTGGACGTACCCATTACGAAAATACTGTTTACTTTAATTTTGATACAAATCCAAAGCTTAAGCAGACATTTGATGAAGACATTAGTCCTGAATACTTGGTTCCGATTCTTTCTCATATATCCAGTCAGACGATTGTCCGCGAAACAACATTAATTGTATTTGATGAAAACAAGAAAATCGTGCCTCTGTATGCTGCTTTTTGTATATAAAATACTTTTTACAAAGATAACCAGAAATTTTATGTATTCTTCACAAAAGGAACACATCTTTGCGTTACACTAAAGCCATCAATTTTAAGGAGGCAATCGAGTATGACAGCTAATACAAAAACAACCTGGAGTGTCTGGGGAATCCTTTTTGGCATGGCGATTGTGCTGGGAATCGGAGTGGCATTTTTAGCATTTACTTTAACCAGAGATCCACAGATTCTGGCATTTTTATATGATAAAATCACAGTTCCGCAGAGCCTGCACTTCATTACCAATTTTAAATGGATTTTTAACCTGCTGGTTGTCTGCGTAACAGCAATTCCGGCCGCAGCCGTACTTTATGTAAGCGAGCGGGGATTCAGCCGCTGCGTGCAGCCAAAAGAAAAATAAAGACAGATAAACAAGAAGTGATATATGCTCTAAGTGACTTCTTAATCATGATATTTGTCATGGTTAGTGAAGAAATCACTTAGAGCATTTTTGTTTCAAGACGAACTTGAGATTGAGATCGCGGAACTGGAAAAGGCTGTTACCGGCTACGAGCAGAGCCAGAAATCAGCAGAGAAATTTATAGCCTTGATTGACAAGTATGAGAATTTTGACACGCTGACAAACACCATCCACAAGCAGCCAGTCGGGAGAATATGACATTCCCGATGACCTGCCCAATCGCCGGACAGGTCATGGTCGCGGTTCTTATCCGGCAGCGGCTCGCCCATTGCCAGCAATGCTACGACCTGCTCCAGCAGCTCGATCTTCATGCCACGCTTTATGGCTCGTTTGTAGTCTTTTTTGAAACCGGTCGTGTATTTAACGGTATATTTGGTTTCTTTCATCTTTTCAGGTCAGCAAAGCTGAATCGGAATCCGAGCTTCCAGTTTGCACGTTTAAGTTCTGATTTAGCTAATCGCTTACTCTCCTGTATAATAAACATTTTTTCCAGAACCATTTATATGCAATTTTCCGGCACTGGATAATTCCTTTAAGATCCTATACGCTTTTGTTGTACCTATATTTAAAAGCGCTTCGGTTTCTTTTCTTGTTATTTTTTTATGCTCTGCTACATATGAGAGAATTTCAGCTTTTTCAGAAGATAGCGGCTGTCGGTAAACTGCTACCAGACGTTTCCTTGGTTTTGACAGCTTTTGTATTCCTTCGTTTCTATTTGGAAGTGTAACACGGAAAACACCTTTTGCTGTTTCAAAAAAAGGCTTTTTTTCGTTATCTCCATAGGCTCGTTGAATTTTTCCAATTCCTGTACCATAACTTTCTATTAACATCATGCGATAAAAAATAGCTGCTAAATTAGGATTCCTTGGCTGCGATACACCCAGAAAAATAGAATTTAATTCCAGTCCGGAAACCAATCCTCCCAATGAGACAATTTCTATACGATCGTCATAAATATTTATAAGATTACTTCCGCTAAACGAATAATCTCGATGAACAATACTATTTAAAAGAGATTCTCTGATTGCCTCTTCTGGGTAATCTTTTTTATCAATACGGATTAAACCCGAAAAACTGGCTTGCGTTTTATTGTTTAAATCAATAAACTGATAAACGTCTTCCAATTGTTTTAAAATAGAACCAGAAAATTCCTTTCTATCTCTGAAAACCGCTTTATCTGTTCCTTGAAAAAGAGCCACTTTTGTTGTTACTTCACATTGATCCGATAATAGCAATGCAAGATTTGTGTATAAATGATCATCACCTATCAGTTTTAATGTTTGCATCTGTGATCTTCCAAACGCAATTTTTCGTTTGTGCATCTCATTTTCAAAATACTCAAATGTCAAATCCTGATTCATGCTTCGGCTTGTTTCATAGGAACATCTGCCGCTTTGAATGATCATTTCCCGGATGCCCTCATCTGTCATGGGTTGTGAAGAACTTCCTTTTCGAACATATACACCACTGGGCTTTAGACCTTTTTCCCGAATATAATATGGACGATTCGTTCCTGTTGCAATATTAATTTCAACGACCGTTTTTCCGTCAATTTCCACAGTTTTTATATTGACAAAAGGCATAATATCAGGTGCGATAGAATCTTTTAAAGAACCTGCAACCTGAAGCATGATTGCATCTGGATCATCTACGCCAATAATTGCTCCATCTTTTCTAACACCAATCAAAATAGTACCTCCAGAAGCATTTGCAAAGGCAATTACTTCTTTTCGAATCTCAGGTACATATTCTTGCTTAAATTCCACCTCTTGATTCTCAAACGAAAGCATACTATTCACCTTTCTTTCTTTCTTTCTTTCTTTCTTTCTTTCTTTCTTTCTTTCTTTCTTTCTTTCTTTCTTTCTTTCTTCTATTGTATTTGGGAAAGAAAGAAAAGTCAACGAAAAAAAGAAACGAAAAATCGACAAATCCCACCTCCCGATACTTTTCTATATCCGAAGTATAATGACCTGGTAATGCAGTTAGGATTTCGAGAAAAATATTTCAAAAAGTAAAAAGGAGAGTGCATTAATTATGAGAAAGCAGACTAAATTAGTTGCAGTACTTTCTGCAGCAGCTTTACTCGCTATGGGTGCTTCCATGACTTCTTTCGCAGCTGGTTGGGAGAAAGATGACGCTGGTGTTTGGCACTACTATGACAGCGACGATGAGATGGTAACAGGCGAGTGGAAAAAAGACGGTGGTAAGTGGTTCTATCTGGATGATGACGGCAACATGCTGACAGATTCTTGGGTAGACGATGACTACTATGTAGCTGAAGATGGTCATATGCTGACTAACGAGTGGAAGAAGACCGTGTCCGATGACGATCAGGATGATCCGGACGAGGATGGCGAAAGCTGGTACTACTTCGGCAGCAAGGGTAAAAAGACCACTTCTGATGATAAAAAGATCAATGGCAAGACTTACTTCTTCGATGAAGATGGAAAAATGCAGTATGGTTGGTATGCTGATTCTAACAACAACGTATACTACTTAGGCGAAGAGGATGACGGTGCTAGAACCAACTCTTCTTGGCTGTGGTTAGCTGCTCCGGATTCCGAAGATGATGATGAGAAAGATGCAGCAGATGCCGTAAGCCATGATTCTCAGGATGATGATGATCCGTGTGATGAAGAAGGTTGGTACTGGTTCGGTAGCGACGGTAAGATGTACAAAGACGCTAAGCAGAAAAAGATCAACGGTAAATACTACTACTTCAACAATCATGGTCAGATGCTGTATGAGTGGATCAATGGTGTTAAAGCAAACGTGGCTTCCAATGCAAAACTGGATAGCGATTCCATCGAAGCTACCGCTTCTGAAGTACGTTACATGAACGTAGTTGAAGAGGGCTGGAGAGCTGATGGCTGGTATCAGATCGATGGTGCTGATGCACTTAAGGCAGGCGATGATACCGATTGGTATTACTTCAAAGACGGTAAGGCTAAGAAAGCTGATGACGGTGAGAAGAACAATACTGACTTAACTGATGACGGTGCTAAAGTATATACCAAGAAGATCAAGATCAATGGCAAGAACTTCTGCTTCAATGAAATTGGTCAGATGCAGACTGGTTTACAGATGATCGATAAGAAATTCTACTACTTCGACAATGATGGTTATATGAAGACCGGCAAGATTGCTAATGTTGAAGAAGAGGATGATAACTACACCTACTACTTCGAGACCAAGAATGGTAAGAATGGTCAGGGTTATACAGGTGAGAAATCCGGTTACCTTTACTGGAATGGCAAGAGACTGGAAGCAGATGATGATTACAGAATCTATGTTGTAGGCGAGAAATACTATCTGGTAAACAACAAAGGTAAACTTCAGAAATCTACTTCTAAAGAGTATGATGTAGAAAATTTTGGTGATGACGTTAAGTTTACGTTCAGAAACACATACGAGATTGCCTCTTCTACTAAAGATGGTTCTGAGGGCACCTATAAGAACGCCGCTACATTACCGAAGATTGAGCTGTTCGACAATGCAATTTATCAGGATGCACTGGGCGTTACACACTACGAGAATACAGATGCTTACGAGGCAGCACAGAACGCTGTAGCTAATAAATAATCTATATCTCAAATAACATTTAAAGAAGAGCTGTTACACAAACGTGTGGCAGATCTGAATAAAATGAAAAGGGTTGTGCACTTATATGGTGTAACAACCCTTTTTTGTTAGGGTGATTCCCAGGGGACTTTTTCTATCTGTTCAATCTCTTTCTCCACCTTGTTTCCCCCAGCCTTTCATGATATGATAATAAAAACAGCCTGATTTTTCGAAAGGAGCGATGATTCTATGACGAATCTTAATATTCCGGTTGGCGTCTCGGATTTTTCTCAGATACGTGAAAATGGATATTACTATGTGGATAAAACGGGACTCATTTCGGAATTATTAAAGAAAAGCACAGCAAACGTCACGCTGATTACTCGCCCCAGACGATTTGGAAAGACGCTGGCTATGAGTATGCTGGAACATTTTTTCGATATTCGACATGATAACCATTCGTTATTTCAAGATTTGGAAATCAGTCATGAATCAGCTATTTGTCAAACATGGATGAATCAGCGTCCGACTCTTTTTATTACCTTTAAGGATGTAGATGGGATTACATTTGACAGTGCTTTTGATATGCTGAAATTTGTCATATCCCAGATATGCATCGAATACTCTTATTTGGAGCAAAGCGATGCCGTCAGCGATGCATATAAAGAGATTTTTAAACGACTAAAAAATCAGACTGCATCTGCAACAGATGTAAAGGGTTCTATCCTGATTTTGATGAAAATGATGCAGGCTTATTATGGGAAGACAGTTATTCTTTTGTTGGATGAATACGATGTTCCCGTTGCGAAAGCAAGCAGCAATGGGTATTATCAGGAAATGCTGGAAATCATGAAAGCAATGATGAGTACCTCATTAAAAGATAATTCCAGCCTCTGCTTTGCGGTTGTGACAGGATGCTTGAAAATTGCTAAAGAAAGTATCTTCACTGGAACCAATAATTTTGTTTCGGATACCATCACAGATTCTCGATTAAATGAATATTTTGGCTTTACACAAAACGATGTAAATCAGATTTTAAAGGAATCCAATACTGCCGAATATTCGGATGAAATTAAAGCCTGGTATGACGGTTATCATTTCGGATGCTTTGATGTATATTGCCCGTGGGATGTGATGAATTATCTTCGGGATCTTCAGCATAATCTTTCCATGAAGCCTGAGAGTTATTGGAAGAATACAAGCGATAATGCAATTATTCGCTCTTTCATTGATTATGCTGGAAGCAGTATCACAATGAAATTGGAAAAATTATTGTCCGGCGGATATATTTTCCAAAAGATTGAAGAAAATTTAACCTATGATTATCTTCATTCTTCCGAGGATAACTTATGGAGTATTTTATATTTAACCGGTTATCTGACGCGCGTTCGAGAGATGGATATTCAAGAAACTATTCCAGATGGAACAACCGCGTTGATGATTCCGAATAGGGAAATCAAAGATATTTTTGAGTCAACAATTATAAAATGGTTTAACGAATCAACGAAGCATTGGAACCGCACAGAATTATTTCATGCGGTATGGGATGGAAACAGCGACAGGATGACGGATGAGATGAATAAACTTTTAAGAAAAACCATCAGTTATCATGATTACCGAGAAGACTTTTACCATGCATTTCTGGCAGGTATTTTTACTGGTGCCGGTTATGTGGTGGAGTCGAATAAAGAGCATGGAGAAGGACGAAGCGATGTGATTGTCTACGACTCTGAAAATGGACAATTGGCCCTTTTTGAAGTGAAATATTCCAGCACGCTTGACCAGATGAAACAATCCTGCCAAAAAGCACTTGCCCAGATCGATGAAAAAATGTATGCAAAAGAATTTGAGGATTCCTATGATAAAATTTTGTGTTATGGAATTGCTTTTTTTAAGAAACGCTGCCTGGTATATTTGAAAGATTGAATTAGTAAACGGTACAACGTTCGACCTTGACAAAAAGAGGACTCCGCCACCTCAGACTTCTCTGAAGTGACGGAGTCCTCTTATATCAAGCTATCAGCTTAATGATTCAGATTTGAATTGGATGTCAAATCACATCGGCCGCAAAAAGAGGATTTCTCAATCAACATCTCTTTTTACTGCCGCCGTGACAAATAACTTGCTTTTCATTTTTTAAATTCTAAAATTTTACATTCATGTTTTCGCGTCTTTAAATCATAATTGATTCCAACCAGCAGCATATTTCCTGAATAATCTTCCAGATTCTGGAAATATTGTTTTTTTAATATCTGGTGAATTGCGCCTTCGGCCGATTTGTTCCATTTTAGTTCGACAATCAAAGCTGGCTTATCCGGAAATTCTTTTCGCGGTAAATAAACTATATCTGCAAATCCAGATCCCGATGGAAATTCACGATAAACCTGATAAAAGTTTCTGGCAGCGTAGAGTGCCAGTGATACAGTATAACTCAGTGCATTTTCATTATTATACTGTAAATGGGATGTTTCAAAATGAGCCTGTTCCATATAGACAGCTACTTTTTCTTCATCTTTTCTCCAGATAGCATTAAGTAAATCAGCTGAGTTTTTTAATGCTTTCGAGACCTCTCCCCATTGAGAAACCGAAACCGCATTTACAAACTCTCCACGGATTTCATTATTCGGAATAAAAACTGATTTATGGCTGAAATCGTATCCAAGATATCCCAGATGAATCAGCAAAGTCAGGACATCATCCTCGCTGTGAAATGTCGTCATATCATTGCTGAAACTGCCTGTATTGACCGGTACCATTTCTCCGGCCATCATGCTGAGAACGTCGTCTTTCAGCCCATCAAAATTCATGTCAATATATCCGCGCAGTGCCTCAAATGTTTCGGTCTGGTTCCAATAAGAATCGCAGATACCAGAAGTCATAGCAGCCACAACCGAACGCGGACTGTAAATAGAAGAGGCTTTTTCAAAGCGATATCCATCATACCATTCTTTGATTTCTGCCAAATCCATTTGATAATCTGAGCAGAGGCAGCGCACCTCATTTTCTGTGAAACCGACATATTGCGCCAGAACACCTGGATTTGCCATCGAGAATTCATCAAACATATTGAGCGCAGAATGGGTACCGTATTTTTTTATTGGCAATATTCCTGTCATATATGCCAGATGTATATGTGCCTTATCCTTTAGAAAATCACGAAGAAAATCCAGATATCGTTCCTGAGCCGCTTTATCTTCTGCGTATTCCCTAAAAATACAATCCCATTCATCAATGATTATAATAAATGGCTCATTTGTTTCAGCATAAATTTCCTTCATATTTTCCGTCAGATCTAATTCATCATAAAAATCAATCGTTGGATATTCACGGCGAATTTCTCTCATGAGTGAACGCCGGATCCGCTGAATCAATTCTTCTACATTAGAGCTTCGACTTAAAAATTCCTGGATATTTAAAAATATAGTTGTGTAAGTGTTTAAATATTTTTTATAATCTTTTGAACAGCTGATTTTTCGGTCTTTAAATAAAGTATCAGACTGACATCCCTTACTATAATAAGCAGCCAGCATATTGGCTGTAATGGATTTTCCAAATCTCCTTGGGCGGCTGACGCAGATATTTTTCTGGTTTGTTGCCAGCACACTGTTGGTATAAGAAATCAGCTCTGTTTTATCTACATAGATCTGAGAATGCACCGCTTCTGAAAAAGCTGCGTTTCCGGGATTTAAATATATACCCATATGGCTCCCTCTCTTTTTAATAAAACTGCACGTTTATCACACATCATGATAATTTGTTGTTTTTATTATCATATCATGAAAGAATCAGTGAAACAAGACTTGGAAGATATGCTTAAACTCAAAATGATAGTACTGCAGAGAGTTTTGCATATTCTATTCTTTAACTGACAGAGGGCAAATGCAGTCATACAGACAGGCTTCATTTACATTGCGACCACATAAAAAACTCCGCCATCTCGAAACACTTCGAGGTATCGGAGCTCTTTTTACTAAAAAAGAAGCGGCATTCCAGAAAATATCCTGAAATACCGCTTCTCAATTATCCTAGGTCAAATGACTAATCGAATAAAATTCAGATTAATTATTTGTTTAATCCTAACCAACCTTCAACAGCCTTAGTACCAGCCAGATTTGTGTAGGTATAAATATCGTCATCATACAGCTGGATGAACGGTACAGATACGATCTGATCCTCTGTAACAACATCTTTACCAAACTGAGCCTCTGCATCAGCAATCAGATCCTCAGCTTTGATTGTCTTACCGCTAGCTAAAGTAACGGATACAACTTTCTTGCCGCTGATCTCTACTTTTACATCATCCTCAGCGATGCCCTTGTTCTCGATGTCATACTTCTTGGAGGTCTTCTGAACTTTACCCTTGGTATTGGTCAGATAGATATCTCCATCATAGTAGTACAGTCTGTAGTCATCATCTGCATCCAGTCTCTTACCGTTGAAGTACAGATAATCATCTTTCAGACCATTGTAGCCAAGACCATTCTTACCATTCTTGGTGTTGAAGTAGAATGTGTAATCATCATCGTCGTTCTCTACAGATGTTACGCGGCCAGTCTTCTGATAGCCGTTGGCATCGAAGTAGTAGAATCCGCCGTCAGCCTGGCAGTACTGTAAGCCATCCTGCATCTGACCTTTTTCGTTGAAGGAGAAGTATTTACCTTCAATTTTGATTCTCTGAACGTATACAGCTCCGTCATCATCGTAAGTAGCGAAGTCTTTGGAACCGCCATCAGCGTATTTAACTTCACCGTCATCGATGTAGTACCAGTCTGTATCACCATCAGCATCCAGATCCTCAGCGCCGTCGATCTGATACCAGCCGTTACCTCTGGAACCATCTTCAACTTCGTTGTAGTATCTCATTACGCTGGTTGTAGCTAATTCGCCCTTAGCAAGGTTACCATCAAGCTGTGCGTTGGAACCCTGTTCAACAGCCTTACCATCAATCCACTCGTACAGCATCTGACCGTGCTCGTTGAACATATAGTATTTGCCGTTGATTTTCTTCTTGCCTGTGTCATGATATGCTTTACCAGAAGACTGGAACCAGTACCAACCCTCATCATCACAGTTGTCATCTTCAGAACAATCAAGAACTACTTCCAGATCATCATCATCATCCAGATCGTTCTCATTGTTACCGGATTTCTCAAGCCACAGCCACTGAGACTCAGCTCTCCAACCTTCGTCCTCAGTACCTAAGTAGTATGCGTTGCCGTCTTCCTCGTGCCAGCCATACTGCATCTCACCATCTTCGTTGAAGTAGTAGGTCTTGCCATTGATCTTCTTATCTGTATCGGTAACTTTTTTACCTTTGTTGTTGAAGTAGTACCAATGCTCGCCGCCGTCTTCCGGATCATCTTCATCCTCATCAGCCATGGTCTTTTTCCACTCGTTGGTCAGCATATGACCATCTTCAGCTACATAGTAGTCATCATCTACCCATGTATCTGTCTCCATCTCACCATCTTCGTCAAGATGGAACCATTTACCGCCATCTTTCTTCCACTCATCGGTTACCATCTCATCATCGCTGTCATAGTAGTGCCAAACTCCAGCGTCATCTTTCTCCCAACCAGCTGCGAAAGAAGTCATGGAAGCACCCATAGCGAGTAAAGCTGCTGCAGAAAGTACTGCAACTAATTTAGTCTGCTTTCTCATAATTAATGCACTCTCCTTTTTACTTTTTGAAATATTTTTCTCGAAATCCTAACTGCATTACCAGGTCATTATACTTCGGATATGGAAAATTATCAATAGTTTTTTTACAGAATTTCCAACTTTTTATTTTGAAGTGGAATATTGTCTGTATTTCCTATGTTTCTCTTCCCTGTGAAGTACTGCCTTTCTCCGATACATCCACATTATAATACACGTTTTTCCAAAATACCATAACATTTATCTGTGCATTTTCTTACGGATTTTTTACGAAAATTCTTTATAGTTTCGTAATTGTATTTATATTTGTACAATCCTGTTTTAACCGCTAAAATGCCTGTATTTCCAGTATTTTTTACGTTTCTTATTTCCCACAGACCACCTTATCAAGCCTTTCGTCACTGTTCACGCATACGTGCCCAGTAACAGTCTTTATTCTCCCCCCGCAGCATTGCTTTTTCCGTTTACTTTCTCTGTGTTTATGCTATAATGTTCATATATCACTTTTGATTTTATTTTTTGAACATGCAACAACTAGAACCTATTTTCACTCTTATCCATCTATAATGATGACGAAATACGTGAATATATAAGAGAAAAATAAAAGAATTTAATAATTCAGGAGGTTTTATATGGATCGCTATGGACTGATCTGCCGGAGTTTCTATGAGAATCCGGATGTGACCCAGCGGGAGCTTGCTTCGATTTTGAATCTTTCCCTGGGGACTGTGAATAAATTGCTTGGGGACTGTCTGGAGGAGGCATTCCTCATGACAGATATGGATACGGGGAAATATCTGCTGACCGAACAGGGGCTTAAGTATCTGGAACAATTTAAAGTGGATGGCGCCGTCATTACCGCCGCCGGGTTTGGCTCCCGGTTTGTGCCGCTGACGTTTGAGACGCCGAAGGGGCTTCTGGAAGTGTTTGGCGAGCGGATGATTGAGCGCCAGATCAAGCAGCTCCATGAAGCGGGGATCACGGATATCACAATTATCGTCGGTTATTTAAAGGAAAAGTTTGAATATCTGATCGACAAATATCAGGTCAAACTCCTCTATAACCCGGAGTACGCCACCAAAAATAATCTGGCTACGATCTACCATGCCCGCGAGCTGTTCCGCGGCCGCAATATGTATCTGCTTGTCTCGGACAACTGGATTCGAAATAATATGTACCATAAGTATGAGTGCGGCGCGTGGTACTCTTCCGTTTACATGGACGGTGAAACGTCTGAGTGGTGTCTTTCTTCTAATAAAAAGGGACGCATCACATCGGTGCAGGTCGGTGGGCATGATTCCTGGGTCATGTATGGACCTGCGTTCCTCTCGCGTGATTTTTCCAACCAGCTGATTCCGCTCATTGAGGAAGCCTATCATCAGCCTGGCACAGAACAATGGTACTGGGAACAGGTTGTCGTCGATCATATCAAAGAACTGGATTTTTCGATGAACTGCCAGCCGGCGGATCAGGTCTATGAGTTTGAAAACCTGGAAGAACTGCGCCTGTTTGATCCGAAATATCAGAATCATTCGGACAATGCCGCCATGCAGCTGGTCGCACACGTTTTCAATGTAAAAGAGGAAGCGATACACAACATCCGCTGTCTCAAATCTGGTATGACAAACCAGTCGTTCCTGTTTGAACTGGATGGAAAACATTATATCTGCCGCATTCCGGGTCCGGGAACAGAATTTCTGATTAACCGAAAAGAGGAGGAGGCTGTTTACAAGGCGGTCACACCGCTTGGCATTACCGAACATATTTTGTATTTTGACGGAAAAACCGGCTACAAGATCGCCCAGTATTATGAGGGCGCTCGGAATGCGGATGCAAAGAACCCGCAGGAGATGGCCGCCTGCATGGAGATGCTGCGGAAGCTGCATCATTCCGGCGTGACGGTTCCGCACACGTTCCGCATCCGGGAACGGATTGATTTTTATGAGAAGATCTGCCGCGGACATGAGGAAATGCTGTTCGAGGACTACCCGGCGGTCCGCGCCCGGATGAATGAACTGATGGATCGGCTGGATACACTGGAACGTCCTTGCTGCCTCTCCCATATTGACTCAGTTGCGGACAATTTCCTGTTTCTGCCGGACGACTCCCTGCGTCTGATCGACTGGGAGTATGCAGGCATGTGCGATCCGCTCATTGATATTGCGATGTGCAGTATTTATTCATATTATTCACAGGAAGAGCTTGACCACCTTCTGGAAGAATACCTCCAGCACGCCCCATCAGACGAAGAACGCTTTGTCACGTATGCCT
Source organism: Clostridium sp. AM28-20LB (assembly GCF_003480665.1). Lineage (NCBI taxonomy): Bacteria > Bacillati > Bacillota > Clostridia > Eubacteriales > Clostridiaceae > Clostridium > Clostridium sp. AM28-20LB. The sequence continues at coordinate 143,286 of NZ_QUJN01000005.1, read as the reverse complement.
ATGCGGCGCTCGGCGGTTTCCTGTGGGCGCTCTGGGCGGTCTTCAAGAGTATGGAAGGACGCGAATTTGGCGATTACACGATCGTGATGTACCGGTATGCGAAAAATTATTATCGAAAAATTGTTTCCGAGGACTTGTTAAAATTGTAATATTTCCGTTAGGTATTTTACATTTATCTATGTTATACTTATAAAGTAATTTGATATGATACCAGGGTCAAAAGGTCAGAAGTTCGACGCAAGCTTGCTTGCAGGAGAATTTTTGACCTTGGAACCCGCCAAAAACATGAGTAGGTAGCCATTTTTCAAAGAAAAATGAGCGAATTACGAATGTTTTTGAAGATTGCGGGAGCATATAGTGCGGAGCAATCTGGTATCAGAGGGGTCAAAATGCCTTTTGACCCCAACATCTTTGATATTAATTTCTACTGTAATCATAAATAACGATAAATCACATTGCAAGGGGGATACGCGATGCGGAAAAGATATGCAAAACTGCTTGGGCTTGCCTGCCTGATCGGTGCCATGGGGCTGCTTCCTTCTTCCCAGAGCCGTGCGGCCGGATGGCTGAAGGACGGAAACTACTGGTACTACATGACCGACGACGGTCAGAAGCATACCGGATGGGTACATATCGGAGAGAAATATTATTATATGGATGATTCGACCGGCAAGATGGTGACCGGATGGCGTCAGGATTCATCCACTTCCGCCTGGTATTATTTCAACCAGAGCGGCGAGATGATGACCAAATGGCAGAAAATCAACAACTACTGGTACTATTTTAACCAGTATGGTGTGATGCAGAAGGGCTGGCTCCAGCTTGATACGGTCTGGTATTACCTGGGTGAGGATGGACGGATGTTTACCAACTGGCAGAAGATGGACAACGGCACCTGGTACTATTTCGGCACGGACGGGGCGATGCGGACTGGCTGGCAGAAGGTAAACAGCACCTGGTATTATCTCGACGAAAATGGAAAACTGCTGACCGGTTGGCAGCTCATCAAAAATGAATACTACTATCTCCATGAGGGCAAGATGCTGACCGGTTGGCTCAATGACAGCAACGGAAACACCTACTACATGGACAAGACAGACGGCAATATGAGCCGCGGCTGGAAGCAGATCGACGGCACCTGGTACTATTTCAATGAGTACGGACACCGCCAGAAAGGCTGGATTAAGGTATCCGGCACCTACTATTATCTGGATGAGAACGGTAAAATGGCTTCGAACACAACCCTGACGATTGATTCGGTGAAATACACCTTTGCCAAGAGCGGTGCGTGCCAGAATCCACCGTCCAGTCTCTCCGGCATGAGCGACAGCTATTTTGACCCAAGTGCTTCACAGGGAACAGGGACTTCGTCTGGCAGTTCTTCTTCAAGCAGCACTTCGGGGCCAAGCGGAACGGCTTCGAACAATTCCAATTCAGGGACCTCCAGTTCAGGTAACACCAACAATTCGAATAGTTCCGATCATTCGACCAGTTTTACTGCACCGGGAAGTTCCAACAGCTCCAGCTCGTCAAATGGTTCTTCGTCGGGCACAACCGTTCCGATTCCTGGAAGCGGCTACAGCAGTTCCACTTCCACGCCGGGCGGGACTTCCAGTTCGTCAGGCTCTTCGAATAACCAGACAAACAGCAGTTCCACCAGCGATACCGGCAATGTACCAAGCCGCATCTACAGCAACGGCACGACTTACACCGCACCGACGACATCAAGCTCCAGCTCGTCAGGCTCTTCGTCAAATTCATCCGATAAACGGATTAACGGATTTACCTCCAATCAGGGCGATACGATTCAGGAGGGGCAGACGCAGGGTCCTGGGCGGAAATAAACCGTATTTGCAAAATATATAAGTGTTGTTAAAAAAAGATTTTGACCAACGATTCATAGCCTATATCGATGGTCAAAATCTTTTTAATTAAAATCATACCTTCTAAAAGCTGCCTACACCTCAAACACCAAATCCCCATAACTCGGGAACGGCCATAACTCTTTATCTACCAGCATTTCCAGCTCGTCTGCCGGTTTACGGAGAGCTGCCATCGCCGGGCATACCTCATGCAGATAGGCGAATGCTTTTTCTTTGTTATCCTTAATCGCAGATGCCTTTGCCAGGATATCTTTGAGTGCCGCCAATGCCACCTTCATCTCTGAAAGTTTATCAGAGGTCTCTAAAAGCAGTTCTTTCTGGACACTGACATCGGCCTCCTCACAGGCAGTCCGGACGGCTGTCAGGGAGGAAGCAAGCTGAGTCGTATATTTGACAACCGCCGGGATGATCTGCTTGCCTGCCATGTCGATCATCGTCTTCGCCTCGATGTTAACAGTCTTGGAATATGCCTCATACTCGATCTCGGCACGGGATTCCAGCTCGGTCCGGGTGTACACGCCAAATTCTTCAAAGAGCTTGATCGCTTTCTCGGTCCGGATTGCCTCGACAGAATCGATACCCGCTTTCAGGTTCGGGAGTCCACGGCGCTCTGCCTCTTTAACCCATTCCTCAGAATAACCATTTCCGCTGAAAATGATACGGCGGTGCTCTGCAAACAAACGCTTGATGATATCATGGACTGCGCTGTCAAAATCATCGCTGTTTTCCAATTCGTCCGCAGCCTCTTTAAACGCTTCTGCCACGATCGTGTTGAGCACGACGTTCGGGGATGAAACAGAATCCGAAGAACCAACCATACGGAACTCGAATTTGTTACCGGTAAACGCAAACGGTGAAGTACGGTTGCGGTCGGTTGCATCCTTGACGAAATCCGGAAGTGTCGCTACTCCCGTCTGAAGTACCTCGCCCTTCTTAGAATGTGCGGCTTCGCCCGTGCTGCACAGCTGATCGATAACATCCTCCAGCTGCTCGCCCAGGAAAATAGAGATGATCGCTGGCGGCGCCTCTGCCGCACCCAGACGATGATCGTTGCCCGGAATCGCGGTGGACTCGCGCAGCAGATCCGCGTGTCTGTCAACTGCTTTCATGATGCACGCCAGAACCAGAAGGAACTGTACATTTTCGTGCGGCGTCTCGCCCGGATTCATCATGTTGATGCCGTCGTCGCTCGTCAGGGACCAGTTGTTGTGCTTACCGGAACCATTGATTCCGTCAAATGGTTTCTCATGCAGCAGACAGGTCAGACCGTGATGTCCTGCGACACGCTTCATCGCCTCCATGACCATCTGGTTGTGATCGACTGCCAGATTGACCTGACAATAGGTTGGCGCTAATTCATGCTGTGCTGGTGCAACTTCGTTGTGCTGTGTCTTTGCACTGACACCCAGACGCCACAGTGTCTCATTTAACTCTTTCATGAATGCACCGACTCTCGGACGGATGCTTCCAAAATAGTGATCATCCATCTCCTGCCCTTTCGGCGGCATCGCGCCAAACAGGGTACGACCGGTGTAGATCAGGTCTTTTCTCTGTAAATATTTGTTCTTATCAACCAGAAAATACTCCTGCTCCGGTCCCACATACGGAATCACCCGGTGGGAAGTCGTATTTCCAAACAGGCGGAGAATCCGGAGTGCCTGCTCGTTGATTGCCTGCATGGAACGCAGCAGCGGTGTCTTCTTATCCAGTGCTTCGCCGCGGTACGAACAGAATGCAGTCGGTATGTAGAGTGTCACGCCCAGCGTATCTTCCCGCAGGAATGCCGGGGAAGTACAATCCCAGGTTGTATAGCCGCGTGCCTCAAAGGTGGAACGAAGTCCGCCCGACGGAAACGAGGATGCATCCGGCTCGCCCTTAATCAGCTCTTTACCGGAAAACTCCATGATAACGCGTCCGTTGGAATCCGGTACGGAGATAAACGCATCATGCTTTTCTGCCGTAATGCCGGTCAGCGGCTGGAACCAATGGGAATAATGCGTCGCACCGCGCTCGATCGCCCAGTCTTTCATCGCGTGTGCGACAACATCTGCGATGGACGGATCCAGCTCAGCTCCGTCTTCAATGGTTTTCTTCAGTTTTTTGTAAACACTTTTCGGAAGGCGTTCCTGCATCGCCTTGTCATTAAACACATTTTTTCCGAAAATTTCCGGTACATTGATAATCTCGCTCATTCAATCCCTCACATTAATATGAAAACAGACCGGACCGCCGGTATGTATATCCGCGTTGCGAAATGTACATCCCTGCAGTCCGGTCATGAACCTTACTTATTCATCAGGCTTTTCCGATAGAACCAAACAGTTCCATCTTTGTCTTAACCGTCTCTTTGATCGCCTCAAAACCAGGTGCAAGAAGTTTACGCGGGTCAAATCCTTTGCCCTGCTGATCCTTACCAGCCTCGATATACTGGCGGGTTGCCTCTGCAAATGCCAGCTGGCACTCAGTATTTACATTAATCTTCGCTACACCTAAAGAAATGGCTTTCTTGATCATATCTTCCGGAATACCGGTACCACCGTGAAGAACCAGCGGCATATCGCCTACTTTTTCTTTTACGGCTGCCAGCGTCTCAAAGCTTAAGCCTGGCCAGTTTGCCGGATATTTGCCGTGGATATTGCCGATACCTGCTGCCAGCATATCAACTCCGAGGTCTGCAATCGCCTTACACTCGTTCGGATCTGCACATTCGCCCATGCCGATCACGCCGTCTTCCTCGCCGCCGATGGAACCAACCTCAGCCTCCAGGGAAATACCTTTCTCCGCGCAGACTTTGACTAATTCTTTGGTTTTCTCTACGTTCTCGGCGATCGGATAATGGGAGCCGTCAAACATGATGGAAGAAAACCCAGCATCGATACATTTGTAGCAGCCCTCGTAGGTGCCGTGATCCAGATGCAGCGCAACCGGAACCGTGATGTTCAGCTCTTCGATCATCGCTTTTACCATCGCAGATACTGTCTTAAAGCCAGTCATATACTTGCCTGCGCCCTCTGAAACGCCTAAGATAACCGGTGAGTTCTGCTCCTGTGCCGTCAGTAAAATCGCTTTGGTCCATTCAAGATTGTTGATGTTGAACTGACCAACCGCATATTTGCCATCTCTTGCCTTCTGAAGCATTTCCTTCGCACTAACTAACATATACAAACCTCCTCGTTGTCTCTTTTTGATCTAACCAGAGTCTATTATATACCATAATTCAGTATTTGCCTAGCCTGTCAAAAAAATAACAGGCAATTATTTTAATATTTTGTAACTTTTACTGTAAAATCTCCGAAACGGTCTTCTCCATCTCCTCCGGCTTGCACTGGCGGTTGTGACGGATCTCTGCCTTGCGGATCTCCTCGATCGCCTGCGGGATCTTCACGCCGGATGCTTTCTCCATCTCGTCGATAAGCTCGAACTCGCCCTTGCCTTCTTCGCTGCCGAAGATTGCCTCCATGACGCTGCGGGAGAATTTATATGGGCTTGCCGTCGATGCGATAACTGTCTTCTTGGTATCGCCTGTCTCCTTCACATAGTTATGGTATACGCAGGATGCAACGCCGGTATGCGTATCGATCATATAACCGGTCTCATCATAGAGACGCTTGATCTCGGCTGCATTTGCCGCCTGATCAGCATAACCGCCGACAAAATCTGCCATACGCGCACGCATCTCGTCGGTAACCGAATATTTGCCATCTTTCGAAAGCTCTTCCATGCGTTTCTTGGTCTCCTCCGCATCGCAGCCGGTGGAGAGATAAATCAGACGTTCCAGGTTGCTGGAAATCAGAATATCCATCGACGGAGAAGAGGTCAGGATGAATGGACGGTTCTTGTCATATACGCCTGTCTTAAAGAAGTCGTACAGAACTTTATTGTCATTGGACGCGCAGATCAGCTTGTCGATCGGCACACCCATCTGTTTTGCAAAATAAGCAGCTAAGATATTGCCGAAGTTTCCGGTCGGAACGGTTACATTGATCTTCTCACCGTTCTCGATCTCGCCGTTTTCAAGCAGCTTTGCATACGCATATACATAGTACACAACCTGTGGTACGAGACGACCGATGTTGATGGAGTTTGCGGAAGAGAGCTGATAGCCTCTGCCTGCTAATTCTTTGGCAAATTCTTTGTCACCAAAGATTTTCTTGACACCGCTCTGTGCATCATCAAAGTTTCCGGAAATACCGACAACGCTTGTGTTCGCGCCCTTCTGGGTCAGCATCTGCAGCTCCTGCACACGGCTGACGCCGTCCTTCGGGTAAAATACGATAATTCTGGTTCCCTCAACGTCTGCAAAACCAGCCATCGCTGCTTTTCCGGTATCGCCGGAGGTTGCGGTCAGGATCACGATCGTATTCTCCGCATGGTTCTTCTTCGCCGATACGGTCATCAGATGCGGCAGGATCGAGAGCGCCATATCCTTGAAGGCAATCGTGCTTCCGTGGAACAGCTCCAGATAATATGCTCCGTCTGCTTTGACAAGCGGCGCAATCTCTTCCGTATCAAACTTACTGTCGTAAGCGCGCTCGATACAGGTTTTCAGCTCTTCCTCTGTGAAATCAGTCAGAAACTGCTTCATAACTGCATAAGCTACTTCCTGATATGTTTTATGGGATAATTCTTCCAGGCTGCAATCTAACACCGGGATATGATCCGGCATGAACAGGCCGCCGTCTGCTGCCAGTCCCTTTAAGATCGCCATCGAAGCCGTTACGTTGTTTTCACCGCCACGGGTACTGCTGTAATTGATTGCCATGATTTTCATCCTCTCTTTTTATCTTTCCCCATCGTCCCCATCTTTGCAAAGGATGCCGGAGTCAAACTTTCTGCCATGTAAGTGTTCTGTGTGGTTTTGCAGTTCTCCCGCAAAGTTACGGGACCCCCTGCTCACTTTAGTTAAAAATTCTATCATACTTTATGGCACAGCGCAAGAAAAATTCCCCCTTAATACGTGATCTTCCAGCGCCCAAACAATCCCTTCTTAAAATGGGAAAACCGCCGTGAAGCACTCTCATTTCCCATCTCGATCGCCTTCTGGTAGCACTGTGCCGCCCGCTCGAGATCTTCCGGGGATTCATTTTTCCGTTCGTAGATAAATCCAAGCTCATAGAGTGCATATCCGTCACATTCCGTCTGTGCCGCCCGCTCAAAAAGCTCCTTCGCCTTATTTTCATCGGCGGTGCAGCCTTCTCCTTTCATATAGAGATAGCCTAACTTGGATGCAGACTGCAGGCTTCCGGCTTCTTCGCACCGGTTCAGCCACTCAAATGCTTTTGCATAATCGCGGTCTACTCCCTCTTCGCCCTGGAAATACAGGCATCCAAGAATCTCCATGCACTCTGGATTTCCCTGCGAAGCGCCTTTTTCGTACCAGGAAACCGCCTGCTTCATATCAATCTCGCCGTTCAGACCATCCCGATAGATATTTCCAAGCGCCAGACTTGCCTGTCCGTCCGTCTCGATCCCAGCTGCCTCCCGCAGAAGTTTTTCTGCCCGGACGGTGTCCTGCTCGTCGGACGGGCGCAGATACAGGCGGGCTAACGGAAGCGCCGCCTCTTTGATGCCTGCCGCATATGCTTTTCCATACCAGTAAAACGCTTTTTCATCATCGCGCTCCACCAGTTCATCCTGATAGAACAGATTTCCAAGTTCTTCAAAGCTCTCCGCCTCGTTCCGCGCCGCGGCTCCTTCCAGCGCCTGGACGGCCGCCTGGATATCGCGCTCTGTGCCCTGTCCGTTTAAGTACATCTGCCCCAGATACAGCATGGCGCGGGAAGACCCCTGCTTTGCCGCCGCATAGTCATATTGGAATGCAGCTTCCCAGTCTTCTTCCTGGCGATAATGTTCCCCCATCTGGAAGAGTCCCCAGACCTCCCCGCTGGCGGCGCACTGATTCGCCCAGCGAAGTGCCTCTTTTTCATCTTTTTCCCGGTATGTACCATTCTGGCAGCATTTTCCCATCTTAACCATCGCCGGGATAATGCCGCCGTCCGCCGCCCGTTCGTACCAGAAGAGGCACTGCTCACGGGCGCTCTCAGTCTGCGGCATATAATCGGCCAGATCTTCCCACTCAACTGCCTCGCCCATCTGCCACGCGGCATAGACATCGCCCATCTCAGCGGCATCCCGCACCTGACGGTAACTTTCCTCGATGGAATAACGTGCCGACCGCTTCATCTGTTCGTCATACTGACCGGCGCGCAGCGCTCCTAACACTGCCCGGGCACTTCCCGCCGAAGCCCCCCGCAGGTAACATTCATACGCTTTTTTCTCATTGAACCCGACAGCCCCGTCCCCCCAGCTGTAACAGTGTCCTAAAAAGAACCATGCTTCCGCATCGCCCGCATATGCCGCCTCTTCCAGCCAGGTAACTCCCTGGGCGTACATCGCATCGTTACACTGTTTCCAGATCTGGTCTGCACCTTTCTCACATAAGCCTGTCATCAGGATTGTCATATATCATTCATCCGCCTTCCACACGAAATTGTATCAATTAAAACTTTCTGCCTCCGCCGCCGTGCATCCTTCCGCTGCTGCCCTGATGTATGGTCGTCCTTCCAGCCGAACCGCCCGAAGCGCCCGGACCCGGATTTTTCGGAATCCGTCTGGTCACTACCGACCGGTTTACAAACTGCTCCTCATTTTGGACAAAATGCAGCGCACTGTCCGCCCGGTATGCCATATGGAAACCCAGCGACTGGCGGTGTTCTTTCTGCATCTTATACTGGCGCATCACCGAAAAGCACGGGAGTGCCGCCACGATCGCTGCCGCGACCGCCGCAAACAGCGCCTCATACCATTCCAGGGAATGTTTTTTCTCCTCGCGCACCTGCGTATACTGTCCCGCCGGAACGCCCATCTCCAGATAATTTTCGATGCTGTCGATCGCCCCCAACGCGCCTTCCGCATAGTTTCCATCCGCCACGCTGTCATATGCCGCATCCAGCACCTTCTCTACCCGCGCATCCGTCAGCACTTTCATCGCATACCCGGTGGTAGAAACGTATATCTCCCGGTTGTCCATATCGATCGAAAGCAGAATACCACTCGCATCGTCCCCGACGCCCAGTCCGTGGCTGTCGTAAAAATCATCGGCATAGCTTTCCGCCGATTCTCCCTGTGCGTCCTCGACTGTCAGTACCGCCAGATCGGCATCCTGTGAGTCACGCACCTCATCGATCCGTGTCTCCAGCTCCTGCACTTCTTCCGCGCTGAACAGCCCCGCCTCGTCGAAGACGCGCGTGCCTTCCGCCGCCCATATAGGGCTGACCTGTGAAAATGAAATAAATGCTGCAACAAAGAAGCATATAAAATCTTTCAGCCGTCCATATTTCTTCTTTTTCTGTGTGACTCCCGCATTTTGATTCTCTATCATATCAGGTATCCTCCCAGCAGCAAAAGTACAAACACAGGAATGAAAATCGTCAAAAACAGGCGCACCAGTTTTTTCGAATCAACCGGCAGGACGCCGCAGACCTTTCCATTTTCCCCATTCATCGCAAAATAGTACATCTGCCCGTTCTTCGGATCCGGGTAGGTCATCATCCACACCGGAAGCATGGCATAGTTCCATTTTTCCCCCGTGATGGTCTCCCGGTGGTTCCGGATATCCACATGATCGTAGCCGGAGACGCTATTTTGCAGGGATTCTCTCGTATACTGCTTGATCTCCTGCTCAATCTCCTGTGCAAATTCTTCCTTTTCCCGGTCGCGCCGCTCCGCCCTAAATCCCAGAAAATAGCCTGCCTGAAACGGGCGCAGCTTCTTCATATCAAACGGAAGCACGGTCTCGGCAAGGCTGCGGTCCGCCTGCTTTAACGCGTTGCGCGCCACATCCTTGATGGGAAGCTCCGCCTTTTTCTCCAGATGGTAACGGCTCGTCTCGATATACTCGATCTCCCCCGCCACCGTCACGCGTTTCCGCAGCGCCTCCGCCTGCATCTCACCGGATACCTGGCAGCTATACATCCAATATGGATAATAAATTCCTTCCAGATACTCCATCTGACGCGGCGAGTAGAAATCATCCGGCACATACTTTTTCTTCTGAATCCAGTTTTTAAAGATTTCTTTTGCCTTTTTCTTGTCGATCTCAAACGGAATCAGACCGTCCGGGCGGTATTTACCGTCCAGACTTCCCGAAAGAACCACCGGATTGTGACAGTAACAGCAGTACGTGGACGCTGTCGTCTCCTGTGCCACGATCTCCGCGCCGCAGCTCGGGCAGGTATAGAGAACCATCTTAGACTCCGCCTGCTTCTGGCTCTCTATCTTTTCCGCTTCCGGCATTCCCCCCGGCTTCGAAGCTTCCTCTGACTTTCTGGCTGCCTCTTCCATCTCTTTCAACGTCTCTTCCGTAAACGCTGAGAGGCAGTATTCACATTTAAATTTCTGCGTCTTCGGATCAAACACCAGTCCGCCGCCGCAGTTTGGACACTTATATGATTGTATCTCCATACGCCCTATGACCTCGGTTTTCCGCATTCGGAACAAAACTTACCTGTATTGACCGTTCCGCAGCTGCAGGTCCACGGACCGGCTGGTCTTGGCTTGCCGCACTCGGAGCAGAACTTTCCGTGGTTGACATTGCCGCACTCACAAGTCCAGGATTCTGCCGGGGCTGCCGCACTGCCCTGCGGCGCTGCGTTCTGTCCTGCCGGTTGTGCATAGCCGCCCTGTGGTGCTCCCGGCTGCTGTGCATAACCACCCTGCGGCGCTCCATTCGCCTGCCCCGGCGCATAGCCGCCCTGCGGTGCCGCATATCCCTGCCGCGCCGCCTGCTGCATCTGCATCTGCTGCAGGTTGGACGCCGATGCGGCGCCCATAAATCCGCCGCCGAAGTTCATGCCGGCGCCCATTCCCATGAAGCCTGCCATCGCACCGCTTCCGTTGGAACCGGCTGCCTCAAAGCCGCGTGCCATCGCGCCCTGCACATACCCCTCGCGCACCGACGGGTCGCCGAGCATCGCGCCCTGATTCCGCATATTGATGAGTTTCTGCGATTCTTCATCATAGGAAATGCTGGCGATACCGACTGACTGGATCTCCATGCCACGCAGACGGTTCCACTCCTCATCCAGCGTCTCCGCCATATAGCGTCCCAGTTCCCTGCCTTTGGAGGCTACAAAGGAAATCCGCACGCCATCCGCCGACATCTGGTTGATCGAGGTCTGCAGCGCTTCCAGAAACTCCGCTAAATACTGCTCATTGATGGAATCAATCTCCACCTGATCCTGATTTTTCGGAATAGCCTCCGCATAAAATTTCAGTGGATCCGTAATCTTGATGGAGTAAGTTCCATGTGCGCGCAGAAACAGCTCGGAATTATAGAATAAATCAAAATAGTTGATCGGCGTCCGTGTGCCGAACTTGATTCCCTTGATCTCCTGGAGATTAATATAGTAGACCTTCTGTGCATACGGCGTCTGTCCGCCATAACGCACACGGTTGAAGGATTCTTTCAGTGCATCGCCGAACTGTCCGTTAAACAGAGACGGCAGGGATGAATTCTGCACTGTATAATAACCCTCTTCCGCTGTATAATCAACGACCTTACCGCCGTCCACCAACATCATAAACTGATTCGGGTACACATGGATCACAGAACCATTGGACACCGTTTCCGGTGTTCTCTTCCGGTTCTCCCCGCGGCGTGTCTGCACACCCGCTGAAAATACGGTCTGTTCCCCCATATTTTCCGGTTCAATCACTTCCAGCCACTGATCTGCCAGCCCGCCGCCGACCGCGTGTGCCGCTGCTCTGATAATTCCCATACTCACTGCCTCCTTCTCCAAATTCATAGTTTCTCTGTTTTTCTGCTTTTTCTATCTATCGGTTATTATTCCCTTTATTTTTCCCATGCCGATTCCATTTTCCCGGCGTGATCGCCCAGACTGCTGCCGCGATCAGCACCATCGCCAGCATACACTGCAAAATCAGGCTGTACGCCGTCCAGTGTGCTGTGATCGCATTGTCTGGAAATACGCCAAACAGTGGCTCGAACCATTTTCTCATGTCGCCGCTTCCCGCCTGTCCGTTAATTACATTATAAAACGAGACAGCCGGATTGAAAAGAAAGAGATAGCGTAAAATGCCGGAACTTGCCATTTCCGATGCATTGAGATTAGATGCATACGAATCTGCCGCCCGGAGCGCCATCCGGTATGCAAACAGATTGACCGCCATCGTTCCCGCCGTCAGCGCCACCACCGTCACATAGGAGCAGACGGTCGATACCGTCGAGCGGCGCAGCACCGATGAATAAAAGATCCCGATACTGCCCGTTAAAATTGCCACAACGCCGTGGCACAGGAACAGCATCCCGATGTCCTGCAGCGTAACGCCCCCGTAGACAAATACGAGCGCCTGTACCGGAAGCGCCGAGACCGCCAGCACCAGCATCGTCACCAGCGAGGACGCCAGTTTTCCAAGCACCATGTCACGCGGCTCCATCGTGGTCGTCAGCATCAGTTCCAGCGTCTGGCGTTCCCGCTCGCCGCTGATACTGCTGGCAGTCAGCGCCGGCATGATGAAAAGCAGCATGATAAATTCGATCGAGGAGACGAACGTGTAGAGATCCAGAAACTGCGAATACTGGATCTCCGCCGTCGTCCTGACCTGCTCCGCCACCGAATACATATTAAACAGCGCCACCGCCGCCAGAATACTGTTAAAAACAAACAGAATCGCCATCATGCGGATGCTGCGGCTTCCAACTGTCATTTCCCTCCTAAATACCGGATTCCATCTCATGTTTCAGCACCGCCCTCTCTTCTTCATGTCCTGTGATCTGCATAAACAGTGATTCCAGGCTTCCCTTCTCGCGCATAAAGCTGCTGACCATCACATCCGCATCGATAAGCTGCTGCAAAAGCAGCGCCTCATCCTGCCGATCCCCCAAAAAGCCCAGCTTGATCTCATCCCCCTGCACCGCGATCGTCTGCACGCAAGGATGGCTTTTCAGGATCGCAAGCGCCTTTTCTTTCTGGCTGAAAATCGAGATCAGAAGCGGATTGGACGAGTTGATCCGCGCAAAAATCTGATCCATGCTGCCCTGCAGAACCGTTCTTCCCTGCTCAATGATGCCGATCGAGGTACAAAGCTCTGACAATTCCGATAAAATATGGGAGCTGACGAGCAGCGTTTTTCCCTGATCGCGCAGTTCTTTCAGAATCGCCGTATACTCCACCCGGGTGCGCGGATCCAGCCCGGAAGCCGGTTCATCCAGGATCAGAAGATCCGGATCGTGGATGAGCGCCCGCGACAGACAGAGGCGCTGCTTCATACCTCTCGAAAGCCCGTCCACGAAAAAGTCCTCTTTATCTTCCAGCCGCACCTGTTCCAGAAGCGTATGGCAGCGCGTCCGCGCCTGCAGCCCCGTAATTCCGTAGCAGGATGCAAAAAATTCCATATATTCCGATACTTTCAGGTTATCATATACTCCGAAGAAATCCGGCACATAGCCGATCCGCCGCCGGAGTTCTTTTCCGTCTGAGTAAACATCCAGTCCGCCGATCTCCACCTCGCCCTCATCGGGAACGAGGAGTCCCGCAAGAATCTTGAGCGTCGTCGTCTTGCCTGCCCCATTGGGACCCACGAATCCAAAGAGTTCCCCGTCCGCGACCTCCAGATTCAGCCCATCCAGCGCTTGAAAATTGCCATATCGTTTTCTGAGGTTTTTAATCGTCAGCATCACTCTCTCCTCCCTACGACATAGATTCTTGGAAGCTGGCTTTCCCAGCCATACTCTCCCGTCTGTTCCGGCACATATTTGACGGTCAATGTGTTCGACGGAGACAGGTACGGCGAAAGCTCCTTTGCCGAATACTCTGATTTCAGCTCGATCCGGTCATTACGCCCGGTCTCATAGTTATAGAAATACATGCTTCCGGAGAAGGATGACATATACGGATAGAGCGGATTTTCCGAAAATCGCGGTGACAGAGTCTCAAACGTAAGCTTTTCAATGACAAGGTCACTTCCCAGCGAATATTCGACCGTCGCAGCCTCCGCTGTTTCCCCGCTATACATTGTGTTGTACGCCGCCTCATAATTTCCGGCGAGCACCGTTGGATCTTCCTCAAGCGCCGAACGGTAAAGTTTTCCGTCTTTTTCACGGTTCAGCGGGATTGACTCGGTCACCATGCAAAATCCTTCCCGAAGTGTCCTCGCATCCGCCAGAAAATCTTCCTCTCCCTGGAGCTTCCGGGTTGAAAATGCCACCAGGCACGCCTCAGACGGATTGCGCCCCGCGCCGGAATCCAGATAAAAGCTCAAAAGTCTCGTCCGCTCCTGCGCCTTTAAATAGTCCGGATCCTCAATCTCCGCTTTCTCATACTGATCCGCCCCGGTCACCATCTGTGCTGCCGCATACGAATAGCTGACCGGATAATCGCAGCTCTCCTTTCCATCCAGAGAAACCGTCTGCCCAGGCTCTAATCTTCCCAGCAGCACCGCTTTCCCATTGATGAGCAGAGCCGCATTCTCCAGCGGTTCCTCAAAACAGTTTTTTACCGTTCCCGACACCACGCCGTCAAAATAGGAAATATTTCCCTGAACGCCCATCGCGTCCGTTTTCTCCAGCTCACGACGCAGGGTAAACAGATTCGGTGAAAATGCGACCGTATCCCGCATTTTAATTTCGACCCGTTCCGGCTGATAAACAAAGTTTGTATGATACTCTTCCTCACCGGTAAAGCGCACCGCCGAAACCGCATCGTAATAGTAACTGCGCGTCATCGGGCGCACCTCATAGCCCGGCTTTAAGCTCACTGAATACGGCTTGTTATAAGGGCTTCGGATGTTCATATAAGTGGCTTCTTCCGCCTCTTCTCCCGAGGTATCCAGAATCGACGCATACGTCACAAACGGCTCCCGGAAGCGTGTCTTTACGCCCAGCGCATAAATAATGCCGGTAAACAAAAACGCCCCCAGTGTCACCGCCGGCAGATAATACCGGTAAATTCCCCGCTTTTTTAAGTAGAAATAGATGCCCGGACCAATCAAAAGCAGGTAGACCACCACGATCGCCGTGTACGCCGCAACCTTCGGAAGCCGCCCCGCATTGCCGGTGTTGACCAGCCCCTGTACGCTGAAATACGAGCCCGAATAACCGTAGTAATCCTCCTGTGCCAGCTCGTCCACGGTATCACTTCCCAGCACCAGCGTATACAGCTTTTCAAATGAGGATGGATTGGTCAGACACAAATCGCTGATCGCATCCATCGAAAAGGCAGCTGCCACGATCCGCCCCCGTTTGCAGTTCGTATGGGATAACAGCGGGAACACTTCCCCCGCCAGCAGAGTGCTGCCGTTCTTCAGGTTCACATCGACGCATTCTGCCTGGATCTCCCCCGTCTGCTCGCCCGGTGCCGTCTCCCCGCCCAGACTGACCGGAACGGTTACCGCATCCAGATACGGCGGCTCCAGCACCTTCTCTGCAAACCTGCCATAATTTCTCGCACAATCCACACCGCCGCCAAAGAGGATCGTACCGCCGTCTTCCACCCAGCGCCGCAGCGCCTCATACTGGACATCGCTGAGCGAATCCAGGTCAAATCCAGACACAATTACCAGATCCAGCGGATCGTAACCCAGCCGGTCATCCGGTGCCTGCTCGGCATCCAGAAAAACCGCCCGCGTCCGAAGCGTCCCATATCGGATGCCCGCGCCGTCTAAATAAGAAAGTGCCTCCGGCGTATCCGTCAAAATTCCGATATAACTCTCCGCAACGTCCTCCTCAGAACCAAGTTTCAGACGTTTCCGGATGACCGTTTTCCCGTTTACATCCTGTACCGATACAAACATCTGATCCGCCCGCACACCCAGCGGGATATAATATTCTTGTTCAAACTTCTCCCCCGCTGCCAACGATAACGGATAGGAATACTGGTACGCCTCCAGACTGGACTGCGCGGTCAGAAACTCCAGCGTTCCCTCAAACGGCGCTGTATCATTATTCAGAAGGACCGTTACCCGAAGGTAACGGTCACTCTTTGCCGTATTGTCAAATCCATAGGAAACATCCATCGACAGCGGCGCATCTGCTTCCTTCTGTGAGGCATATGCGTACCCTGCAGGAAGGCAGAATAGTGCCATCCATCCGATCAATATCGCAAAAAAGAACTGTATTCCCCTCTTTTTCTGCATCCTTTCTCTCCCTATCTGTAACTGTTCACGCATACGTGCCCAGTAACGGAATTTGCCGTGGCTTCGCATTAAATACGGCAAATTCCTGCTGCCACCATGTTTTCTTACGGCACTTTCGGTTCCAAAAGTGCCTACCTGTGAACAGTAACCAAAAATCCATTAAAATGTCTATTAGATTCTTTCCCACACTCGCCTTTACGGCATCTGGAAATTTTCCCTGTTGATGTCAAAATTCGTCCGCAGGCGCACCGTAAACACCGTTCCATTCAGATCGCTCGTCACCTGAATCGTGCCGCCGTGCATATCGACGATATTTTTGGCGATCGCCAGACCTAACCCTGTGCCGCCCGTGTTGGTCGATCGCGACTGTTCCACGCGGTAGAATTTATTAAATAAAAGAGGCAGCTCGTCCGCCGGAATCACGTAACCGTAGTTCGTCACCGAGACAGTCACGACCTCTTCCTCCGCATGAATCTGCACCAGCACCCGTTTTCCGTCTGCACCGTATTTGATCGCGTTATTGATCAGGTTGTCAAAGAGGCGCGCCAGAAGATTTCCGTCTGCCGTGATAACCTTGCCCGGGACATTGCTCTGCAGCTCGTAGGAGAGGTTTTTGTCCTTGAAGCTCGGATAAAATTCCTCCAACAGCTGGCTGAGCAGTTTGACGATGTCCACCTTCGACACGTGCATTGCCACTTTTCCATAATTCATTTTGGTAAAACCAAACAAATCTTCGATCAGTTTTTCCAGACGTTTCGATTTTGCATAGGCAATATCAATATATTTTTTCTGCATTTCTGCAGGAATCTCCACCTTGCCGGACAGAAGTTCAAGATAGCCGATGATCGAGGTCAGCGGTGTCCGCAGATCGTGTGCCACATTGGTAATCAGCTCGTTCTTCGTGCGCTCCGCCTCGCGCTCCTTGTCCATCAGATTCCGGATATCCCCGACCATCTTATTTAAATTAACCGCCATCGCCGTAAACTCGTCATCGCCCCGCACCTCGATCGTCGTATTCAAATCGCCCTCGGAAATATTCTGAATCGCGGACGAGATCCGGCTGATATAGCGCATGGACCGCTCCTGAAGGGCAAAAAAAGTGACTGAGAAGATCGCGATGCCCGACAGAAGATAGACAAATGCCATCAGTGTCTCTGTCTCCGTCAGGCGCAGGAAAAAAGAATCCCGGTACCGCGTCTCCCGCAGATAGCTGCTGATCATCGAAACATTGGCAATCAGAAACACCTCCACCAGGCATGCCACCACGGTGCTGTAAACGATGTTCATGACCATCCGTGTCCGGAATCGGCGACTCATATCTTTTTTATTTTTCAATTTTGTATCCTACCCCCCAGACCGTTGTAATGATCTTGTTCTGTCGGGTGTCCTCCTTCATCTTGCCGCGAAGCCGTCTGATATGTACCATAACCGTGTTATTTGCCTCGTAGACTTTCTCATTCCACACCTTCTCAAAGATTTCATCGGTGCTGAAGACCCGCCCCGGATTGGATGCCAGCAGATACAGAATGTCAAATTCGATCGGCGTCAGCTTGATCTCCTCGCCGTACACCATCACTTTATGATTATCTTTGTTGATCGTGAGTCCTTTGATCGAGATCTCATTTTTAACCTGATTTCCTGCACCGCTCTGCGGATTTAACTGCGTATAGCGGCGAAGCTGTGATTTGACGCGCGCCGTCAGCTCCAGCGGGTTAAATGGTTTCGTCACGTAATCATCCGCGCCGGTTCCCAGTCCCAGAATCTTATCCAGATCCGCTGAGCGCGCGCTCAGCATGATGATCGGGATATTGTTCGTCTCCCGGATCTTGCGGCACATCTCCAGACCATCCATCCCCGGCATCATGATATCGAGAAGCACCAGATGAATCGTCTCCTTCTCCAGAATCTCCAATCCCTCTAACGCATTGGATGCTTTATATACTTTATAACCATCACTGACCAGATAAATCTCCACCAGATCGGCAATCTCTTTCTCATCATCCACCACCAGAACGTGTATTTCAGACATAAAAAAACCTCCCTCATATGTAATGCAGGTTCCCGGTATCTCTATGCGAAATACCAGACGAATATACCTGTTTCCAGTTTACCATATGGGGAGGATTTATGCTTTAAAAATTTATTACATTTTTGGAGAATTTTGCTTATCTGCGAACTGCAATTTCTTTATTGTTCCAGCGGAATAAACACCCTCATCGCCGCCGGGTCCTGCTTTTTTCCAGCTTCCTTCGCCGCCTGCACTGCCTCCGCACAGAAGGTATCCTGCGCGCAGACCGGCTCTTTGCCGCGGCGGTTGCGTTTAGCGTAGGTTCCATCCGGTCTCAGGTACTGCGCCTTGACATTGTCGGCAAGCTGTACCTCTAAGATGTGACAGATGCGTGCTTTCAGCTTCTCATCCTCAACCGGGAAGAGAATCTCCACACGACGGTCGAGGTTTCGCGGCATCCAGTCGGCACTTCCCATGAAAATCTGCGGTTCACCGTCGTTCTCGAAGTAGAAAATACGGCTGTGCTCAAGGAAATTTCCAACGATCGAGCAGACCGTTATATTCTCGCTTAATCCCGGAATCCCGGCGCGCAGACAGCAGATGCCGCGGACGATGAGCTGTATTTTTACCCCCGCATTGGACGCCTCGTAAAGACTCTCAATGATCTCACGGTCGCACAGGGAGTTCATCTTTGCCACGATCCGCGCTGGAATACCTTCGCGGGCGTTGCGCGTTTCCCGCTGGATCAGGCGCAGAAAACGTCCGCGCAGCCACAGCGGCGCCAGCGACAGCTTGTTCCAGCCAAGCGGCTCCGAATAACCCGACAGCATGTTAAAGACTGCAGTCGCATCCTCACCGATCAGCGGATCACAGGTTAAAAGACCGCAGTCGGTGTAAAGTTTTGCCGTCGAATCGTTGTAATTTCCAGTTCCCAGATGGACGTAGCGGCGGATGCCCTCTTCCTCGCGGCGCACTACCAGCGTGATCTTACTGTGTGTTTTCAGCCCCAGCAGACCGTAGATAACGTGGCAGCCGGCTTTTTCCAGCATCTTCGCCCAGAGAATATTGTTTTCCTCGTCAAAACGGGCTTTCAGCTCAACCAAGACCGACACCTGTTTTCCATTGTCCGCCGCTTCGGCGAGCGCCGCGATAATCGGGGAGTTGCCGCTGACACGGTAGAGTGTCTGCTTGATCGCCAGCACCTCCGGGTCGCGGGCAGCTTTCTTGATAAAATTGACGACCGGCTCAAAAGTCTCAAACGGGTGGGTCAGCAATATATCGCCTTTGCGGATATTGGCAAAAATATCATCCCCATTCATCAGCGCCGGAACCGGCTGCGGCGTGTACGGCGGTGTCTTAAATTCATCAAAGCCCGGCAGACCGAACACCTTCATGAGGACGGTCAGATCAAGCGGCCCGTCAATCTCATAGATCGCGTGCCCGCCAACGTGCAGCTCCTTTTTGAGGATGTCTAAGAGGCGCTTGTCCGCCTTTTTCTCGATATCCAGGCGAATAACCTCGCCCCACTGGCGTTTCTTGAGCTTCTGCTCGATCTCCTTGAGCAGATCCTCCGCCTCATCCTCGTCGATGCTCAGATCGGCATTTCGCATGACACGGAACGGATGGCAGCTGATAATATCATAATTTAAGAACAATTTGTCGATGTTCCGCTCGATGACTTCTTCCAGATAAATGATAGATTTGCCCTCCTGGCACGGCAGCTCCACCACGCGTGGAAGCCCGCCCGGCACGCAGACCATCGCAAATTCCAGCTCGCCGTCTCCCTTTTTCTTGCGGACCAGCGCGGCGATATTTAACGATTTATTGTGAATAAGCGGGAACGGGCGTGAGGAATCAACCGCCATCGGCGTGAGGACCGGATAGACCGATTCCTCAAAATACCGATCAACGTACACCGCTTCTTCCTTCGTAAGCTTCTCATGCTCGGTGACCACGCGCAGACCGTGCTGTTTTAAGAGCGGCAGGAGCATCCGGTTGTAGGTCCGGTACTGATTCTCGACCAGCTCATGCGTTTTTCCATCAATCGCATCCAGCTGTTCCTGTGCCGTCATACCCGCAATATCCCGCTTCGTATAATTGGCGTGAACCATGTCCTTGAGGGATGCCACGCGGACCATGAAAAACTCATCCAGGTTCGACGCCGTGATGCTTAAAAATTTCAGGCGTTCAAACAGTGGGGTCGTCTTATCGCGCGCCTCACCCAGAATCCGGTAGTTAAATTCCAGCCAGCTCAGTTCACGGTTTACATAATTTTCAGGTTCTCCGTATTTCAACACTGCATCCGACATCCTTATACCCCTCTTTTCTGCCTGAGTACAGGCCGTATTCCAAAGACTTCCTCAAAGAAATCTGCCTTCTGGTCAAATGAATACTGCTCCAGCACGATACTCTCCGGACAGTCCGTCGTAATCACCAGACTGCCGTTCCGCACAGCGATGTGGCTGTCGCTCAGCTTCTGGCGGTGGCTGCGGTCCATCGAATTGGCCAGACGCAAAATTGCCGTCAGCTTCGCAATCAGGATCGTCAGCTCTCTCCGGGAGGTTCCAAGCCCCGCATACTGGGACAGATCCGACTCCAGGATGACCTCATCGTAGGCATATTCCTGAATGTTGTAGCGCACGATATTGGCTACAACCTCGCGCTCCAGATGGGAAATTCCGATGATCTCCGTATCCATGATGATCTGGTACGAGCTTTCCGAGCCGCGCGTGATGCTGACAAACTTGCCGCAGTCATGCAGGGTCGCTGCGATCTTTAAAAGCAGGCGTTCCCGCGCTCCCAGACCATGGTATTTTTTCGTTGCATCAAAGATCATCTCCGCCGACCGCTCTACCTCGCGCACATGTGCGCCGTGGCAGCGGTAGCGCTTCGCCATCTGGCGCGCCGTTGAGAGAATATCTGCCTCAAAATCATGATGGAAGCGGACCAGACGGTTTTCCTGTGCGTACTCTGCTGCGATACCATCGCAGAGTGTCGTCCCCGGTGCCCAGATATAGGAAGCACCCGTCATGTCTAATATCTTCCGGTAGAGAATCGCACTTGGAATCAGCACTTCTGCGTAATCCTGCGGCAGCTCATAGCGCTCCTGAATCTCCTCCGAGGACATTCCAATCAGCTTCTCGCAGAACACGCCAAATTCCTTTGCCGTGAACCGCGCCCCGCCTTTTTCATGCATGCCTCGGCTGATCATATAGTTCATTGTCTCGCCGGTCGCAATCAGCGTCTCAATCTGATGCTCTTTTAAAAATATCTTCCGAAATGTGTATAATTCATTTTCTACCAGCTCATCGATGATCGCCGGGATCTTCCGGTAATCGACGCGCCAGTGTGCTGACATTTCACTTAAGCGCAGCACGCCGAGCAGAAGGTTCTGCGTCGATACCAGTACCTCCTCATCAAAGAGGGAGATCTGGGTGCTTCCGAATCCGACATCCATCAGCGCCGCGCCATTTTTCACGGTGCGCTGGAATTCTTCCTCCCTGGCTGCAACAGCTTTATAACTCTTAAAACGCAGCTCCGAGTTGTTCATCGTGCGGACCCGGAGTCCGGTACGCACCAGAATCCGGTCCAGTACCATCTGGCTGTTCCGCGCCTCCCGAAGCGCACTGCTCGCAAATGCCCGGTAATCCGATACCCGGTATGTTTTCATCACTTCCCGGAACTTATTCAGGACCTCGCACATTTCCTCCACGATCTCGTGGCTCAAACGTCCGTCATTGTACGTGTCTTTGCCAAGCGCCAGCGCATGGCGCACATGATCAATCTCGCGGATTCCGGCGGAAGCAGAAATCTCGAAAATTCCCAGCTCCAGTTCGAAGGAACCCACATCAATAGCGGCAAAGGTTTTAACGGTCATATTACTTGATCTCTCCTTTCAGCTTGCTGCGTAAGTTTGCAATAAACTGGGTGGCAGTACGTCCGGACAGCCCGCCGTGGCTTAACTCCCACTTGTTGGCTTCCAGAAGCAGATCTGCCTCCGGCATATGGATGTGGTATTTATCTGCCAGTACGCGGACGATGTTCTGGAACTCTTTCTTGTCCGGTGAGCCGTAGTAGATCGTGACGCCAAAACGCGCAACCAGGGACAGTTTTTCCTGCACCGTATCGTTGGAGTGCAGATCGTCGTCCAGCTCGCGCTTATCGCTGAATTTCTCGCGGATTAAGTGACGGCGGTTCGATGTCGCATAGATCAGGACATTCTGCGGCTTGATGCCGAGACCGCCTTCAATGATTGCTTTCAGATATTTATATTCCAGCTCATATTCCTCAAAGGAAAGATCGTCCATATAAATGATAAATTTGTAGTTGCGGTCTTTGATCTGCTCCAGGACATCTGACAGTCCGCGAAACTGGTGCTTGTACACCTCGATCATGCGGAGTCCGCGGTCATAATACTGATTTAAGATCGCCTTGATACTGGATGATTTACCAGTACCGCTGTCACCGAAAAGCAGGCAGTTGTTTGCCGCGCGCCCCTCGATAAATGCCTCGGTATTCTCAATCAGCTTGGCTTTCTGCAGCTCATAGCCGACCAGATCGCTCAGCTCGATATGTTCCACGCGCGTGATCGGCTCGATATCGACCTGCTTTGCCTCGTCATCCATGATAATATGGAATGCTTTGTTAAGACCAAACTTGCCGACACCAAATTCTTTATAAAATTCGGTCACGATATCCTGAAATTCCTGATCACTCTCCGCATTCTCCAGGGAAACCGATAATTCAACGATCCGGTCGCGGATGCGGTGGTTGAACGCCTTGCTGTTTTCCAGCGCATTTTCGTAATGCTTCATCTCCGACCAGATGCCGTTCTCAGCCTCGTCCAGACGGGCAATATCCAGGGAAAAAAGCTCTCTGACCTGTGCAAAATCGTGACGGGCAAGCTCGCTTAAGCTGCCGCCGACCGGTCCGATGATCTCGCAGGATGTGCTGTAGGCATTTTCATTGTTTGCCATGCAGAACGCCAGGAAACAATGCCACAGGTTTCCGCGGAATCCATAGGTCACTGCCAGATCGATGAGCTGACTCGCGCATGCATATGCATCCGGGCGTGCCTCGCCTTCCTCTGGTTTTAAGAGGCTGCACATATCGTCAAATAACTGCTGATACCGCAGGTTGCGGTATAAAATCATCGTATTTTTTCTTTTTTCTTCCATTATTCTGCCTTTCCGGTTACCATCACATTTTTTTACAGTACTTTCAGTCTCAAAAATGCCTGCCCGTGGACAGCAACCCATTCTGTCTTGTCCTAAGCTAAAGAGTCTAGTAATTTCCTAATATTTTTACATTTTTCGCTTCGCGCATGATTCCGTACAGTGCATTCTGCACACCGGCATCCTCCAGGTTTCCCTCGATGTCCACGAAGAAGCGGTACTGCCAACTCTCCTCCGGGATCGGACGGGACTCGATCATCCGCATATTGACATCATTGAAAATAAAATTGCCGAGCATACTGTACAGCGTACCGCTGCGGTGCGGCAGCTCGAAACAGAGGCTGATTTTCTCTGCACCCGCCTGATAGACGCGATCCTTCGCCAGAATCAGGAAACGGGTCGTATTGTCCGGACAGTTGTTGATCGGACCTGCCAGCTTTTTGAGCCTGTAAATCTCACCTGCCACCTCACCTGCGACTGCCGCCAGTGACGGATCTTTCTCATCGCGTACCTTCTGTGCCGCCACAGCATTATTTTCCATGCTGAGCTGCTGCCAGTCGTGCTGGTTTAAGAAGTCGCTGCTCTGCATCAACGCCTGCGGATGGGCAAAAACACGCTTCACATCGGAAAGTTCCGCGTCCGGTGTGCCAAGCAGGTAGTGATGTACCGGCAGAAATGTCTCCGCCACGATCACATTGTCGTATTTTAAAAGCAGATCATAGTTGTCCGTCACGGCACCGGCGGAAGAATTTTCAATCGGAAGCACCGCAAAATCGGCTTTTCCCTCCTGAATCTCCACCATCATATCCTCAAACCGGCGTACATGATGGATATCCGCGTCTTTTCCAAAGAACTGCAGCGCCGCCGCATGACCGTAAGCGCCCTCTAATCCCTGGAACACCACGCGTTTTCCGGCGGTTTCAAGCTTCTCCACCTTATGAAAGCCCAGATCCGGACCGCCGACGCGCCCTGCGATCGTCTGATACTGATACCGGCGGCTCAGCGTCATCATCTGCAAAAACAGCTCGGCAACCGCCTGCTTGTTAAACTCGCCCTCTGCCATCGCCTGAACTGACTCGATCTTCTGTTTCTCACGCTCGGCATCGTAAACCGCCTTTCCGGTCGCGATCTTATACTCTGCCACCTCGCTGCAAAGGCGCATTCTCTCCTCAAATAACTTTTCTATCTGGGTGTCAATCTGGTCCAGACGCCCTCTTATCTCCAGCAAATCCATCTCTTAGTTGTTCTCCTTTTCCATCTCTGAAAGCATCCCTGCGATCTTTTCTCTCGTATATGCGCCGACAAACTTCCGGTTCTCCGGATCCAGCTCTTTCACGATAAACGGCTCGCCGAACTCAATCACGACATGGCTTGGACAAATAAGCGGAATATGCTTCTCAAAGACCTCCGCTGTTCCCTTGATCGCCACTGGAACAACCGGACAGCCAGATTTCTCTGCAATCTTCAAGCTTCCCTCTTTAAATGGAAGTAGATCTGAAAGCTGTTCATTTTTATTGCGGGTTCCCTCCGGAAAAATCCAGACAGAAACGCCGCGGCGCACCTTCTCGATCCCCGCCAGAATCGTTTTTAAACCTTCTTTTATATTATTCCGATCTAAAAACAGACAGTTGACATTGAGCATCCATTTTGACAAGAGCGGAATCTTCTCCATCTCTTTCTTTGCCACAAATCCCATCAGTCCCGGAACCGTCGTATAGCCAACCAGGATATCAAAATAGCTCCGGTGGTTTCCCACATAGAGCACCGGGCGATCCTGCGGAATATTTTCATATCCGCGCACCTCTACCGTCACACCTGCCATTTTGAGCAGTTTTTCAAAAATATTACGCACCATCTGGGTGCTTTCTTCCTCCACTGCGACCGGATCTACCTGTCCCTGTTTATCCATACGGTGCAATGTGCCGATGGAACCAACAAGGAAACTGACGATCGTTCCTACTATCTTTATCGCGCGAAACATACTGATACCTCTCTTTTCTCTTGTATCTGTCCGAAACCGTCTGGTTTTTATCCTGCTATTTTCATTTCCAGACAGACAGCTTTACTGTCTCATTATATAGAAAGAAGCAGGGTTTTACAAGACTTTCCTTGTAAGACATCCTGCCTCTGTTACTGTTCACGCATACGTGCCCAGTATCGGAATTTGCCGTGGCTTCGCATTTAAATACGGCAAATTCCTGCTGCCACCACGTTTTCTTACGGCACTTTCGGTTCCAAAAGTGCCTACCTGTGAACAGTAACCTGCCTCTCTATTTTTTATGGATTCACAATCTCCGTCTTTCCGCTGATCAGCGCTTCCACCTCGATTCCACCTATCTCGCACAAGATTCCCTCATAGCTTTCCAGTGTATCACTGTAATACACGCTGTAGATAGACACATCCTCAGAAATCTCTCCATCCAGATAGTTTTCCAGCGGATTTTCTCCCAGATCCCGGAAAGAACCACCCAGATCCATCATCAGCTCCCAGCTTTCCGGATGAATGTCCTGCTCATCCAAATCATGTAGGTACATCCAGAGCGCCATGCATAGAATCCTCGCCTCGGCTTTCGCCCGCACTTCCTTCGCTTTCTGTACCTGTCCGGACATGATCGGGATCGAAACTGCAACGAGAATCGACACAATCCCGGTCACGATCAGCAGTTCTGCCAGCGTAAAGCCTGACCGTGCCCTAGCGGAACTGGTTCTTTTCTCTGTCATAGGTATATCCCACCGCCTGCAGCTTCTTCTCAAGCTCCGACCGTTCTGTATCAAACGCACTGCATAATTCATCTAAATCCGGGTAAAAATCTCTGAGCTGTGTGTTCACAAAGCTCAGGCACATAATCGGATCGTTCGGTATTTTTCCTGCCATCTTTTTCCCTTTCTGTCCTTTTATTCATACTCAAACGTAACCGTCACATAGTAACCGCGGTCATTTTCCTCGATCGCCTTTACCACGCCGTGATCGGCGGGAATCCGGTCATTCAGCTTAAAAAGCCCCGACATCGCCACCGCCGGTTCAATCATATAATTGACATTAAACGGCGTCACCGACTCCGTCACCTCTACTGTCTGTCCGACTTCTACCAGTCCCGGACGTTCCATTTTAAATACAACATCTCTTGTCACGCCGTTTTCCCTCTTCTTTCTGGTCTGATCCCCGATTCTGGCTGCCGGCATATCCTCACGCCGTGCCTCTGATTTCAAAATTTTTTTTTACATGAACCATAACCGCCAGCTTACCAGTTTTCTAGTATACGGCACTTTTTTCCTTTTATCAACTGCGCCCACATAACCTACCGTTCATTTTTTTCACGCGCCATCCGCCGCAGCTGCCGAAATCCAAGCCATGCCAGTAAAAGCAGCAGCAGACTTATACTGATCGTCAGTCCGTAGTGAATCCACCGTCTCCAGAACGGAAGCGGGAGGTTTTCCACCGGCGCAGTCTCTGTTTCCACCAGAGTTCCCGGATCCGCTTCTATTTCTGTCATCTCTTCCACCTCCGGTTCCGCTTTTTCATACTCCATCCGCCTCCGGTAACGCTCATATGCCGGAAGTCTGACCGTCCCCCCGTACACTGCCCGGCAGTCCCATACGCGGCGTTTTGCCTGTACCGCCGCATTGCGGCACCAGATGCCAGCCTCATCCTGATAAGCATCTCCCTCCCAGCTTGCCGACTCAATCTGCACCTCATCCTCCGATAGCCCTGCACTTGCAATCAGTTCTTCCCTGCACGCCTCCAACGGCGGTACTTTTTCATCATGCATCACGACAGTTCCACCCAGCCGGTATGTGTCCGCCCCGTATTCGTGAAATACGACCGAAATCTCAAATCCATCTTGCCAGTGTTCGTTCTCATAAGAGGTTCTTTTCAGATCCAGCATAACCGATACGGTCTTCCGGCTCTCCCGATCCTCCACCTCCATCGGCGCTCTCGCCGGGATCTCCTGTTCCCGCGTCACGGATGGATAGACCATCTCCCCCGAAACCTCCCGCGTTCTGCCGCGCACCGGCACCGCCTCTATCTCTGTCCCCACAAGCCGGTAGGTAATTTCCCCCTCTTCCAGATATTCTTCCGGCGCTTCTGGTATCTCAGCCTCTTTCAAATAGGAAGAAGAATAACGGATCCGCCGTTCTCCCGCCTTATCTTCCTGTGCGTAAGCCTGTCCGCCGGTGCCCTGCAGGCACAGCAGCACAAATGTCAGCACTGCCAGCCTCCCGCCATATCTTCTGTCTTCTCTTTTCCCCATACATTCTCCCTTTCTGCCATTCCCCGGCAAATGTCTCCTGCCAGCCGAACCGCATTCTTTCGTAAGCACGTTCTAAATTTCCGTACTCCTCTCTCAACCTTCTCCATCCTTTCTAAAATTGTTATTGTTCACGCATACGTGCCCCGTAACGGAATTTGCCGTGGCTTCGCATTAAATGAACCGTAACCTGAAATTTTCTGTGCTGAGTTTAAATCAGCATAAAATACCGCATCACACACAAATATCATTCAAGATATAAGATGCCATGTTTTCTAAATGCCGATATGATACTTATATTCAGCATCACGAAATCATATGACTGTTTTTTTGTTTCATAGGACGCAGTTTCCCCTGAAACAAAAAATGCATTATGAAATTTCATAAATACCCGGATATTTCTGTGAATCACAGATGCCCTCCCTGCGGGCAGAATCATCGAATGCCGTCCGGAACCGGACTTTGAACTGCATCGTACCTTTATTATAGTCTGCCCTATCTCAAAATACAATTTATAAATCGCTCTCGCGGCATTTTCTACAAAAACACCTTTTTATCCAGCATTTACTTATAAGTGTTATATAAAAAATCGAATACGAGTTTCTGTTTGGTACGGCAAAATGACTTGACTGAACAGCAGATTTTAGGTATACTTGCATATAGGTACATTTTACAAAATAAGAGCGGAGGAAATTAAACTATGAAGTGTCTTATCATTGACAAAGTATACGCTGGTATTGCTGAAGAACTCAGCAAATACATGGAAGTTAAAACTGCAGAGAATCTGCCGTCCACCAAGGATCAGTTATTAGCTGAAATCGGTGACGTAGACGTTCTGATCATGCGTGTAGATCCGAAGATCGATCAGGAGATCATCGACGCTGCTAAGAACCTGAAGGTTATCGGCGTTTGCTCCGTTGGTCTGAACCACATTGATATGGACTATGCAAAATCCAAAGGAATCCAGATCTTCAACGCACCGGGCTTAAACGCTAACGCAGTTGCAGAGCTGACCATTTCCAAGATGTTAGATATCTCCCGTGGTACTTTCACAGCTAACTACGATGTAAAAGTAAAACACGAGTGGAACAAATATAAATTCGAAGGTCGTGAGCTTCGCGGCAAGACTCTGGGTGTTATGGGCTTCGGTCGTATCGGTAAGAGAGTCGGCGAACTTGGTCGTGCATTTGGTATGACTGTCGTTGCTTACGATCCATTCCTGAAACCGGAAGATTTCGAGAAAGAGCATGCAACTGGCATGTCCGT
This sequence comes from Clostridium sp. AM28-20LB, assembly GCF_003480665.1. Taxonomy (NCBI): domain Bacteria; kingdom Bacillati; phylum Bacillota; class Clostridia; order Eubacteriales; family Clostridiaceae; genus Clostridium; species Clostridium sp. AM28-20LB. The sequence goes on along the minus strand of NZ_QUJN01000005.1, from coordinate 114,551 downwards.
AGACGAGATGTTAAAGGTAGCTGATTTCGTATCTATCCACGTACCGCTGACACCAGAGACAAAGGATCTGTTCAACGCTAAGTCCATCGCTGAGATGAAGGATGATGCAGTTGTTCTGAACATGAGCCGTGGTGGTATCGTAAACGAGAAAGACATGTACGAGGCTCTGAAAGCTGGCAAGATCGGCGGCTACGCAGCAGACGTTATGGAGAACGAGCTGGCTGGCAGCGGTCTGACAGGTGATGATACATTCGCAAGCCCGCTGTTCGAGTGCGACAACTTCATCGTTTCCCCGCACATCGGCGCTCAGTCCGTAGATGCTTCCAGAGACATCGGACTTCACATCATTTCCAAGGTAAAAGAGGCTCTTTCCCTGTAATCAGGAAACCAGTCTTATACTCATATAGGAAATCCTGCGGAAATCGTTCTGCAGAAACTGCATAAAGACAGGAACCGGATGATACTCTCGCCGGTTCCTGTTTTTTTGTTTCATAGGAAACTACTGGAATACCACTGGTTCCTCCAGCAGTTCCGTCCGCAGCACAATATACGGATACGACGGCTCTTCCCCGGTCGGCTCGCTTCTCTCCGGTCCTTTTAACTCGGTCTTGACGATGATCGAATTGTCCGTCAGGTACAACTCCGGAACCGTAATGCTGTAGCCGCCGGTCTCCTGCTTGCCGTACCCGGCAGCTATGTAGAGGTCATTTCCGCTTGTGTAAGTCAGGCGGAAGGAATCGTTCTTCTTTTCTTCTATGATCTGCGACAGCTCCTGCGGCGTCTCATCGGGACCTATGACGGCAAATTCCAGATCCCGCAATTTTTCTGCCTGTTTTTCACCGCCGCATGCAACCGCATAGACCCCCGCCAGAAAGATTCCCATCACAGCCATAAGGCTTAGAAGCCATTTTTTTCTGCTTTTCTTACTTTTCATCAAATAAAAAACCTCCCGCTCCCCTGCACGCAGCCACGCGGCAAAATGCTTTGATTTACTGCATTTTATGAAGCGGAAGGTTGTGATATTCAATCTTTTTTCCTTTTTCCCTGGCATACGCCAGCAGCCGGTCGTTCGCCGCCGCCCAGCCCCCATACTGCCTGCGGCACGCAATCACGCACTGGCACGCATCCAGACATTCTCTGGCTTCTTGTTCCTTTTCCTCTGATATTTCTTCAAATGCGGGGACTGCAATCAATCTGGACGCCAATGTACAAGCCGCCGGATAATCTAAGTCGGCTTCCGATACGATCCCTGCCGCAAACGTGGTTCCAGCTCTCTGAAGCTGCCAGAAGACAGCGCGCCCGCTTCCTCCTCCTGCCAGCACAAACACCTCTGGTGCCCCCTCCGGACGCGGAAGCTCCATACTGCCGCCTGTCTGACGGAAGCGCCCTTCCTCGACCTGGAAAAGCTCGGAAAGATGTTCTGGAGTCAGCATCTCTTCCGGGCGTCCAAACTGACTTTTCTGCCCCGGGCTGACGCACAGCACCCAGTCAGAGACGCGCTCCGCCAGATCAAGTTCATGAATGGATAAAATGACTGCCACCTTCTTGCGGCGCGCCAGCTCCTGCAAGACCGACATAAATTCCAGCTTATAACGGATATCCAGATAGGAAGTCGGCTCATCGAGAAGCAGCAGTTCCGGCTCCTGACAGAGCGCCCGCGCCAGCATCACCCGCTGCCGCTGACCGTCGCTGAGCGTCTGGAAGTCCCGCTCCCGAAGCTCTGATACCTGCACTGCCTCCATCGCCTCATCAACTGCCTTCCAGTCCTCCTCCGAGAGGACACCAAACCGCCCCGTGTACGGATAACGCCCGGCTGCCACAACATCCCGGCAGATCATCCACTCTGCATGAACCTTTTCCGTAAACATGACCGCCATCCTCCGTGCGCGCTCCGTTCCCTTCATTCCCAGAAGGTCCGCGCCGTCCAGGTAAACCGCGCCTCCCAGAGGGGGAAGCTGCGCGGCGACACTCTTTAAAATGGTCGATTTTCCGGCTCCATTCGGTCCGACTAAAGTCAGGATCTCACCCTTCTTTATCCCGATCCGAACTGGATTTAAGATCTGTTTTCCACCGTATCCAACCTGTAAGTCCTCTGTATAAAAGTAGATCTTCTCCTCATTTTCTGGATTCATGGTATTTTCTCCTCTGCTGCTCTATGCTTCAGGTGCTCTTTCGATGTTTCCGCATCATCACAAAAATCACGACCGGCGCACCGAAGACAGCTGTTACCGTGCTGATGCTCAATTCCGTCGGGGCAAAGACCGTCCGCGCCAGCCAGTCGCTGAACAGGCAGAACACGCTTCCGCCCAGGAAACAGCCCGGAATCAGTACCAGCGGTCTTGTATCGGCAAACAGCCAGCGGATCAGATGCGGAACCGCGATTCCAACAAAGGAAACCGGACCGGCAAATGCCGCTACGCAGCCAGATAAGATGCTGGACAAAATCACCATAAAGAAACGCAGATGTGCGACATTGACTCCCATGCTTTTCGCATACGTCTCCCCCATCTGGTATGCGCCGATCGGCTTGGATAACAGAAACACCGCTGCCGCTGAGACAAAGGTCACGCCCGCCATGACTGCCACATTTTCCCATGTCATACCAGAAAAACTTCCGCGCGACCAGTTATGCAGGTTGACAATATCCGCATCGCTGGCGAAGGTCACAACAAAATCCGTGATTGCCGAGCAAATATAGCCGATCATCACGCCCCCGACGATCAGCATTGCCATCTGTTCCATTTTCCGCGCGACCAGGAGCACAAACAGCATAGAGAGAAGCGCTCCGGCAAATGCCGCTGCCACCAGCATCCCCGAATTGATCGTAATATTCCATTCCAGAAATCCGACCATCACAAGTGCTACCAAAAGCTTTGAACCAGAAGAAATTCCCAGCACAAAGGGACCCGCGATCGGATTGTGGAAAAAGGTCTGTAACAGATACCCTGACAGTGCCAGCGCCCCGCCAAGGATCAGCGCCGCCAGCGCGCGCGGCAGGCGGATCTCCCAGATGATCGTCCACGCCATTCCACGCAGCTTAGGCTCCCGCAATTCCTGTAAAAATTCCATAATCGGAACCGATACACTGCCTGAACAGGCACTCCAGATAAGCGACAGGAGCAGCAACACAATCAGAAGCAGAAATGCGGCTGCGATCCGCACCTGTCTGCCTGCCTGCGCCAGGTTTCTTTGTTTTTTTTCCTGTTTTTGTCTGTTTGCTTCTGATACTGAACGCATCGTTTCTCCTATCTATCTTTATTACACTTTCCATCCTCACGACTGCAATTTATACAGATATGTCCCATCTTCCTGGCTTCCGCTGAAAATCGCATGGATATCTTCCAGCATTGCTCCAACCGACATGGATTCCTGATAGAGATTCTTCGTCGTGCACCAGACATTTCCCGCCTGTACCGCCTTGAAATCCTTGAGAACCGGCGCTTTTGCCAAAAGCTCCGAAATTGAGTGAATCTCCCCGTCGATTGTACTGTTATAAATCAGATAATCGGATTCTTTCGCGGCTGCATAAAATTCTTCCATCTGCATATTGACGGTCGAAGACCTCTTTCCGTCATCCCCCAGATGCCCGAATATGTATCTGCCGCCCGCTAATTCTATCATTTTCGGTATATAATCAGAGGAACGGCGCACGTTCACGCTGCCCTGGTTCGTAATATAGAAAAATGCCGCCGACGGCTTTTCCGCCTGTGCCGTCTGTTCTGTTTTTACGCTCCCGCCTGCGTTCTCCGCATCCGAACCTTCTTCTGTAACACGCTGCAAAGCCGCTTCCTGCTTTGCAAATGCCGCTTCCGCCTCTTTTTCTTTTCCGGTCAGCACTCCATACAGGCGGATCCATTCCGTCCGCCCCAGCGGATGTGCTTCGTAGCTGGAATGATCCACAAGCACCGGGATTCCGAAACTTTCCAACTTTTCTTTTACCTCCGGCGAATGGAGAATCATCGTATTTTCTATTGCCAGACCGCAGCCCTCCGAGACGATCCGCTCATAATCCGGTTCGCTGTACTTGCCTGCGTAGAGAATTGACCCATTCTCCATCGCCTCCTTTGCCTCCGGGATGTACCAGCCCGACGCATCGGTTCCCGAAAACCGGATATCCGGGAGCGCTCCCAGCATCCGGAACATATCCATGGTCGCGGTCGCTACCAGATAAATCTGTTTGACCGGGCGCTTAAGCACCTGGATCGAATCCGGAAGATCTTCCGGCACCTTTCCGCCCTCTGGAATCAGAAGAAAACGGCTTCCATCCGCAACCGAAACTGCTTCGTACTGCATCCCGTCCGCATCCTCATAGGTATCAACCACAAACTGGGTCGCATAGGCAAGCTCCATCCGCGATTTCCAGGTCAGGGACGCACTGATCGCCTCACCCGGCTGTGGAAGTGATGCCTCCGCCACCTGTGCATCCACGTTTTCTGCCGGCTGGGACACTTTCGTACCTTTACCCGCCTCATTGGATGTCTCACTGGCGGATGTAGACGACGCTGCCGCCACCGCACTCTTTCCCGTATTTCCACAGCCACTCAAGAGCAGCACCCCCATAAGCGACAGCCCTGCCATCCTAAGTGCCATTTTCTTGTTACTGTTCACGCATACGTGCCCAGTAACGGAATTTGCCGTGGCTTCGCATTTAAATACGGCAAATTTCTGCTGCCACCACGTTTTCTTACGGCACTTTCGGTTCCAAAAGTGCCTACCCGTGTACAGTAACCTTTTCTTTCCCGTTATCCATCCTATTTTCTTCATTTTTCCCACTCTGCCTCTCTCACGTGCGCCACATACAGCTTCCGGATCGCCTCAAACTCTCCCAGTCCCCGGATGCAGCATTCCACCTGGTATCCGGCGCGTTCCAGGCGGCTCTTCCAGGAATCCTCCTCTTCACCTGCCATATCCTGATTCGCATGGTCGCCTGCAACCACCATGAGCGGCTGCAGCACTGCCCTCTGATAGTGTTTCTGCGCGCCCAATTTCTCGATCACCGCCTGTAAATCCGGCTGCGCCTCCACGGTTCCGATGTAATAATTTGCATAGCCGCCCGCAATCATCCTATCCTGCATCTTCTGATACACCTGATTGGAAGCCGCGTTCGTCCCATGCCCCATCAGACAGAGTGCCGTTTTTCCATCGTCATATCCGCCCAATTCTCCTGCCATCGCCCGGATCACCGCATCCAGATCCGCTTCACTGGCAAGAAGCGGTGCTCCCAGCGCCAGCCGTTCAAAACGCCCCTGATTCGCTTCCACTTCCGCTTTTACATCCATGTATTCAAATCCATCCATCAAATGGGTCGGCTGCACAATCAGATTTTTAATCCCATCGGCTGCTGCCCGGTCAAGTGCCTCCTTCAAATTGTCGATCGACTGTTGATCCCGCTTTTTCAATTTATCAATGATCCTCTGGCTGGTAAATGCCCGGCGCACCTCATATGCCGGAAATGCCTCCGCCACTGCACGCTCAACCGCTCCGATCGTCTTTTCTCGGCTGTCATTGTAGCTTGTCCCGAAGCTGACTACCAGGATTGCCTGTCTTGGTTCCATCTATCCATTCTTCCTCTTTGTTTTTTATCTTTCAATTCAGAATTTTCCCGTTCCTCCTACGCTGCCATATGCCTGAATCTGGCTGACATATAGCTTTATGAATCGAAGCTACTATAGCATATTTTGAAATAGTTTGCAATGAAGCAGAAAAAATGGCACTCCGCCCGTCCAGGCGGAATGCCCCTTTTTCTGCTTTCAGCTTCAATTTTACCAGCTTTTCTATTTCTCGTCCCGGCTGCACGCGCGCAGCTGGTGCTCATGCTCATATTTTTCTTTCGTCGCCATCCCGCCCCGGATATGGCGTTCCGCTTTGTTGATGTCCAGTACCACACGCGCCCGGGATGCAAGCGGCGGATTGATATGGGAAAGGCGCTCGGCCACATCTTTATGCACGGTAGATTTACTGATCCCAAATTTCCGGGCCGCCTGCCGCACTGTCGCATTGTAGTCTATGATGTAATTAGCGATCGCAACCGCCCGTTCCTCGATATATTCCTTCATGGGAGTTCCCCTGAGAACGTTTTTTACATCTTATTACATCTGTTTCCGGTTTATGCAAATTCCCTTTCCCAAACAAAAACACTGCCGATTAGTAGTTCTCCGCACGGCGGTGTTTCCGCAAGTCGTTTCTCTTCACGCCAGCTTCCCACTCTGCCTTCTCCTCATCGGTCTCGATAAGCAGTCCCGGAACTTCCATCGGATGCTCGTTTTCATCCAGCGCTACCATAACCACATAAGCGGTATTAACCAGTTTACGCGCGCCGCTTAAAGACTCTACGAATGTATCGACACGCACTTCCATGGAGGTTCTTCCAACGTAAGTCAGCTTACCCTCGATAATCAGGGTATTGTTCAGGTGGACTGCCTCTTTGAACTGCAGGTTATCAACCGATGCAGTTGTCGGATTGCAATGCGCGTGGCGGCGCGCAACAACGGTCGCTACAATGTCGATCCATTCCATCAGCTGACCGCCAAACAAACGACCAGCACCATTTAAGTGACTATTTAATACAAGCTGTGTCTGGATAACAGCTGAATCCGCTACGCGGCGCATAATTCTTTCTTCCATAATTTATTTCTCCTTTCGAGAAGGATGCCTCTTCCAATCTCCCGCTTTCGAAGGACTTCCCTGTGATATGGTACCTAGTATACTGGCTTTCCCTCAAATTTGCAAGTATTCCGCCGCAAAAATTCTGAATCTTTTTAGTTATACATCCTATTGGCAGTAAACTATAAATGTAAAAAAACGACCGAAGAATCTGGGGGCAGCGTCTGTTGTCTTTCGCTGACTCCCATCATCTTCAGCCGTTCTCTTATTTATCCTCTTCCCGCGCCGTGATCATCCGATAGATGAAATCCACGGTTCCATCGATACCGTAGCTGGCACTGTTGATACAGAGATCATAGTTGTTGGAATGTCCCCAGTTTCGGTTTGTATAGTAATGATAGTACTGGCTGTGGACATGATCCAGATGCTTTAACATATGGCGTGCCTGCTTGACCGTCAGGGAGCTGTCAATCTCCATCGCACGTTTGATACGCTGCTCAAACGGCGCCGTGATGTAGATACTGATATGCGGGATGTTGTTGTTTGCCATGATGGCATCTCCGCATCGTCCCAGAATAACAAAATCTTCCTTCTTCGCCATGTCAACCAGAAGGTCGCTCTCGTTGAAGAAGACCGCATCACGCTTCGGCAGTCCGTGGAAACGGCTGAACTCGCGCATGCGCTGGCGCAGGGTCAGATGGCGCTCCGGGATGAATGCCTCACTCGGGTTTACATTGGCATCCTGATCGTGCGCCGGCTCTTTCTTGATTCCCGGCTTGATTCCGTAGCTGACAGAATCCTGTATAGAATCCTTCTGAGCCTCGAGACGTTTCAGAACCGCTTCAAAGATCTCCGCGTCGTAGAAATTGATTTTCAGCTTATCTGCCAGCTTAAATCCGATATTTACACCGCCGCTTCCGTAGGTCCAGCTGATACATACGATCAGGTGGTCATTTTCGGAAAAACGGTTTTTCAGGTTAAATGTATTCAGCTTCGCCAGCTCTGCGTTGATAACGTCGCCGCTCGCGAAACTGGTCGGCAGACTCATGACTTCGGTCAGAATCCGGTTGTACTCGGTCATGACGAGCTTCCGCTCTTCCTTATTCTCGATGGTACGCGCCATGTTTCCGATCAGGGCAATCTCACTTCGAACCAGGTTACCCTGCGGGCGTGTCAGCATCAGATGAGTCAGCTCATCCACGCAGCGCTTCCGGTCACGGTTGAAAACACGTCCCAGAGAAGAACCTAACTGTGCATAAACCTCCGCATCCAGATCGTAAATACTCTCCGCCAGTTCACGGATTCGTTTTTCATCTCTTCCAGGCACCGTGCTGCCCGGCTTCTTCCCTGCCGAATCCTTTTCGGCTGCATTTTCCGCACCCGTTACTTCATTCGCATACTGGGCGCTGTCCTTTTCAAGCGCCTGCTGCGTCTGATTTTCCATATTATCTGTATTGGTATGTTCCTGATTGTTGCTCATCGTCACTCACCCCCTATAAAAAGAATAACAGCATATCAAGTGCAAAGACCGGAACCAGAATACCGAACGACCAGAGCAGATATCCGAAGAAGGACGGCATACGCACACCGTTTTCATCCGCAATCGACTTAACCATGAAGTTCGGTGCATTTCCGATGTAGGTGTTCGCACCCATAAATACCGCACCACAGGAGATCGCCATCAGCATCTTGATCGGAACCGTTCCTAACGTCGTCACCATGCCCTCCGTAAATCCAAGCGCACCTGCCGTTGTTAAAAATACCAGATAGGTCGGCGTGTTATCCAGGAAGCTGGACAGCAGACCGGCCGCCCAGAACATTTCAAACGGCTCGGAGATGCCCAGGTTCGCGCCATTTGCTTTCAGAATCATCAGGGCTGGCTGCATCGTGATGAAAATACCGATAAACAGAACCGCAACCTCCTGAATCGCGCCCCAGGTAAAGTGGTTCTCACGGCGGATCTCAACCTTCGTGGTCTTGAAGGACAGGAAGGCCGCCACCAGAATGATCACAATCTCAATGATGGCCGGATAGCTTAATTCTACCTCTCCAAACAGATGGATGCCAAGCACCTTTCCGGCTGCATCCTGGAACTGCGGCATGGACGGTAAGGTACCGCTTAAAATAACGGCTGCCACGATCATAACCAGGAAAATCAGGTTGTGCGCGCCGCGCAGCTTTACTTCGGTACCCGGTTTGCTGATATCCGGTTTCAGACCGCTCGCGATATCCTGACGATATGCCCTCTTATCAATAAAATAGAAGATTGTCAGCAGCACCAGCATATTGAAGAATAAGATCGGCGCCAGATGTAAGCTCCAGAAGAACGGTACGCCGCGCATGAAGCCCATCAGCAGAGGCGGGTCACCGATCGGAGTCAGACATCCGCCGATGTTGGATACAAGGAAAATAAAGAAGATAATGATATGACGTTTCTTCTTTCTCCATGCATTCATCTTGACAACCGGACGAATCATCAGCATACTGGCACCGGTCGTACCGATCCAACTTGAAAGCAGGGTTCCCAGTGCCAGTAATCCCACGTTGACACGCGGAGAACCTGCCAGGTCACCGGACATCGTGATATTACCGGCAACGCAGAAAAGTCCAAATAACAAAATAATAAAGGTCAAATAGTCATTGACCAGGCATTCCAGAACCGTTTCCAGTGCTGTTCCCGCACTGTAACGCATTGCAAACGGAATGATAAAAAGAATTGACCAAAGAGCAACCGCATGAGGCTGGTGCTCTTCCCACCATTCTGCCTTCACAAGCGGCAGAATCGCAATACAGAGAAGCAGTCCCGCAAATGGAATACACATCCAGAGCGGCACAGAGGATGCCGATGCACCGCCTTCCTGTTCTGCTGCCAGAGCCGTCATCGGATTTGCCATCAAAAATAATCCCAGGCTCGCGCAAAACGCACTCAATCTTTTCACCTTCGTAACCTCCCAACTTTTTTCTTTTTTGTTTTACATTTTCCATTTCAGCCACTCATTATAACAATTTTATTTCCTAAATACAACCGTGTTTTTCACGTTGTAAGCGTGATTTTCCGTGAATTTTTCGTTAAAAGTACCTTATATTAATTCTTATTAATAAGTGTTGTAAGCCTGTGCTCATAACATAAACAAATACCTCTTTTGTATATAGAAATTATGTATAATACTGTAATTTCACAAATGATATATTTAATTCTACTATGAAACAAAAAACCGCCCGCCGATATCCCGACAGACGCTTCCTACATTCACATATAACTTTCTCTTGAACTATACTCTCTTTCCAGAGTTCATATTTCAATTCCATATCTTCCCCGCCATCTTCCATCTTTTTCCTGCAGCTGTTTTCGCGCTTCATTTTAAGCCAGCCGCCCGATCTCTCGCGGTATTCTTTCGTGGTTTCTTTTTCGATATGTGCCAGTTGGCAAATCTGCCGCTGTATAACCTGCTCTTTCGCAGCGTTCACACATATTCTCTCTCGAACCTGTTTTATTATAGCGCTTTTTTGTAAAATTTATTTCCGCTTTTTTGTCAAATCTTTGTAAAAAAATCAAGCAGCAAATTGGAGAAACTGTCTCATTTACTTTTTATCTTCTTTATGCTATAGTTAGCCTGTATTTTGCATTCAGATGTATTACGAATCCATTCCGAAATTCCGGTGTCATCCCGTGCCGGAATTCTCAATGTCTTATCGTGTTTTATAAATATCAGAAGGATTTTCAGGAGTATTGTATTCATGCAGGCGAATATATTTAAGATCAAACGAAATGAATTGGCTGACGGTTCCGGGCTGCGGACTACGATTTATTTTAAAGGATGCCCCCTGCGCTGTGTCTGGTGTTCAACCCCGCAGGCGCATGAGCGCCCGACCCGGATTCTCTGGGACAGCAAGCACTGTCTCTACTGCAATCTCTGTGTCAGCGAATGTCCCACCGGAAGTCTGGCATTTTCAGACAACCGTCTCACCTTTACCCCGGACACCTGTACATTCTGCCGTGCCTGTACGGATCACTGTCCGTCCCGAATGCTTCATTTCGTCGGTCAGATGATGGATATGGATGAAATCATGGAAAAAATTCTTGCCGACCGGGAGCTCTATGGAAATGGCGGCGTCATTCTCTCCGGCGGCGATCCGCTGATGCAGCCGGAAGCAGCCACCGCTGTCCTGAAAAAATGTAAAGAACACGGCATCCGCACCGCGATTGAGACGACCGCTTTCGCCAAACCGCTGGCTTTCTCCCGCTTCATCGCCAACGCGGACATGATTATCATCGATTTAAAACATTATTCTGAAAAGAAATATGTCCAGTTCACCGGTGTCTCAAATCATTCGATTCTGGAAAATCTGGACTTTGCCATCTCTATCGGAAAAAAAGTGGCGGTCCGCATTACCATTACCCCCGGCATCAACGACACGCTCATCGATGCCCGCAGGTATGCCCACCTTTTGTCTGAGCACCACATCAGACATGTAATTCTGCTCTCCTATTCAAATCTGGGGATCATTAAATATGAAAAATACACGCAATCTCCGACGCTTGCCCGCGAGCAGACCTTCTCCGGCCAGGATATGGAGAATTATGCGAATATGCTGCGCGGACTGGGATTTGATGTGCAGATTGAGCAGTAGGGAGGCGGCAGTTTTTTTCCATTGCCGCCTCCCATACATTTTTCTATCGATTCGTTACTGTTCACGCATACGTGCCCAGTAACGGAATTTGCCGTGGCTTCGCATTTAAATACGGCAAATTCCTGCTGCCACAACGTTTTCTTACGGCACTTTCGGTTCCAAAAGTGCCTACCCGTGAACCGGTAACATCTATTTCCTTGTTTCTCTATTTTTTCCCAAATTTTTCATTGATTTTTTTTCCACCCAATGCTATAATGTGTTCAATATTTAATTTATTTATCAAAAAATGAACATGAACCATTTGCAAAAATCCTCATTTTTACAAATGATTTAAAAGGAGGTTTCCCATGCAAAATCCACAATTCCAAACAGCGCCAGAGCCAAAACGCCTGGACTGGACCACGATGGTCGTCCCATTTCTTCTTATTATAATACTCTGTCTCTGCTTTCTGGCTGCGCCAGATGCATCCAAGGCAGTGTTGGAAAATCTCCGGAGCTTTCTCGGGGAAAACTTCGGTGTCGGCTACCTTGCCATCGGACTCGGCATTTTTCTTCTGTCAATCTACATCGCCTTTTCCCGCTACGGAACCATCCGGCTCGGAAAACCGGATGAGAAGCCGCTCTATTCCAATTTTGCCTGGGGTTCGATGATGTTTACCTCCGGACTTGCGGCGGACATTCTCTTTTACTCCCTGTGTGAGTGGGTTCTCTACGCCAATGACCCGCATCTGGCAGAAATGGGCAGTATTCAGGACTGGGCGAGCACATACCCGCTCTTTCACTGGGGTCCGATCCCGTGGGGCTTCTATGTCGTGCTCGCCGCTGCCTTTGGCTTCATGCTTCATGTGCGCGGCTGCCATAAACAGAAATACTCCGAAGCCTGCCGCCCGATCCTCGGAAAACACACAGACGGGCTTGCCGGAACTCTGATTGATCTGATGGCGGTCTTCGCACTGCTGGCCGGCACAACCACGACTTTTACGCTGGCGACCCCTCTGATGAGCCAGATCGTCTCCGAACTCTTCGGATTCGGCGACACCCGCCTCATCACCATCGCGATTCTGGCAGTCACCTGCCTGGTATATACCGTTTCCGTCGTGCGTGGCATGAAGGGCATCCAGAAGCTCGCGGCGTCCTGCGTCTACCTCTTCTTCGCTCTTCTGGCATATGTGCTGCTGTTTGGCGGTGAATCACGCTATATCATCGAAACCGGCTTTTCCTCCATCGGAAATCTGGTACAGAACTTTATCGGACTCTCCACCTACACCGACCCACAGCGCACCACCTCATTTCCGCAGACATGGACAATGTTCTACTGGGCATACTGGATGGTCTGGTGCGTCGCTGCCCCGTTCTTCATCGGAACCATCTCTCGTGGACGTACGATCCGGCAGACAATCCTCGGCGGCTACGTGTTCGGGCTTGGCGGCACGTTTGTGAGCTTTATTATCCTCGGAAACTACAGCCTGGGACTCCAGGTGTTCGGAAAACTGGATGTCATGGGGCTTTATGCCGCCAGTGGCGACCTCTATTCCACAATCACTGCCATCATCCGCACGCTTCCGCTCGCCCCGATGGTTCTCGTTCTGCTCGCGGCGGCGATGATCGCCTTCTATGCCACCAGCTTTGACGCGATCGTACTGGTTGCCTCCGCCTACTCCTACAAGAACCTGACAAGCGAGGACGAACCGCACATGGCGATCAAAACCTTCTGGTCCCTGAGCCTGATTCTACTGCCGATGGTCCTCATTTTCAGTGATAATTCAATGGCAAACCTGCAGACCGTGTCCATCATTGCAGCTTTTCCGATCGCGTTTATCATTCTCCTGATCGTGGCGGCGTTTTTTAAAGATGCGAAGAAATATCTTTCAAGCTACCATGGTATTTGAACGAATTGATTGAGTGTTGTTAAAAATATCCCGAATGCACTTTCCGATGCATTCGGGATATTTTTCTTTATCTATAAGCTCTCCCGCAGATACTCCCGCGTCACACTCCGCTCCGCTTCCAGCATCTCCTTCGGTGTCCCGGCAAAGAGCAGACTGCCGCCTGCGAGTCCGCCGCCCGGTCCAAGCTCCACGATATAGTCGGCGTCCTTCATCACATCCAGGCTGTGCTCGATGATAAACAGTGTATTGCCCTGATCGGTCATCCGGTTGAAAAGCTTCATCAGACGGCGGATATCGTCGAGATGCAGCCCGTCAGTCGGCTCATCCAGAATAAATATCTGTCCCCGCTCATCCAGCTTGCTCGCCAGCTTCACACGCTGCAGCTCGCCGCCGGAAAGCGTCGTCATCGACTGATTCAGGTGCAGGTAACCGAGTCCGACCTGTACCAGCGTATCGAGTTTCTTCACAAAATCCGCATCTTCAAAGAACTGGATCGCCTGACGGACGGTCATATCCATGACTTCCGCAATATTTTTTCCCTTGTACTGATAGTGCAGCACTTCCTCCGAATACCGCGTTCCGTGGCAGACTTCGCAAACCGTCTCAATCGAATCCATATATGCCATATCCGATATAATTACACCTTTTCCCTGGCACGCCGGGCAGGCGCCCTTGGAATTGAAACTGAAATATGCCTGTGCGACATGGTTCGCTTTCGCAAAAAGCGCCCGGATCGCATCCGCGATATCCAGATACGTCGCCGGGGTCGAACGCAGATTGATACCGATATCCTTCTGCCGGATCGAGATCACCTCGCCTGGATACTGGCTCGTAAAATATTCCATCAGGGAGCTTTTTCCCGAACCAGCCACACCAGCGATGACCGTCATCACGCCAAGCGGCAGTTTTACGCTCAGATCTTTTAAGTTATGAAGCTTCGCGTGCTCAACCTGATACCATCCGTTCGGCTTGCGGTACTCCATCTTCATCGGCGTTTTCGTCCGCAGCATCCGCCCGGTCACAGTGTCCGCTTTCAAAAGGTTCTCGTAGCTTCCCTGATACATGATCTGTCCACCGTTTATGCCCGCTTCCGGTCCCATATCCACAATGTGATCCGCCAGAGCGATGACTTCCCGGTGGTGTTCCACAATCATCACGGTATTTCCGTGCTCTTTCAGCTTGATCAGCGAATTTTTGAGATTCTGGATATCGCGCGAATGCAGTCCGACGCTCGGCTCATCCAGCACATACATCATATCGGTAAGCGGCGAATTGATGTAACGCGCGATCTTGATACGCTGCGCCTCGCCGCCGGAGAGAGTGTCGGTTCCACGGCTTAAAGAAAGATAGCTGAGTCCGATCTCAATCAGCGCATTCATCCGCTTCAGGATCTCGGTCTTGATATCGCGCGCCAGCGGATCGTCGATCTGGCGGATAAACTCTGCCGCCTCCGGGATCGGCATATCCGAAACCTCGCAGATATTTTTTCCGTTAATCAGGCAGCTACGGATCTTTGCATTCAGTCTCGCCCCGTGGCACTCCGGACACGTAAAGGTGCTGACAATGCGATCCAGCTCCTTCTTGTGAAGCTGTCCTTCCTTAGATGTAATGATACTGCGGTACATACGCGGATAAATGCCCTCGTACTTCGCGGACTTCGGCCAGTTTGCCGGCGGGTTTTTCAGGCGGATCTGCGGCGAATAGAGAAATAAATCCATCTCCTCCTTCGAATAATCCTTGATCTTCTTGTCCAAATCAAACAGACCGCTGTACGCGTACCGCTTCCACCGCCATGCACCGGTCGTGAACGCCGGCCACTGGATAACGCCCTCATCGTTTAGGCATTTATCAAAATCCACCAGCTTGTGGATGTCCAGCTCCGTCACAACACCCAGGCCCTCACAGCGCTCACACTTGCCGCTCGGATGGTTGAAGGAAAAGCTGTCCGAATAGCCGACAAACGGTTTGCCCACACGTGAGAAGAGCAGGCGCAGCAGCGCATAGATATCGGTGTATGTGCCGACCGTTGAGCGGGAGTTTGCCACCGGCTTTTTCTGATCGATCACGATCGTGACCGGAAGATTCTCCATGCGCTCAACCTCCGGACGACCATATTTCGGCAGAAACTGCTGGACAAAACTTGGAAATGTCACATTCAGCTCCCGCCGCGACTCTGCCGCAATCGTATCAAGGCAGAGCGATGATTTGCCCGAACCGGACACACCGGTAAAAACTGTGATTTTCTTTTTCGGAATTTTCAACGACACATGTTTCAAGTTGTTTTCCGTTGCATTCACAATGCTTATGTACTCCTGATTTTCTCGTTCCATCTGGCATTTTTCCTTTCTTAAGCTGCATTTTCCCGTCCCAGGTTCCTTTATTTTAAAGGTACTCAATGCTATCCTGATCTGTACGCGGCTATCACGCACAAAAGCAGACAGAAAATACCCCTAAGAAGCATTTTCCGTCTGCTTTTTTATTTGACTTCCTGCTTTACACGCACTCCGCCGAACAGCAGAGGCATTGTCTTTCTTGTATACTCTCCAAGCGCATAGCCACCGTCTGAAATGCAGTAATCATAGATGATTGCCCTCTCGCAGAGTGCATACATATGTGCAATCTCGTAATATGGCATACTGCGGGTAATCTGCCCCCGGCGCTGCCCCTCATCGACCAGCTGATTTACCATCTTATAGTAAAAACGGTTCTGGTTTAAAAGATGCTTATCCCCCTTTGTCACCACCTGTGAGGAATAGAGTGACGCCAGAAGCCCTACCGGGATATCCGACTCTATCAGATCATGTACACTGAAGCAGAGCGTCATAAGCTTGTCAAAGCTGTCCATCTCCGGATCCAGCGCCTGCATTACCTCTTCATACTTTGCATCAAAGATCTCTGGGAGAGATGCCAGAAGCTCATCCTTTCCACTATAATAATGATAGAAGCTTCCCTTTGATGTTCCAGACTGCAGGATAATCTCATCGATCGTCGTCTCCTCATATCCCTTCTCATGAAACAATTTCCATGCAACACGGGCAATTTTTGCTTTTGTGTTATTACCCTTCGCCATTTACCTTTTACCTCTTAACTTCTCAATAATCGTAATTTCAGGGAAACATTCCTGGTTATCTAATTTACCTTTTTGTTTACCTGAATCCAGCCGAAAGCAGAGTGGATAATCTTCCTCATCTGCTTTCGGCAATCTAATTTATTTTATCATTCTTTTCCTGTGAAGTAAAGAGATTGTTCATAGTGTCTATTTTTAATATCGTTTTCACATCCGGTGAACTTTGGTATGTGCATGGCAGCTACACTGGGGATGCACTGGAACTTCTATCAGATCCGTGGACCACGTTTTGGCATCAATGAACAGCATTTTTCCAATCAGCGGCTCTCCCTTGCCCAAAAGAAGCTTCAATACTTCTGCCGCCTGCATACACCCGATCATGCCGGGAATCACGCCAAGCACACCATAAGCAGCCGAATTCGGGTTTCCGGATGGGTCCTCTGCCTCCGGACAGAGACAGCGCAGACATGGTCCGTCCGATGCGAACACGGTAACCTGTCCCGCAAATTCACAGATAGCTCCATATACATCCGGCTTTCCCAGCTTCATACATGTGTCACTCAGCAGATAGCGGGTTGGAAAATTATCCGAAGCATCCACAATCACATCAAACTTTGCAAGAATTTCTTCTGCATTTTCAGCTGTAATCCCCTCTGGGTATAATTCTACCTGCACCGAATGATTCCGGCTCTGAAGCTGCTCCGCCGCCAGTTCTGATTTTGCCTTTCCAATGTCCTGTTCCCGGTAAAGGATTTGACGCTGCAGATTGCTGACATCCACCCGGTCAAAATCAGCAATCCCGATCGTACCGACTCCTGCTGCTGCCAGATAGAGGCTGACGGGAGATCCAAGTCCCCCCGCCCCGACTACCAGCACCCGGCTTTCCGCCAGCTTTTTCTGTCCTTCTTCTCCTACCTCCGGCAGGAGAATATTTCTTTTATAGCGTTCTTTGTCTATCTCCAAACCAGCGTCTCCTTTCTGAATCAACCGCCCCCCAGTAAATGATAAATCTTCAAATCATCTGCTTCTTCAAGTGTTACTTTATCATAGTCTTCTGGCCAGACCAGCTGCCCATTTACCTTCACGACCAGCTTGGGCCAGGTAAATTTCATGTGTTCCATCACACCCCTGATTGTCAGTCCTTCATGCCAGTCCGGATATGGACGGTTATTCAGTACCATTATATCCACTTCCCTTCTGCAACGTATTAATGAATAGTCTTACTGAAGCGGCTCAACTACTTCCAAAAGCTCCGGAAGATCCATGCCAAGCTCTTTCAGGTGTGCAATTGTCGGAACACCGTTTAAATTCCAGCCGCGCTTCGGATATACCGCATCAATCAGCTTCTCATATTCCCCTTCTCTGTGCTTTCTGGTCGCAGCCATCTTTTCCTTTAAGGACATTTTTTCGACTTCTTCTTTTGTAAAACCAACCAGCTCTACCAGCTGACCATCGTAGCGCTCCTGACGGGACAGATATTCTTCTTCCGTAACCGGTCCCTGGGAACGGTATGGAATCGCATCGTTCGCACGCAGTCCCTTGCCAAGACGAATGTTGAAAACACGCTGGAAATTGTAGACGCGCTCGGACATTTTAATCATCTCATCCCTATCAATCTTGACCCCAGTAACACCATAATAAAGATCCAGATAGTTATCTACGTGCTCCGGTACCTTCGCCGGTTCATCGGTCAGGCTGTTGTCAGCCGGTACAATATCATTCCACGGCAGCTTGCAAAGTCCCAGAAGACCAAACCAGGTTCTAAACATCGGATAGTAATACAGCGCCTCCGCCTTATCCTCAAAGGTAGGAATCTGGTTATTTACCTGATCCATGAAAATCAGCCATGCCTCATCATGCTGCGGTCCCTTATTGGTCAGACCATAGCCGCCCTGCTGCGCCAAGGATTCTTTGGAAGCATACTCTGAATATTCAAGTCCCTTCTGTTCCATCGCAATATCATTCATGAAATCCATATCGCCCCAGCCCTGCGCTGCAAAATACTCTTTCTGCTTGTGGCTTCCAAGTGCCGCAATCTTGCCAAAGCCTTCGTTTCGCGCCATCTGGTGCAGCAGCTCCAGCTCCGCCTCTGCATTGCCCCATACAAGCTCCAGACCGCCGGTTCTCTCCTTATTCAGGATACCATTTTCATAGCATTCCATCAGGAAGGCAGTCATGGTGCCAAAGGAAATCGTATCAATGCCATATGTATCACAGTAGAAATTCACTTCCAGGATTACCTGCGGATCGGTTACACCGCAGTTCGGACCAACACCGGCTGCTGTCTCATACTCCGGACCATCCACACATACTTTATGTCCCTTATACGGACCTGTCTTTAATTCAAACTGATCGGCTGTTTTAGCACACGCCATCGAACATCCATACCAACATCCGTCCGCTCCGCCCTGGGTCAGCCATTTATTTCTCCATACCTCCGGTGCCATCTCATCGATCTTATCCGTTCCGCCATATTTATAATTGCGCGTCGGCAGAATATCATAATCGCTCATGATACGCAGGGAGTATGCTGTTCCGGATTTACGCATTGAATTCTGTTTGTCATCCTGTGTCGCCACCTCACGATGGAATTTCAGGCCATCCCGGTTCAGGATACTGATATCATATACATGGTTCAGATTTGCTTTTACGCCTTTAAAATGGCATACCAGCGCTTTAATGTGCTTGTCCGCAAAGACACGTCCGATACCACCACGTCCAGCCTGTTTTAAGCGAACTACATTTCTTTTCGGATCATAGAATGTAAAATTCAGCATAGAGAGGTTGCAATGATCCGCCGCTGAACCAGAACATACGACCGCCACGTTTTTGCGATCATTGTCATCCTCCGCATACATGGTTGTCAGCTCTTCTCCCAGTACATGTGCATCTTTATGCTCTAACGGTGCTTTTTCAATTGAAACGGTTCCCTTATTGCCATCGATGACAATAATCACGTCTTCCTCCGCTTTTCCAGTCAGCTCGATCACATCAAATCCGGAGAATTTTAAGAATGGACCAAAATATCCGCCGACGTTTGAATCAATCGGGATATCTGTCATCGGTGAAATGCTGCATACCAGGCATTTTCCGGTACCGCCGTACTGCGTAATTCCGGCAATCGGTCCTGCCGACATGGTGATGGCATTTTCCGGAGAATTCCACTTTGTATCCGGATTCGTTGCATCCCACAGATAACGCAGGCAATAACCTTTTCCGCCGGTAAATTTTTCTTTGACCTCCTGAGGAATGTCGATCATATCGATGGTGTTATCTGTCACATTGATTCGAAGACGCTTATCCGTATATCCATGATACAGCGGCTTTGGCTCATATGTAACCTGATTGAGAACCGTGTGGGCCTCTTTCATTTTTTTGATTTCTTCCATATCTGCGTCCGCATAACGCGGAAGATCACACATTTTAATCATGCCTTTCTCCTCCTTTTACTCTTCTACCAGACGGATCGCTCCGGTCGGACATGCTTTTACGCACAATCCGCACGCCGTACATTTGGACGGCTCCAGATAATCATCACACTGTACCATAACATTCTCCGGACAGAATCCAACGCACATCAGACAGCCGGCACATTCTTTCTTATTCAGCCGGTAAACGCCTCTCGCATCCTCCGTAATCACACCTGTATTGCACACTTCAGAACATTTTCCACACTGTGTGCACACAGCAATATGATGGCTTCCATCCTCCTTGTCGGTAATGCGGATGCAGGATTTCATTGGATCCGAAACCTTGTAAAATGCCTTCGAACAGGCTTCTTCGCACTGGTGGCAGCCAATGCAGAGTGATTCATCTTTCTCTAATCGTCTCATCACAGTTCCTCCTTTTTGCCTAATTTCATTATTTCATCCGAAACAGATACATATCCGTCCCGAATCACTTCCAAAAATATGGCTCCTGCCGAAAGGCGGCAGAAAACTCCTTTTTCATGGTAAATACACTCTGGAAAACACTTTTTTCCATACCCGGAGACGCGGAACACCGCCCCTCCCGCCGCCAGAAGATCCCCCGTATTTAACTGGGTGGTATCGATTCCCTCCGTTATCAGGTTTGCCTTGTAGCGGCGGAAGCAGAGTCCCGGTTCTGTCTGCTTCTCCATCCAGTCCCGGGCTTCTCCCGCCAACAGCGAAGTCTGCCTTTCACCTCCCGCTGCATGCCGGTCACCCTCCATTCCGATCCCCCTTCGGAACCAGGCGCTCTCCACGGCTTCTCCCGGCTGTCCCCTCTGCCGGAACACATATAATTCACGTACAACTGCTCCCATCTAATCTCCTCTTTTATAAATATAAAATTTCTCCGGTTCTTGCCAGCCCATAACCACCGAGCTTCTCCACTCTCTCTGCAAACTCCCGGCTTTTCAAAACCGCCAGAAAATGCTGTACCGGTGGAAAATCCAAAAATCTGACTGGAATCGCAAAGTCATACTCTTCCCGTCCAATCTCAATAAAATCAAGTCCCATTGCCCTGGCTGCCGACTGGATTCCCATGCCCGCGTCTGCATCGCCGCCGGACACGGCAGCCGCCACTGCCATATGCGTTGCCGCCTCTCTGTCATATCCGTGAATCTCTTCCGGTGAAATACCGGCTTCCTTCAGCTTATAATCAAAAAGGACTCTTGTCCCCGCTCCTCTCTGTCGGTTGACATAATTCAAGCCACGTAGATCTTCAATTTCATGGATTCCAAGCGGATTTCCTTTTTTTACGATAATTCCCTGAATTCGCTCAACACCTTTGACAAGTGCCATTTTTTCACCCGCAAACAGTTTTTTCAGGATCGCAATATTATATTCTCCTGTCTCTTCATCCAGCAGGTGGGTCGGAGCCAGATGCGCCTCTCCCCGCTTTAATGCCATTAAACCGCCCATACTGCCTACATGCGTACTGGAAAGGTAATTACCCGGGTACATACACGGCAGCAAATCTGCCATCACATCCAGAATCAGATCATGGCTTCCGATTGCCACTGCCGTACTTCCAATTTCCTCCAGGGAACGGTATAGCTCTACGTCAACGGTATCTCCCGCCTCGACCCCCTCGCTGTTCTGAGGAATCACACAGAATCCGTCTGCCCGCACCAGGCTCATTGCTGCTCCCGCCCCGCGCGCCAATGGAGAAGCGACGAGCTTGTCACCCACTTCTCCTACCTTCACCCGCACATACTCTTTATGTTTCAGGGATGATACAAGGCGTTTGGATATGACAGCCCGCACCGTCGTGCCGCCTGTTTCTGTACGTCCTGCCAGTTTCTGCAGCACAGGAATCACAAAATTTTCAAAGTTGATATAGGCGGATACCGGATATCCCGGAAGTCCGATTACCGGTTTTCCATTGACAATCGCCAATATTACCGGTTTACCCGGCTTGATTGCCACCCCGTGTACCAGAACCTCCCCCAATTCCCGAAGTACATGAACCGTAAAATCTTCGGTTCCAGCACTGGAGCCGGCATTGACAATCACCATGTCATAGTTTTCAACCGCCTCTGCCACCTTTTCTTTCAATGTTTCATACTCATCCGCAATCGGCGGAAAACGATGGGGCGCACCGCCATGTTCCGTTACCAGTGCCTCAAACACTCTCGAATTTGATTCGATGATGTCCCCATCCTTGGGTTCCTGTCCCGGCTCTATGATTTCGGTTCCCGTCGGAAAAATCGCTACCGACGGCTTTTTCAACACCTCAATCTCTGTAATTCCGCCAGACAGGAGAACACCTATATCAATCGGGCGTATCTCATGATAACCGGGCATCAGCATCTCACCCGCTACGATATCTTCTCCGATCGGGCGCACATGCTGCCATGATGCAGCTGCATCCGTAATCTGCACCGAGCCATCCTCCTGCTCCAGCAGATCCTCCGCCATGATAACTGCATCGCATGGTGCGTGAATCGGATCGCCCGTATCCACCACTGTAAAATCTGTACCTGGATATAGGGTAAGTGGTTTCCGCTCCGATGCTCCTTTTGTTTTCTCTGCCTCAACCGCGATTCCATCCATCGCCGCCGCATTGTAAAGCGGAGAACAATATTTCGCATAGACTGCCTCTTTTGTAATCCGGTGCAGACTTTCCGTCACGGGAATCCATTCTGCCTTGGGTCTTAATAATTCCCCCAGTGCTTTCTGGTAAAGGGCTTTTGCCTCCTCCACCGGTGTATTATTCAGATATAAATTTCTCTTTCCCATCTCTGCCTCTATTCTGTTTCCACCGGGCTCTGCCGATCCTTTATTCTCCGCCGCCCTTCTGGAAGCAATTCATTTTAAAAACGGTATACCTTCACCTGCTCACCCTTCTTCAGTCCCTCCTGATTCATATCAATCAGAACGTAGCCGTCTGCCTCTGCCATCGTCGAAATCAAGCCTGATTTTCCAAATACCGGTTCTGCCTCCAGCCCCTGCGGAGCCATCTGAAGCTTTACCAGCAGGCAGGTTGTTTTTCCGGGTGCCCCCGCCAGGTTCGTTGTCATAAAGGCTTCTAGCGGAGGTTGATCTGGCTGACCGGTTACCTGCTTCCAGAGCCACACAAATAATAAGTGGAAAACGGTAAGCGCTGCTGCCGGATGCCCAGGAAGTCCTCCTAACAGCGTATGTTTCTCTTTATCATATCCCAGAATCGTCGGTTTTCCCGGTTTCAGTGCCAGCCCATGGGTAAATACTCCCTCCTTGGAGATGCGGTTTAATATCTCCATAGTCATATCTTTCTTTCCCTGAGAACTTCCTCCGGAGATCAGAATCAAATCACAGGCTTTGACCGCCTCCCTGATTTTCTCCTCTAAAAGCACTTCTTCATCCTTCACTGCCTCTGCCGAAACAAGCTCCAGACCCGTCTTCTTCACATAACATGACAGCGCCCATGTATTAATATCCCGCACCTGCCCCGGTCCAGGAACCTGATCGATCCTGACCAGTTCGTCGCCCGTCGATAGAACTGCCACCTTCCACGGTTTAAAAACCGGCACCTGCACCACGCCAAGCGCTGCCAACGTTCCCGCCTGCGCCGGGCCAATCCGAGTTCCCGCTTTAAGGACTATATCCCCGGTTTTTACATCTTCTCCCGGAAGCACGATGCATTTTCCATACGGAACATTTTCATACAGGGCAACCTCATCTGTTCCGAACCGTTCACTGTATTCTACCATCACCATGGCATCTGCCCCTTCCGGAACCATGCCGCCGGTCGGTACATAGGCACAGGTACCCGGTTCAATCTTTGATACCGCCGGATGTCCTATCTCTACTTCTTCCAGCACCTTCAGAAAAACCGGGATACTTTCTGTTGCGCCCGCCGTGTCCTTTGAACAGACTGCATACCCATCTACACTGGAACGGCGAAATGCAGGAATCATTTCCCCAGAGACAATATCTTCTGCTAAAATACAGCCAGATGCATCTGCAAGCGTAACCCGCTCCGTCTCTGGCAGGCACTCTTTTGCCGCTTCAAGCAGACGTTCCCGCGCCTGCGCCAGCGTATCAACTTTCAATAACTTCATAGTTCCTCCCTTGCGGCATGATTCTTCTTCGCGAAGGTATGCATCCATGCGAAGTGCTTCTGATTCATAGACCGCCTCTCCGAATGAAACAAAAAAACGAATACAGAAAACATTCCGCTCTCTGTATCCGTTCCTGATGATGCAGTCTGCCTCTTATGGCTTTCTGCTGATATGCACTTATCTACATCAGGCTTTGCTTGCGCTGGCGGAATTTACTGCTCTTTTCCAGAACTTCCGGGTCTTCATCCCGGTCATCCGAGAGCTATTCCTTTCCAATGCATCGCCTGATGCGGGGAGGCACCCGCGTTTCCCCGGATACCCATTGGCTTTTCTTCCATCCTGTCAATCGGTTCACAGCTTAGGCAGAAAAGCTCGAAATCAACTCTGTATAACTGCCGCTCTCGTGCGACAATTCTCTTTCTCATGATTTTCTACCTGAAATTATACCACATTTTCACAAACTGTGTCAATCATCCCAAGCAAAACTATTTCCATTTTTTTCACATTCAGCGCAATCATCTCGCATTTTTATTCATATTTCTGAATTTTTTTCATTTTCGCGATATGAAACCTCTGTATCTGCCAGATATCGGCGTATGGACGGGTGAGAGGGGTGAAGAAGGATTTCTTCCGGTGTTCCAGACACCAGAACATTCCCCTGCTCCATAAAATGTACCTGGTCACAAATCTTGCGGACATGCACCAGCTGATGACTGATTAGCAGCCATGTCATCTTATTTTTCGTCTGCTGCTCCCGCATCAGCTGTTCAAACAATTCTGTACTGTCAGGATCCAGGTTGGAAAGCGTTTCATCAACAATCACAAACGCAGGGTCAAATACCAGGGCCCTGATAAATGATAATTTCTGCTGTTCCCCGCTGCTCAGGGAACGGGCATACTGATTTTTTTTCTGCAGAAGTCCACATCGTTCCAGCCAGGCATCCATCTTCGCCTCATCTGGGCGGATTCCCCGTATTTTCAGCGGATAGATCAGGTTCTGATACACCGTATCATGCAAAAGATACGGTCTCTGTGTTGTCATCGTGATATCCCGGGGTGTCAGTCCCTCATAATCAATCCTCCCGCCATCTGGAACCAATATCCCCTGTATCAGCTTGGAAAGTGTTGTTTTTCCGCAGCCATTGGTTCCTATCAGACCATGAACCTTCCCGCTCTCCAGATACAGTTCCTCGATTTGAAGCGTAAACTGACCTATCTTCTTTTGCAGCTTAGAGATTTTCATCCGGTGTCTCCTCCTGTCTGAAATGTTCTGCCAATGTCTGTACCGCAAATGCCAGAAGCATCAGGATCACTCCCAAAAATACCCCTTCATAATAATCGCCTGCACCTTTCAGGGTTGAAATCGCAGTTGTCATTGTCCGGGTGCTGTTTTTTATATTTCCACCTACCAGAAAGACCGCCCCAACCTCACTGATGGAACGCCCATATCCAGACACAACCGCAAAATAAATTTCATTTTTCATTTCACGCAGCAGAAGCCGCGCGGTCTGATGCCGGTCAGCTCCCATCGTCCTGGCAAACGCCCGGATCGAAGGTGCCGTGCGGACCGCATATGAATACACCATTCCACAGACGATCGGAGTGATGATCAGAACCTGGGCTGCCACCATTCCTTTGATCGTAAATACCCATCGAAGCGCCCCAAACGGACCTTTTTTTCTCAAAAGCATATATGTGAGCAGTCCGATGACGACCGGAGGTGCTCCCATCAAGGTCCGGTTCACACGGACTACCAGCTTTTTTCCTGGGAATTTCATCTGCTCCAGCACAAGTCCCAGAAAAATTCCAAGCATTGACGCAATCAAGGTTGACCAGAAAGACATCACCAGAGTTACCCGGATAGAATCTATCACTCCGACCGTACCAAAAAATTTTGAAAACAGGTTTCCCATATTTTTTCTCCCAGCATATTCACTGAAACACCTTATATTCTGCAGGCGTTCTCATTTTCTCAATTCTTAATGACAGAAAAACCGGAAAAAGTGCATCCTCCCTTCTCCGGTTTCCTGTTTATACATTATAAATTCTGCAAGGTTCAACTGCCTGCTTTATTCGTTTAAATACGCTAATCCCAGCACTGCCGCATATCATCCGGCAGTATTCTACTTCTGCTCTGCATTCGGGAAGAATAACGGCTCGCCGTACTCCTCTACGCCGTATTCACCGATCAGAGTCTGGATTTCCGGAGAACAGATCCACTTGATAAACGTATTCGCCGCCTCGTTGTTGACATCCGGATATTTCTCCGGATTTACTGCGATAACGCCGTACTGGTTTAAAAGTTCCTTGCTGCCTTCACATACAATATCCATATCCGGGAAATCTGCCTTCTTGGCAAGCCAGGTACCACGGTCAGACAGGCAGTAGCCACCTTTTTCATCTGCCATCGCCAGTGTATCAGCCATTCCAGCGCCTGCCGATACATAGTTTGGATTGCTCTCATAATCTGTAATTCCCAGCTTCTCCCAGATTCCGGTCTCCTTGTTATGGGTACCGGAGTTATCTCCACGGGACACAAATGTCAGCTGCTCGTCCATGATCTGTTTAAATGCAGCGTTGATATCATCCGTCTTTGCAATCGGACCATCCTTCGGTCCTACGATCACGAAATCATTATACATAACCTGGAAGCGCTCTACACCGTAGCCGCTCTCCACGAATTCTTCTTCTTTTGCTTTGGAATGAACCAGTATCACATCGACTTCACCATCTTTTGCTTTCTGAATCGCATCACCGGTTCCCACTGCCGTCCACTGTAAGTCAATACCTGTATCCTCTAAAAAGATTGGCTTTAAGTAATCCAGAAGACCTGTATTATCGGTACTGGTCGTCGTTGCCATCAGAAGCGTCTCTCCGGATGCTTCCTTGGTCTCCTCTGCACTGCTTTCCTCAGCAGCCTCTGCGGTTGTCTCTGCGGCGCTTTCCGCCTCCGTTGTCTCTTTTGTGCTTCCAGAGCAGGCTGTCATAGACAATGCTGTCATGGCCGCCATTGCCAATGCAATGATTCTGTTTGTCTTCTTCATGAAATTGTTCTTCTCCCTTCTTTTGTTTAAGAATACGCTGAAAAACATTTCATCGGAACGAGACTCTGGCAGAGGATGCGCCGCCTTTTACCAGCTGCCTTTCTTCCTAATAAGCAGCAGGTCCTACTTCTCTTTCCAATGCATTTCTTTCCAAATGCGGGAGGCATCCGAGTTTCCCCTGATACCCATTGGCTGTAAACCCTGACAATATACTGTGTTAGGTTTTTCAGCTCGAAATATAGTTTTCCTGGCTTCTACTGTCCGGGTTCTTCTAATACTTCCCGAAACATCCTTATACATTTTTACTATACCATGTCAAAATTCTTCTTGTCAACCGGGCAACTTTCACATGAGCGAAATTATTTCATTTTTTGTTACTGTTCACGCATACGTGCCCAGTAACGGAATTTGCCGTGGCTTCGCATTTAAATACGGCAAATTCCTGCTGCCACCACGTTTTCTTACGGCACTTTCGGTTCCAAAAGTGCCTACCTGTGAAACAGTAACCATTATTTCAAGCTTCGTATTCATTTTGTTTTCTACTGCTCTTTTCTACGTGTTATTCTGGTTTTTTAGCTTTTTTTCACTTCTATCTTGATTTTCACTTTTCATATTTGTGCGACGCCTTTTTAACTGTGCTTAATTTTTTGTTTTTGTTTTATATATTATGAATATTCACACCATTTTATCTTTTCTACAATTTTCACTTTCTTTTCACGCATAATATCCTCACTTTTGTCAATTGTAAGCCCCCATTTTTTATGATATCTTATATGTTATATTAATTTTCTTTTATAGCCATTCCGCATTCCGCTTATTTCAGCGTGATCGGATGATTATTTTTCAGATTCGTCTGTTAAAAATTAAATTAATACATTTTTTTCAATTTACTCTTGTATTCTTGAGTTGGTTGTAGTATTATAGACTCAGAACTAGAACACAGTCTAGTTTTTGCAAAGGAGGGGGAAAGGATGGCAGAAACTCCTTACATATTTAACATCCAGAAATTTTCAACGCACGACGGCGATGGTGTCCGCACCACGATCTTCTTCAAGGGATGTCCCTTACGCTGTATGTGGTGCCACAACCCGGAGAGTCAGCATTATTATAAGGAACTGATTTTTCATCAGCACAAATGTACCGCCTGTGGTCGATGTGTTGCAAAATGTAAACAGGGAGCCAATTCCATCGTAGACGGAAAGATTGTATTTGACCGTTCCAAGTGTACCGCCTGCGGTGTCTGTACCGACTGGTGCATCACAGAGGCCCGGGAGTTAGCCGGTAAGGAATACACCGTAGATGCACTTGTCAAGGAAGCGATGAAGGACAAAATCTTCTATGAGCAGTCCGGCGGCGGTGTAACACTCTCCGGCGGCGAAGTTATGGCTTCCCAGCATATGGACTATGTGGAAGAGGTCTGTCGCAAGCTCCATGAGAACGGTGTCAGCGTTTTCATCGACACCAGCGGCTACACAGACTATGAGAATCTGAAGCGGATTCTTCCTTACGTAGATGTTTTTCTTTACGACATCAAAGTGATGGATCCGGAAGACCACAAGAAGTATATCGGCGTTGACAATTCACTGATTCTTGAGAACTTAAAGAAATTAAGTGATGAGGGCGCTGGTCTTTACATCCGGCTTCCGATTATCCAGCAGGTCAACGCAACCGATGAACACATCGAAAGTGTCATCCATTTCCTGAAGGAAAACAATATTCACGCACGTCAGGTAAACCTTTTACCTTATCATGACATCGGAAAGGGTAAATACGCCAGCCTCGACATGGAGTACCATGAGGATGAGATGAGCGTACCGGTGTCCGAGCTTATGGAACACTTTAAGTCCATGTTCGAAGAACAGGGATTCAACAAAGTCAATATAGGAGGATGATTTAAATGGCAGAGAAAATTGATACTTCATTCGTAATCAACACACCAGAAGGTCTGTTAAAAGACAATGACCGCGGATGCACCGAGAGAATTAAAAGACTGAGAAGAATCAGTCATTCCACCCAGCCGCATCTGGATCTGGAAAGAGCCAAAATTGAAACCGATGTTTACAAAGAGTACGAAGGTTCCGTATCTGTACCGGTTTTAAGAGCTCTCGTTCTGAAAGAGTACTTCTCCAAGAAAACTCTTTACTTAGGTGATGATGAACTGTTAGTTGGTGAGAAGGGCAAAGACCCGCAGTGTTCACCGACTTTCCCGGAGCTGTGCTGTCATACCATCGAAGATATGCACATCATGAACGATCGTAAACTGGTTAACTTCACTGTTACCGAAGACGATCTGAAGCTTCAGGAAGAAGAGATCATTCCGTACTGGAAGAACCGTGCAGTCAGAGAGCATCTCTTAAAAGCTATGACCCAGGAGTGGAGAGACTGCTATGAGGTTGGTATGTTTACCGAGTTCATGGAGCAGCGTGGACCGGGTCATACAGCCGGCGGCAAGAACTTCTACATCAAAGGCTACGGTGACTACAAGAAGGAGATCGAGCAGGCTATCAAGGATCTTGACTATTTCAATGATCCGGAAGCTTACGACAAAGAGCAGGAGCTTCGCGCTATGGATATCTGCTGCGATGCTATCATTATCTTAGGTAAGAGATATCATGATCTGGCTCTTGAGAAAGCTGCTGAGGAGAAGGATCCGGTCAGAAAAGCAGAGCTCGAGCAGATTGCAGCTAACTGTGCGGTTGTTCCGGAGCACAAACCGGAGACCTACTGGCAGGCACTTCAGATGTACTGGTTTACACACCTTGGTGTTACAACCGAGTTAAACCCGTGGGATGCATTTACACCAGGTCGTCTGGATCAGCATCTGATTCCGTTCTATGAGAAAGATACCGCTGCAGGTACTCTGGATGATACAAGAGCTCTTGAGCTTCTTGAGTGCCTCTGGGTTAAACTGTTCAACTCTCCGGCTCCGGTTAAGGTTGGCGTAACCTTAAAAGAGTCCGGTACATACGTAGACTTCGCAAACATCAACTCCGGCGGTGTGAAGGAAGATGGTACAGACGCAGTTAACGCTGTTTCTTACTTAATCCTTGACTGTATGGAAGATATGAGACAAAACCAGCCGAACTCCAACGTTCAGATTTCCAAGGTTACTCCGGATAAGTTCGTAAAGAGAGCCTGCGAGATCGCTCGTCAGGGCTGGGGCCAGCCGGCATTCTACAACACCGATGAGTTAATTCAGGAGCTGTTAAATCAGGGCAAATCTCTGGTTGACGCCAGAAACGCAGGATGCTCCGGATGTGTTGAGACAGGTGCTTGGGGAACTGAGGCTTACTGGCTGACCGGTTACTTAAATATCCCGAAATGCTTACAGCTTGCTCTCTATGACGGCTACGATGTAATGTTCAAGAAACAGATCGGACCGCACACCGGCAAGGCTGAAGATTTCAAATCCTACGATGAACTGTGGAACGCATTCAAGACACAGCTTGAGTACATCATCGACGTTAAGATGCGCGGCAATCTGGTTATCGAGAGAATCTACTCTCAGATGATGCCGGCTCCGTTCCTTTCCATCTGTACCGATGACTGTATCAAGAAAGGTAAAGACTACAACGCAGGCGGCCCGAGATACAACACAAGCTACATCCAGGGTGTTGGTATCGGTACTATCTCCGATGCACTCTCCGCTATCAAGTTCAACGTATTTGACAATCAGAAGTTCACCATGAAAGAACTCATCGACGCTATGAACGACGACTTCAAGGGCCATGAGGACATTCTGAACCTGGTTAAGAATAAAACTCCGAAATACGGCAACGATGATGATTATGCAGATGACATCATGGTAAGCGTATTCAATGAGTACAAAGATTACATCACAGGCAGACCGACCACCAGAGGCGGTGTATATCATGTAGATATGCTTCCGACCACCTGCCACGTATACTTCGGTGATGTTATGATCGCTACTCCGAACGGCCGTCTGGCTCATACTCCTCTGTCTGAGGGTATTTCCCCAGAAAAAGGCGCTGATATCAACGGACCGACCGCAGTTGTTAAATCCTGCTCCAAGATGAACCACTGTGAGACCGGCGGTACTCTGCTGAACCAGAAGTTTACTCCGGCTGCTATCGCAGGTGAGAAGGGTATTGACAACCTGGCTGCTCTGATTCGTTCCTACTTTGCTATGAACGGACATCATATGCAGTTCAACGTTATCGACCGCCAGACCCTGATCGAAGCTCAGAAGAATCCGGAGGAATACAAGGAACTGATCGTCCGCGTAGCCGGATACAGTGACTACTTCCGTAACCTGGATAAACCGCTTCAGAACGAGATCATTGAGAGAACCGAGCAGAGCTTTGGAGGCTGTGGCTGCTGTTAATTGCTCGCAACCGTTTGACAACTCTAAAAGTCTTCATTGTAACCTATTAATGCCTTCTATGAAAATGATATAGCCCTAAAAGGGCGGAAAGCCCCGGCAGCGAAACTGCCGGGGCTTTCTTATTTCTTTCTTTTTCTATCTATCTTCCCATTCTTATCGCAATATCCGATTCCTTACTGTACTTCCTGTCCAGCTCTACTCTGCTAACATTTTTGACCTTCTCAGACAAATAACCGCCAGGGCAACTGCCAGTCCGCCTGACAGCACCTTGCTGATCATATAGGCTGTTACCCAGTTTCCCGGTATCATGGATGCTACGAAGGTCATCTGACCGCCTACCACATAGGCGCCTGCAACAGAGAAAGCGGCGTTTAATACTTTTCCGCGCTTATCCATCTTGGAAAACAATGGCAACATCGCAAGGCTCTGTATAAAGGAAAGGAACAGTCCGACAACTGCCTCCTCATTGATACCCAGGACCGCCCCAATACGCTGGATCGGCTTTTGGAGACGTTTTAACGCCACCTGCGACAGCACCAGACCGCCGCACGCTGCGATGACCATACGGAGTACCATAAAAAGCATTTCCTCTATCAAGGCATCCTCGACAACCGCATACTTCGGCATAAAAATTCCGAAGACTGCCACACCAAACAGGAGAAAACTAAAAATACGGATCGCATTTCCGAGGAAAATCATGATCTTCATCGTCAGCGCCGGAACCAGCACAAATGCCGCAATCAGCACCATGCACAGCACCAGCACCGGGATCATATTAAAAAAGAGCTGACGGACAGGCAGACCCAGCATCAGACCTCCGACCGCCAGACCAGACGGTATGGCAATCAGACCGAAGATGAACCCCCGCATCAGCTCTCCTATTTCATCTTTTCGAACAGCTGCCAGAAAGACCGGCAGCTGGTATCCGACCGTCATTCCCAGACTGCCTGCTACCATCGCACCGGTAAATGCCGCCAGCGCCGGTGTCGCCGCCAGCTTCTGTGCCATGCCAAGCGCCCCCATATCCGGCGCCAGAAGGCAGCTTGGAATGAGCGCCGGATCAAATGGCATATGCTTTGCCGCCTCCGCAATCGCTTCCGCGTGCGTCTGCACATATGTAACTCCGATCGCATAAAATCCGACCGTGGACATCGCCAGACCGCCCATCGTGGCAAGCCCCTTTTCAAAGTTCGGCATCAGCCCCAGCTTTCCTCCCAGTATCTCATCCAAAAGCCCGGCTGCCGCAAATACAAGCATGATCGCAATGAATATGTTCATAAGACCTACCTCCCAGCTTTTCCCTATTTCTCTATTCCCCTGTTTTCACTTATTTTCCCTCTATCAGGCACATTTCTCTGTCAATCACAATTCTTTTTTACCTCGCCAGCAGCTGTATCAGCACGCCCCCGATGGTCAGCATCAGTGCTCCGCAGGAACGCGTCACAATCTGTGCAAATGGAAGCAGTTCCATCCGTTTTGAACTGCTGAGCACCGCCACATTTCCGGAACCGCCCATGTTCGTCGTACACATCCCCGCTGCGATCGATGATTCCAGCGGATAAAATCCCATCTTGATGCCGATCAATCCGGCGGTCAGTGTGATCGCCCCGACAATCAGCACGACACTGAGCAGATAAAACGGAGTGATCGTGTGTAAAATCGTCTTTAAATCAATCAGCGTCGCCCCGATTCCGGTCAGCGCCGCCGCTGTCCAGCTGTGGATCGCGAACTGTCCCCACTCTCTCGCCGCGTCCTCCAGGCGCTCCGAAAGGATTCCCGTTCCCTTCACAATCACAACTGCTACAATCATCCACGCATACGTCGGTACAATCGAAATAAAATGATGGCAGAGCGCCCCCAGTTCATAAAATGCCATTGAAATGATAAGCCCCGTACATAAGAGTGCGAAGGTCGGTTTCATCGGAGGCTGTTTCTTCACTTCGTGACCGTCATTGACAAGGCAGCCATTTCCGGTCAGGGATGGCTTTCGCTCGCCGATATTATTGGCTAAACCGCCAAAAATGATCGCCACACAATTTCCCAGCACCGTCGCCGGTGCGATCCGCGTCAGGATCTGTCCGGCGTCCGTCCCCAGAACCGACGAATACATTGCCGACAGAGGCACTGCTCCCGCCGTCATGCCGCCGCTCGTCATCGGAATACCGATATACAGGATTCCTTCCAGAAAACTATCCCCCATCACCATACCGAGCAGACCTGAAAGTATCACGCCGACTGCCAGCGATATGACAGCTGTCGGAAGCAGTTTCACCGTTGCGCGGATCAGAAGCCCGCGGTCGATATTGAAAAGACTTCCTGTGATCAGCGCTGAGATATAGAAGACCAGAAATCCTTCTTTGTTGACAAAATTGTCCAGGATCTCATGCGTCTGCTCCGGAATCAGCCCCAGCGCCTGGATGACCGCCGCCCCCAGAATACAGATGACCGAGCCGCCCAGGTACGTTTTCACAACCGGTGTATGATTTCCTAAAAAATTGAGTCCCTCGCCCAGCACCATCAGCGCAATCATGCCGCCGACCAAGCCTGCCGGAAGACAGTCCATATACATACAGACCACCACCAGCGCCAGGATGCCTAGATACAGAGGGATGGAAAAACCAGCGATCGTATTAGCTTTGCCAGATATTTCTTTCCTCTCTTGCTGCATTTTTCATTTCACCTCTGAGTATTAATTTCTTCCACAACACTTCTTATATTTCTTCCCAGATCCGCAAGGACACGGATCATTCGGATAAATCTTCTCCACCTTTTTCGCGGTTACCGGTGCTGGCTGGGACATTTCCGGCACCATCGCCGGCATGCCGCCGATCATACCTCTCTCACTTAATTCCCACGGTTTATTTCCGCGGTTTTCTTTTGTTCTCGTATTGTTGAACGCATCCATGAGAAGTCTTAAAAATTCGCCCATCTGCTGCTCGCTCTGGAAGACAATCCCTTCTTCATGCATCTTATTCATCAGTTCTGCCGGTGATTTTCCTTCATAACTGCTGGCCCACGTCTCAAAGCACCATCTAGCCGCTTTCTCATACGGCACATCCAATTTTTTTATGAAATAGGACTCCAGCTCCTTATAAGCCAGTACCCCTGCCTCATACCCTTTCTGACAGATTTCATCCAACTGCTGTGCAGACGGAATATAGAATTTTTTATTCTGCTGCTGTTTCAACAAAGCAGTGAGTCCATCACCCTCAAAAACTGGAAGATGTACATACAAGCCCCTCTCGGAATAAAGCGGATTCTCTTTCGGCAGATCCTGCATTCCCAATTTCTCCATCGGGAAAATGCAGGATTCTGTGATGTCCTCCGGCATTTCCTCCAGCATTCCCATCATTTCTTCGATCGTGCCTTTCACCTTCAATTTGTACAGTTCATACAAAATTTCCAGCGGCGCAATCTCATAATAATCGATAAAGAAGCTGATACACTTCATCAGCCAGCCTTTTTTGCTCTGAACCGCCCGGAATGCCTCATCGTCAATCCCGCTAAATCCCTGTGCAATCTCTTCAAAGACAGTAAAGCAGTCACTCACTTCCTCAAAACTTCCAAGTACGTATTTATATAACTGCATTCCATCCATAATCTCTTCTGCAGAAATTTTCTGTGGCTCGGTACAGGCTTTGCAAAAAAGCACCATCTGCTCTTTCGTCAGGCATGAAAGTCTGCCCCGGAGTGCCTCTTTTGTCGTTAAATATTCTACAATTCGGTCAATCAGGTCATCCTTTTTAAGTCGGGAACAGTTCTTTAACTCGTAGCTTCTTGCTTCGTTTAATAAGTCTTCTTTGGTCCATTCTTTTAAATATTCTCTTAATAACATACCATTTCCTTTTCTCATCTTACATCGTTTCATGCTTCTCTTCATATTTTTTTATTATACTTTTAAATGCACATGGATTGCAAGATATATCGTTACATATTTCTGCTTCGCGCGAGTGCGCATCATTGGCATTACACAAAAATACAGCCTGTCTCCAAGCTTCTCAGAAAACAGACTGTATCGATTAAGGATTATGGTAAATAAAGGATTGTCGTAACTGTTCAGTAGGTCTGCGCATTTACTGCGCTGACCGTACGAAAACATGGGCCAGCAGGCAAAAATCCCATTGCCGCAGGCAATTTTTAATGGATTTTTGCGCGTGACTGTGAAGGTACTGAACAGTTACGGATTGTCTATATTTTACAGAAATACCGCCAGCTCTTCTAGCGGCTTGCGATCTGCATGCAGCCTGGACGGATGAGCTGTCTCTGCCGGATATCCAAGCGGCAGATAGGCCGTCGGCTGTAAGCCCTTCATCTCTGGGAACTGCTCCAGCAATTTTTCTGGATTAAACATACCAACATACGTTGTTCCCAGTCCCAGTTCTGCTGCCTGCAGCATCATCTGGGAAACCGCCAATGTCACATCAATCTCTCCATGGTTTTTCCCGTCCTCTTCCCTTTTCCAGGAAATCTCTGGATCATAGGCTGCTACAATCACAACCGGCGAATGAAAATGACACGCCGTACATGCATCCGCTTTCGCCAGAGCTTCCTCACTCTGCATCACGAAAAAGCGCTGTGGCTGTAAGTTATGTGCCGTCGGGGCTTTGCGTCCTGCCTCCAGCACTTTCTGTAATTTTTCCGCCTCAACCGGGCGGCTGTCAAATTTACGAAGTGAATAACGTGCATCACATAATTCTTCAAATTTCATAGTAATCAAAACTCTCCTTTGTATTGCGACTAATAACTACGAATCCGATCCGAATCCTCTTCTCCCGTTTTCTCGATCTTCCGGATCTCCACCACATAGCTGCTCTTATCGTTGACCTTCACTTCCACCTGGTCACCCACATGGTGTCCTTCGATCGCTTTTCCGAGCGGCGACTCGATGCTGATCCGGTTTTCCAGGGAATTGCCCCGGATGCTCGTTACCAGACGGTATACTTCTTCCTCGTCGTCATCCTCAAAATACAGGGTAACCGTATCATTCATTCCGACCTCATCCGGGCGGGATTCTTCCGATACGATCTTAGCGTGCTTCAGCATATTTTCCAGATAGCGAATACGGCTTTCATTCCGGTTCTTATCCTTCTTAGCAGCATAATATTCGAAGTTTTCGCTCAAGTCACCCTGTGCGCGCGCCTCCTTGACCGCCTCGATCGCCTCTTTGCGGACCACCAGCTTCCGATGGTCGATCTCTTCCTGAATCTTCTTTACATCACTTTCTGTCAGCTGCTCTCTCATGTCTTACTCTGCCAGTCCCTTTTTTTCTATCATTTCTACAACCTGTGCTACATATTTTCCGCAGATTTCATCCGTCGGTGCCTCGACCATCACGCGGATCAGCGGCTCCGTACCACTCGGACGAACTAAGATTCGACCGGTATCGCCCAACGCATCCGATACCTTCTGAACCTCCGCCTGCACGTCGCGGTCTGCCTGCGCCGCCTCTTTATCCTTGACTCTGACATTTTTCAGAACCTGCGGATAAATCTGCACCTCATCTGCCAGCTTTGCAAGTGTCTCTTTCTTCTCCAGAATCACTTCCATCAGCTTTAATGATGTTAAAATGCCATCTCCGGTCGTCGCGTGCTTGCTGAAAATGATATGGCCCGACTGCTCGCCTCCCAGGCAGTGACCGTTCTGGGACATATTTTCATAGACATACTTATCACCAACCGCCGTCTTCTCATAGGAAATGCCCTCGCGCTCAAATGCCTTATAAAGACCGAAGTTCGACATAACCGTGGTGACAACCGTATTGTTGACCAGCGTGCCCTGTTCTTTCATATATTTTCCACATACATAGAGGATCTTGTCGCCATCCACCAGCTTGCCCTCACTATCCACTGCCAGGCAGCGGTCCGCATCTCCATCATAAGCGAATCCAACGTCCAGATGATTTTCAACCACATATTTCTGCAGTCCCCCGATGTGGGTGGAACCGCAATTTGTATTGATATTCAGACCATCCGGCGTGTTATTGATGACGTGTGTCTCCGCGCCCAGTGCATCGAATACATTTTTCGCAATCGCAGAAGCGCTTCCGTTTGCACAGTCAAGACCTACCCGCATATTTTTGAAAGACCGTGTTGCCAGGGAAATCAGATAACCGATATAGCGGTTGCGTCCCGCCGCATAATCAACGGTGCGTCCGATCGCATCGCGCTTGGCAAATGGAATCTCACCCGTCTCGCCATCCAGATACGACTCAATCTTCTCGATCGTCTCCTCCTCCAGTTTCTCGCCGCGTCCGTTGATGACCTTGATTCCGTTGTCATAGTATGGATTGTGGCTTGCGGAGATCATGATACCGCAGTCAAACTCCTCTGTGCGTACAACATACGATACACTCGGAGTAGTTGTCACGTGAAGCAGATAGACATCTGCGCCGGAAGCGGTCAGTCCCGATACCAGCGAATATTCAAACATATAGCTGCTGCGTCTCGTATCCTTGCCGATCACGACCCGGCAGCGATCTGCTTTCGTCTTCTGTCCATAGTACCAGCCCAGGAAACGACCTACTTTATAGGCGTCCTCCACGGTCAGCGTCACATTTGCCTCGCCGCGGAATCCGTCTGTTCCAAAATATTTACCCATTTTGAGAGTTCCTCCTACATCATCAAATACAGAGTCCAAAGGTCATGTACATTTATGGAAATCCCCCACTAACATACATGACCTTCTACGATTTTGATTCCAACCTGAAGAAAATCCTGCAGCCAACGGCGCTTCACACTTTCTGCCGTTGCTGCTTTCTATGTCTGATTGCACATTTTTTACTGAATTTCTTTCAGATAGCGACCTACCGCATCCTGCCAGGACGGAAGGCGCTCAAATCCGTTGTCCGAAAGTTTTTCTTTGCTGATCCGGCTGTTCATCGGGCGTTTTGCCTGACCCGGATAAGCAGCTGTATACTCAGCAGTGCTGACCGGCGTCACCTTGACGTCCATGCCCGCCTGCTTAAAGATCTCAACTGCAAATTCATACCAGCTGCAAAGTCCCTCATTCGTCGCATGGTAACGACCATATTTGTCACTCTGAATCATATCAACCAGCAGACGCGCCAGATCGTATGTGTAAGTCGGGGAACCGATCTGATCATCCACAACACTGACTGCCCCGCGCTCTTTGCCAACGCGCAGCATCGTCTTGATGAAGTTCTTGCCGTTCACGCCAAATACCCACGCGATACGGACGATGAAAAACTTCTTTACCAGCTCCTCAACTGCCAGCTCGCCCTCATACTTCGACTGACCGTAGGCGTTGAGTGGTTCCCGGTGGTCATCCGGCTCCCACGGGCGGGTGCCCTGACCGTTGAATACATAATCGGTACTGATGTACATCATTTTGATGTCCAGACCTTTGCAGACCTCAGCGATATTTCTCGTTCCATCTGCATTGACTTTACGGCAGAGTTCCATATTCTGTTCCGCTGCGTCTACTGCAGTATATGCAGCGCAGTGGATCACTGCATCCGGCTTTGCCTCGGTGATCACGCGGCGGCATGCCTCGGCATCGGTAATATCCATCTCATCGACATCCACACCGATGCCAGTAAGACCCTGTTTTTTCAGCTCATTCATCACGTCATAGCCAAGCTGGCCTTTAACGCCTGTCACTAATACTCTCATTATAATCTATCTCCATACATTTTTTCGAAGTACTGGCTGTACTCACCGCTTAAAATGTGTTTCCACCAGTCCTGATTGTTCAGATACCAGTCGATCGTCTGACGAATGCCGGTGTCAAAATTGTATTTCGGCTTCCAGCCAAGCTCCATCTCGATCTTGGTCGGATCGATCGCATAACGGCGGTCATGACCCGGACGATCCTTGACGTAGCGGATCAGGCTTTCCGGCTTGTCCAGCGCTTTCAGGATGGTTTTGACAACCTCCAGGTTGGTCCTCTCATTGTGTCCGCCGATGTTGTAAATCTCACCGACGCGTCCCTTGTGGAGAATCAGATCGATCGCCTCACAATGATCCGATACGTGCAGCCAGTCACGGACGTTCGCGCCGTCGCCGTATACCGGAAGTTCCTCGTCTGCCAGCGCACGGCTGATCATCAGTGGAATCAGCTTCTCCGGGAAATGATATGGACCGTAGTTGTTGGAACAGCGGGATACTGTCACCGGAAGTCCGTAGGTCCTATGGTATGCCAGTACAAACAGATCCGCACTCGCCTTGGAAGAAGAGTACGGGCTGGAGGTATGAAGCGGGGTTGTCTCCGTGAAGAAGAGATCCGGGCGGTCTAACGGCAGATCGCCGTATACCTCATCGGTCGATACCTGATGATAACGTTTAATTCCATAGGTGCGGCAGGCATCCAGCAGGGTGGTCGTTCCCATGACATTGGTACGGACAAATGCCTCCGGGTCCGTGATGGAACGGTCTACATGGCTCTCTGCTGCAAAATTTACTACGATGTCCGGCTTTTCTTCCTCGAAGAGTTTAAACACAAAGTCGCGGTCTGCGATATCGCCGTGTACAAACTTGTAATTCGGCTTATCCTCTACCGGTTTCAGTGTCTCTAAGTTGCCCGCATAGGTCAGAAGATCCAGATTGATGATCTGATACTCCGGGTATTTATTTACCATATGGTGTACGAAGTTTCCGCCGATGAATCCGGCTCCGCCTGTCACGATAATCTTCATTGTTTTAACTCCTTTTAATTCTGATGTATTTTATCAACATATTTCCCATCCAGTACGTCTTTCAGATATTTGCCATACTGGTTTTTCTTGTATACCTCGTATGCCTCCAGCACTTCTTCCTTGCTGATCCAGCCGTTTAAGTACGCAATCTCCTCCAGGCACGCGATCTTGCGGTGCTGGTGGGTCTCTACTGTCTTAACGAAATTGGTTGCCTCAACTAAGGACTCATGTGTACCGGTATCGAGCCAAGTAAAGCCCTGTCCCAGAAGAATGACATCCAGATCGCCATTTTCCAGATAGATGCGGTTCAAATCGGTAATCTCAAGCTCGCCTCTGGCAGACGGTTTTAACTGTTTCGCATACTCTACTACCCGGTTGTCATAGAAATACAGACCCGTTACACAGTAATTGGACTTCGGTTTCTCCGGCTTCTCCTCGATGGAGATCGCCTTGCCCTGGTCGTCAAATTCTACAATACCGAAGCGCTCCGGATCATCGACATAGTAGCCGAATACAGTCGCGCCCTCTTTCTTGGCAGAGGCAGCACGCAGGCGTTTCACAAGTCCCTGACCCTGGAAAATATTGTCGCCCAGAATCATCGCTACGGAATCATCCCCGATGAACTCCTCGCCGATGATAAATGCCTGTGCCAGTCCATCCGGACTTGGCTGCACGGCATAGCTTAAATGTAAACCAAACTGATGTCCATCGCCCAACAATTCCTTAAAACGCGGTGTGTCATCCGGTGTCGAAATAATCAGAATATCCCGGATTCCCGCGTTCATCAGAACGGAGATCGGATAGTAAATCATCGGTTTGTCATAAATCGGAAGCAGCTGTTTGGAAGTTACGCGTGTCAGCGGGTAAAGGCGTGTGCCTGAACCGCCTGCTAAAACGATACCCTTCATATCTTGTTCTCCTCATATGTTTTATTTTCACGCCTCTTTTCTAAAAAAAGGCAGATCTCATCACTATAAGTAATATACCACATTTGCCTGCTGCTTGCAAATTTATTTGCTTTGCACTTCTTTCTTGCATTGTACAATCGTAACTGTTCACGGGTAGGCACTTTTGGAACCGAAAGTGCCGTAAGAAAACGTGGTGGCAGCAGGAATTTGCCGTATTTAAATGCGGAGCCACGGCAAATTCCGTTACTGGGCACGTATACGTGAACAGTAACGTACAATCCATAAGCATCATTCATCCACTGCATACACAATCGTCCGCGCATCCGCAAATTCATAACTGCACGTCACAAAGGAATACAAGTGGGAAACCTCCTCGTCTGGAAGTTCGCGAAACCGGCATCCCTCCGTCATTTCTTCTATATAAGAATGCATCTCCGACCGATCCGCAAATTCCGTCCTACGCCGTTCCCCCTGACTGCCCGCAGTGAGCGCTGCAATCAGACGGAGTGTCCGCCTTTTCCCATCTGGGAAATAGAGATAAGCCGTCCGATGCTTCTGGAAGAAATCTTCGTCTTTCAGGCGGACCAGCTCGGAAAACCGGCTTCCGTCCTTCATATGATGCCCGTAAAAAATCGAATGAAAATCCGATGCATCCGGTGCACTCTCGCAGTCCAGAAAGACAGTCCCGGCTGGATCTGGTTTTCCATCCAGCCCGATGCTGCGGTACGATTCATTGTCGGTTGTCTGGACAATCGGTTCGTCGATGTGAGTACCGGGAATCCGAATCCAGGCAATGACGTCGGCATTCTGGCATTTTAAGGCTGCGAAATCTGGCTGCCATATCGGCTCTGACGCATCTGAATCAGATTTTCCAGATAAATTCTGCTCTACATTTCCTTCAGATTGGGAATCTCTGTTTTCCGCCCTTCTAACCGCATCCCCCACACCATCCGCCAGAACCAGACATCCAATCACGATCAAAAAAGCACAGAAGATGCGGCGTGCCCAGCGGGCAGCGCCGTCTCCTGTGCGCTTCTTAGTACCCAAATTTTCCTTCCAGCGATTCATCTTCGCGGATCCAATCTTCTACATCGACTTTTCGGTACTCATTTTTCGTATCACGGATATAGACATGTTCAATTCCGGCATTGATTACCATGCGCTTGCACATCGAACAGCAGCTCGATTTTTCCACATACCCGCCGGTTCTCGCATCGACACCGGTCAGATACAGCGACGCGCCGATCATGCGCTCTCTGGAGGCACTGATCAGGGCATTGGCCTCGGCATGGACACTGCGGCACAACTCGTACCGCTCGCCGCGCGGCACATGAAGCTCCTCGCGGATGCAGCGACCGATATCGGAACAGTTTTTCCGTCCGCGCGGGGCGCCCACATAGCCGGTCGAGATAACCTCATCGTTATTCACAATCACTGCCCCGTAGTGCTTTCGCAGACAGGTACTCCGCTGCGAAACCATTTCCGCCAGATCCAAATAATAATTGACTTTATCTCTTCTTTCCATATAGGATCCCCCTTCCGTTTTCTCTAATTCTTTAGATGCCCTCATTCATCTTCGCCAGCTTCGCCGCCTGATCGGCTGCAATTAAGCTGTCAATGATCTCATACAGATCGCCGTCCATGATCGAATCGATCTTATACAAGGTCAGTTTGATGCGGTGCTCGGTCACACGTCCCTGCGGGAAGTTATAGGTACGGATCTTCTCGGAACGGTCACCGGTACCAATCTGGCTGCGGCGTTCTGCCGCTTCCTCGTTCTGGCGTCTCTCCAACTCCAGATCATATAGCTTGGAACGCAGAAGACGGAACGCCTTTTCCTTGTTCTGTAACTGCGATTTCTCAGTCTGGCTGTAGATCACGATACCGGTCGGAATATGGGTCAGACGTACCGCGGAGTCAGTCGTGTTGACACACTGTCCACCGTTTCCGGACGCACGCATAACGTCAATACGGATATCTTTATCATCGATGACAACGTCCACATCCTCTGCCTCCGGCATCACGGCAACCGTCGCGGTCGAAGTATGGATACGTCCGCCGGACTCGGTCTCCGGCACACGCTGTACGCGGTGGACACCGCTCTCGTACTTCATCTTGGAGTAAGCGCCCTGGCCGGTAATCATGAAAACGACCTCCTTGAAGCCGCCGATTCCATTTTCACTGACGCTGACAAGCTCGGTTTTCCAGCGATTGCGCTCTGCAAAGCGCACATACATGCGGTACAGCTCGGACGCAAATAATGCCGCCTCATCGCCGCCTGCACCTGCACGAATCTCGACGATAACGTTCTTTTCATCATTCGGATCCTTCGGAAGAAGCAGAATTTTTAATTCCTGCTCCAGCTCTTCAATGCGCTTTTTCGCAGCATTTAACTCTTCCTTCGCCATCTCGCGCATCTCCTCGTCGGATTCCTCATCCAGAAGCGCCAGACTGTCCTCTACGTCCTGTTTTGCCTTCTTATACTCTTTATATGCCTCCACAATCGGAGCCAGATCCGACTGCTCCTTCATCAGCTTGCGGAAACGATTTGTATCGCTTGCCACTTCCGGGCTGCCGAGCTCTTCCATCAGCTCTTCATAACGGATCAGCAAATCATCCAATCTGTCAAACATGATATCCTCCTCTATCGTCTAACGGTTCCACCGTGCCTTTACCACGCGGTTAAGCCCCGACTCATCCTTTATCACTTCTATCTCCCGATACCCGGCGATGGTCAGTATCCGGCTGACCGCCTCCGCCTGGTCATATCCTATCTCAAAATATACGCAGCCGCCCTTGTTCAGATGTTTGCTGCACTCCAGCGCCAGAACCCGGTAAAAATACAGACCGTCCTCGCTGCCGTCCAGCGCCAGCCGCGGCTCATGGTCGCGTACCTCCGGTTCCAGACCGTCGATCACCGCCGATGGGATATACGGCGGATTCGACACAATCACATCGTACATGACATCCGCCTCCACCGCCTGAAACAGATTGCTCTGCAAAAGTGTCAGGCTGTGTTCCTCGATCTCTGCCTGCAGGCGCGGTCCCTTTGCCAGCCACGTTTTCAGGCGGATGCACCACGGATCCTCCGATACCTGAAACGATTCTGACCGCGCAGTTCCCTTCTGAATCAAAAAGAGACGTCTCGCATTTTTCTTTGCCACGCGCAGCGCCGCCTCGGAAATATCCACCGCCGTCACGTTCTGGTAGCCGCCAAGCACGGCAAGGCTGATCGCGATACAGCCGGATCCGGTACACATATCCAAAAGTTTCAGATCCTTTTCCGGGTAATCCCGAAGAACCCGCTCAACTAACGTCTCCGTATCCTGGCGCGGAATCAGGACATTTTCATCGACAGAAAATGTCATTCCCATAAAATCCTGCATTCCCAGAATCTGCTGCAGTGGAATGCGCTCTGCCCGTTTCTGAAGCATTTCCTGATAGCGCCCATAGCCCTTTTCCAGGCGTTCCGCATGGATCGGACGGTTCTGATCCAGATAATAATGCACCCGGTCAATCCCGAACGCCGCTTCCATCAGATACCAGGCATCCGTCCCTGCGTCCGGTACACCCGCCTCACTTAAGCGCGCGCCGCCCTCATCCAACAGTTCTCTCCAGGTCAGGTCTGTTCTTCCGTTTTCCTCGCTCATCGACTCATCCCCTCTGTCGTACCGTGTTCTATTTATGACTCTTCCAGCTGCTTTTCCCAGCCTGGGAAATTCTCCGTCAGGTATTCTCTCCAGTCAAAAACTGCCTCGGTCGCCGCGATCGCCACCTCAATCATCGAGTCATCCGGCTCCTTCGTCGTCAGACCCTGCATCCACATACCCGGACGGCTCACCAGATCCATAAACTTCGAATTGCTCCGTCCAGCGCACTGCAATACCTCATATGATATACCTGCAATGACCGGAACCAGAATAATACGGCT
Source organism: Clostridium sp. AM28-20LB (assembly GCF_003480665.1). Lineage (NCBI taxonomy): Bacteria > Bacillati > Bacillota > Clostridia > Eubacteriales > Clostridiaceae > Clostridium > Clostridium sp. AM28-20LB. The sequence goes on along the minus strand of NZ_QUJN01000005.1, from coordinate 69,969 downwards.
CAGAATCCGCATCCAGATCGTATCGACCCGGATCACCATAAACATCAGAATACTGATCACCATGACAATCAATATGAAACTGGTACCACAGCGCTTGTGCTCCTTCGAGCTCTCGCGCACATATTTTACCGTCAGCGGATGTCCGTGTTCCACACAGTTGATGCACTTGTGCTCCGCCCCGTGGTACATAAATGTCCGCCGGATGTCCTCCATCCGCGAAACGAGTTTAATATAGATAATAAAAATCGCGATCCGGATCACACCTTCCAGCACTGCCATCAGATGATCCGATGTGATAACTCCCTTAAACAGGTTCGCAATCCCCAGCGGCAGGAGCATAAAAATACCAATTGCCAGAATAAACGAAATTACCAGCACTGCTGCCATGATCGCACTCTCCAGCTTCTCGCCGAACACACGGTCTAAAAGCTGTTCGAATTTTCCCGGCTCTGCATCCTCATCATCCTCAAAAAAGCTGGCGGAATACGACAGACTCCGCATGCCGATGATCATCGAATCTGCAAACCGGAACACGCCGCGCACAAACGGGAGCTGTAAAATCTTCGCTTTTTTCGTGATACTCTGGTATGTGTCTTTTTTTACTTCTATCTCTTTGTCAGGCCGGCGGACTGCCACTGCATAGTCCTCGCCTTTCATCATCATGATTCCTTCAATTACCGCCTGACCGCCAATTCCTGAATACTTCATGCTGTCCTTTCAAAATAAAAAAAGAAGAAAACAAAAAGGCTGAGTTTAATGTCGCCACTAAAACCCAACCTTTACATGGTTCAAACTTATTTGCCTGCGTTGATGCCGTACTTGCGGTTGAACTTATCGATACGTCCGCGGGCAGCGGCTGCTTTCTGCTGGCCTGTGTAGAATGAATGACACTTGGAGCAAACCTCTACGTGGATGTCTTTCTTGGTAGAACCAGTTACGAACTCGTTACCACAGTTGCAAACTACTTTTGCCTGATAATAGGCTGGATGGATTCCTTCTCTCATTTCTTTCACCTCTCTGAATTTTTCATTGCGATTTCCGACCGCTTTTTTAATTGCAAGCCGTCTTAAAACGGCTCTATATAAAGCTCCGCACATCCAGGCACGCTATTCCATCATTTAAGCGTTCCTTCCACTCGTAAGGACGACTCACGCAGATGTCAGAACTACCGTCTGTTAATACAGCCTTATAATTATATCATGGTGTGTACTTTTTAGCAAGCAATTTTATCTATTTTTCAATACTATTTTTCTTCTTACAGTCCTGTTTTCCTGCCTGGAAGAAAGTCCTCACAGATGCGCTATTGGTGAAACATGATTTTTAGTAAAATGACCCCTTTTTCCGCGTGATCTCCACAAATTCCGTATTGTTCTTCGTCTTGGCAAACAGATCCAGGATCCGCTCAACGGTATCCTCCGGTTTCTGCGTGTTGGTCGCCTTGTGAACGATATCGACCGCTTCCGCCTCGGCGGACGAAAGAAGCAGATCATCTCTTCGCGTACCGGAACGCAGGATATCGAGCGCCGGGAAGATACGCTTCTCGGAAAGTTTGCGGTCAAGCACCAGCTCCATGTTGCCGGTTCCCTTAAATTCCTCGTAAATAACATCGTCCATACGGCTGCCCGTCTCAATCAGCGCGGTCGCCAGAATCGTCAGGCTGCCGCCCTCGCGTATATTTCTCGCCGCACCGAAGAAGCGCTTCGGCATATGCAGCGCTGCCGGATCCAAACCACCTGAAAGAGTTCGTCCACTCGGCGGAACCACCAGGTTGTAAGCCCTCGCCAGACGGGTGATACTGTCTAAAAGAATCATAACGTCCCTTCCGTGCTCGACAAGGCGCTTCGCCCGTTCTACTACCATCTCCGACACACGTTTATGACGCTCCGGCAGCTCGTCAAACGTCGAATAGATGACCTCGACATTTTCTCCCGTTACCGTCTCACGGATATCTGTCACCTCCTCCGGACGCTCATCGATCAGAAGGATGATCAGGTGCATTTCTGGATGGTTCTTTGTGATGGTCGTCGCCACCTGCTTTAACAGGGTGGTCTTTCCGGCTTTTGGCGGGGATACGATCATGCCTCGCTGTCCTTTTCCGATCGGGGACAGCAGATCCATCACGCGCATCGCCATGGAAGTCTTAACCCCCGGATATTCCAGGTGCAGACGTTCATTTGGGAAAATTGGCGTCAGATTTTCAAAATTCGGACGTTTTTCCACCACGCTGGTCGGGTATCCATTGACCGAATTAATATATAATAATGCGGCAAATTTCTCCGTCGCCGACTTCACACGACGGCTTCCGCGCACGATATCACCAGTTTTCAGATTAAAACGGCGGATCTGGGACGGCGCCACATAGACGTCATTTTCACCCGGCAGGAAGTTTTCACAACGGATAAATCCAAATCCATCCGGCATAACCTCCAGGATTCCGTTCGCCTCGATGCCGCTGTCCAACTCCTGAAATTCATTTTTCAGATCCTCCATGCGTGCATTTTCCACCTCGGTACGGGTGCTTTCCATCTGCTGCACCGGCGCGGTACGTTCCGGCTGACTGTACTCGGAGGCTGCTTCTGCCATCTGCGGTGCCGGTGCGGTATGTTCCGGCTGGCTATACTCGGTTCTTGCGCTCATCGCTTCATTGTAATTGTTACGCGGCACATAGGAATTTCTCTGATACCCCTCTCGCTGCGTGTACTCGCGTCTGCGGTTATCCTGATAACGGGTATTATTATTCTCACGGCGTGTATAGGAGCCGTATTCATTCCGGCGGTATCCGCCTTCGCTGCGGCGCTCATAGCTGGAATTCTGCCCTCCCGCAGCCCGTTCTCCGTTGGCAGATCTCCGCGGCTGCGAATACGTCTGTGCCGATGTATTCTGCCCTGCATCCGTTCTGCGCGGCTGCACGTGCATTTCCGTTCTCTCTGCCGGTTCCGCCGATCCGGCCGGATGCTCACTGACAGAAGCCTGGGGCGTTTCTTCTTTCTGTCCCCCTTCCGCCGGCTTCTCAAGTTCGCACAGCCTGTCTATGATCTCCGCCTTTTTCAGGGTGCTGATCCCCTTTAACCCCTGTGCCTTCGCCATTTCCCGAAGCTGCACCAGAGGGAGTGTCTTTAATTTTTCTCTCATATAATTCTCCTTACCCTGTTTAATTGTGTCATATTCTCTGGGATTCAAAAATCAGAAATAAGAAACGTGTGGATGTCTTCCAGGTACTTACACGAAACCGGACAGGCAGATACCTGCCCGGCATACCTTTTTAACATAGCCTTTTATGCTGTGACTGCTCTTTATCCTGCAGCCACCTTGGTTTTATTATAAACGGTTTTCATAAAAATTCAAGTAAACATTTTCTTCATACATATCAATTCAGGAACATAGTAACTGTTCACAGGTAGGAATTTTCTGAACTGAAAATTCCGTACGATACAGTTCCGGCAGCAGATTTTGCCGATTTGGAATGCGTAGCATCGGCAAAATCCATCTAAAAAGAAGCTTTTTCTCATTCAGAGCCCTTCAGGAAGTGCAGCCACTCCCCAATCTTCTTCTCATACCCATTTTCTGACGGGCGGTAAAATGTGCTGCCCTCCAGTCCATCCGGCAGGTACTGCTGCTTCACATAATGGTTCGGATAATCATGTGCATACTTGTACCCGTCGCCATGCCCCAGCTTCTCCGCCCCGCTGTAATGGCAGTCGCGCAGATGGGACGGCACCGTAAAGTTGCCCTTTAACCTGACCGCCTCCTGTGCCTCATCGACCGCCATATACGCCGCGTTGCTCTTCGGCGCGCTCGCCACATAGGTAGCCGCCTGCGACAGGATAATCCGCGCCTCCGGCAGACCAATCCGCTCCACTGCCAGCGCCGCGCTGACCGCAACCTGAATCGCCTGCGGATCCGCATTGCCGACATCCTCCGATGCACAGATCATGATACGCCGCGCAATAAATTTGATATCCTCGCCTGCATCCAGCATCTTCGCCAGATAATAAACTGCCGCATCCGGATCGGTACCGCGCATACTCTTGATAAACGCTGAGATCGTATCGTAATGGTTGTCCCCCGTCTTGTCATACTTCACGGCACGGCGCTGGATGCACTCCTGTGCTACATCGAGTGTGATGTGAATCAGTCCATCTTCACTCCGTTCCGTTGTGAGAATACCAAGCTCGATCGCATTGAGCGCCGCGCGCGCGTCTCCGCCTGCCATATCGGCCAGAAAATCGAGCGCCTCGTCCGTCGCCTCCGCGCGATAGCTTCCCATACCCTTTTCCTTGTCATGGAGCGCCCGCTCTAAAAGCTCGCGGATATCCGCATTTTCCAACGGTTTCAGCTCAAAAATACGGGATCGGGAAATCAGCGCCCCGTTGACCTCAAAATACGGATTCTCCGTCGTCGCACCAATGAGCAGAATCGTACCATCCTCAACAAACGGCAGAAGATAGTCCTGCTGCCCCTTATTAAAGCGGTGAATCTCGTCGATAAACAGGATCGTGCGCTTTCCGTACATCCCCAGCGCATCCTTGGCATCCTGCACGACCTGTTCCATATCTTTTTTCCCCGCCACCGTCGCGTTGAGCTGCTCAAAACGCGCGCTCGTCGTGTTGGCAATCACGCGCGCCAGCGTCGTTTTGCCCGTTCCGGGCGGTCCATAAAAAATCAGCGATCCGAGCTTATCCGCCTTGATCGCCCGGTACAAAAGCTTATCCTTTCCTATGATATGCTTCTGTCCCACCACCTCGTCAAGCGTGGACGGGCGCAGCCTGGATGCCAGCGGTGCCTCCTGCTCGATCGTATTTTTCCGCATATAATCAAATAAATCCATCGTATCCTCTCAATCAATCAGACATTCTTCTATTGTAACAAAAGTATATCCCTCCGCCGTCAATGTGTCAATCGTCTCAAGCGCTGCATCGACCGAAGTCTGATATGCATCATGCATCAGCACCACCGTGTGAACCGCCGCATTTTTACAGATATGCTTCACAATCCGCGCCGTATTCCGGCTTTTCCAATCCAGCGTATCGACGTCCCAGAACACCGGCGTCATCGACACACTCTCCTGAAGCTCCGTACTCCATGAACCATACGGCGGACGTATGTATTCCGGACGTTTTCCCGTGACCGCCTCGATCCAATCGGCCGTCTCCCGAATCTCCTCCACGCTCTTTTCAATCGGCTGGCGCGCCAGATCCACATGTGCCATACAGTGAACCCCGATGAGATGACCGTCTTTAGCCATCTGTCGCACCAGTTCCTCATTACCCGGAATATTTTCCCCGACCAGAAAAAAAGAGGCTTTCACGCCCCTCTCGCGCAAGCCGTCCAGCAGCTTTTTCGTGTACACCCTGTGCGGTCCGTCGTCGAAGGTCAGCGCCAGCTCCCCGCCGGAAAAGCATTCCGGTGAGGAAACCGTCTGGTCCGTCTGGTCCACTTTTGCCAAATCTTCCCACTGCATCCCCACTGCCAGCCTGCACACGATTCCTAAGAAACACAGATCCAGCAGCACTGCCGTGCACAGGCAGAGCAGTTTTTTCCTCATGGAACCCTTATTTTGAATGATCCGATTTACCATTTTAGACGTGTCAGCCCTGAACTGTGACAGGGCATCCCCTTTATATTTGCGTTTCCGCTTCCATGTATTATATGAACGCAAAAAAGGATCCAGACCTCCGCATTTCTGTCAGGTCTGAATCCTCTTTTTCTATTTAATGTGCTCTCGGAATCTTTCCGCCAGCCGCAAAAGCAAGTGCAGGAACGACTCCGAGCGTACATTTTAACCTACTAGCGCCGAAATACCAAAGTAGGACAGCACCACGATACCAAGCACAATCCGATAATATCCGAAAAACTTGAAATCATGCTTGCGGACATATCCCATCAGGAACTTGATCGAGTACACGGACACGCCAAATGCGACCACCATACCAAGGACCAGATAAATGAACTCCGCGAAAGAAAATCCGCCGCCCTGAATGAAAAATTTCACAATCTTTAAAAAACTCGCACCGAACATAACCGGAATCCCAAGGAAGAATGAAAATTCTGCCGCCGCCGGACGTGAACAGCCGATCAGCATCGCGCCCAGAATCGTCGCGCCCGAACGGGAAGTACCCGGAATCATCGCCAGCACCTGGAAACAGCCGATCAGTGCCGCTGTCTGGAACGAAATCTGCGTCACGCGCTCAATCGGAAAATGACGGTGCACGTTTCGATTTTCCAGTACGATAAACAAAACGCCGTAGAGAATCAGCATCGCTGCTACGACATAGCCATTCATCAGCTTATCCATGAAATGGTCAAGCGGAAGCCCAATCACCGCTGCCGGAATGCAGGCTATAATAATTTTTATCCACAAACGGATTGTACCGCGCTTCTGCGCCATCGATTTGTGCGGTGAAAACGGATTCAATTTATTGAAATACAGCACCATAACCGCCAGAATCGCACCCAGCTGGATGACAACCATAAACACTTCCCGGTACGCCTCGCTGACATCCAGATGGATGATCTCATCCACCAGAATCATATGCCCGGTACTGCTGATCGGAAGCCATTCCGTGAAACCTTCCACGATTCCCAGTACAATTACCTTTAAAATCTCAACAAAACTCATGTCTGCTCCTTCCTACACGTTTTCTATCTGCCAGTCGATCGGGGCAACACCATGTTCTTTTAAAAATTCATTGGTCTTGCTGAATGGGCGGCTGCCGAAAAATCCGCGGTACGCAGACAGCGGGCTCGGATGCGGTGCTTCGAGAATCAGATGCTTCGGATTATTAAGCATCGATTTCTTCGCTTGTGCCGGACGTCCCCACAGAATAAATACCATCGGACGGTCCTGCTCATTTAAGATCTTGATCGCAGCGTCCGTAAACTCCTCCCAGCCGATTCCACGGTGGGAATTAGCCTGATGCGCGCGGACGGTCAGAACTGTGTTCAGCAACATGACTCCCTGCTTCGCCCATTTCGTCAGATAGCCATTGTTCGGGATGTAGCAGCCGAGATCATCGTGCAATTCCTGATAAATATTCACCAGGGACGGCGGGATTTCCACATCCGGCTTTACCGAAAAGCAAAGCCCATGCGCCTGTCCCGGACCATGGTAGGGATCCTGACCTAAAATAACCACCTTTACCTCGGAAAGAGGGGTAAAATCAAATGCATTGAAAATATCATTCGCATCCGGATATACAACATGCGTCTCATATTCCCGTTTCACAGTATCGTATAACTTTCTGTAATATGGCTTTTTAAACTCTCCGCTGAGCGGAGCCAGCCAGTCATTACTGATTGCTCCCATTGCCCTATCCTCTCGTCCATGTCATTTTCTGTCGTTTTCTGTCAAACGATGGTTCCATTTTAGCACAATCGAAGCGGTTTCTCAAGTTTTGCTTCCCAAATGTACCCTCCGCAGATAAGTGGACGTTACTGTTCACGCATACGTGCCCAGTAACTAAGTGGACTCTCAATCGCAGGAAGCAAAATTGCGGATAAAGCCGACCGAATTCTGCGGAATCGATACGGTCCTCTCCTGAATATCTCCGACAATCTGGTAAAACTTCTGGTTTATCCGATACATATGCGATTTGCGGTTAAAAAAGACCGTCTTTTCAAAGGGCCAGCGGATGACGGTCGGCGTCTTGAAATCCACTCCCAGCTCGAGAATCAGGAGCGCATGGTTTAAGGTTCCAGCCAGCCATTCCCGGTAGAGATTCCAGCTTTTCAAATAACCTTCCTCGATATACGGATTCGCCAGAACTGTGTTTTCTGTCAGCGGCGCCCCACAGTGCGGGCAGATACCATCCGCCACCTCGCCGCGCTCCCAGATATCCTTCGTACAGCCTTTCGAACACTGAAGCCAGTTCACATTACCGCACGGCGCCGTGATCTTCGCTTCATCCAACGAACTTTCAAAGATGCGCGCATCCTTTGCGGTTGTCACGATAAAATAATCCTTCCCCTCTGTCATCGATGCCAGCGCCCGGTATGCCCCCTGTACCTCCGCGCCTCCCGCCTTCTCCCATTCGCTTCCAAGCCCAATCAACAGAAATTCGCACGTCTTAAGCCGTTCCCGAAGCGTTTTAACTTCCTCATCTGCTGCCGTTTCATTTCTTGTCTTCTCTGCCATCTTGATTTGATTCCCCCGTTTAAAAAAGAGTCTGCATCTTCGCGGAGCGTTTTTTATTTCATAGGACGCAATTTCCCATGAAATAAAAAGAGCCTGGCATGCGCTCACGCACACGCCAGACTCCCCATCTGTAATGCAATTAGCTCTATGCGAAATTACTTAAATTACTTTAAGGTAACTTTAGCGCCTTCAGCCTCTAATTTAGTCTTGATGTCCTCAGCCTCTTCCTTGGAAGCGCCAGCCTTAACTACCTTCGGAGCACCGTCAACTACTTCCTTAGCCTCTTTCAGACCAAGACCTGTAGCTTCACGAACTACCTTGATAACTTTAACTTTGTTCGGGCCAACCTCTGTCAGCTCTACGTCGAACTCAGTCTTCTCTTCTGCTGCCTCAGCTGCACCTGCTGCTGCTACAACAACGCCTGCTGCTGCGGATACACCGAACTCTTCCTCGCAAGCTTTTACTAAATCGTTTAACTCTAATACGGATAATTCTTTGATTGCCTCAATGAACTCAGCTGTTGTTAACTTTGCCATTTTAATATTCCTCCTGTGATTGAATTTTAAATCAGCCTTATGCGGCCTCTTGCTTTACTATGCGGCTCTCACGCACCTTACACCCTGCTTTGCAGGTAAGGGTCTTATGCCTCCTGCTGCTCTGCGATCTGTTTGATAACACGAGCGAAGTTTGTGATCGGAGACTGCATGCTTCCAAGAAGTTTTCCAAGAAGAACTTCTCTGGACGGGATGGTTGCGATAACCTGCATGCCCTTTGCATCGTAGTAAGTATCCTCTACAACGCCGCCCTTGATCTCAAGCTTGTCTGCTTTTTTAGCGAACTCAGCTAAAATTCTTGCCGGAGCTGTAGCATCCTCTTTGGATACAGCCAGAGCGGTCGGGCCCTCCAGATTCGGCTCCAGAGCCTCGAACGCGGTACCCTTAGCAGCGAAACGAATCATAGTGTTCTTATATACTTTATAAGTAACACCAGCTTCTCTTAACTGCTTACGGAGCTGTGTGTCCTGCTCAACTGTCAGTCCACGGTAGTCAACTACTACTGCGCCCTTAGCGCCGTTGAATAATTCTGCGATTTCAGCAACAACCGGCTGCTTTAATTCAACTTTTGCCATGATTGGTTTACCTCCTGTTTTATTTCTATAACCGCCTGGTAAACGTTTTCTGTAAAATAAAATCCCTCCGTCACTCGCAGGACAGGGGGATAGAAATATACAACGATATCAGTTCCCTCGGCAGGCGTATTAACCTTATGCCTTTCGGCACCTGCTGTCTTTGGCAGTTAAACACGATAAATACTATAACATAGAAGTCAAGGGTTGTCAATAGACCTATTAACTTTTTTTATTTTGTAAAAATGCAGCCGCGACCTCCATATCCTCCGGCGTTGTCACCTTGATATTCCGGTAAGAACCTTCGGTCAGGCGTACCTTGTGATCGGTCATCGTCTCGACCACCATCGCATCATCCGTCACTCCCTGCTGGTACTCTTCCCGACTCATCATCTTGTCATACGCCGCGCGGATCAGCGGGTAAGTAAATCCCTGCGGTGTCTGAATCATCCAGACATGCGCCCGTTCCGGCGTCACAGAGGCAAATCCGTCCGCATCCGCCAGCTTGACCGTATCCTTTGACGGCATGCCCGCCACTGCTGCGCTATAACTTCGTATATCTGATACGATACGTTCAATCATCGGCTCGTCCACAAACGGACGCGCCCCGTCATGAATCAGGACGCAGTCCCCCTCCCCATAGGAAAGCTGGCTGCCGAGCGCCTTTAAACCCTCGTAGACCGAATGGTAGCGCTCTTTTCCGCCCGCAACGATAGCGCGCACCTTGGAAAATCCATATTTTCCTACAATCTCGTCCCGGCAGTACGCGATCTCATCCGCCCCGGTCACCAGAATCACATCATCGACCCGGCTCTCCTCAAACGCGTGAAGTGCATACCAGATGACCGGCTTTTCCTCCAGAAGGAGAAACTGCTTCTGAATCTTGCTTTTCATCCGTTTTCCCTGTCCGGCTGCCAGAACGATAGCGGCGGTGCGGGTCGGATGCGGTGTAATTTTCTCTTTCCCAAATTGATCCAATGTATGTTCCATCTCGTTTCTCCTCCATGCCAGAACGATCTCTTAAAACACTCTTTTTCCACTTTTTGTCAAATCAATCTTTTAAAAAAACTAACCGCAAAACAATTCTTCCTGAAAAAATTTGTATTATCTCTCGCCCAGCTTCAAATTCGGCACCGCATTCAGATCCCAGCCTGCGCGCGCGCCCTTCTTATATTCATAGTACGCCGCCGCGCCGATCATCGCCGCATTGTCCGTACAGAAGATCGGTGACGGATGGAAGAACTGGATGCCCGCCTCTTTACAGGCCTTCTCCATGCCCGCCCTGAGAGCGGAGTTGGATGCCACACCGCCGGCGATCGCCACGCGCTTATAGCCGTGCTGTTTCGCCGCCTCGATCGTGCGCGATACCAATACTTCCACAACCGCATTCTGGAACGAAGCCGCCAGATCCGGCACATGGATCTCCTCGCCCATCATTTTCGCATGGTTAATATAATTTAAGACCGCCGATTTTAAGCCGCTGAAGCTGAAATCATATGGATTGTCGCCCACTTTTGCCCGTGGAAACTCAATCGCATGTGGATTCCCCTCTTTTGCTGCCTTATCGACCTTCGGGCCGCCCGGATAACCGAGCCCGACCGCGCGTGCCACCTTGTCAAACGCCTCGCCTGCTGCATCGTCTCGGGTGCGTCCCAGAATCTCAAATTCGCCATAATCTTTCACAATCACCAGATGTGTATGTCCGCCTGACACGATCAGGCACATGAACGGCGGTTCCAGATCCGGATTTTCGATGAAATTTGCCGATACGTGCCCCTCGATATGGTGTACGCCGACCAGCGGTTTCTTCGCCGCATACGCGAGTGCTTTGGCTTCCGCCACACCGACCAAAAGCGCGCCAACCAGCCCTGGACCGTAGGTAACTGCAATCGCCGTCATCTCCTCCAGACTCATATGTGCCTCTGTCAGCGCCTCTTCAATAACCTGGTTGATCTTCTCGATATGCTTTCTCGACGCAATCTCCGGCACAACGCCGCCAAACAGCGTGTGAAGATCGATCTGGGAAGATATGATATTGGAAAGAACGGTACGTCCGTTTTTCACGACTGAAGCTGCCGTCTCATCACAGGAACTCTCGATTGCAAGAATGTAAACATCTTCTGATGGGTGTCCGTTTTCTGTATCATGCACGGAAATCTCTGCCCCCGATACCGGAGCTTTCCCTGATCCCCGTTCCAATGCTCCTGAAACTGGCATTTCCATCCGTTCTTCCTTCTTTTCTTCTATATTCTCTCTCTTTTCTTCCGTCTGCATCGCCCTTACTCCTCATCAAATCCCAGCTCTGCCGTCCAGCCATCGCGGGCGGCTTTCGCTCTCGGGAATATCTCACGCACTTTATCCATATAATCATCCGGACGGATGAGCGACGGGCTGTAATGAGTCAGCCACATTTCCTTCGGCTGGGCCTCCTTCGCCAGGTGCGCCGCCTCCTGGAATGTCATATGCTTGTATTCTCTCGCCTTGGCTTCTTTCCCGTCCTCGCCGTACATGCCTTCACAGATAAACAGATCCGCATCCTTCGCGTACTCCGCAATTACCGGAAGCGGTCTCGTATCGGTACAGTATGCCACCTTGATTCCCTTCCGGTCACCTCCGAGCACCATATCCGGTGTCAGCGTTCTGCCTTCCTCCTCGATCGTCTCCCCCTTCTGCAGGCGGCTCCAGAACTTCTGCGGAATCTCCTGCGCCCGCGCGCGTTCCACATCGAACCGTCCCTTTCTCGGAATCGAAATCGAGTACCCATAACAGGTCACATTATGGTTGACCCGATACGCATCGATCACATACGGTCCAATCTGAAGCTGCTGTCTCGGCTCCGTCAGCTCGATAAACTCAAGCGGAAACGGCAATTCCGGCGCGATCGTCCGCAGTGCCGTCACCACGCGTTCCAGTCCCTTCGGTCCAATCATCGTGATCGGCTCCGTCCGCTCCGCATTTCCCATCGTCAACAAAAGTCCCGGCAGACCGCTGATATGATCCGCGTGATAATGTGTAAAACAAATCACATCCACCGGCTTCGGGCTCCAGCCCTTTTCTTTCAACGCAATCTGCGTGCCTTCCCCGCAGTCTATCAGCAAATTGCTGCCCGAGCAGCGGACCATCAAAGCCGTCAGCCACCGATACGGCAGCGGCATCATCCCGCCCGTTCCCAGCAAACATACATCTAACATGAAACATCCTCTTTTCTATTAAATAAATGATTCATAATAAATCTTTTTAATTAAAAGTCATGCAAAAAGCTGTCAAAACAGCTTTCCCCCTAACTCCCATATCATTTAATAATATCATAAAGAAATACTATGTTGCAAGCCAGAAATTCAGCAATCCAATTCACTGGAGAGACGCAGATGGCGCACCGCCTGTCCCGCGTTTCTCCGTCCCCCTCACGACTCTACAATAGTTCCGTCCTCTCCTCCTTATCTGCCTCAATCAGAAATTCCCGCGTCACTCCATCATAGCACTCCTCGCACAGATCAAAATGATGCACCTCCCCATCTTTCTCCGAAAAATAGTCCCATGCCACATCAAAATGCGCCGCTCCTTCGCGCAGAATGCCATCTTTCACCGCCAGCTTCTTTCCGCACCGGTTGCAGACAACCGACAGAAGAATGCCGCTCTCTCCATATTTTCTCATGCTCTCCTCGCCTTTCTCTTCTATATACGCAAAATGGAGAAGCCATGTCCTCCACAGCTTCTCCATCATTATACTGTTTTTTATACCGGTTTTTAAGCGGAAAGTGCTGGAAATACTTACAGTACCTTATATCCCTTCGATGTCAGGCAGATGCTGACCTCCCTCACATCGTCCGTGTGAAGCACCATAACCGGCTTGCCAGAATCACGATTGAAGGAGAGATACAGGTAATCTACATTGATATTGCTCTCTTCGAGGGAAATTAACAGACGGTTGAGTGCTCCGACCTCGTCATCCAGTTCGACGCCAAGCACCTCTGTCAGACGGCAGAGATAACCAGCTTCCGCCAGCACTTTCTCCGCGTGCTCTGGATTAGAAACAACCATACGGATAATGCCGTACTCCGCACTGTCATTCGTGATCGAACCCCAAATGTTAATATTCTCCTTCTGAAGAAGGGATGTAATATTCTGTAAACGTCCTTTCTTATTCTCTGCAAAAATAGATACCTGACTCAGCATATGAACCTCCTACCGTTCTTTTCTTTTGATTTAACACTGTAAAGTGTTACGCTTTTATCTGTTAAACAGTATACTCATTTCCATTTCATCTGTCAATGCTTTTTCCGCTTCTTTTCCAATAAATCAGCGCATCTTCCGTCGGCCCGCTGTAATAATTCTTCCGAACCGCCTCTTTCTGAAAGCCATACGCCTCATACAGCGCAATCGCCGGGGCATTGGATGCACGCACCTCCAAGGTAATATCCTCAACGTTTTCTTCCTCTGCTTCCTTTAACAGCCGTTCCATCAGAAGCCGCCCATAGCCGCGCCCCCGGCACGCGCCGTGAACCGCGATCCGCATCAACTCGCCTTCCCCGGCAATGACGCGGAAATTGCAGTAACCACGGACGGTTTCATCCTCTTTCAGCACCCAGTTTTTATCCCAGCTGCTCGTCAGCAGATCCTGTAAAAGCTTCTCCGACCATGCATCCGAAAAGCATTCCAGTTCCAGTGCCCGGACAGCAGGAAGATCCCCCGGCTGAAAATCCACTATCTGAACACGAAGCTTTTTTTGCGTTCCCGTTCCTGCCGCCATTATTTCTTCTCCACAACCACAATACCGGCTGCCAGCTTATCCATCTCGCCCTGGCGCTCTGCGACCTCGCGCTCGCGCTCCGCCTGCGATTTCCGCAGATAATCCGGCTTGTGCTCGGCTGCCGTCTCGGTCTTTCCCTCTGCCAGATACACTGCGCCAAGCGCTGCCACCGCCGAAGCTCGCTGACGGCTCGCCTGTGCCGGTGCAAACGAATACAGCACCTTCATCTCTTCCTCGATCACCGCCCGGTTGACCGGCACACCGTCCCCCAAGAAAATCACGCGCTCGCCGCGCTCATTTAACTCAGCAATCAACGCATGGATATCCGTAATGTACTGTTCTTTCACAATCTCGAACTTCTCTTCATACCGATAGAGTCCCGTGTACACCTGCTGCCGTCTCGCATCCAGCATCGGGCAGATGAGCGCCGAAGCTCCGTACAGACAATATCCCATCGCATCCATCGTCGGCACATGGATCAGCGGCTTCCCAAGCGCCAGTCCCAGTCCTTTCGCTGTCGCAGAGCCAATCCGAAGCCCCGTAAAAGAGCCCGGACCGCCGGATACTGCGATTGCATCGATGCTTTCCAACGGCACCTCCAGCATTTTCACAATCTCATCAATCATCGGAAGAAGTGTCTGCGAATGCGTTTTTTTCAGATTCACCGTATATTCCGCCGTGATCACATCATCCGTAACAATAGCAACCGATGCCACCAGGGATGCGCTTTCGATTCCCAAAATTCTCATTTTCTCTTTCCTCCTGTCGCCGGCTACTGCTCGTTTACTGAAATTTTCCGGTAATCAAAGCCCTTTTCCAGATCCTTTTCAATCGTGATCTGGATCGGATGTTCCGGCAGGATCTCGCGGATGCGCTCCGACCATTCGATCAGGCAGATGCCCTCGCCGTAAAAATAGTCCTCATAGCCAATCTCATCCATCTCGTCCACATCGCCAAGACGATATACATCAAAATGGTAGAGCGGCAGGCGCCCATCGTCGTACTCCTGCACGATCGTGAAAGTCGGGCTGTTGACCGGTTCCTGAATTCCAAGTCCCGCGGCAAACCCCTGGGTAAAGACCGTCTTTCCTACGCCCAGATCACCATTCAAACAATACACCTGCCCTGCCTGCGCTTCCATTCCAAGCTTTTTTCCAAACGCATACGTCTCTTCCGGGCTGTTTGTTTCTATCATCATGCTCGAATTCCTCTTCTCTTTTCCTGCGGCAGATTTCTTGTAAGCATACTGAGAAAAATCTGCTCCTCCGAACCTCTGAACACGCGCTTCGGCATCAGGTACGCCTTGTCTCGACCCAGGTAAAGCACATATATTCCCGCGATCTTTTTCACTTTTACCAGCTTATCCCAGCTGATCTCACCCTTGCCGTTCGCCTGGCGGGCACGGATGCCCTCGTCTCCAATGTGAAATACAATCTCAGCTCCCGTTTTCGCATCCCCGGCGGTGCGCTCTGCCTGTTTCCAGATTGCAAAAATCTGAAAGCCTGTCAAGGCAATCACTCCCAGAATCACCAGATTCGTCACCTGCGTTCCCAGACGTTCCTCGCTGGCTGCCGCTGCAATAATAACGAGCACCGTCAGTATGATGCATCCGATTCCACGCAGTCCCGCCCAGAAATTGTACATCGAATAAATAAAAATCTCTTTTGGCTGTATTTTTACACGTAAGTCCATTTTATCTTCTCCCTAATTTTCTATGCCTTATCCGCCGCCCCATTCCAGTCAGCGCTCCTGCATCCTATAACCAACGGCTGAATCTGCCGTGGTTTACTTCGTCTCCCGGATTTTCATCGTCAGCGAAATGCGCTTCTTCGCCACATCAACCGCCAGCACCTTGACCTCCACGATATCCCCGACGCTGACCGCCTCCAGCGGATGCTTGATATAGCGGTCTGTCATCTGGGACACGTGAACCAGACCATCCTGATGCACGCCGATATCCACAAACGCACCGAAATCAATGACATTCCGCACGGTTCCTTTTAAAATCATGCCCGGCTTCAAATCCTTCATTTCCAGCACATCCGTGCGGAGAATCGGCTTCGGCATCTCCTCACGCGGGTCGCGCGCCGGTTTTTCCAACTCGCTCACAATATCGAGTAAGGTCGGCTCGCCGATCGAAAGCTCTTTTGCCAGCTTTGCCGTATCCGCGATCTCCTTGCGGATATTGCGGATGCCACCCGCCGCGATCTCCTTCGGATCATGTCCAAGCTGCTTTAAAAGTGCCTCCGCTGCTTTATAGCTCTCCGGGTGCACACTCGTCGCATCGAGCGGATTCTTGCCGCCCTGGATCCGCATAAATCCGGCGCACTGTTCATACGCCTTCGGTCCCAGCTTCGCCACCTTCAAAAGCTCACGGCGCGTTGAAAATGCGCCATTCTCCTCCCGATATGCCACGATATTTTTCGCAATCGTCTTGTTAATGCCGGAAATATAGGCGAGCAGAGGCGCCGATGCCGTATTCAGATCCACGCCGACCTTATTTACGCACGTTTCCACCACGCCCTGCAGCGCTTCGCTTAAATTTTTCTGGTTCATATCATGCTGGTACTGACCGACTCCAATGGATTTCGGATCAATTTTTACCAGCTCCGCCAGCGGATCCTGCAGGCGTCTCGCGATCGATGCCGCACTTCTCTGTCCGACGTCAAACTGCGGAAATTCCTCCGTCGCCAGCTTGCTCGCCGAATAAACCGACGCGCCCGCCTCATTGACGATAACATACTGAACCTTCTCCGGAATTTCTTTTAAGAGTTCCACGATGATCTGCTCAGATTCTCGGCTTGCCGTACCATTCCCCACTGAGATCAGGGAAATGCCGTACTTGCGGATCAGCTTTTTCACGATCTCCTTCGACTCTTCCACGCGGTTCTGCGGCGCAGTCGGATAAATGACCGTCGTATCGAGCACTTTTCCCGTCTCATCCACAACTGCCAGCTTGCAGCCCGTCCGGAATGCCGGATCCCAGCCGAGCACCACACATCCTGCGATCGGCGGCTGCATCAGGAGCTGTTCCAGGTTCTTGCCAAATACCTGAATCGCGCCGTTCTCTGCCGTTTCTGTCAGCCCCGCGCGGATCTCGCGCTCGATGGCCGGTCCGATCAGGCGGCGGTAGCTGTCCAGAATCACTTCTTCCATCACGCGCGCCGCATCCCCATCCGAGCGGATAATCAGCTGTTTCTCCATATACCGGACAATCTGCTCCTCCGGCGCTATAAGCTTCACGCTCAGAATCTTCTCTTTCTCACCGCGGTTGATCGCCAGCACACGGTGTCCCGCCAGCTTTTTGACTGGTTCGGAGAAATGATAGTACATCTCGTACACCGACTGTATCTTCTCATCCTTTGCGGATGCCTCCAAAAGACCGTCCTGCATCGTCTTTTTACGTGCGTAGTTGCGGTATTTTGCCATCTCGCTGATCTGCTCAGCCAGAATATCACGCGCGCCGTCTATTGCCTCTGAAACATCTGCAACACCCTTTTCTTCCGACACATACTTCGCCGCCTCCGCCTCCAGGCTGCCGCCCGCTTCCTGCTTGTAAATCCAGACTGCTAACGGTTCCAGCCCTTTCTCACGGGCAATTCCGGCACGGGTGCGCCGTTTCGGGCGGTACGGAAGATAAAGATCTTCCACCGCAACCAGCGTCGCCGCATCGCGGATCTGTTTCTCCAGCGCCGGAGTCAGCTTCTCCTGGGCGCGGATCGCACCGATCACCTGCTCCTTTTTATCCTCCAGATTCCGAAGATAGCGCAGTCGCTCATCTAGCTGGCGCAGCACCTCATCATTCAGGGAACCGGTCGCCTCCTTGCGGTAGCGCGCGATGAACGGAATCGTGTTTCCCTCATCGATCAGCTTTACCGCCGCTTCGACCTGATTTCTCCCTATCTGAAGCTCTTCTTTCAATGCCTGTATAATATCCATGCAAAAACTCTCCTTCAATATCAATACGCTGTTTAATCATACCATTCCAGCGCATATTTCGCAAGTCAATGCCTAACTGGACAAGCGGCTTTATTCATGATACACTTTTATCGGATTCAATCCGCCAGATGGGCATAGATTTTGTTTTGCCCTATTCAGCGGCTGTCTCTAATTTTCAGAAAAGGATGTAGCTGTTTTCTTTTTTCACAGTTATGAAAGGATTAGATATACGATGAGTTATTACGATGAAACACCTTCTCCGAAGGAACATTCAAATACAAATGAAACCCGGCGCAATCGTTCGCGCCGCTATGCCACGATGTCAATGATGTGCGGCATCTTCGCATTTTTTTCCCTGTTTTTGAGTTTTTCCGCCGCGATTCTGCTCGGAATGTCGGCGAATGTACTGTTTGTCCTCTCCAAGGAGGAAGGACAGCCGCGGCGCGGCAGCGCAGTGGTCGGGCTGATACTGGGAGTTATGTCTACCATCTTTGGAGTAGTTGAGTTTTTCTGCCTGATCCAGGTATACCATATGATTACGGATCCGCAATATGCGCCGTTTTTTGATCAGGCAATGGAGTTGTATGAGAGTTTGATTGGTCCGTTACAATAAAATGATTGGCAAGGGGACCTTTTTCTGTGTATTTCTTGCGTTAAAAAGCACACCGCGTCATGAATGACTTTGGCGTGCTTTTTACTTTATATCCTATTTTGTATAGCGAATCGTCTGGCGGATATCTTCCTCGAATGCCGCTGCCAGTTTCCGGAAGCGTGCTTCGGTCATTTCTCCGGTTACGACCGCAAATTCGTCCATCTCCGGGAGTTCGATGGTCTCTGCCTCACCGAAGGCTGCACGCACATCGGCAAGTTTGTCGGCTGATTTGCCTGCCAGTCGGAGGAAGTAGCTGAAGGTTACTTCGCCCATCGGTGCAACTGGCTGTTTTTCGTCGGTCCAGCCGGTCGGGATGTTGTCTTCCATGTGTCCGGCGATCTCTACGATGTCGCTGACGACTGCGCTGGCGGTCGGGAGTTTTCCGGCGCCGCTGCCGTAGAACATGACGGTTCCAAGTGTATTGCCGCGAACCATGACTGCATTGTATACGTCATTGACTGCAAAGAGCGGATGATCCGGTCCGATCATCATCGGGCATACATAGACGCTGGCTTTATTGCCTTCCATGCGGCTGGTTCCAAACAGTTTAATCGAAGTTCCCAGCTTTGCCGCATATTTGAAATCGGTATCGGTAATCTTTGTGATGCCCTCGGTCGGCACATCTTCGTAATTTACTTCTTTTCCAGTTGCCAGTGAGGTAAGAATCGTGATCTTGCGGCAGGTATCGTAGCCTTCTACGTCTGCCTCCGGGTTGCGCTCTGCATATCCGAGTTCCTGCGCTTTCTTCAAGGCTTCCTCAAAGGTCTGACCTTCTCTTGCCATCTTGGTAAGGATGTAATTGGTTGTACCGTTTAAGATACCGCTGATTTCCTCGATCTTCTCGCCTGCAAGAGACTGGGTCAGCGGACGCAGAAGCGGGATGCCGCCGCCTACGCTGGCTTCAAAGAGGAAGTTTAAGTTCTTCTCGCGTGCAATCGCCAGAAGCTCGGTGCCGTGTGCCGCTACAAGTGCCTTGTTGGAGGTCACAACGTGCTTACCGGCTAACAGGCACGCTTTTGCAAACTTGTATGCCGGATTGACGCCGCCCATCGCCTCTACAACGATCTCTACGTCTTCGTCTTTTTCAATGATCTCAAAATCATGAACAATCTGCGCTTCGTGCGGATCACCCGGAAATTCACGCAGATCCAGAATATATTTTACTGCAATCTCTTTGCCGGTTTTTTCTGTGATTTTGTCTTTGTTGGTTTCTAATACTTCTACGACTCCGGAACCAATTGTTCCATAGCCCATCACTGCTACCTGAATCATAATCTTTACTCCCTGGCTATAATTTTTACGTTGTGTACTCCCGAATTTTCTTCCATCTCTTCGACCATATGCGATATATTTCCGGTATCCGAACGGACTTCCACGCTGAGTGTCAGCGTCGCCACATTGTTGACCGGAATACTCTGATGAATCGTCAGAATATTTGCCTTGTAAATCGCTACGATATGAAGAAGATCCGATAAAAGTCCCTGTTCATCATCCATCTGCAGCACCATGGTAATCGTCTTGCCCTTGGCGTTGTCATAAAATGGAAAAATATCGTCCTTATACTTGTAAAAGGAACTCCGGCTGATCCCCAGCTGGTCGGTCGCCTCCTGAATCGTCATCGCTTTTTCTGACGCAATGAGCTTCTTCGCTTCCGCCACCTTCAAAAGGACTTCCGGCACTGCTTTCTGCTTTAACAGATAATACTTTGTTTTTTCTTCCATTCCATCTCCGCTTGTGTACGCACCAGAAATACATTTGTGTTTACCAGAAAGATATTATCACATTTATTGACACTCTGCAATCTATTTCTTTCATTATAGTCGAATTGTATCTGTAAAAAAACAGCCTGAACTGACGGCACTTGACAGAGTGTTTTCTTCTCTGTCAAACTTTTGTGCCGCCAATCCAGGCTGATTTATCTTCTTTTACGCCTCTTCTGTCTTCTGGTTTTTCAGGCTGATCCACTTTAAATACGCACTGATAAACAGATCAATATCTCCATCCATCACCGCGTTCACATTGCCATTTTCGGCGTTCGTCCGGTGATCCTTGACGAGCGTGTACGGCTGCATAACGTAGGAACGGATCTGGTTTCCGAAGTTGATGTCCTTGACATCGCCGCGGATGTCGGACAACTTCTCGGCATTCTCCTGTTGTTTGAGCAGGTACAGCTTTGCCTTTAACATCTGCATCGCCTTGTCCTTGTTCTGGAACTGGGAACGCTCATTCTGGCACTGTACGACGATACCGGTCGGCAGATGCGTGATACGGATCGCGGAGGACGTCTTGTTGATATGCTGTCCACCGGCACCACTCGAGCGATAGGTATCGATCCGCAGATCGTCCGGATTAATCTCCACATCCAGATCTTCTTCAATATCCGGCATGACATCACAGGAAACGAATGAGGTCTGACGCTTGCCAGCCGCGTTGAACGGGGAAATACGGACCAGACGATGGACGCCTTTCTCCGATTTCAGGTAGCCGTAGGCATTTTCACCGTTGACCTGCAGTGTGATGGACTTAAGTCCCGCCTCGTCGCCGTCCAGGAAATCAAGCACCTCGGTCGTAAAGCCCTTTTTGTCCGCCCAACGCTGGTACATACGATACAGCATACTGCACCAGTCCATCGCTTCGGTACCGCCCGCGCCCGCGTTCAGCTTAAGGATCGCGTTGCAGCCGTCGTACTCGCCGGACAGGAGTGTCTTTGTGCGGAGTTCTTCCAGCTCTTTGACGAACTCATCTAACATCTCCTGAATCTCCGGAATCATCGCCGGGTCATTTTCCTCATAGCCCATCTCGATCATGACCTGGATATCCTCATACTGCTGTTCAAGGTGCTTGTAGCCATCCACGGTATCTTTGAGATTTTTCGCCTCACGGACCGTCTTGGTCGAGCGCTCCGGATCATCCCAGAAGCCCGGTTCTTCCATTGATTTGTCAAGCTCCGTGATGCGGCGCTCCTTATTTTCCAGATCCAGGGAATCCTTGACCTCTTTCAGCGTCTCATCGTAGGTTGATAATGTATACTTAAACTGATCTAATTCAACCATGCTCTCACCTTCTCCATTCTCATCTATCTGCTGCCATTTTCCTCAACGGTTCAGCATTCTTTCAGTTATATTTTGTTACGGATCACACACATATAGACCGTAACTCTTTTTTATATTTGGAAAAATTCCCGGAACCAGGTATTTCGCCATAGTTTCGGGAATTTTCTGCACAGACTGCTGCAAAATCACGGCAGCCTGCCTTCTTTCATCTATTAATTCTTCGCGTACAGCTTCCGTCCACAGCACTGTTTGTACTTCTTGCCGGAACCGCATGGGCACGGATCGTTCGGGTAAATCTTCTTTTCCTCACGCTTCTTCGGTGCCTGCACGGTGCTGTCGTCACGGTTGGTTCCCGTTACCTTGGCAGCCGGTTCACGCTCGACCTTCTGCTCTGCACGGATGTGGAACAGAATACGGACGGTATCCTCACGGATCGCTGCCGTCATGCTGTCGAACATCTCATAGCCGCTCATCTTATACTCAACCAGCGGGTCTCTCTGACCATATGCCTGCAGACCGATGCCTTCGCGCAGCTGATCCATATCGTCGATATGAGCCATCCACTTTGCATCAACCACTTTCAGAAGGATCACGCGCTCCATCTCGCGTACCTGTTCCGCGCTTGTAAACTCTGCCTCGCGTGTCTCATAAAGCTTCGTTGCCGCCTCTTTGAGCATATGTTTCAGCTCATTTTTCTTCATATGCTGCTGGTCTTCCGTCAGTTGAATCGGCTCTAACGGGATAACCGGAAGCAGCAGGGAATTTAACTCGGACAGATCCCACTCAGCCGGTTCCTGCTCATCAGAGATGGACATATCTACGGCGTTTTCTACGATATCCGTGATCATCTTCATGATAACGGAACGCATATTCTCGCCATCCAGTACACGGCGGCGCTCTGCGTAGATTGCCTCACGCTGCTCGTTCATAACCTCGTCGTATTTTAACAGGTTCTCGCGGATACCGTAGTTGTTGGTCTCGATTTTCATCTGTGCTTTCTCAATCGCCTTGGAAAGCATCTTGTGCTCGATCTGCTCATTCTCCGGTACGCCCATGGCGTTGAACATATTCATCAGACGCTCTGAACCGAAGAGACGCATCAGGTCATCCTCCAGGGACAGGTAGAAACGTGATTCACCCGGATCGCCCTGACGTCCGGCACGACCGCGCAGCTGGTTATCAATACGTCTGGACTCATGACGCTCTGTACCGATAATCTTTAAGCCGCCCAGTTCTCTGGAAATCTCATCCAGCTTGATATCCGTACCACGACCTGCCATATTAGTCGCGATCGTAACGGCACCGTGGATACCTGCATCTGCTACGATCTCAGCCTCCAGCTCATGGAACTTCGCATTTAATACCTTATGCGGAATGCCGCGTCTTGTCAGCATCTTGCTCAGAAGCTCGGAAGTCTCGATCGTAATGGTACCAACCAGAACCGGCTGTCCCTTTTCATGGGCTGCTGCCACTTCCTCGACAACCGCATGGAATTTCTCTTTTTTCGTCTTATAAACCGCATCCTCGTAATCAATACGCTGTACCGGGCGGTTCGTCGGGATGGAGATAACGTCCATCTGGTAAATGTTACGGAACTCCTTCTCCTCGGTCTGTGCCGTACCGGTCATACCAGCCTTCTTGTTGAACTTGTTGAAGAAGTTCTGGAAGGTAATGGTTGCCAGCGTGCGGCTCTCACGGCGCACATGTACGTGCTCCTTCGCCTCAATCGCCTGATGGAGACCATCGGAATAACGGCGTCCCGGCATGATACGTCCGGTAAACTCATCGACAATCAGAACCTCGTCATCTTTTACCACGTAGTCTTTATCGCGGAACATCAGGTAGTTGGCACGCAGTGCCAGAATGATGTTGTGCTGGATCTCCAGGTTCTCCGGATCCGCCAGGTTCTCGATGTGGAAGAAATCTTCAACCTTCTTCACACCAGCCTCGGTCAGGTTGACTACTTTATCTTTCTCATTGACTACGAAATCGCCTGTCTCCTCGATCTCCTCGCCCATGATGGCTGCCATCTTGGAAAATTCTGCTGATTCCTCGCCCTTTTCCAACTGACGTGCCAGAATATCGCACACCTCATAGAGCTTCGTGGACTTGCCGCTCTGTCCGGAAATGATAAGCGGGGTTCTCGCCTCATCGATCAGGACGGAATCGACCTCATCGATGATCGCATAGTCCAGATTCCGCATAACCATCTGCTCTTTATAGATCGCCATGTTGTCACGCAGGTAATCGAAACCAAGCTCATTGTTGGTAACATAGGTAATATCACAGTTGTAAGCTTCCCGGCGCTCGTCGGAATTCATTGAATTTAAAACCACGCCGACCGTCAGACCGAGGAATCTGTGAACCTCACCCATCCACTCTGCATCTCGTTTTGCCAGGTAGTCGTTGACGGTAACGATAAATACGCCCTTTCCAGCCAGCGCATTTAAGTACGCCGGTGCGGTAGAAACCAGGGTTTTACCTTCACCAGTACGCATCTCTGCGATACGTCCCTGATGCAGGACGATACCACCGATCAGCTGAACCGGGTAATGCTCCATATTTAATACCCGTCTCGCCGCCTCACGCACGGTTGCAAATGCCTCCGGCAGAAGGTCGTCCAGCGTCTCGCCGTTTGCAAGGCGCTCTTTGAACTTGCGCGTATTGTCGCGCAGTTCATCATCCGATAAGGCAACCATCTGCTCGCGCATACCTAAAATCTTATCCACAATCGGGCGGATCAGCTTCAGCTCGCGTTCGCTGTGGGTACCAAACACTTTCTCTATCAGATTCATGCTTTTCTCTCCTATTTCTTGCTTTCTCATTCTTTTTTCGTTTTTATAGCTCAATGTATGATATGTTTTAGATCGAAAAGATCGTATAGGTATAGTTATACAATCTTATTTATTCTAACACTAACAGGGATTTTATTCAATGATTTCATGATTTTTTTACATTTACGCTGCGCACGCGCCCGGCTGAGATAAGCCGAACCTGCCGTACCCGGAAAATCCCAGCCATAAAACAAGACCCTCCATACACGAACAAAGGAACCTGCTGTAAAACGCCGCCTCCCTGCCTATCCAGGTAAAACGTTTTTTCTTCTGCCAGCCCGCCAACTTTATGGTAAACCAGACAAGTTGCACAAAATATATGTTCGACTTTCTTGTTGTCCACATTATCCACATTTTGTCCCCAGTTTTGTGGATAAGTTTTGCACCCCCGTTTTTTCCCTTTTTTAGGGAAAATGGAGTTTTGCACCGACTTATCCACATTATCCACAATTTCCGTCTGTTCATGAAGCCCCCATTGTCCCCGGCGCATTTTGATTTCTTTTTTGTTCAGATCTCATAAATTTGCATATTTCTTCCAAAAATACAAGCAGATCTATTGACAAATGAAGAACCCTTGCATTGCCTCCAAACCCCCGTTTTTTCTAGCTTTTTCGACCTTTTTCTGTTGCAAAAACACACCCATTCTGCCCTATCCTGCAAGACTCTTTTTTCATATTTCATTGTCCGCCGCACAAACCGCGCGCAAATCCCTTATAAAACAACAGCAATTCGTGAAAAATCAAACGACACAGTATTTCGACCTGTTTTTCAATTAATTGTGTTGACAATTTTGTGAAAAAGGTTGAATTTAACATCCAAAAGTGGTATACTATAGCCATCCCAATAAAAAGGAGCGATGATTATGCGTTATAAGATTACTGGAAGAAATATCAATGTTACCCCGGGGTTAAAAGCAGCTGTAGAGGAGAAGATCGGAAAGTTAGAGCGATACTTCAATCAGGACACTGAAGTGAATATCACACTTACAGTTGAGAAAGATCGTCAGAAGATCGAGGTTACCATCCCTGTCAAAGGCACCATCATCCGTGCAGAGCAGGAAAGCAACGATATGTATGTATCGATTGATTTGGTAGAAGAAATCATCGAGCGTCAGCTCAAAAAATATAAGAATAAAATCGTAGACAAGAAACAGGCAGCCGTTGCATTCTCTGACCTCTTCATAAACGAAGAATATGATTCCAACGACGAAGTAGATATCGTCAAAGTAAAGAAATTCGCTATGAAGCCGATGGATCCGGAAGAGGCTTGTGTACAGATGGAACTCTTAGGACATAGTTTCTATGTATTCCTGAATTCCGAGACCGAGCAGGTCAATGTTGTTTACAAACGTAAAGGCAACACCTACGGATTGATCGAACCAGAATTTTAATTCATCGCTTCGTACTATAAGTAGACAAGTTTCCTGGCAAAAAGGGGAGCTGCCATGTGGCAGTTCCCCTTTTTGCGTTGTGTTAAGTTCCATTCATATTCTATTTCTTTTCGTAACTGTTCAGTTCCTTCACAGTCACGCGCAGTAAATGTGCAGACCTACTGAACAGTTACTTCTTTTCTTAGAACAGACCCGTGATCCGTCCATTCTCATCGACATCGATCTTCTCTGCCGCCGGCACCTTCGGAAGTCCTGGCATCGTCATGATGTCCCCGGTCAGCGCTACGATGAAGCCTGCGCCCGCGGATACTTTCAGGTTGCGGACAGTTACTGTAAAATTCTTCGGTGCGCCGAGCAGCTTCGCATTGTCCGAAAAGCTGTACTGCGTCTTCGCCATACAGATCGGATAGTTACCAAATCCAAGCTCAGTCAGGCGTTTTGCCTGCTTCTTTGCTGCATCCGTGAGTACAACGCCGTCGCCGTGGTAGATCTTCTTCACGATCGCATCCAGTTTCTCCTCGATGGTTGTATCGGTCTCGTAGCAGTAGTGGAACTCGCTCTCAGTCTCGCACAGGCGGATGACTTCTTTTGCCAGCTCCTCGCCGCCTTCTCCGCCTTTCGCCCATACCTCGGACAGAGCTACATTGACACCGACCTCATGGCACTTGTCCTCGATCAGCTTTAATTCTGCCTCGGTATCCATTGGGAAGCGGTTGATCGCTACGACACACGGAAGTCCATATACCTTGGTAATATTTTCTACATGCTGCATCAGGTTCGGAAGTCCCTTCTCCAGTGCTTCCAGATTCTCTGCGTTTAAGTCAGCCTTCGCCACGCCGCCGTGATGCTTCAGGGCACGTACTGTCGCTACTACAACGACCGCCGACGGTTTCAGCTCTGCCATCCGGCACTTGATATCCAGGAATTTCTCCGCACCCAGGTCAGCGCCGAAGCCAGCCTCTGTGATCGTGTAATCACCCAGCTTTAATGCCATCTTTGTCGCAATGACGGAGTTACATCCATGCGCGATGTTCGCGAACGGACCGCCGTGGATAAATGCCGGTGTATGCTCTAAGGTCTGTACCAGATTGGGTTTCAGGGCATCCTTTAAAAGAGCCGTCATCGCGCCCGCTGCTTTCAGATCACCGGCAGTGACCGGTTCCTCGTCATAGGTATAACCTACGATAATCTTGGAAAGGCGTTCTTTCAGATCCGTAATATTGCGTGCCAGGCACAGAACTGCCATGATCTCGCTGGCAACCGTGATGTCATATCCGTCCTCACGGGTCACGCCATCCACGCGGCGTCCCAGACCATCTACGATGTTGCGGAGCTGACGGTCATTCATATCGACAACACGCTTCCAGGTAATACGCTTCGGATCGATGCGGAGTGCATTGCCCTGATAGATATGATTGTCCAGCATCGCTGCCAGCAGGTTGTTTGCTGCGCCGATCGCGTGGAAATCACCGGTAAAATGGAGGTTGATATCCTCCATTGGAATGACCTGTGCATATCCGCCGCCAGCTGCACCACCTTTGACACCAAAGACCGGTCCCAACGACGGCTCACGAAGCGCTACGGTTACCTTTTTGCCAAGACGTTTCAATCCGTCTGCCAGACCGACCGTGGTCGTGGTCTTTCCTTCTCCGGCTGGAGTCGGGTTGATCGCGGTCACCAGAATCAGTTTTCCATCCTTGCCCTCGGTCTCTTTCAGAAGATTGTAGTCAACCTTTGCCTTATAATTTCCATACTGCTCCAGATACTTCTCGTCTACGCCTGCTGCCTCTGCAATCTCACCGATTTTCAGTGGATTCGCTGCCTGTGCAATCTCAATATCTGTCATCATTGCTCCTGTACCTCCCTGTTTTTGCGGTTTTGCCTGTTCCGGAAGTTTTCACACAGTGAATGTTATCTGCTTTATCTTCTGTAAAGAAGATCCCCCCTGTGAATTTCCCGGAAAGGCTGTGAATGTTATCTATTATATACTGTGTCTGACAATTTGGAAAGACACAAAATTGATTTTTCACAAAAAATTGCATCCGATTCCAGTTTTTCTACTCTTTTCTCAAGTTCTGATACATAACTTTCGTCCTTGATCGATGCCAGATTGATCTTCACATTAAAGAGCGCACCCACAACCGCTGTCCGGGCTAACATCGCCGCAATCAGACCGTCGGAAACGGCACCTTTATTGCCCCTCTTTACGACCGCTTCCGCCATCGGAAAAATCTTTGCCGCTGACTCCGCAATCGCAAGCGGCGCTTCGGTCGCCTCTTTTAACCCCTGCTGCAGGGCGGCAGTGCGGATTTTTTTCTCCTCCTCCGTCTCCTTCGGAAGTTTCAGCGCTCTCATATATCCATTGAACGATTCGCTGTCCTTTTTGATCCCTGACAGCAGCTCCTCATGCAGCGCAGCGCCCTCAGCTGCCAGCGCCTGCATTTCCTCCTGCACCCCGGCATATGTTTCCTTTCCGATCGTCAGATTTGCCACCATTTCCATCAATGCCGCACCCAGCGCCCCCACCAGCGCCGACACGCTTCCGCCGCCCGGTACGGACGCCTTCGAAGCAGTTTCTTCTACGAACTGGTTTACGGAAAGTTCTCTTAATTCTGCCATGATTTTTCTCCTTTTTTATGAAAAAGAATGTGCCTTGGCACATTCTCGCGCCTCGCGCGGTCGCCTGCGACATAATTCTTCTTCGCGCGAGTGCACACATTTTCCTATGAAAATGAAAAAATACCGCAAAATTGCTTGTCTCACCGATCAGAAATCTTCTGCCCCGCTGGCAACGTAATTTTGCGGTATTCCCACCGCGCCCTACGGATATGAAATCGTTCCGTAAGAACCGATATACTCCTTTATCTGCGTTTACTAATTTAAGAATGAAACTGCCTTACACGGTGTTCGGTAGTTGGACGGCGAAATCTTGATGCCGCTCTTTGCCGTACTTGCGTGGATAACCTGTCCATTGCCTATGTAAAGTGCTACGTGATTGATATAATTGCCGCTCGCATAAAAAAGCAGATCGCCCGGCTGTACTGCGCTGACCGCAACCTCCTTGCCCTTTGCCGCCTGATCTCTCGAGCTTCGTCCGGTTGAAATACCGAAATGTGCAAATACACTCATTGTAAATCCGGAACAGTCCGCACCGTTTGTCAGACTGGTTCCGCCGTATACATACGGATTTCCAAGGAACTGCTTTGCGTATGCCACAACCGCAGAACGGGTAGCATTTGTTACTTCATTTCCAGAAGAGGACGTACCGCCTGTGCCCGGTCCGCCGCCCGGTCCAACGCCGCTTGCAGTGGTCGCTTTCGTCGCTGCCACGGTAGTCGGCGCTTTCGTCTCAACTGCCTTTGTCGTCTCCTTGGCTGCCGCTGTCGTCCCAGCTGCCTTGCTTTCGCTCGGATTCGCCTCTATTGTTCCGCTGTAGGAAGTCTCCGGTGCTTTGGTCGTCTCTTTGGCAGCTGCCGTGGTTTCCTTCGCCGCTGCCGTGGTTTCCGCTGCCCTCGACTCTTCCTCGGCTTTCTTCTTTACCTGTTCCAGGTTCTCGATCGCCGCATTCGCTTCCTGTTTCAGTTTTTCTTCTTCAGCTTTCTGCTGCTGTTCCTCAGCTACGGAAACTGCCTGCTTAAAGTCTACCTGCGTCGTAATATAATCTTTATACACATATCCGACCAGATCATTATCGACGGAAATCTTGGCAAAATCGCCCTCTTCTCCGATCACCTCATACTCTGCATCGGCAGAAAGAAGATCCAGCGTCTTGCCCTCTAAGCTCGGCGTCTCTCTCAGGCGAAGCGTAGAGGTATTTGTAACCTTTGCGTAGGTTGTGCCGACCTCCCTGGCAATCTTGGACGCTTCCTCACCGGTCACAAAATACTGTGCTTTAATATAACCGGTCACGGAACCCGACTGGATATGGTACCATTTGCCGCCCTCGCCGTCCACCGTGTCCAGAATTGTCGCCGCACAGTTATTGTAAATCTTTCCAACTACCTCGCTGCCTGTGCTCGCCTGTGCGCGAACATTGACATAATTGGTCACACGGGAAATCGCGATATTATCGTAGATCGACTTGGACATCGCGCGGACAACCGCCTCAGTCTCGCCAGTTGTCTCCTTTGGCTGGGCTTTCGTCTCTGCTGGCACCTGTGCCGATTTGGCTGTCTGCGCGCCGCCTGCCACTCCCGTCTGACCGGCTCCCGCCACTGCCAGAACTTCTTTAGAAGCAAATGCCTCCGCCAGCTCTTTTTCCGGGTTCAAGCTGCTCGCATAGTAATTATTGATCGCCACTGACGCACCAGCGACCGGGGCATCCGTCTCCAGATTCATCGCCGCCTGGGCGCTCATCTGTCCCGTCCCTGCCATCACAAGGCACGCTCCTGATGCTATCAGAAATTTCAGCGTTTTTCTCATAAGGACCTCCTACTCTTCTGTCCGTTCTGTTCCGTCGTTTTATCTCAAACTGTAACTGTTCAGTACCTTCACAGTCACGCGCAAAAATCCATTAAAAATTGACTACGGCAATGGGATTTTTGCCTGCTGACCCATGTTTTCGTACGGTCAGCGCAGTAAATGCGCAGACCTACTAAACAGTTACTCTGTTTTCTTCTATGTTAAAAATGAGTTATGCCTGAAGATATCGCTCTGCAGATGCCACGCAGTTTGCACCGTCCGATGCCGCTGTCAGAATCTGGCGCAGCGCCTTGGTCCGGACATCTCCGGCTGCAAATACGCCCGGAACGCTCGTCTGACCGCTCTCATCCGCCCGGATGTAGCCCTGCTCATCAAGCTCTAACTGACCCGCATACAGCTCACTCTCCGGTGCGATTCCGACCGCAATAAAGACACCATCCACGTCCAGCCGCCTCTCTTCTCCGGTTTTGGTCTGTCTCAGCCGCAACGCCTCCACCTGAGCGTTCCCTTCAATCGCAACCGTCTCGCTGTTCCAGACAAATTCAATATTTTCAAGCGCCTGTAAGCGCTCCTGCAGCCGTTTTGCCCCGCGAAGCTTGTCTCTGCGGTGGACGATATATACTTTTTCACACATCCGTGCAAGAAAAATTGCATCTTCCAGCGCCGCGTCGCCGCCGCCCACAACG
Organism: Clostridium sp. AM28-20LB; assembly: GCF_003480665.1. Taxonomy (NCBI): domain Bacteria; kingdom Bacillati; phylum Bacillota; class Clostridia; order Eubacteriales; family Clostridiaceae; genus Clostridium; species Clostridium sp. AM28-20LB. The sequence goes on along the minus strand of NZ_QUJN01000005.1, from coordinate 38,983 downwards.
GCAACCGTCCTTCCCCGGAAAAATGCCCCGTCGCAGGTCGCGCAGTATGAAACGCCTGCCCCGCGAAGTTCCTCTTCTCCCGGCACCTCCAACGTCCTGTGATGTGCTCCGGATGCCAGAATCACACAGCGTGCCTCATACGTCTCTTCCTCGCAGACTACTTTCTTCACATTTCCTGAAAGCTCGACCTGCACGACCTCATCCTGTACAACTCTTGCTCCCAGCTTGTTTGCATGCTCCCGGAACTGTCTGGAAAGCTCAAAGCCGGTCACACCCGGAAATCCCGGATAATTGTCCACCTCCCAGGTATTCAGCACCTGTCCGCCGCTGATTCCATTCTTCTCTATCACAATCGTGTCCAGACACGCCCGCTGTGCATAAATCGCCGCACTCAAGCCAGCTGGTCCGGAACCAATGATTATTATATCATACATGGTATACAGTTCCTTTCTTCCGAATCTGTTCGGTAATTGATCCGCTCTATCGCTGTGTCAGATCCATTTGGTTTTAGTATAACACATTTTGGCACTTTCATACAATGCTGTAAAACACTCAGAAGAGCAAAAAATGGATGAAAATTTCTTACGATTTTATGACAGGCGGAAAAATGAAACTATTTCATGAATTTTAAATACATGCTATAATTCAATCAAATATGATGTTGGGGTCAAAAGCTTTTGACCCCTCTGATACCGAATTGCTCTGCACTGCGTGCTCCCGCAATTCTCAAAAACATTCGCATATAAGGAGTTTACTGCCATGAATCATAAAACTATCCTCGTAACCGGCGCTTCCCGCGGAATCGGGAAAGCGATTGCATTAACCTACGCTAAGAACGGCTGGGATGTCGTGATTACCTGCCTGAGGCGGGAAGAAGAATTAAAAAAGACCCAGCGCGAAATCGAAGCGCTGGGCGTTTCCTGCCTTGCCTGGATGGGCGATGCGGGCGATTTTGAGAGCTGTTCCCGCCTGTTTGACGCGATCCGGGAGCGCTTCGGTTCCCTGGATGTCCTCGTCAACAATGCAGGGATTTCCTACATCGGTCTGTTCCAGGATATGACGCCGGACGAGTGGAACCACATTCTCAATACCAACCTGACCTCCGTCTTCAACTGCTGCCGCCTCGCCGTTCCGATGATGGTGTCACGCAAATCGGGACGCATTCTCAATATTTCCTCCGTCTGGGGCGTCTGCGGCGCTTCCTGCGAAGTCGCCTATTCTGCCACCAAAGGCGGCATCAACGCCATGACGCGCGCCCTCGCGAAGGAACTTGCGCCGAACAGCATCCAGGTCAACGCGATCGCCTGCGGCGCTATTGACACCGAAATGAACCAGTTTCTCGATGAAGAAGAACGGAATGCCCTGCTGGAAGAAATTCCAGCAGGACGTATGGGGCGTGCCGAGGAAGTCGGAAAACTGGCATACCAGCTGGGGAGCGAGGACTCCTATTTAACGGGACAGATAATTCAACTGGACGGCGGCTGGATCTAAAACCTGAAATAAATAAACGGATTATACGTGCTGCTGACGAGATACATGGTACACAAAAACAGCAGCACAGCCATAATCACAATATCCACTGTCTTTGTCACTTCTTTCTCATACAAATGCTCCCGCAGCTTCGGGCATATACTCTGCGCGATGCCCGAAAGCAGCACGCCCAGCACCGCAAGAAAAATTACCTTCCGATTCACGAACAGCGATGCCGGATAGATGCCGTTCTCCCAGGTAAACATCTGATGCAGGATCACTTTCGCATCCGCCAGCGTATCGGCGCGGAAGAACACCCAGCCAACCACTACAACCAACGCCGTATAGATGTGATTCAGTCCCCGGAAGCAGTTCTTCTCCAATAGCTTCCCAAGTCCCATGCGTTCCACCACCAGAAACAGCCCATGGTACAATCCCCAGATGATAAAGGTTGCCCCAGCGCCATGCCAGAGCCCGGTCGCAAAAAAGACAATCAGCAGATTAACATACGTCCGCACCTGCCCTTTCCGGTTGCCGCCCAGCGGGATATAAAGATATTCCCTAAACCAGGTCGAGAGTGAAATATGCCAGCGTCTCCAGAACTCGCGGATCGAGGTAGAGATATACGGATAATTGAAGTTCTCCATAAAATCAAATCCAAACATTTTTCCCAATCCGATCGCCATATCCGAATATCCCGAAAAATCAAAATAAATCTGAAGTGTGTACAAAACCGCCAACATCCACGCATTGACCGTTCCCAGCTGTGCCAGCGGTTTCTCCATCATCCAGTCCACCGTCGCCGCAAAGGTATTAGCAAACAACATTTTTTTCGCCAGTCCGTAGGAAAAGCGCTTGATTCCATACGCCATCCCCTCCGCCGTACACTGCCGGTTCCCAATCTGTTCGCAGACATCGTGATACTTGACGATCGGTCCCGCGATGAGCTGCGGAAAGAAGGAAATATAGAGCGCCAGATGAAAGATATTTTTCTGCGCCTGAATCGTCCCCCGGTACACATCCACCACGTAGGAAAGCGCCTGAAACGTGTAGAAGGATATTCCGACCGGAAGAGCAATCTCGCGGAAAGAAAGTGTATGTGCGCCGCCCGCAAAGCGGCTTAACAGAGAATTTGCAATCTCGACTGCGAAGTTAAAATATTTGAAATAGCCCAGAAGAAGGAGGTTTAAAAACACGCAGGTTGTAACAGCAAGGCGCATTCTGTGTTTACTCTGCATCCTCCCAATCCACAATCCAAAGAAATAATTCAGCCCGATCGAAACAAGCATCAGAATCACATACTTCGGCTCGCCCCACGCATAAAAAAAGAGGCTGGCAGTCAGAAGGACGCTATTGCGGATATGCAGATTTTTCGTTATAAAATAAAGAAAAAATACCGCTGGCAAAAAATACCATAGGAACACAAGGGAACTAAATAACATAAATCATACCATCCTGTATTTGTTACTGTTCACGCATACGTGCCCAGTAACAGAATTTGCCGTGGTTTCGCATTTAAATACGGCAACTTCCTGCCGCCACCACGTTTTCTTACGGCACTTTCGGTTCCAAAAGTGCCTACCCGTGAACAGTAACCTGTATTTTCTTATATAGCAGATAAATCATATCTATATTCCAGATACTCTATTATACGGGCAATCCACCTTAATCTGTCAAGTGTTTTTGACCAGAATAAAGAATGTGCCTTGGCGCATCCTCGCGGAGCGTTTTTTGTTTCATAGGACGCAATTTCCTATGAAACAAAAAAACCCTGCCTCCCAGGTTCATCACCTCGGAAACAGGGTTCTCTTTACTCGCTGGCACGGGACTGCGGAGTACTGGGTGGAGTAAATCCGTCCAGCCGGCGCTGTCTCATATATTTATCAGAGAAAAATATACAAAACTCTACTGCTTATTTATTGTAAGAAGATATCTCTTCCTGCTTTTAATTAGTTGTTCTTAGCTGCTGCTTTAGCTTCTTTGATCTTCTCAGTCAGCATCGGAACGATCTTGTTTAAGTCACCTACTACGCCGTAGTCAGCAACATCGAAGATCGGAGCAGACTCATCTTTGTTGATAGCAACGATGATGTCAGACTCTTCCATACCTGCCAGATGCTGAATAGCACCGGAGATACCGATTGCAAAGTATACGTTCGGGCGAACAGTCTTACCTGTCTGACCTACCTGAAGATCCTTCGGCTTCCAGCCAGCATCTACAACTGCACGAGAGCAGCTTACGGTACCGCCGATAGCCTCTGCCAGATCATCCAGAATCTTGAAGTTCTCCGGGCTTCCTACGCCACGACCGCCGGATACAAGGATCTTAGCATCCATGATATCAACGGTGTTGGATACAGCCTTAACAACTTCCAGAATATCAACATATTTGTTGTTCTTTGTGAATCCCGGATTGAACTCAGTAACAACAGCTTTTTTGCCAGCTTCCTTCGGAGCCTTCTGCATAACACCCGGACGAACGGTTGCCATCTGCGGACGGAAATCCGGGCAAGCGATGGTAGCGATGGTGTTGCCGCCGAATGCCGGACGAGTCATAAGCAGCTGATTGTGCTTTGTCTCTCTACCCGGAACCGGATTCATCGGGAAATCACCGATATCAAGTTTTGTACAGTCTGCAGTCAGACCTGTATGGATTCTAGCGCAAACACGCGGACCAAGGTCACGACCGATTGCAGTAGCACCGATCAGGAAGATTTCCGGTTTGAACTCTTCAATAACAGATGCGATTGCATGTGTGTACGGCTCTGTACGGTACTCTTTTAACTCCGGATCGTCTACAACGATAACCTTGTCTGCACCGTACTCTGCTAACTGATCTGCAAGACCCTTAACGTCAGAACCAACTAAAACAGCGGTTACCTCTACTCCTAAATCTTTTGCTAATTCTTTACCTTTGCCAATCAGCTCAAAAGCGATATTGCTGATAACATTATCCACCTGCTGTGCAAAGACAAATACGCCCTTATATGCTTCTAAGTTGTTCATCTTATTCACCACTCTTTTCTATAAAATAATTAGATAATGTGTTTCTCTGCCAGTTTGCCAACGATATAATCTGCGGAAGCTGCCGGATCCAGTTCTACCTTCTCGCCAGCACCCTTTCTTACCTTATCGGAAGCTTTTGCGATCTGTGTCGGTGAACCCTTCAGACCGAGGTTGGAATCCTCAACCTCTTTCAGATCTTTTCTGCCCCAAACGGTGATCTCTTTTGCGTATGCATCGAAGATTCCGCCCGGAGTCATGTAACGCGGCTCGTTTAACTCTGCAAGAGCGGTTAAAAGACACGGAAGCTGTGCTTTTACTACGTGATATCTATCATCATACTGACGCTCAACTACGATGTATTTCTCAGCTTCGTTTACTTCACGGATGTTCTGAGCGTAGCTGATTACCGGAAGTCCAAGATGCTCGGAGATCTGCGGACCTACCTGAGCGGTATCGCCATCGATAGCCTGACGGCCAGTGATGATTAAGTCATAATCAAGGTTGCGAAGTGCACCTGCGATTGTCTGGGAAGTAGCCCAGGTATCTGCACCACCGAGTACACGGTCAGTTACAAGAACACCATTGTCTGCGCCCATAGCCATAGCCTCGCGAAGAACCTCTTCAGCCTTCGGAAGACCCATAGTAACTACGGTAACTTCTGCACCATACTGATCTTTTAAGCGAAGCGCTGCCTCCAGACCTGCTTTATCATCTGGGTTCATGATTGCCAGCATTGCGCTTCTGTCAAGAGTACCATCCGGGTTAAATTTAACTCCGCCTTTGGTATCCGGAACCTGTTTTACACAAACTACAATTTTCACGGTATTTTCACTCCTTATTTTTTTCTTTTTTCTCTAGGACTGAGATTGTTCTGATTTCTCTGCAGACTGAATTATTTTAACAGATCAGCGGAGATAACCATTCTCTGAACCTCAGATGTACCCTCGTAGATCTCAGTGATCTTAGCATCACGCATCATACGCTCTACATCGTACTCTCTCGTGTAGCCGTAACCACCGTGAAGCTGTACAGCCTTGGTTGTAACTTCCATAGCAACCTCTGCTGCATACAGTTTAGCCATAGCTGCTTCTACAGAATAGGTTTTCTGTGTCTTCTTAGCAACGGCTGCTCTGTAAACAAGGAGCTGAGCTGCTTTAACTTTGGTAGCCATATCTGCCAGCTGGAACTGAGTGTTCTGGAACTGACCGATAGCACGACCAAACTGTTTTCTCTCTTTTACGTAATCAACAGTTCTCTCAAGAGCGCCCTCTGCAAGACCAAGTGCCTGGGAAGCGATACCGATACGTCCGCCATCCAGGGTATGCATAGCGATGTGGAAACCTTTGCCCTTCTGGCCAAGCAGGTTCTCTTTCGGGATACGGCAATCTGTGAAGATCAGCTCGTATGTAGCAGATCCACGGATACCCATCTTCTTCTCTTTGGTACCGAAGGTAAAGCCCGGAGTTCCTTTCTCTACGATAAATGCAGAGATCTCTTTTTTCTTTCTGCCCTTTACTTCAACAACGCCTGTTACAGCGATGATAACGTAAATGTCAGCCTCTTTACCATTGGTAATGAAAACTTTGGAGCCGTTTAATACCCACTCGTCGCCGTCTAATACAGCCTTGGTCTGCTGACCCTGAGCATCTGTACCAGCACCCGGCTCAGTAAGACCGAAAGCACCAAGCTTCTCGCCCTTAGCAAGCGGAACCAGGTATTTCTGTTTCTGCTCTTCAGTACCGAAAGTCTGGATCGGATCGCAGCACAGAGATGTGTGTGCAGATACGATAACGCCGGTAGTACCACAAACTTTGGAAAGCTCCTCAACGCACATAGCGTATGTTAACGGATCACAGCCCTGTCCGCCATACTCCTTCGGAACCGGGATGCCCATGAAGCCAAGCTTCTGCATCTTTTTAACGGTTTCCTCCGGGAAGTGCTCTGTCTCGTCAACTTCCTGTGCCAAAGGTTTTACTTCGTTCTCGGCGAAGTCATGGAATAACTTTCTCGCCATTTCATGCTCTTTACTTAATGTAAAATCCATGTGTCTATTCCTCCATCATTTTCTTATATACGCTTAAGAGGCGGCTTTAAGCGCCGCCCCGTTGCGGTTCTTAAAAATCTGGTACTCTATTATGTTTTCATCTGGTCAAGAAGCCAGACTTATGTACATATTAGTTGTACTTGTAGAAGCCTTCGCCAGACTTACGGCCAAGCTTGCCGCCGCGAACCATCTTTCTAAGAAGCGGCTGCGGACGGTACTTCGGGTCACCAGTCTCAGACTGAAGTACTTCCATGATAGCCAGAACAACGTCCAGACCTACCAGGTCGCCCAGTTCAAGCGGTCCCATCGGATGGTTAGCACCCAGCTTCATAGCGGTATCGATACCCTCTACAGAAGCCTCGCCCTCAGCGTAGATACCGATAGCTTCGTTGATCATCGGGATGAGGATACGGTTTACTACGAAACCAGCGCCCTCTTCTACCTGTACCGGGATCTTGCCGATCTCTTCAGAGATCTTCTTAACTTTGTCAACAATCTCTGCCGGAGTGTTTAAGCCTGCGATAACCTCAACCAGCTTCATAACCGGAGCCGGGTTGAAGAAGTGCATACCGATAACCGGGCGGTCAAGACCTGCACCGATCTCTGTAATGGACAGAGAAGATGTATTGGTAGCAAATACGCAGTCTGCCTTGCAGATAGCGCCCAGCTCTTTGAAGGTCTGTTTTTTGATCTCCATGTTCTCGATTGCTGCCTCAACTACGAGATCGCAGTCGCTGCAGATAGTCTTAACGCCGGTATGGATTCTGGCAAGGATCTTGTCTGCATCCTCTTTTGCCATCTTTCCTTTTGCTACTCTCTTCTCAAAGTTCTTGGTAATTTTCAGTTTGCCGTTGGAAGCAAACTCTTCGTTAATATCACACAGGCATACTTCATATCCATCTACCTGGGCAAATGCCTGAGCGATTCCGGAACCCATGGTTCCTGCACCAATAATACCAACTTTCATGACAAATCCTCCTGAAATTATACAACTATAATTTAACTAACTATCTATTGTTAAACTGCTCCACTTTCCGTTTCTCAAGGAATGCCTGCATACCGTTCTTCTGATCTTCTGTCTCGAAGCATCCGCCAAACAGTTTTTCCTCGATCACGATAGCCTGATCCATATCAGTCTGAAGTCCGTCGTTCATCGCCTTCTTGCTGTTTCTGACAGCGATCGGAGCCATCTTTGCGATAGCGCCTGCCAGCTTCTTCGCAGCCGGCATCAGCTCTTCCTGTGTATAAACAGCATTTACAAGTCCAACACGGTATGCCTCGTCCGCTTTGATGTTGCGGGACGCAAATACCATCTCTTTTGCCTTGCCCGGTCCGATGAGACGTGCGAGTCTCTGTGTACCGCCGAAGCCTGGTGTAATACCAAGACCTACTTCAGGCTGTCCGAATAATGCATTGTCCGAGCAGATACGGATATCACAGCTCATGGCAAGCTCGTTGCCGCCGCCGAGTGCGAAACCGTTTACTGCCGCGATAACCGGAACCGGGAAGGTTTCGATCTTGCGGAAAATATCGTTGCCGAATTTACCGAAGTGCTCGCCCTGCTCCTTGGTCATCACGCTCATAGCAGCGATGTCAGCACCGGCTACGAAAGATTTCTCTCCTGCGCCGGTCAGGATAATTGCACGAATTTCGGAAAGGTCTACTGCATCAAATGCAGCTTCAATATCCTTCAGCACATCCTCGTTTAACGCGTTCAGTGCCTTCGGACGATTAATAGTTATGACTGCGACGTGTCCGTCTACCTCATAGTCTACAAATCCCACTTCCAGTTCCTCCTAAAAAGCTCTTGAATTGAAATACGTAAAACCAGAAACAGCCGGAGCGCCGGGGATAAGCCCCGACGACTCCGGTTCTGCGTCAGAAATTAGTCTCTCTCAACGATCGTTGCGCAGCCCATGCCGCCACCGATACACAGAGTAGCCAGACCCTTCTTAGCGTCACGTTTCTGCATCTCGTATAACAGAGTTGTCAGGATACGGCAGCCAGATGCTCCTACCGGATGTCCGATAGCGATTGCACCGCCGTTTACGTTCAGGATGTCTTTGTTGAAGCCAAGGTCACGAGCTACAGCGATAGACTGAGCTGCGAATGCCTCGTTTGCCTCGATCAGGTCGAAGTCTTCTACCTTCCAGCCTGTCTTCTTCAGAACTTTCTTGGTAGCTGCAACCGGTCCAATACCCATGATGCTCGGATCTACACCGCCCAGAGCGCCTGCTACCCATGTAGCCATCGGTTTGATACCCAGTTCTTTTGCTTTCTCTTCGCTCATAACAACTACAGCTGCTGCACCATCGTTGATGGAGGAAGCGTTACCAGCTGTTACACGTCCGTCTTTCTTGAATGCCGGACGAAGCTTGCCAAGAACCTCTACAGTGGAACCCGGACGCGGACCCTCATCGGTATCTACGATAACAGTCTCTTTTTTCTTCTTAACTTCGATCGGAACGATCTCGTCTTTGAAACGTCCAGCCTCGATAGCTGCGCAAGCCTTCTGCTGGCTAGCTGCTGCAAACTCATCGAGTTCTTCTCTTGTGATACCCCACTGATCGCAGATGTTCTCAGCGGTGATACCCATGTGGTAATCGTTGAATGCATCCCACAGAGCGTCATTTACCATGGTGTCGATCATGGTCGCATTGTTCATACGGTATCCGTAACGAGCCTTCATCAGAGCATACGGAGCTGCGGACATATTCTCTGCACCACCAGCTACTACGATGTCAGCATCGCCTGCAAGGATCATATCTGCTGCTGCGTTTACAGCATTCAGACCAGAACCGCAAACCACGTTCAGGGTAACTGCCGGAACTTCTACCGGAAGACCAGCTTTCAGAGACATCTGACGTGCTACGTTCTGACCAAGGCCAGCCTGGATAACACATCCCATGTATACGTGATCAACCTGCTCCGGAGCAACGCCTGCTCTCTTCAGAGCCTCCTTGATAACTACGGCACCCATCTCAGCTGCTGGAACAGTACTGAGCTGGCCACCCATAGAACCTACTGCGGTACGGCATGCACTTGCAATTACGACTTTCTTAGACATTGAAAAAATCCTCCTTGAAAATGATCCACCACGTAAATAACACAACTGCAGTAAATAGTAAAATAGTGATAAATATGATAGTGTATTTGTATCTTAACACCCCACGCGGCTCCTGTCAAATAATTATCAATGGATTTATAAAGATTTAAGATTCTCATTTTTCCGCGTACAATCCACTTATTTCTACATCGTTTTGATCGCCTTTAGGCGGAATGCACAATTTTTTTCTTCCGTTTTCTCAATAAAAGTGATCTTCTCTGGCATTATAACCAACATGGTATTTTGTTTGTGAATTAATAGACAAACTCATTTCTCTTCCATTTACATACACTTATATCTGTAATTCATAAATATGAATATGTCGTCATTTTCCCCTATTTTGTCCTCCGCCTCTTTCGTTGACAAGGGGTAGTGGAGATGATACACTGATAAACAACGGGGGATGTCCGAATCACGCATTTGTACGGACTTCTTCATATTATTAAAAAGGACAAGGTGAATAAGTATGGATTACAAGAAACTGTATGCAGAAAAGCTGGTTTCCGCTGAAAAAGCTGCTTCCGTCGTTAAATCTGGCGACTGGGTTGACTATGGCTGGACCACCGGCACTCCGGTAGCAGTCGATGCTGCTATCGCAAAACGTCTTCCGGAACTGGAGAATGTAAACTTCCGCGGCGGTATCCTGATGTGGGTACCGGAGATCTTCAAGATCGAAAACCCGGCAGCTCATATGACCTGGAACTCCTGGCACATGAGCGGTATCGAGAGAAAGGCAATCGCACAGGGATTCAGCTTCTATGCTCCGATCCGTTATTCCGAGCTTCCGAGATACTATCGTGAGTCCGCAACCAAACCGGATGTAGCTGTATTCCAGGTCGCTCCGATGGACGAGCACGGTTATTTCAACTTCGGACCAAATGCTTCCCATATGGCAGCCTGCTGCGAGACTTCCAAGGTTGTCATCGTAGAGGTCAATGAAAATATGCCGGTCTGCCTCGGCGGATTTGAGAACGGCGTTCATATCTCCAACGTAGACATGATCGTAGAGGGCAGCAACCCGACCATCGCAGAGATGGGAGGCGGCGCAGCAGCGACTGATGTCGATGAAGCAGTTGCAAAACTGATCGTAGACGAGATCCCGGATGGTGCCTGCTTACAGTTAGGTATCGGCGGTATGCCGAACGCAGTTGGTTCCCTGATTGCGAAATCTGACTTAAAGGATCTGGGTGTTCACACCGAGATGTACGTTGACGCATTCGTTGATATTGCCGCAGCCGGCAAGATCACAGGCGCTCACAAAGCACTGGACAAAGGCCGTCAGGTATACGCATTCGGCGCTGGTACCAAGAAACTGTATGACTACTTAAACAACAACCCGGCCTGCATGAGTGCTCCGGTTGATTACACCAACGACGTCCGCACCATCGCAGCCCTGGACAACTTCATGTCCATCAACAACGCGGTTGACCTCGACCTCTTCGGTCAGGTAAATGCAGAGTCCGCAGGAATCAAGCACATCAGCGGTGCAGGCGGACAGCTTGACTTCGTTCTGGGCGCTTACCTGTCCAAGGGCGGAAAGAGCTTCATCTGCTGCTCCTCCACCTTCAAGAACAAGGCTGGCGAGCTGCAGTCCCGTATTCTCCCGACCTTAAATCAGGGTTCCATCGTAACCGATACACGTGCAAACCTGCACTACCTGGTAACCGAGTACGGTAAAGTAAACTTAAAGGGTCTTGCAACCTGGCAGAAATGCGAGGCTATCATCTCCGTTGCACATCCGCAGTTCCGCGATCAGCTGATCAAGGAAGCTGAGAAGATGCATATCTGGAGACAGAGCAATAAGATCTGATAAGAACTCAAGATCTGATAAAATCGGCAGGATTCGGAGACAAAATCCAGCAAACCATCTATGGTATCTGAGACTCCCGGTTCTCCGATACATCAGATACGTTTATTTTCTAAAAAAAGTGCTTTTCCTCTCAAGAAATTTTCTTCGAGAAGAAAGGCACTTTTTTATTTATACTTTTTTCTTATAGTTTTTGTTCTACAAGTCTGTGTCTACCATCCGCTACTGTTCCAGAGACTTCCACCGGAAGTTCGGAATCACATCCGACCACTTATTAATTCCAATGATTGATTTTGCAAAATTCGAAGTTTCCAGCGTGTATCTCTTCTGATCAATGTCGTGGAAAACTCTCCAGAGCTTTCGATCCTTTACCGCTACAATCTCATTGCCCTGATTCATATCACAGGACCACAGACCGAAGCTTAAGCCTGCCCTTACCTCTGACGGCGCATCGACCTGACGACTCAGAATGTACGCGTCGATATACGGGTTGCTGTCTACGATATAGTAAGAATATGCAAATGCCGCCGCCTGGATATCCGACACATCGCCGCGCGTCAGACTCTGTGCAGTAAATCCTTCCTCCGTCAGAATGACATGGCGCACCTCGCCGGATGCTGTCTTCATCGAATCCTGATTCAGATAATCGGTCAGTACATGCAGGTTTGCAAAGTTGACAATCGGTGAATCTGCACTCTCGGTTACCAGCCCCGTTGCCGGATCATCCCAGAATTCCGGTTCCGTCATCGGGTACGGATACGGATGGTAGGCAATGCCCCAGTCCATCTGACCTTCCGTTACTGCCAGGGCGTTAAACGTATCAACAATGCCTTTGCCCGTATAATGCACCTGATCGTTCAGGTTCTCATACGGAGCTCCCCACCAGAAATCAAGTGAAAAATAAACCCGGTCATTCGCACTTGTGCTCTTGATCGCCGTGTAGAACGTGCGGAATGCCTGCTGATACGTGGATACATATGTATTCAAATCTGCCGGTCCCATGTAGTTCCAAATCTGGTTGTTGATCTCATTGCCCAGAATCCAGTTGGAAATCTTCGCATAATTTGAATTATGATTCTTGCCGCTGTAACGATCCGCCAAAAACGCGAAGATCGCACGCGTTGTCTCAAATCCTTCCTGTGTCTTCGTGTTAAACATATAATAATTGGCGCTCGAAGATTTCGCAGTTCCCGCATGAACCAGTTCCGGGTGCGCGTCATTCCAGTCATTTAAAACGATCGCCGTCACAGATATATCTTTTCCGATATATGTACTGATCACCTTGTCATAATTTTCAACCACCGACTTATTAAAATGATACGTTTTTCCATCGTACTCATAATCAATGCCACTTCCTAAAAACTGGGAAAATGCGATATTGACCGCCACATGTTTGACGCCCAGTGTAAATGCATCGTTGAGCATATTTAACTGGATATTCAAGCCCTTTTTCGTCAGCGGCGTCTTAAACGCATCCTGATTGGATGCAACCACCTCCGGATTTGTGATATAATGTGCCGCGCCAACTGCCGTAAATGCAGTTCCGTCAAACACTGCCGGAACAAACCGGCTGTAAAGGCGGTCCTGGGCAGTTCCCTTGTTTAAAGGAATCGAGACGGTCCTCGTCTCCCCTGCGCCTACGCTGCTGACATAATCAGTCCGACTTCCAATCTCCGACTCATACGGCCGCAATTCAAACAGATAAATCTTTCCGTCCGTCCCCGTTGTATCACCGTTGCTTGAAAGTGAAATATCCACTGTATTCTGCCCCGAACCAATCAGACAGGAGCCGATCGAAGCGGTTATCTGAAACGTCTGCGCCGCCAGTGCTGTGAACGCAGCCGCCACACTCAGGCAGACCGCTGCAGCCAGGACAAGCGCCGTTTTCATCCATTTTTTCATCCTGTTCCTTCCTTTCCGTCTAATATCCTATGGTATTTGATCATACTTCATTCTTCCGTCAGATTCAATTACTATTTTATTAAGGATTATTACAACTATTTTGGAAATTCTGTATGATTCCCAGCATTTTATCTTTTCCAAGCCTTGATTTCTTTCTTATTCCTATTCTTTTACCACTTGCAAATATTGGTTTTATATATATAAATCCCTTAAAAACGCAAGTTTAAAAAGCTACAGTTTCCGGAACCATCAAGTATTCCTTCTACCATAGCTTTTTGATATTACCGATTATTTAGTTCTTAATGCCCTCATCGCATTTAAAATTGCAATGACGGAAACACCGACGTCCGCAAACACGGCTTCCCACATATTCGCCACTCCAGCCGCGCCCATCAGAAGCACAACCGCCTTAACCGCCAGAGCAAACACGATATTCTGGTGCGCAATTGCCATTGTCTTGCGTCCGATTTTAACCACACCTGCAATCTTCGCCGGGTTATCATCCATCAGGACAATGTCCGCCGCCTCGATCGCCGCGTCACTTCCCATGCTTCCCATTGCAATACCGACATCTGCGCGGGAGAGAACCGGTGCATCGTTGATGCCGTCGCCGACAAATGCCAGCTTCCGCTTTCCGGTCATCTCCGCCAGCATCTCCTCGACCTTCTGCACCTTATCCGCCGGAAGCAGCTCCGTGTACGCCTGATCGATGCCAACCTTCGCAGCCACCGCCTCGCCGACCGCTTTCCGGTCGCCCGTCAGCATAACAGTACGGCGGATTCCAGCCACCTTCAGTCCACGGATCGCATCCTCCGTCTCCGGCTTGATCGTATCGGCAATCAGGATACTTCCGGCAAATTTTCCGTCCTTTGCCAGATAAATCACAGTGCCGATGCCGTCGCATTCCTGATACGGTATATTTTTACTCTTCATCAGGCGTCCATTACCCGCCAGAACTTTGTGACCGTCAATCGTTGTCTCGATACCATGACCGGAAATCTCGTTGGTTTCACCAATGCGGGTTAAGTCGATCAGGGGTTTGCGTACCACTCCCTGCACACCCTCTTTGGACTGCACCTCTTTTATTGTGTCATTGTCAGCATCCAGAACGATTTCTGCTGTTCCCGCATTCGCCTTTTGAGTTTCTGCTTCTGCCAAACTGCCTTTTCTCTCACGATACGCCTCCCGTATCGATTCCGCGATCGGATGCGTCGAATAATTCTCGGCATACGCCGCCAGCTCCAGAAGCTCATCCTCACTGATTCCCGCCGGATGCAGCTCCGTCACTTTAAACTCGCCCTTCGTCAGGGTGCCTGTCTTATCAAATACAACCGTATCCAGCTCCGAAACTGCCTCCAGATAATTGCTTCCCTTGACTAACACACCGATGCGGGATGCAGCACCAATGCCGCCAAAGAAGCTAAGCGGAACCGAAATCACCAGCGCACACGGGCAGGAAATTACCAGGAAAATACAAGCTCGCTGAATCCACTCGCCAAATTCTCCGCCCAGCACAATCGGCGGCACAAATGCCAAAGCAACCGCCGCGATCACGACCACCGGCGTATAATATCTGGCAAACCGAGTGATAAAGTTCTCCACCTTCGCCTTCTTGCTGCTGGCATTCTCCACCAGCTCCAGAATCCGTGCCACCGTCGAATCATCAAATTCTTTCGTCACGCGCACCCGCAGAAGCCCGCTGCCATTGACACATCCGCTGATGATTTCATCCCCGGCTGCCGCACCGCGCGGTACCGATTCACCAGTCAGCGCCGAGGTATCGATCATCGATTCACCCTCTACCACCACGCCATCCAGCGGAATCCGCTCTCCCGGCTGTACCACGATGATGTCATCCACTTCCACATCATCCGGATCGACCTGCTCTATCTGTCCATCTTTTTCAATATTGGCATATTCCGGGCAGATATTCATGAGATCGCTGATCGACTGGCGCGAACGGTTGACCGCATAACTCTGAAACAGCTCGCCAACCTGATAGAACAGCATAACCGCAACCGCCTCAGAAAACTCGCCCACACCGAACGCTCCGAACGTCGCTACTGTCATGAGGAAATTCTCATCAAATACCTGACCATTTTTAATCCCCCGGAACGCCTTGTATACAATATCCCATCCAATAATCAGATACGGAATTAAAAATACGACTAACTCTGTCCACGGCTGCGGCATTCCGGCAAATACATTCATTTTTTTCGCTGCTGCCGCCGCGATATATACGATTGCCGCCGCGACGATCCGCTTCAGCATCGTTTTCTGCTTCTGATTCATAAAGCCTCCCTTCATTCTGGAAACACATTCCCAGAAAAAAAGATATAGGAAAATGTGCCGGCACAGCTCATTTGCCTATATCTTTTTACTTTGCCCTTCTGTGCATTACACAATCTGATTTTATTCTTTTAAAAAGCAGCTTTTGATCCGATTATGCCTTTTCCAATTTTACATATTAATAATGCAGTCCGGTTCCACCTTCTTGCACACTTCTACAACCTCTTTCATGATCTCGTCGAAACGTGCGTCATCCGCATCGATCGTCATTTTCTGCATCATAAAGCTGACACTCGCATCATTAACTCCATCCAGCTTCTTGATCGCATCCTCCATCTTTGCTGCACAGTTTGCACAATCCAGATCAGTTAATTTAAATTTCTTCTTCATGATAATCCTCCTCTTTTTATTGAGTTATAAATTTTTAATGTTTGCTTTCCGAGACCTGCAATTTTTTTCTTTACAGATAGCACCGCTTTCACATTCATTCAATCCATTATCATCATTCAAGGAACTTGCTATTCTTTAATATGCTCAAAGCCCTGGTTGATAATCCGGTAAACATGGTCGTCTGCCAGCGAATAGAACACCGACTTTCCGTCCCGGCGGCTCTTGACAAGCTGCGACTGCTTGAGAATCCGAAGCTGATGCGAAATCGCCGACTGCGTCATATTAAGCAGCTGTGCAATGTCGCAGACACACATCTCCGACTCAAACAGCACAAACAAAATCCGGATCCGCGTCGAATCACCAAATACCTTAAACAGCTCCGCCAGATCATACAAATCATCGTCATCCGGCAGCATTCCCCGGACCGACTGCACAACCTCATCGTGAACAGCACACTCCTCACAGCACTCTACATCATGAATTGCCATCCGATTTCTCCCTTCATGCTACGCGTTTCTGCCCTGCTTCATTGCTTCTTTCGTGAAAGCAGTTTGCAGGATTTTATCAAGATTTCTTTGAAATATTTTTATTTATATGAATCATTGTTCATATGTTCATTATATGAATGTAACTGGGAAATGTCAAGAAATATTTGTGGGAATTTAAAAGGAGTAAATGAAATATTTTCTCAATTATAAAATGCTGCAAAAAAGACTGTTCATACAGACAAAATCCACTAAGTAATGCGCGTAAATGTGCTTCTTTCTGCCCGGTTTACAGATGATACTCTGTAAACCGGCACAGTTCAAATATCTATTCTCTACATCCTATGCTTTTTTGTCTATTTATGAACAGTCCGTTCTTTTTTATTCATTATTATATATCTTTTGCAGTTTATTTTTTCGACACTGCTTGAGCTATATTATCCATCGTCTGATGATCTTTTGCCTCTTTCTGCAACCCCGACTTAGACTTCTAATAGAATCTCTCCTCGCCCGGAATCGTATCCAAATGTTCCTGCCATTTCTCAGCCGGTACATCATGAACCGATACCGTCACAACCTTCGGATCCTTCTTTAATTCTTCTGATACCAGCGTTCTGACCTTCTCAGCCAGCGCTGCCTTCTCTTCCCGGCTCCGTCCCGGGTACATAGATATTGCAATGTGTGGCATGATTTTCCTCCTTTGTACTAATAGCACTCTTCCAAAATATCCAAGATTTCCGCGTGCGTCAGCTGCCGATACCCGCCGTCATTGCGGATACATGAATCAGCAATCGTTTTCAGCAGGCTCTGATCTGTGATTCCCAGTTCCCGCAGCGTCCCCGGCAAACCAATCTCATGAATAAACGCCTGCAATGCGTCAATTCCTCCAAATGCCAGTTCTTCCTCATCGCCGCCATCTGGTGACATTCCCCAGACATTTACGGCAAATTTCACAAATTTCTTGATGCCGTCCCGGCAAATTCGACGATAATACGCCGGATGGATCACGCCAAGTCCCATGCCGTGGTTGCAGTCCGTGTAAGCCCCCATCTGATGTTCAATCATATGCGCCTCAAAATCACACTGTTTTCCTAATTTGATAATGCCAATCTCCGCCATCGTGGACGCCCACATCAGGTTGCTGCGCGCCTCATAATTTTCCGGTTCCCGGATCGCCACCGGCAGGTTCTCAATAATACTCCGCATCAACGCCTCCGAGATCGCATCCGAAAGATTATCCTCATCCGGTGCACTGAAATATGTCTCCATCACATGGCTGAGCATATCAAAACCGCCCGCTGCCGTCTGGAGTGGAGAAACCGTGTAGGTATATTTCGGGTCCATCATCGCAAACACCGGATTGCAGCGCGGATAATTCCGGCTCGTCTTAATTTTCTGTTCCTCATGGGTGATTACACCCTCGCCGTTGACCTCGCTTCCAGTGCCGACCACGGTCACAATCACGCCCACCGGAACCGGCTCAAAATCAATCTCGCCCTTTTTGATCCAGTATTCCTCCCAGACGTCCTTGTCCGTCGCAGCCGCCATTGAGATCGCCTTGCTGCAGTCCATGACTGAACCGCCGCCCACGGCCAGGATCAGATCCACTTGATTTTCCTGTACGACTTTTTTCCCTTCCATCACCTTGCTGTAAGTCGGGTTCGGCATGATGCCAGAAAATTCTATCACCTGTTTTCCAGCCAGCTTTAAGACATCCATCACTTCCTGATAAATGCCATTCATCTTGATCGAGCCGCCGCCATACGCCAGCATCACCGTTTCCCCATACGGCTTCACCGCCTCCAGCAGGTGCTCCTTCACACAGCCTCCGCCAAAATAAATCTTTGTCGCATTTTCAAATGTAAACGCCCGCATCGTTCCCTGTCCTTTCTGAACCCGTTCCGGCAAATGCTTTTGCATCCGCCTGATGTTCTGCCTTCTTCTTCGTAGATATGTTTTTTTGAATCTTTATTTTGATTATTTTTCTCCTTTATCTCAGATTCATCAAATGTTCAGCTATAACTCACACTAGATTTGACAAGTTCTCTGTAAGTGTTCATATTATATCACGATTCGCATCTTCGATGCTTACCGCTGCTGACGCAGCTATCGTGATCGCCATTCGCCGTTCGCCATAAATCTGCAAGCAGCTCTCTGGCTCACTTGCGCTCATTATATCATATTACCTTTTTACATTCTATCTTTTTCAGAAATTTCACGCATATATTTTCATTTTTATGAATAAAATTGCACAAACTTATATCTGCGTGTCATTTTTATTCCCCCATCCACTTCCAAAATATTTTCCGAAATTTATGATTTCTTCACATTCCGAACATACTTTTATCACATTTTTTCGATATAGTAATACGCGTAAAGGCAAAAGACCTTTCATAATATACTTTTTCATACCTACGCCGACAGGAGTCCGTTCCTGTCGGCTCCTCCTATTTTAAGGGATATATCTACTCAAGCGGGCAGTTTCATGATAAAATAAACACACAGATAGAATCATCTCACAAACACAGATTCTATATTAAATTTACAATAAAAATAGCTGCATGAATCACATATATTAGGAGGAACTTCTCATGAAACACGAACTGACGCAGGAAGAAATCCTGGTTGAAATAAAAGACATTCTATCAGAATACGTAGAAATCACCCGCCCGCTGACATCGGCTGACCGCCTGATCGACGATCTGGGGCTGGATTCATTTTTGATCGTATACTTTATCACAGAAATCGAAGACTGCTTCGAGATCGATATTCCGGAAACGGATTTTATCGAGCTTGTCACGGTCAAGGATCTCTGCGAACGGATTCAGCTGGAAATAAAAAAGCACTCCACTTATTAATACCAGCGTGTCATCGGCAAGTCATTATTAATTCCTTTTGTAAATAAAATCTGGTGCAGACGCAGGTTTTCCACATCCAGGATATAAAATCCATCTGCTGAACCACAAGAAATCATTTCCCAGAGACTTAGAACCATTACGCCCGGGAAAATATATTTTTTAATCCACGAATCGCCCGGATGTTCCTCCAGCACACTGATAAATTGCAACAGAAACAGTCCGTTCCTTCCATCTTAACCTGAAATGGATACTCATCAAACTTTTGGTTATATCTGTCCCTGTTCTTTCAGATATGCCTGAAAACCCACACAGCCCTCCAGAACATCTTCATACGTCGCGTCAAAATCACCCGTATACCACGGATCCGCGATGTCACGGTCTGAACCTGCAAATGTGAGGAATTTGTATATTTTCCCCTCCGGATCGCCTTTCAGCATCCGGTTTAAATTTCGGATATTGGCACTGTCCATACCTATGATATAATCAAATTTCTCATAATCCGCCCACGTCACCTGCCGCGCCCGGTGCGGCACCAGAGGAATTCCAACCTTCCTCAGCTTATTCACCGTCCCCCGGTGCGGTGGATTGCCGATTTCTTCGGTGCTTGTGGCGGCGCTGTCGATAAGGAAGTGGGCGGAAAGCCCTTGGGATGCGACTTTATGGGTGAAGACACTTTGGGCTAGGGTGGAACGGCAGATGTTGCCGTGGCAGATGAAAAGTATTTTTATCATAGTTTTATTTCTCCTTGATTTGCCCCGGAATGCCCTGTTTTGCAAGGAATTTCGGGGATTTGTAAAATGTGTGTTTTGACTGGCATCTTGGCAAAATAGGGCAAGATTGAGCAAGTTGTTGCGGGCTGTTAGTAGTAAAGTTGGTAGTAAAATCAAACTTCCTACTACTAAGGCTTTTCATCAGTAGGAACATCCGAATTCACTTTCTTCTTTTCTTCAGCGTTTTCTATTAACCGAGCAGCCTCTAAATCCCCTGAGATTCTACTATATGTTTCTTCCATTTCGTCCGAAAATAATTTGCCATAAGAATTCAGCGTGTCTGCTGTTGCAGTCATACTTTCGATTGCAGGCATTTTACACATAGCTTTTATACTATTGGCTTGTGCCGCCATTTCGCTTGCTATTCTTGCTGCAGGGATATTAAGAGCATCCGTAGTCGCCATAATATTATTAATTCCTGTTATTTCGGGCATTGTCGGTAGTCGACTAGCCTGTGCTGCCATTTCACTTGCCATCTTCATTCCAGAACTATGATATAACGCCTTAGCCGCTGCCATTGCAGAGCTACCAATTTGCGGCACATTATATACGCTTTGAAAATGCTGAGACAATTCTGCGCCTAATGTTAATTGAGGCATTATATCTGGGATATTTATCTGTGGCATTGCAGCCTCAATAACAACTCTACCAAATGATGCTAATGCAGATTTCATACTTTCTACCCACTTTGGAACATAATCTCCAAGAATATTAGAAATTACATTTCCCAATGCTGAAACAACATCTACCAAGTGTGTTTCCGTATATATATCCTCTTCTAACACATTAATAGCATCTACCAAAAGTTTATTAACAGCTTTTAATGATTTTCTAACCTTTTCATATTCTTGTTGTGTTATCCTTTTATGGTGCATAACTGTATTTCTGTATGGTTGCAACTCTTCAATTTTTTCTTTGAAATTTTGAAATTTTTTATATTGCCCAAAGAACCTGTCCCACAAGGAAACACTTCGACATTTATCAATTATGCTTGTCATCTCTTCTTTTGACCAACTTTGAATATGTTCTTTCGCCAGTTCACTTTCTAATACCTCTGACAAATTTTGACTACTGAACGGCACAAAAAGATATTCTTTAAGTTGTTCATACGTCAATTCATTTAATGCACCTTCTACTAACTTTGTTTTATTCCCCTTACCCTTCAATGTATTTTGCAAACTTTCACTAAAGGATTTTTCATACCATCCCACTCCAAATATTTTTATAACGGTAATATAAACTAATTCTCGAGTTCTTCGTTCAAAAATTCCAAATAGCGGCATTAACTTACAACAATACAACTGTGAGACCTCATCATATGTAATTACAATATTCCAATCTTTTCTGTGCTCTCCCTGTATTAGTTTATTTATACAACAGTCCAAAACCCTTGCTGATTTAGCCGATGTATATTCGCATTCAAATTTTACAAATACCATATTAGCATTTTTTGTCGACAACTGATATTTTACATTTACACACTCTTCATTTAAATCAAACTCAAAATTTTCGTCTTGAAGATTATTATACAGTTTCTTAAATACATTTTTTACTGCCTGTTTCATTCCCATCTGTAATTTTTGCTTGCTTCCATCCTTAGGAAGAACAATTATATCCACTTCCATATTTTTCACTCCTATCCTATAATGCTAATCTTTATCTTTTTTATCTAATGGGGACCAAAACACAAAAAATCTATTAAGAATACCTATTGAACTTGAAAAAACAAATTCAACCCCACATGCAATAAATATACATATCCATAAATATTGAGAATAAATAGCCGTGTATTCATTTACAAAATTATTATCAAAAACATAACCCATCATTAGAAATATTAGAACATTTTCAAGGCTGCTTGAAAAACGGAATGATGCCCCTATCCTAAGCCTGTGAAAATAATCTATTCTTTCATTATTATTAGACACTTTATACATAATTTCATAAATAATTGCTGCAATAACAAATATTACGAATGCTATGATTACCAAACTTGTAAATAAATGTGCCCCAATTCTTGCAATATCTAAAATTATACTTTGTATTTTCTCGCTTATCAGACCTTTAATACACTTCTGCACATTCCAAACCCTACTGGTAAACAAAATCAAAATCAACCACAAAAAAGTTACGGATTTTAGATGAAATAACCTATATTGCCTTTTTTCTTTATTTTCTCCCAATAACAGCTCAAAAATTTTAATTAAAAATTCTCCCATGATATATCTCCTCAAGTGCATTTTTCTCATAGAACTTTCATTATATTATATCGTCATTTTCACTTCTTTTCCATAGAAAAAACGCCCCAGCCATACCGGAGCGTCATCCATCTTCTATATCAAATTACCTTAAACATCTTGTGCGACATAGGCTTCTCTTTTTTCTGTTCAACCTCTGTCTGTGCTTTCCTAAACTCTTCTATCCGTTTCAGTTCTTCCTCTGCATCATTGAATCCAATATGTGTGTACACATTCATTGTGACTGATATATCCGAATGCCCCATGAGGTACTGCAGTGTCTTGGGATTCATTCCCGATTTTGCCATATTCGAACAATAGGTGTGTCGGCATACATGAGGCGTGATATTTGGCATCTGCACCCGGTAAACGTCATTGTATCTGCCAACCATATGATTGAAGCGGTGCTGCCAATGCATTGCAACAAGTGGCATTCCATTATCATCGTAAAATAGGAATCCACTATATCCGTCTATGGATTTTTCCACTTTTGGTGCATTTCTATCCTCAATGATTGCCTGAAACATCTGTGCCACATCCTCTGTGATTGGCAATACTCTTGTTCCAGCATCCGTTTTTGTGGTTTCTATGATGTACCGCATATCTGATGTTCTCTGCAACTGGTGGTCAATATTTACAGTTCTGTTCACAAGATCAATGTCCTTCAGCGTCAAGCCACAAAATTCTGATATTCGCATTCCCGTATGAAAGAGTATGTACACCACTTCATAATATTTGCAATACACCACATCGTCATGCACAAACTTTAGGAACTTTCTCATCTGGTCTTTTGTGATTGCCTCTCTTGTAACTGCATCATTTACCAATACTCCGGCAAGCTGAAATCCGAAAGGATTCTTTACCAGAATGTCATCATCCACCGCCATCTGAAAGGCTGGTCGCAGCACTCCCCGGATGGTATGAATGGAACTGTAGCTTTTCCCATCTTCCTGTTGCAATTTTATAAGAAACAGCTTTGCATCGGATGTTTTCACACTTCGTATCATCTTTTTGCCAAATGCTTCCTTCGCAAGTAATCTCTGCACTGTTACATATCCCTGTTTCGTGCTTTGCCTTACTCCTGTCTTTGTTTTCAAATATCGGTCTACCAGTTCACAGACTGTCATCTGTCCGTCTACGATATTCACAAGCAAATCTAAATCTGTGTTTACCTGCTTTTCTAACTCCCTGAGAGAAAGACATGGTTTTTTGCCCTTGGGAAGTTTGTCCGTAGGTTCCAGTTTCCAACTGTATACAAAATGTGGTTTTCCATCAATATGATATTTATACTGATATTTTCCATCTGCTCTTACGCTCTCTCCCGGTCGCAGCACTCTGCGTTTGGAATCCCGTCTTGTCTCTCCTCTTCCTGCCTTTGCCATTAGCCTCGCCTCCTCAACTCTGGATGGTGCAGCAGATATTTTTCAAATGCAACACGGAGAATCAGCTTGCGCTCTCCGTAGTATGCCAAGAAATCCTCACCATCCGTATTTTTCAATAAATCATAAAACTTTCTTCGGCTCAGGACAAAATAGTCAATTGCCTCCGAAGGGTTCAATATATCCTTTTCTGCTAAATTTGGTCTTGCCATAATACACTTCCTTTCTGCCGAAAGTGGCTGTTTTCAAGGGTTTAATTGGTTCATCGTATATTCGCTCTACTCCCCAGAAATAGCAACTACTTTCGGCAGATAAAAGGAATTATATTTCTGATGAATTAAGGATAAATTCCTCAAACTTCGGACGGATAATCAAGAACCTGTTTCCACAATAAACTGCCACAGTTCCAAGGTTATCCTCTGCAATCCTTCTCATCTTTTTAATGCCAATATTAAAATAAGCTGCAGCCTCCTTGATTGTGAGCGTATACTTTTCCTTTACAGGGACAATTGTATTTTCCATACTGCCAGAAATATCATGTTTTTCTATTGCCATGTGCAATCCTCCTTCCATACGGGCTGCAGTATTTCCACAGACCCAACTGCTTAGTCTGCTGCCATCTGAAATACCTTGACTGCATCCTTACGGATCAGCTTTCCATCCAGATACTCACATCCCAGATATCCTACCTGTCCACGCATGGCAAACTTTTCTTTCAGTGTGCGGATAGTCAGCGGAAAACGCTGAACGAGCCAGTAATTGCTGAAATCTCCAAATGCGATTACTTTCTGCCCCTTTCCGATAGACGGCATGGAATCAACAATCTGCACAGGTTTTGAGAAAATCGTTTCATCACTTTCCTTCCACAGATAGTTTCCGGCTGAATCTTTGAGGGTACGGAGTGCCAGAGCCGTTTCGTCATTCATAAGCCATGTACCATGTTTACGGTATTTCTTATCCACGGACAGATACAGTTTGATGATTTCATCATAGCTGATAGCAGAATCACTCTCTGCCGTCACGCCCGTTTCTGCTCCGTCAGTGGCGTGCAGAATACCTGTCGGCTGATTTTCCCCTGTTCCGTTGATAAACGCCTGTTCCTCGCTTGTGCCAAAACAACGTGCCATTTTCCCGATTACATAATCCTCTATGGCAAAGGACTGGTCAGAAGCGAACTCCAATCCAAGTCTGACAAGCTCAGACAATCGGTATGCCTGTACTTCAAATCTCTGAAAATCGTCCTCGTTATCCATGCCCTCCAGATTGACCATATCGCCCCATTCAGCCTGACCTTCACAGTCAAATGTCCAAAGACGGCTGTCACTTCTGGTCGCATTCACAACGGTTGCCAGCTGACGGACTGCACTTTCTTTCCGTAGTACTGCCGTATATTTTTTATTTGATTCTCCGGGCAGATGGTACGCATTTGTCTTGCTTTCACGGTTGTTATAAAGGCTGTCCGTAACTGCCTGTTTTCCTCTCATTTCGTTCCAAAAATCGTTATAATAAGCTGTACTGTCAATCATAATAAACCTCCTGAAAAATTATTTTTGTGTCATATAACCACTCTGTCTGCAATAATCCACTGCTTCAGAATAGGACAGATAAAACATCTCCAATGACCCGTCAACCACACGGTAATAAGGCGGGTCACAGGATTCGCTTGCCATAATAATGACCGGGCATCTGTCCCTTAAATTGATGACATTCACACATCTGTACTTGTCTGTTGAAAAATCCGATGGTTCAAACCGCATCGGTGGTGCTGCTTTCTGTTTTCCCATGTATACCTCCTTTTTCTCAGCAGAGGAAATCTCTGCACAAGAGCCGATATCCTGTTAAAAGTGTGGTTTTTTCTCCACCATCCCTCGGACGCTTGCGGACTACCGTACCGATTGTACGAAGTGCCTGGTTAAAATTCCGGCTGTTCTCCGCAAAATATCCATTGTCATTGCACCAGTTTCGGTATGCCTGATACACTGCCGATGTCCGGCATTCCGCATCCTTCTCCTGTTCCAGGAATTCCTCCACAAAAAGTTCCATCTTATCGCTGTCATGCTGATAGGACATAGTGGCATCTTTTACTGCTTTTGGCTGAGCGAAACCTTCTTCTTTCAAGATGGTGTAGCCTTCAATCAGCCAGTTTAAGATGGCACTTGCTGCCTCCGGCCTGGAAAATTCTGCTTTCAGATTCTGTTCCTGCTCCCATTCCTCAAAATGTCTGTCAAAGGGAATGATTACGATACGTCCGCTCGAAAACAGTGTCATATCCGTAATAGCCGGAAGATAATTTGTATTTACATACAACTTGAACTGTGGTTTAAAATCAAAACTGTTTTCATGCAGGAATCTGGCATTCAGTGTATCATTTCCCGTCATGCTTTTGATCTGTGCTTCATTCAGCACCAATCCCCGCCTTGGCTCTGAGATATTGGCGAACCGCACTCCGGCAAGACGTGCAATATCCTCTGTCGGGTTCTGGCTGTTGGCAGACGGTTTTGCAGCAATCGTTTCCGGTCGGACAGTCAAACCGTAATCTCCCATCACATGAAGTGTGCTTTCCATCAGAGTCCCTTTCCCATTTCTGGTGGTTGCACCGTAGTAGAAAAACATACATTCATAGCGGGTATCACCTGTCAGACCATAACCAAGGCTTTTCTGCATGAACCTTGCTTTCTCCGTATCCCCACTCATCACCTCTGAAACAAATCTGGTAAAACGTGGATTCTTTGCATTCGGATCATAGGCCGCCCCTGCAATCTTGGTCAGCTTGTCCTGTGGTGTATGCGGATGGAACTCTCCCATCTGCAGATCCAGTGTTCCGTTCTGACAGTTCAGGTAATAAACATTGCGGTCAAACTCAGACATTGCAATCGGATACACGCTCTGGGCATCACTGATATACGTGTTACGGTAATTCCGGCTCTGCCATTTCGCAGAATATTCCAGATAGTCCTTTCTTATACGTTCATCGGTAATTGTCAGGGCATATCTGACCAGACTGTCCGCAAGGGATTTTGCAAGCTCCATTGTTTTCAGTCCGCCAATGTCCGGAATCCACCGGGTTCCGTCATACACATACCACTTTTTCCTTTCCGGCACATACCTTGCGATATCTTTATACACATCAGCAAACAATCTGCCTGAGCCGTTGTCATTCCACGGGTATCTGCTGTTATCCGACACATTCAGTTCTATCAGCTTCTGCAACATATCATCAAAATCACTCTCTGCTGATGTCCTTGCATAAGGTCGGTAGAAATCCAATGCCTGTGCCACTGCCTTTTCCATCGTCAATGCGCCGTAGGTTGAGCCACTCTGCACACGGTCCCACTTGCTCCGCATCAATCCCGATTTTCGGAACAGTCTGTCCATCTGCCCTGTGTCACCGCCACACCAGAATGCAAGGATACTTGCAAGCGACATATCCGCATCGCTGTGGGATTTTCCTTCCAGTATTTCTCCATTCCACAAGGCTTTGAACTTTTCGCCCTGTCTGGAATCCGATGCCAAGCGGACCACGGAATCATCGGACAGATAACTGCCGGGAATATCCTGTACATCGTTCTTTTTCTTAGAAATCGGACGGAGCATATAAGTTTCCAGTATTTCCCCAATTTCAGTGCTTCGCTCCTCAACACCACGGTTGCGGATCACATTTCCTGTCAGAGTACAGAATTTCTTTGTTACACCTGCTGTATAGATTTCCAGACCAAGTTTCTGATTATTGATGTAATATCTGCCCGTATCATAAGACAGGGAAGATGTCTTACATACTATGCGGACTCCCGTGCCGGAGGGGCTGAATTCTGTATAGGAGTCCATTCTCTCCACGATGTCTTCTACCATCTGCGTCATCTTTCCACCAAACACGCAATGGTCGATATCTACCATGCAGAAATCATCAAATGCACCCATACCGATTCCGTCATAACCATCCATTGCATTGACTGCCAATCGAAAATCCGAAAAGGTATTTTTATCGGCACTGCTCGCTTTTCTGCCATTTGTCTGATACGGCACTTTTGTCATGCGTCCGTTTCTTTCTTCATATTTCCACAGACAGAACCGTCCGTCTTTTTTCAACTGTTCCGGAAGTTTCTCATACATTCTGTGCTCCTCCTTCCCCGCTTATTTTCTGACGTATCATTTCTCCGTGGCTCTTGCCGATAACCACACCTTAAATTCGGAAACAGGAACCAATACCCGCTTGCCTACACGGACGATTGGAAAATCCGCTTCTCTGGTCAGTGCATACGCTTTGCTCAGGCTGATTCCCATCTGCATTGCCATTTCCTGTACGCTCATCGTGACTTTATCCATAGCCATCCTCCTCTCTGCATTCCAAACATGAATTGCTCTTGTTTTCTATCACAGTATACTTTATAATGTTACCAAAGACTATTTTCTATTGGTAAAAACTCGTACCGAAAGCAAGTTCTATCGGTAAGAATGGAGGTAGAATATGAACGAAGATTTCAGTTTGGGGAAAATGAGTGCGGATGCACGGCTGACCGCAACTTTCAAATACTATGAAAAGACAGAACAGAATGGAAAAATCGTAATCACCGCCTGTCTGGGCAAGGGCGATGTTCCGAAACTCAACCGTGGATACGGCTTGGACGGAAATGAGCTCTGGCTTTCTCTGAATAACCTGTACCAGAGTATCCGTGGAAAAGATGACTACACTGCTGCCGATGATATCATTTCTTGGTGTCAGCAGTACGCACACCCCTACTATGCCTCTGAGGACATCGAAGAATATCGTTGGGATATTGAAAAGGATACGGAATACTGGGATTTTTCCACTAACATTCTTGGTAATTTCACTTTTGATGTTCACACCATGCGGAAAGATCTCGAAAGCCTGTATCGGGATACCCTTGTCATCCTGATGTTCAAAAAATGTCTGGAACGGCTTGACGTTTCCACAGATCTTGCGCAGATCACATGGACGAATGAATTTGCAGATTTTAATTCGTTTCCTATGCAGAAACACCTCGGTAAAATATCAGCTTACCTAAATAAAATGAATGGCGTAACTATGAAGTTGGGACTGGATGAAAATGGAGAATTGAAGGTTATGCCGGATTTCCACTCTGTTTTTGACACTGCCCGTTTCGCCCTATCGCAATATGTATCTATCCCTACAGATTACCCCATTGCTTATGCCGACCGTGTGGGCGTTGCCACTTGTGAGTGCTGTGGCCGTCTGTTCATCAAAAACGGAAACCGCCAAAAATACTGTGACAATCCAGAATGCAAAAAGGAACGAAACCGCAGAAAATCCCGCACTGCTTATCGCAGAAAGATACAGGAAGAAAATGATAACCGCTGGGCGTGACCACGGCTGTTTTCACACTGGGGCAAGATGTGGCAAGTAATATAGGTTATTTTCTATATAGGCTCTATAAGAATAACCTAAATCATCTGCCACAAGTTGCCCCAACTGTTTTTTCCATAGAAAAAGGGCATCGGTCTGCACCGACACCCCATGTCATTTTATCCTTATTCTCCGCAGCGGAATGCTGAATTTCCCATAAGATTTCTAAGCAGAATCTTTCTCGCTGTCTTATACTCTTTTCCGATAAAGCCAAGTCTGAGCAGAAAACAGCGGAAAGCATATTTGTCATTGTCCGTTTCGGTCGGCTTTGATGATACCCTTTTTGCATCTCTTGCCATATCACACAGCCTTGAGATAAATTGCGTGTAGGCTGCAATATCATCTCCATCCACTGTGTATGGAAACCATGTGAAATTTATTTTTTCATCTGTAATTTCAATCTCTGTGCTGTCCGTCTGAAATGCGCGTTGAAAAAGCATCTGCTTATTTGCTATAATCTTCTGTAAATTTTCCAATGCCGTATCCGTAAGGCTCTCTTTCAGAATCGCTATTGTCAGCTTATCCTGTTGCACTGGCACTTCTTCCGTTATTTCCATATCGTCCTGAAACCCATGTTCCCATAACTGGCGAATTAAGTGTTCCACCATTTCTACCGCTACTCCCTCCGGGATGTGCAGCACGCCCTCTTTGTCCAGCCTGTATCCTGCAATATCGTATGCACAGCTTGGCACCCGCTCATAATGCGGTGCTGTTCCGAGTATTTTGCCAATCTCCTTCGCCAGTTTTGGTCTTTGCTTTGGTTCCAGTGTAAATCTGATTCCATTTTTCATAATATGTACCTGCCTTTCTTTTTTCGGTAGTACATATATCACTCTGACAACACAGAATAGCAAGACATTTCTGATTATATTTCTGTCAGAAAATATGCATAAAAACTGTGCTTTTTCCATCGTTTTACACACGGTTTTTATGCGTATTTCGGTATTATCCAGCAAAACAAAATCGGCTAAAGAAGCGGTATTCTGCGGAAATTTTCATATAATATGGATTCTGTGGGTATCCCCCCTGTTTAATTCTGCGAAAATTCGCACGAAGGGGGCCATCGGTCTTCAGGCAGAAAGGTTGTAGAGATTTGGATCCCCCTTCCTTTATGAATAGTTTGCTTCGATGCCTGCCAACACAGCATTAAAATCATTTTCTTCAAGTTGTTCAAAATAATCTGTTGAAAGTCCAACATCTAGCACAAACATAAAATCGCTAAAACTGTACTTAACTGGTATTCCTGCTTCTCCCTCAATATTCTTCTTTATACGATCCGCTTTACAAATCAAGCATGTATACTGAAAATCTTTATCAATTTTCCTTGTATTTCCTCCTGGATGCGCTTCCTGTAAATGCTGTGCACTAGTTAATGCTATAAGATTTTCAATATACATAGCAATACGAGGAAAACTACTCTTAGGAAAAATATGGTGTATAGCACTTTGTTTTTGTCCTATTGAATATCTATCAATAACTTCCGGTTCATTATTATAATATCTTTCAATGAAGTCACGAAGATTTCGCATCGCTCTTGTCACCATATAATCATATGTATTATCAGCAACCGTGCTTTCATCCATTTCACTGAAATCTCTTCTGGAAACATTCTTTTCTTTCCCAGTAAGATTGTCATACCAATTAGGCTTGTTATATGCTATCTTATCCAAAGTTATTATTGTTTTTGACATCTTACCACGCGCAGTGCCTTTTTTATGATAATTACACGCCAATTGATTCAATATTGTTGTAAAAATTCTATTAGCCTCTACCTCCGTACCTATTGGAGTATTTTCGATACAAAATTCTGAAAAACGTGCTTTTAAGTTATCATATTGTTCATTCGTTTGCTCATCAAAAAACGAAGCAAACGGATCCCATATTCCACTATCTTTCAAAACTTTTTCTATATATAGGCACATAAAATCAAAAGCATTTCTTTCTCTCAAAGCAATATGTTCAAGCATGTCCCTATTCTCTACAGAAAAATATATAGTAATACCTTTCTTTTCTTCTTTTAAAACTCCTGCTGCAGCTAACATCTTCATTGGTTGACGAAAAAATTTATTATATTCATCAATTACGGTATCTGTTGTAGGATCCGGTTTACCAAAAACATGCATGACATTTTTAATAGAATAATCTTGATGCCATATAAGTGGTGATGTAAATGGTTCTTTCCCGCCATTTAACAAATAGTCTACTATACAGTCAGACACAAAACATACTTCATCATAAATACACTTCTGGTCTATCCATCTTCCATTATGTGTTTTCCTCACATCATAATCATGTTCATCCAAAAATTGTTTTATCAGATTATTCGTCATCTTTCCTCACTCCGTAAAAAAATACACTTGTTTTATCTACATTAATAGATTGTGTAGACATATTTCGTGCAACAAAATAAAATTTTCTATACTCATCTGTTGCAAAAAAACTCAACTGTTCATCTGAAATATTTCTACCATCTTTAGGCCATAAAACTGCAACCGAGCCATCCGGAACAACATTCTTGACATTACGAATTACTCTCGGTTTATATGTCATATTAGGTGTTAAATAAATCGACATATCATTAACATACTGCATTGCTGTCAATCGCTGATTGTTCTTATAATTTATAAACATATCATATCCCGGTATATCAACTACTGTCCCATCATCCAAAATATTTCTTGCTTTTATTACTCTTATGCAATTTTCTTCATTTTTAGAAACAGTATTTTTCTTTGTGATCTGCCTATCTCTAAATACATCGAAAATGCCAAACTCCAATTTATCAGCAACTGCATCAAATTCATCATTCCTATATATAATGTAATATGGAAATTGTGAATCTGTAATATATTCTTGTTTTTGATTTAAGAAAATATTGTATTTCAGATTTTTTATAAAAGTCTTTCCCGGTTTTCTTTTGACATCAATCATTAATGCGATTGTTTCAATTGAAAGTTCACTGAAACCGTAACGTCCAAAATCAATAATCTTATCAATGCAGACCTTTTTCAAAAGTTCACGTGTTGGCTTATATTCACCACTGGACAATATAGTCTTGTTTAGAACCAAAGCGGTATAGTCAGCTATTCTTAAACATTTTTCCAAAAAAAATTCCGCTAAATTATTTGTTTCCGTATTTACATTTTCTGCCAACCTTTGCTGCATTTCCTTTGACTTATCTTTCAGATTTGCATAAGGTGGGTTTCCAACAGCCAAATCATACCTTTCATTTGCATCAAATTTCAAAAAGTCTTTGCATATAATGTTAATATGCACATTGTTAGGAATATACATTTTTGAAATTAAGACTTTTAAAATATCGATACTATCTTTATCAATGTCAATGACATCTATTAGCACATTAGGCACATACGCATATTTAGCAATTAATAAAGGCAAAAAGCTACCAGCTCCTACCGATGGTTCAATAATTCTAAGTGTCTCGTTCGAAAATTCCGGTAAGGCATCCATTATTTCACTAATCATAAATTTATTAGTATAAAACGCTGCATTTTCATTGCGTTTTGCATTACATAATTCTACCACTCTCTGTAGTCCTGATATTCCTAATTGCAATGGATCAGATAAAATAAACTTTTTTAATTCTTTCTTATCTGTTAGCTGATACTCCTTTATCACAGTACCTATTGCAACTGACTCATATCTCTTCTTAGAAAGTTCATTAGAAATATTATGAGCAATTTGTTTCACTACCGCAGTAGGAACAGCCTCACCCAAGCATTGCCTAATATTAACCTCGTGTTCTTTATATATCCTTCTCTTTTCAGTAATACTTAACTGATTTAATTCTTCCAATGACCTGTCCATCCATCTAAAGTTATGTGGAACTGTCATCATTTCCATTAATTCTCGTATAGAAAAAACTCTATCCTGATCTGGATGCACAGTATTTTGTGCCGCCAACTGATCATTTCTCGTATGCACACACTGAACAAATCTATCCCATTTTTGCCGTGTGTACTTATCCCTATTCTTTTTTACATTTTCTACAATTTTACCGTTAATAACTCTATGCGGTCGTTTCTTTATATCCTCATTGTCGAATGCAGATTCACCCTCTTTCAAGTCATGAATCCACGGACGCATTTTCTCATCATATGTTCGAAATGCATGATAGAAATCATCCTGTGAAATTTCCCCCCATTCAAGTCTTGGGAAACTACCAATAACTTCTCGTAATGTTTTTTCTTTTCTATATTGGGGGAATAAATCATATGGTGAAATATTATTT
The DNA here is from genome assembly GCF_003480665.1 of Clostridium sp. AM28-20LB. Lineage (NCBI taxonomy): Bacteria > Bacillati > Bacillota > Clostridia > Eubacteriales > Clostridiaceae > Clostridium > Clostridium sp. AM28-20LB. Next base: position 5,606 of record NZ_QUJN01000005.1, on the reverse strand, counting down.
CTATACTTATTATGCACACCGATAACCAATGTTCTGGTTCTTGACGAATTTGAACCATAATTCATAAAATTCAAAATCCGGCTCGAAATGGTATATTCATCACCTAAACGTTTTCTGATATAATCTCCAATACGCATTACTTCATTTTTATCTGTAACACAAAATGTTTTTTCAAATGCCTGAACATTCTCTAAAATAAAAATCCTTGGTTTTATCTTCTCAATGATTTCTAACGATTCTATTACTAAGCTATTTCTTTGAATATCTTTATCATTTTTCTTATGATTTATTACACTGATTCCTTGGCAAGGAGGTGTAGCCATTACCACATCCACCTTGTCATTACCCATTTTTTTCCATCTATGTATTTCTGCATAAATCTTCTTTTTGGTGCTTTCAAGTGTAATATCTCCACTTATATATCCGGATTCAAATTCACACTTATTATTAGCTCTCTGTACTGCTAATCTTCTATCTACAAGTTCATTCGTTGCAATGCAATGGAAACCCTCTTGCTTAAAACCGTAGCATCCAACACCTGCACAACTAAACAACGAGATATACGTCAAGCTTTTGTCTTTTAGCATATAAATCACCTCTTTTTAGTCTTTCCAATAACATGTATATAATTTTACTCCGTTATTGGATCAATAAGCTGGACTCAGACAATCAATCTTTTATCTCCATGATATCATCCATGCTACAATTAAGCACTCCACATATTTTAACTAGCACTTCTACACGCACATCCTCATTTTTTCCTAAATGAGCCATTGCATTTGTGCTAATCTTAGCATCCTTTATAAGCTGTGTCTTACTCATATTCTTATCAATCAAAAGTTTCCAAAGCCTATTGTAACTTACTGACATAGTTTTTTCTCCTATACCGAAATAAAAAATTATTCTTTATTTTATCATATAGTCATTCAAATCTCAATCAGAATTTGAGTTCTTCAATATTTTACAAAAACTCTCTTTAACGTAAAAAAGCTGAGCACAAGTCTCAGCTTGGTCCCCAACGCCACAAGAGCATCGGGCAACTCTGTTGCATTTAGTATATCCAACCCTCAATAAACATGCAATACTTTTTATAATTTTTCCACATCTCCATCAATAAAAATCTACTACATTGCCTGTAAGTAGTCCCTTACTACTAAAAAATCCTCCCAACATCTTTGCCTTTATCCCACTTGCAGTCATGAGCCTTAGTAGTCTAAACCGTAGTAATCCCAAGGCTTTCTGCCATATTATGCCGTACTCTGCCCCAGTCTGCGAAGGTATGCATTATCATAAAACTGGAGTGCCGTGGCAGATGAAAAGTATTTTTATCATTGTTATCATTCTCCTCAATTTGCCCGGAAATGCCCTGTTTTGCAAGGAATTCCAGATGTTTGTAAAATGTGTTCTTAACCTGTCATCTTGGCAGAATACGGCAAGATGGAGCAAGTTGTGACTACCTGTTAGTAGTAGAAATAGTAGTAAAAGGAGAATTCTTACTACTAAGGATTTTTTCTTCTTTCCACACTTCCCTTCTAATATTACTTCCATCTGGATATTGCTCTAAACATTGATTTAGCGCTTGATAATAGTCTATATAATAACACTCTCTCGAAGCCATTAATTGTGTATCCCTGCAATAGTCTACATACTTGAACTCTATCGGTTCAAGCACACGTACTTCTATTCTTTTACACTTATCATTTAATGCTTCTATAATTTTATTATTCTTTAATTCACCTTTTCTCAGCTTAACAAAATGCGCTTCTTTACCGATTAAAAATCTTGAATAAATATTAACTGCTCTTCCAACATACGCACAATATTCAGTTCCTTTAATAATATCAATCGCAAAAATACCATAAATACCTCTGTTCTTCGAGCCATCAATAATTCCAGCATCAAATATAATCTTATTATCCTCAAGGCTGTTTATCCATTTTAATGTTTGATTTGAATTTGCCATAATTATCCTCGTTCCTACTCTCACTTTATTTATTCAACTCAGCCCAGAAAGTTGCTTTCATTTTATACGCTCTCACAGATATAAACTCACTAACTTTATTATTTTTCAAGAAGCCTACCTTAAAATTTTCGGCCGTCATACCCGAAAATTTTGCCACAAAATCCCAAAACTCCTCGGTACATATTCCCTTTCCTACACATGATGCTGCATAATCTTGAAATTCTTTATTAGTCATAACCAAACTGGATGAGCAAACCTCTCCAAATTGATTCTTATAAGATAACGAAAAGGCATAATCTGATTCTTTTCTAATGATTTTGTATATACATTGTTCTGGTATTATATTTTTTTCAGAACTCAATACAACAATATCTTTACATGGCGCAATATCTACTGAAAAAATTTCTGAACCAAATGTTCTATCTACATGTGCCGCATAATTATCATCCTTCAGCTGAATTCTATCATTTTTAAAATAAATATTTAATATGTATAATGCACCTAACGCTCGAACTAGTGTATACAATGTTGCCTTACTGATATTCTTCACTCGGTCATGCTTTATTGCATTATATGTAGAATAATAATCTTCTTCGGACTTATTCTTATAATCAAATGGAAAAAAGCTCTTCATCTCATCGAAGTGGAAAAATGGAGAAATAACAACCACCTTTTTCTTTGATATATTCCAGTTCTGTTCCATCCACTTAAAGCATTCACCCGGATTATCTGGTTCCACCTCATTTTCTATTCTATAAATATCCTTTGCAATAGATTCTATTTCTACTAGACATCTAACAATCAAATCTGCAATATCAAGCGAAAATACATTCTTTTGCTCATCACAAAAATATATAGCAGATGCTAATTCTTGTATCTCCTTTTCTATTTTTTTATATACCGGGAAATATATAGAAACATTATTTGTTACACCCATCCAAACAACACCTTCCTATTCTACATCATTCTAAATCTATCCTGTCATTTTTTACACAAGTACGATAAGCAACTCTTTCTCACAATACTACCACTAGTTACTTTTCGCTACTTAACATATTATATCGTCACCCTTATCATTTTTCCATAAAAAAAACGCCCCAGTATAACCGGAGCGTCTCTGCCGAGTAACAATGCTACACTACTTTAAACATTTTCTGCGATACCGCTTTAGTATCGTTTTTCTTCTCTATCTCTGCCTGTGCCTTTCTGAACTCTTCCATCCGTTTCAGTTCTTCCTCCGCATCATCGAAGCCAATATGCGTGTACACATTCATCGTAACCGATATATCTGAATGTCCCATGAGGTACTGCAGTGTCTTCGGGTTCATTCCTGATTTTGCCATATTGGAGCAGTAGGTATGCCTACAAACATGAGGAGTGATATTCGGCATCTGCACCCGGTAAATGTCATTGTACCTGCCGACCATGTGATTGAATCGGTGCTGCCAGTGCATTGCCACCAAAGGCATATCATTTTCATCGTAGAAAAGAAACCCGCTATAACCATCAATCACCTTTTCAACCTTTGGTGGTACTCTGTCCTCAATGATTGCCTGAAACATCTGTGCTACATCCTCTGTAATGGGAAGTTTCCTTGTTCCGGCATCCGTCTTTGTAGTTTCTATGATATACCGCATATCCGATGTTCTTTGTAACTGGTGGTCGATATTAACTATTCTCTTTCCAATCGCATTTTCATTAAAATCCCCTGCGCCTTCATAAACAGGAATTGTAGCACCTTCTGCTACGAACTCAGCTTTATCTTTACAGTCCTTCGCAAAGAGTTTATAGCCAGTCATATATGCACGGATAACTGTTGCAATCTTTCTGAAATCAGATTCTTTTTCAATCTCACTCATAACCTTCCCGGCTGCAACCGTTGGCATGCTATAAGTACCCGTACTGATATCCCGTCCTTTAGCAAGAATATCTCCTCTTACTTCCTTATTTCTCATTGCATTCCAGAATTCAATATCATATTCCTGTGATTTGTACGTTATCTACCATAACTCTTTTCCCCCTTTCTTTCTGTCACACACAGGGCACTTATAAAGTCCCAGCGTATTAAATGTCAACTGTCTCCCAATCTGTTTCAAATAATTTCCGCACTTCGGGCAATGGATTTCATAAGCAAATGCCATCTCCTCGCTGTGGTCTTTACTCGCATGAAGTCTGTAAGTTTTCCTTATTTTCCCGGTTTCATCCCGATTCAGTTCATCCGTCAGATATAAGTCGCACATTCGCTGTGCATACTCCTCTGAATAATATGAATTTGTCGGTTGTAATAAGGTTCCTTCCTTATTCATTTTTACTAATGGAAATACCATAATATAATCCTCCCTCTTTCTATCGTCTGCACCTGTCACAGGTGTACAGCCCAAGTTTATTTGTATCGTAGTTTTGAATCACCTGTCTTAATGTGTCTCCACACAACGGACAATGAATTATCATTTGATCCGTTTCCCTCCGGCTCTTTGATTCTTTCGAATAAAGTCTGTAATGATTAGGGATAATCTCCGACAGATACAGTTTGCTATTCTGCAGGATTGTCTCCCCGTCCGTTGAAAAAAACAACGGAACTTTCTCCCTTCCATCTGTGTCTCCATCAATTAACGGATGATATCTTATCGTCTGCATTTTCTACACCGCCTTTCCATCTATTCTTGTGAATCTCCCTCTGCAAAAGTCCATTGCATCTTCATAAGTCGGAAATACCAGACACGAAAATCCATACTGCACTTTCCATATTGGAAAATCCTTGTCCATTTTCTGTGATACTGCCACTGGCATTCCAGACTTCCCCTGCAATAAAGCCTTACATTCATATCCATCTCTTGAAAACATCTTTTTATCGGAATCATTTAATTTGAAATCCGAACCATAAAAAATCCTGTGTTTCATGTTTTTCACTCCTCCTGCGTAATTTATTGTTTTTCTCTGTAATCCTCTCCAAGGCTCTTACACAATGCCCGGATTGCTGTGTCCCTTCTTGACATCCACTTCTCTCCCTTCTTCATCTGCGGGTAGCAGTAATTAACTTTGGGTAGCAGTTCTCACAAAATAATAATCACAATTCTTCTTTTTCATATACCGATATATTTCTGCATTAAAGTTTAATTTTTCGGCTTAGAAGTTGAAAAGTCTGCTACCTTCTGCTACCAATATCCAAAAACCCTTGTATTTACTGGCTTTGATTGGGTAGCAGTTGTGAAAATTACTGCTACCTGTACTGCTACCTCTGCCCCCATACTGCTACCCAGCTAAGAAATCAGTCTCCTCATAACCATATTCTTTTGCATACAACTCTTTTGTCTCCTGCGTAATTGTAAGGTCTTTATAATAGGTGTTACCCTTCTGTCTAGTCGTAATATCAGCAAATGTGCCTCCGATATGTGCAACAAGCTGTTCCCGGAACTCTTTGGCCGTCCTTGCATAACCATTATTATTCTCCCTGCACCAAGCCTGGTAACGATGTCAACCCTTGTATAAAAAGGAAGGACGCAAAGGATTCTATCTCCTCTGCGCCCTAATGTTTTTCGGATTCAGTTCGTCAAACTGGAATTTGGTGTGTGCTTTATAAATTTTTTCCAATCCACTCAAGTTCGTTCATGGAATCCTTATTTTTTTCAAGTTCATCTCTGGC